>NZ_JBNCNO010000001.1:161898-571574 GCF_049847025.1 Micromonospora sp. DT231 | reverse complement strand
GCCCCGGCCCGGTCGGGCGGCCCCGGCCCGGTCGGGCGGCCCCGGCCCGGTCGGGCGGCCCCGGCCCGGTCGGGCGGCCCCGGCCCGGTCGGGCGGGCGGCGTCGCCCCTCAGTCCGGGGCGGCGACGGCGCGGGCGGCGGCCGGGTCGAGGGTGGCGCCGGCGGGCACCAGGCTGACCAGCCCGGCGGGCAGCCGCACCGGGCGCACCTCGCGGTAGCCGAGCATCGGCAGCACCTCCCGGTCGGCCAGCACGTAGCGTCGGCCCAGGTCGGTGACCACGGACACCGCGCCGCCGGACGCGCCGGGCGCCGCGGCGGCCTCGACCACCGCGCCACGACCCGGTTCCACCACCACGTGGTCGGCCAGCACCGCGCCGCCGCCGGGCGCGGTCCGCGGTGTGGCCGCCAGGTCCCGCAGCGGTACGCCCCAGCGCACCTCGGCAACCCCGCCGTCGTCGGCGACGCGGGTGCACAGGTCCCCGTCGTCGCCAGCCGCGAGCCGGGGCGGGGTCGGCGGTGGGGCGTTCGCGCCGCTCGGCGCGAGGTCGGGCACCATGGGCAGCGCGGCGAATCGGCCCAACGTCATCGGCACCGGCTCACCCTGCCCGGTGCGCGCCAGCAACAGCCCGGCCTGCAACTCGGTGATGCCGGCCACGCCGGCGTCGACGGCGACCGCGTACTGCCGGCCGCCACCGGAGTTGCTCACCAGGTAGACCGTGCCGATCGCGGCGCCCGGCACCCGGGAGGCGGGTTGACCCAGCCCGGGCAGGTCGAGCGGGGCGAGATCGCTGCCGGCGGGCAGGGAGTTGAGCAGTGCGGGCGCCACCGCCACCGCCTGCGCGCGGGTGGTGGCGAGCGCCGCCAGCACCCGGCTGGGATCGCGGACGAGGTAGCGCCGCTGGTGCCAGACCAGGTGCAGCCCGCCGTCGGGGTGCCGCAGCAGCAACGCCTCGTCACCCAGCAGCCGGCCACCGCCGGCTTCGGTGCCGATCAGCAGCGCGGAGCGGGGCGTCTCACCTGCGGGGGCCGTCGAGCAGACCGTCCACCCCGCCGTGGCCAGCCGGCCGGGGGCGGGCAGCGAATCCGGCGCGTCGGCGATGCCCAGCGGCAGCCCGCGCGGCACGCCGTCGATCGTGCGGCGGGAGACAAGCACGGTCTTGGACCGGTCCGCGCCGACGATCAGCAGCGCCGAGGCGTAGTTGAGCACCGGGTGCAGCTTCTGCTCGCGATAGACGAACCGCGCACCGGACTCCTTCTCCACGATCACCGCACCCGGGTCGCGCCAGCCCTTGCCACCCCCGGCGAACAGGCCGTAGAGCGCGAAGCCGCCGAGCCCGATCGCCGCGACCAGGACGCTGGCGAGGCCGGCCCCGGCCAGCCGCCGAAACGGCGACTGCGCGGGGTCGGTCTCCCGCATGACCAGAGCGGCGACCGCCCGCTGAACGCTGAACTGGTACGAGTGCAGCTGGTCCTGCCGCGACGGCATGAGGTCCCTTCCGGTGGATCGGCCGGGCACAGAATAAGCGTTGCGTCGATGTCTCGGGACCCTGCGTGTCCGGCACGGGGCAACCGGTACCATCCGGGGACGAATCCGGCGGCGAGAGGGCACCCGTGGGCGCGCGTTTCGAGGAGCTGGCCTGGCGGGAGACCCCGATCGGCGCGATCAGCCTGCGCCGACGCCGGGATCCGGCCCTCCAGGTCGAGGTGTACGAGGTCAAGCTCGACGACGAGTACCTGATGTCCAGCCTGTTCCCGGTCGCGGAGATCGAGCTGGCCCGGCTGGGCCTCGCCGAGGTGGCCGGTGACTCGCTCGACGTGGTGGTCGGCGGTCTCGGGCTGGGCTACACCGCCTGCGCGGCGCTCGGCGACCCACGGGTGCGTTCGCTGCTGGTGGTCGAGGCGATCGAGGACGTGATCGACTGGCACCGCCGGGGTCTGCTGCCGTTCGCGGCGGGGCTCGCCGAGGACCCGCGGACCCGGTTCGTGCAGGCCGACTTCTTCGCGGCGGTGGCCGGCACCACCGGGTTCGACGCCGACGTGCCCGGGCGGCGGTTCGACGCCGTGCTGCTCGACGTCGACCACTCCCCGCGCAACGTCCTGCACCCCAGCCACGCGGCGTTCTACCCGCCGGCCGGGCTGCGTCGGCTGGCCGCCCTGCTGCGCCCCGAGGGGGTCTTCGCGCTCTGGTCGGACGACCCGCCGGACGCCGAGTTCACCGCGGCGCTCACCGAGGTGTTCCCGAGCGTGCGGGCGCACGTCGTGCCGTTCGCGAACCCGCTCACCGGCGGTGAGTCCGCCAACACGGTCTACGTGGCGCGCGCCGAAGGCTGAGCCGGCCGGACGGACCCCGGGTCGATCGGAAGTAGCGCGTCTCACCTCACGCGGGCATGGTGGCGGCCGGATCGGGAAAGGTGACCCCGTGCCCGCCGCACCAGGCGCGGCCGGTTACCGGAGGTGGACATGCGTGCACTGCTCTGGGTCGTCGGCGTGGTCGCCGGCGTGCTGATCCTGCTCGGGCTGATCCTCGAGGCCGTCCGCTGGCTGATCATCATCGGACTGATCGCACTGGTGATCGTGATCATCCTGGGTGTGGTCAAGGGGCGGCAGGCGATGCAGCACCAGAGCCGCCGACGCTGACATCCGGCACGCTCAGAACCAGTCCGGGCTCATGTCGAGGGTCGTCCGGTCCCGGCTGTCCAGCAGGTCGAACTGCGGGCCGGTGCGGGGCAACTCGACACGGAAGAAGTAGCGCGCGGCCTGGCGCTTGCCGGCGTGGAACGCATCGCCGGCCTCCTCCGGCGGCAGCGCCAGCACCTGCTCCAACCACATCCACGCGATCACGACGTGCCCCACCGCCTCCAGGTAGGCGGTGGCGTTGGCCAGCGCGAGCACCGGGTCGCCGTCGGCCCACAGCCGACGGGTGACCGCGGTCGTCCGGTCCACCGCGGCGGCGAGCCGGTCCGCCAGGTCGGCCACCTCGCCGCCGACCTTTCGGCCCCGCTCGACGGTGTCGCCGATCGTCGCGGTCAGCTCGGCGAGGCCGGCGCCGCCCCGCATGGTCATCTTGCGGCCCAGCAGGTCCAACGCCTGGATGCCGTGGGTGCCCTCGTGGATCGGGTTGAGCCGGTTGTCCCGGTAGTGCTGCTCCACGTCGTGATCGCGGGTGTACCCGGCGCCTCCGAGCACCTGGATCGCCAGGTCGTTGGCATGCAGGCACCACTGCGACGGCCAGCTCTTGGTGATCGGGGTGAGCACGTCCAGCAGCAGGTGCGCGCGCTCGCGGTCCGCCTCGGCGGGGGCGGTCTGCTGCTCGTCGAGCAGCCGGGCGCAGTAGAGCACAAGCGCCAGCGCGCCCTCCACGTAACTCTTCTGCGCCAGCAGCATCCGTCGTACGTCGGGGTGGTCGATGATCGGCACCTGCGCCGTCGCCGGGTCCTTCGCACCGACCGGACGGCCCTGCGGCCGCTCCCTGGCGTACGCCAGGCTCTTGAGATAGCCGGTGTAACCCAGCGCGGTGGCGCCGGCCCCGACCCCGATCCGGGCCTCGTTCATCATGTGGAACATCTGGGCCAGGCCCTGGTGCGGCGCGCCGACCAGGTGGCCGACCGCGCCCGCGCGACCGCCCGGGGTGTGCCCGCCGTCGCCGAAGTTGAGCAGGGTGTTCGTGGTTCCCCGGAAACCCATCTTGTGGTTGAGCCCGGCCAACACGACGTCGTTGCGCTCGCCGAGTGACCCGTCCGGGCCGACGAGCACCTTGGGCACGATGAACAGCGAGATGCCCTTCACGCCGGCCGGGCCGCCGGGGATCCGCGCCAGCACCAGGTGGACGATGTTCTCGGCCAGCTCGTGATCGCCACCGGAGATCCACATCTTGGTGCCGAAGAGCCGGTAGGTGCCGTCCGCCTGAGGCTCGGCCCGGGTGGTGATGTCGGCGAGGGAGCTGCCGGCGTGCGGCTCGGACAGGCACATGGTGCCGAAGAACCGGCCGTCGAGCATGGGCCGGACGTAGGTGTCCACCTGCTCGGCAGTGCCGTGTGCGAGCAGCAGGTTGGCGTTGCCCAGGGTGAGGAACGGGTACGCCGAGGTGGCCACGTTTGCCGCCTGGAACCAGGTGAAGCACGCCGCCGCGACGGCGTGCGGCAGTTGCAGGCCACCGACCGAGGCGTCCAGCCCGGCGGTGAGCAGGCCCGTCTCGGCGAAACTGTCGAGCGCCGCGCGGACCTGCGGGAGAAGCCGCACCCGCTGCCCGTCGAAGGTGGGCTCGGCGAGGTCGGCGGCGCGGTTGTGCGGGGCGAACTGCTCGGTGGCCACCCGCTCGGCGAGGTCCAGGGCATCGTCGAAGGTCTCCCGGGAGTGCTCGGCGTAGCGGGGGCGCTCGACGAGTTGGCACACCCCCAACCAGTCGTGCAACAGGAAGTCGAGATCTCGGCGGGAGAGCAGGGTGGACGGCACGGCACTCCTCAGGGGCACGGGGGTGGGTCGAGCCTGGACGACGGCCCAGGGTCGCCACGGCCCATCCTGGCGGATCGACGGGGCGCGCACCACCTGGCCGGGCGGGGGTCGACGAGCGGAACGTGTCACACCGGCCGACTAGGGTCGCTGCTCGTGACCGAACCCGGAGACGTCCCGCCCGAGGTCCTCGGCCGGCTGCGGCCGATCTGCCTGGGGCTGCCGGAGGCCTACGAGGAGCCCGCCTGGGTGGGGACCCGTTGGCGGATCCGCAAGCGGACCATCGCCCACGTGCTCACCGTCGACCCCGATCGCCAGCCGGTCCTCGCCCGGGCCGCCGCACTCGACCAGCCCGCCTGCCTGCTGATCTTCCGGTCGCCACTCGACGAGATCGCCGGTCTCCTCGCCACGGGGCACCCCTTCTACAAACCGGACTGGAGCCCGAACGTGCTGGGCATGATCCTGGACGGGCAGACGGACTGGCAGGAGGTGGGCGAGTTGCTCACCGAGAGCTACCGCATCATGGCCCCGAAGCGGCTCGCCGCCCAGATCGGTCCCCCGACGCCGCCGGTCGGCTGAGCGCCGGGAGCATCCCTCTGTCCCGGCACTGGGCATGACTGAGCGCACACCCGCCGATATGCTGCCTCGCATGCACCGGAGCCGCGTCTACGCCCTGCTGATCGACGCCCCCGAGGCCGAGGCCGCGCAGGCGGCGGAGTTCTGGTCGGCGGCGCTCGGCGTCAGCACCCGGTCCGATCCGGCGGAGCCGCAGTTCGTCGGCCTGCACGAGGCGCTGCCGGGGCTGGTCACGGCCGTGCAGGCGGTGGACGACGCGCCGCGCTACCACCTCGACATCGAGACCGACGACGTGTCGGCCGAGACGGCCCGCCTGATCGACCTGGGCGCCACCGAGGTGTCGCGGTGGTTGGAGTGTCGGATCCTGCGGGCCCCCGGTGGGCATCTCCTGTGCGTGCTGCCGGTGGCGAGCGCACCGGAGGTCTTCGCGGCGCAGGCCCGCACGTGGCCCTGAACCGCCGGGTTGTCACAGGGCGACGCTAGGGTCCCACCCCATGGCTGATTTCGTGTTGGTGGCAGGGGCGTGGCTGGGGTCGTGGGCATGGGACGAGGTCGTGCCGCCACTGCGTGCCGCCGGGCACGACACCTACCCGTTGACTCTCTCGGGTCTCGCCGAGCGGCAGGGCGTGACCGCTGGCCAGCAGACCCACGTGCGGGACATCGTCGACGAGGTCGAGCGGCGCGACCTGCGCGATGTGGTGCTGGTCGGGCACAGCTACTCGGGCATCCCGGCCGGTCAGGCCGCCGAGCGGATCGGCGACCGGCTGACCAGGGTGGTCTTCGTCGACTCGGAGGTGCCTGTCGACGGCGGGTCGTTCGCGTCCGGTTGGTGGCAGGGGCAGGCGGCGTTCGAGACGCTGATCGCCGACAACGGCGGCTACTGGCCGCCGCTCGCCGCGGCCGACTTCGACGGTCAGGGGCTCACCGACGAGCAGGTCACCCGCCTGATCGAGGGCTCCACGCCGCACCCGGGTGCCACGCTGAGCGAGCCGGCCGTGCTGGCCCGGCCGTTGGGCGAGCTTCCGGCGACGTACGTCAAGTGCCTGCTCGACGGGCCCGAGCCCAACGACACCGTGGCCAAGCTGCTGACCAGCGACACGTGGCGACTGGCCACGATGGCCACCGGCCACTGGCCGATGATCTCCCAGCCCACCGAGTTGGCCGGACTGCTGCTGGCGGAAACCAGCTGACCGGCCCGCCACGCCCAACGACCGCCGCGGCGCTTGCGCATCCGGGCCACGGCGAACCACCCCGGGCCACATCAGGCCGTCTGGTCGTCCAGAGTCCTGATGTGGCGCACCGGTGACGCGAGCAGCCACAGCACGGCGAGCACACCACCGAGGCCGGCGACGACAAGTGTCGGTCGCAGCCCGATGGTGGTGCCCAACGCGCCACCGACGAGCGCGCCGAGCGGTCGGACGCCGTAGTTGACCGCGCTGTAGGCACCGGCGCGGCGTCCGCGCGCGTCGTCGGGCGTCACCGCGGTGAGGAGGGCGTTGAGGTTGACGTCCATCAGCATCACCCCGACGCTGGAGACCGCCTCGATGGCCGCCAGCGTGGCCACCTTCGTCCAGGTCGGCCCGGACACCAGGGCGGTCAGCGCCAGTGGCGCGGGAAAGAGCACCGCGCCGATCATCGCGGTACGCCCCAGCCCGATGGCACGCGAGATCCGTGGCGCGAGCGCCGCCCCCGCGAGCCCACCGACTGCCCCGAATCCGAGGGCGATGCCGATCGCGCCGGCCGAGAGGTCGAGTTCGCGACTGGCGTAGAGCACCAGCAGGGCGCTCGCGATGAAGGTGAAGAAGTTGACCGTGCTGGTGCAACCGAGGGCGGCCCGCAGCACGGGGTGCCGCAGCACCAGCACGAGCCCCTCGCGGACCAGGCCGAGGGTGGACGTGTGGCGCGGCGGCGGAGGCGGTTCGGTCACCGGGATGCGGCGCAGCAGCAGCGCGGAGCCGAGGAAGGACACCGCGTCGACGACGATCGCGGCCGGCGCGCTCAGCGCCTGCACCAGTCCGCCGCCGACGGCCGGCCCGGCGAGGAACGACAGTGACCGGCTCATGCTCAGCTTGCTCGTCGCGTCCACGTACGCCGATCGCGGCACCAGGGCCACGAAGAACGCCTGGCGGGCCATGGCGAACAGGACCGCCGCGGCGCCGGTGAGCAGCGCCACCAGGTAGAGCTGGGTCAGGGTGACCGCGCCGAACAGATAGGCCACCGGCAGGCTGAACAGCACCGCGGCGCGGACCAGGTCCGCGATGATCAGAAGTCGCCGCTTGTGGGTGCGCTGGTCCACCCAGGCACCGAGGAACAGGCCCAGCAGGTTGGGCAGCCAGATCAACGCGGTGAGGACACTTACCTGCACGGGCGTCGCGGTGAGCAGGGTGACGGCGATCAGTGGCAGGGCCAGTTCGCTGATCCGATCACCGAAATCGGAGATCGACTGACCGATCCAGAAGGTGCGGAACCGCCTGTCGCGAAGCAGGGCCGGCGGGGGCACCGCGTCGGTGGCGCACTCGGTCTCGGCGCCGGTGGCGTTCACGACGCGGCCGGGCCGGCGCTGGTTTCGGCCGGGCCGTCGCCGACCCCGGACGGGGCGTCGTCCGTTTCGGCCGGGGCGTCGTCGCCGGGCTCGGGCAGGAGGTAGCGCAGCATCCGGACGATCCGCGCGCCGTCCGGGGACGACTCCTCCTTGCGCCGCACGTACGGAGCGATCAGCTCCTCGATCGACTCCTCAAGCTGGCGCAGCTCGTCGGCGGTGGCCACGAACCGGGTGTCGGCCATGCCGGCCAGAGCGCGCCACTCGGGGTCCAGCCGGGGCTCCTCGCGCAGCAGCCACTGCTGGGGCGCGTCGGCGTTGCGGGCGAACATCTCGCCGCGCAGCTGTTGGCCGGCGGACTGCCCCTCGGCGCTGTCTGGCACGGTGAATCGGAATCCCCGGGCGACGGCCTGCCACCAGCGTTCCCGCTTGCTGGTGGCGCCGTCCCAGTCGGTGACCAGACCGAACGTCGCGAGGTGCCGCAGGTGCCAGCTGACCACCGACGGTGTGGCGCCGACGTGCGGCGACAGCCCGGTCGCGGTGGCCGGGCCGTGCCGCTGCAGGTGTTCGAGGATCGCCAGCCGCACCGGATGGGCCAGCGCCCGCAACGCCTGTGGCTCGCTGATCTCGAAATCCCCGTACGGATTCTTGAGAGACATGTTTCGAAAGTAGTCTCTCACGTTGGCTCCGGCAACCCCGAGCCGCGCGCGACCGCCCGGCGATCAGGCGATGCCCAGCCGCGCCAACGGCTCCACCAACTCCCGCTCCTCGTAGCTCAGGTGCGACAGCAGGGCGTCGGTCAGCAGGTCCACCGCCGCCCGCAACTCGGCGAGACCGTCCGGAGACCCGACGTACGCGACAAGCGCCCGGTCGACGCCCTCCAGCACGTCGTGGATGACGTGGTGCTCCTGCTCCAGCCGGTCGACCACCGGGCCGAGTCGGGGGTCCCGCGCCCGCAACCGAGGAAAGAACGACTGATCCTCGATGGTGTGGTGGGTGGTGACGATCCGGCAGTACGACTCGCAGTAGACGCCGAGCGTCCAGCGGTTCTGTCGCATCGTCATGGTGTTGATGTGGGACCGGGCCGCGCCGGCGTCGATCTCACCGGCCGCCACCTGCTCGATCAGATCGTGAATCTGGGCCAGCTCGCCACGCAGGCCGTCGTGGACCTGCACCAGGTGCGCTCCGGTGGCCTGCTCGTGCGGGGTGTACGTGCGGTCCGGGTCGGGCGCGGGCCCGGTCGGTCGGGTCGACTCGTCCCAGACCTGCTGGTCGCTGCGCCGCACGCCGTCGTCAGGGGTCGGCACCACGGCGAACGCGCCACCGGTCACCGTCGCGCGGCTCGGCCGCACCCCCGGCTGCGACGCACGTCCGGCGCCGGGCTCCGACGCACGTCCCGCCCCGGGCTGCGGCGAACGTCCCGGCTCCGGCGCACGCTCCGGCTCCAGCGCACGCCCCGACCCCGACTGCGACGCACGCTCCGATTCCGACTGCGGCGCAGGCTCCGGCTTCGGCTCCGGCTTCGTACCACGATCACGCTCGGCCGCGACCAGCTCGCGTACCGCCGGAGCCACCTCGCCGGCGAACCGGCGCAGGTCGTCGGGGTCGTCGCTGCCGAGGATGAAGGCGCTGACGCCCTCCCCCAGCGCCAGCTCGGCCAGCTCCCGCGCCCACTGCTCGGCGGGCCCGTTCAGTGGCCCGCGCCCGGCGGCCGAGAACTGTCCGGAGATGTTGAGCAGCCGGCGCACGTCCCGCGGTGACCGGTCGGCCTTCCGCGCGGCGTCGTCGATTGTCGCGTTGCCCCTGGTCAGGTCGCCCGGCTGGAGATATCTCAGCGACGGCAGCCAGCCGTCAGCCTGGCGACCGGTGAGCTGGAGCATCCGGGGCTTGTACGCGCCCAACCAGATCGGCACCGCGTGCGCCGGCGCCGGCCCGCGCTTGGCGCCTCGCACCCGGTAGAACTCGCCGTCGACACGTACGCCGCCACGCGCCTCGGCGTCCCAGACCTGGCGGATGACCTCGATGGCCTCCGCCAACGCGCGTACGCCCTGGCCGGGGGTGAGGCGTCGGCCGCCCATCGCCTCGATGGCGTCCCAGAACGCTCCCGCGCCGAGACCGAGACCGACCCGGCCGCCGCTGAGCAGGTCGAGGCTGGCCACGCTGCGGGCGAGCACCGCCGGCGGGCGCAGCGGCAGGTTCGTCACGTTGGCCGCCACGTGCACGTGGCTGGTCCGCGCCGCGACGAAGCTCAGCAGGGTCCAGGTGTCGAGGAACGCGGGCTGGTACGGGTGGTCCTGGAAGGTGACCAGGTCCAGCCCGACCTGCTCGGTCAGGACGGCGAGGTCGACCGTACGGGTCGGGTTGTCACCGCTGGGGGTGACGAACGATCCGAAGACCAGGTCATGGCCGTAGTCGCTCATCTGCGAGCCTCCCGATGTCACGCGACGCCCCGATCGAAGCGTCATGACCACAACCTTATGTCAGACAGAACATCTGCTGCCAACAAGGTCTTCGTCACTGCGCTATTGTCGGGGGATGACGGGTGCCCCGCACTGGCCGGACCGGCCCGATCCGCTCGACGACGACCTGGGCTGGATGCTCGGGATCGTCTTCCGTGGCTACGTCCGGGTGGCCGAGCACACGCTCACCGACTTTCCCGGCGGCCCACGCGGCTACCAGGTGCTCACCGCCGCGATCACCGGGCCGGCCCGAAACCAGGGTGCGATCGCGGAGGAGCTGGGCATCGACCGCACCGTCCTGACGTACCTGATCGACGACCTGGAACGGCCCGGGTTCGTCGCCCGTCGGGCGGACCCGGCAGACCGGCGTAACCGGCTCGTCGACGTCACCGACGTCGGCCGCGCCGCCTGGGAGCAACGGCGTCTGGCGCTGCGGCAGGTCGAGTCGCGCCTGTTGGGCACGCTCACGCCGGCCGAGTCGGCGACGCTGCGGGCACTGCTCCAGCGGGTCGCCTGCTCCGTTCAGGCGACGGACCCGCTGCGGGACCTCTGCGAGGTGGTGTCGCAGGTGCAACCCACGCCGCACCAGACCGACGCCCCGGCCGGCCGCGGCGGGCGGAGCGCCGCCCCCCGAAGCCGTCGCCGCGCCACCGACTGACCCCGGCGACGGCCGCCGGGCAGAAACGCGACGCGGGCCCGCCCGGCACCCCGACGAGGTACGTCGAGCGCGGCCGGACGGACCCGCTGGATGGCGCGTGGGATCAGCGCACGTGCACAAACACCGGGTTCGAGTAGAACCACAGGTCGTCCCACGGGCTCTCCAGCCCGTCGGCGAGCGGCTCGGCCTCGTCGGTGCTGGTGCCCCGCACCCGCGCGTAGGTGTCGGCCTCGACGTTGCGCAGCGTGTGCCGGATGACGTAGTCCTGGCCCTGCCGACGCCAGTCGCGCGGGCCGAACCGGGCCACCACCTTCGTGGTGGGGTTGGTGTCGGCGTCCAGGCTCGCGCTCGGGCCGGTGATCTGGCCGACGATCAGGTCGACCCGACGAACCTCGGGACGGTCCCCGTTCCCGTTCACGCCGCCCAACGGACGGAACGTGATCTCGATCTCGACATCGGTACGGCTGCGACGGCTGACCGTGATGGTCTCGCCCACCTCGGCGGTCTTGCCCTGGGATGTGGCGGTGACGTCGAGACTGCGGATCAGGTCGCCGGTGGTGACCCAGATCCGGCCGTTGCGCAGACCGTCCATGATGTCGCCGTAGTCCTGGCGGGCGTGGACGTAGGTCTTGCTGTACTCGCCCGGCCAGAAGTCGGAGCCGCCGCGGGTCCAGTGCACGTGCGAGTCCGACGTCGCGGTGATCCACCAGCGCCGCCCCTCACCGAGCAGCGAGTCCCACAACCCGCCCACCCGGGCGGTCATCTGGTCGAAGCCGCCGTAGGTGGGGTGGTTGCCGTAACCGCCGCGCTTGCCACCGTTGAGGGGGCCGGCCTGGTGCCCGGGCGCGCCCTCGAAGCCGATGTAGACGTCCGGAGCGGCGTTGTTGCCGTTGCGGAACTCCCGCGGGGTGTCCTGGCCGTAGACGCCGAGCCCGGGCGCCGAGCGGGACGCGTGGTGGGCGATCACCAGCGGCTTGTGCGGCATCCCCCGGGCGACCTTGAGGAACTCCACCATCTTGGCCTCGGTGTCCCGGACCGGGTCGGTGGGGAACGCGTCGTACTTGGCGAACCGGCTCTCCAGCTCGAAGAGCTGCTTCGCCTCGTCGTCGTGGCGCGGGATCATCAGCGTGTGGTGGTCCAGCGAGGGCGCGTCGAACTCCATCCCCCAGAACTGGAGCACCTCGGGGACCAGCTTGCGGGAACGCAACAGGTCGGGGTACGCCTGCTCGATGTTCACCTTGGAGTGGGTCGGTCCACCGTGGTCGGTGCACATCGCCCAGGTCAGACCGAAGTTCTTCGCCATGATGGCGTTGGTGACGATCGGGTAGACCGCGTCCGCGCCCTTGTGGAAGACGATCGGGCTCTTCGTGGTGTCGAACTCGCCGCTGTACTCCGAGTGGACGTGGTGGTCGCCAGCGCGCCACACACGGTTCTTGGAGTTGCCCCGGTCGCCCGCGTCATCGCCCGGCCGACGATCCTCGTCAGCCCACGCCGCGCTGGCGCCGACCAGCGGGCTGGCTGCGGCCAGCGTCGCGCCGACGCCCGCGTACTTGACCAGCTTGCGCCGGGACAGCTGCGCGTGTTCGGTCTCTTCGGGTTGCTTGTCTCGCACTGCGGGCCTCTCCTCGATCAAGCGAATTGCTCTTTCGATCAAGAAGCCTCGAAGAACGTCGTGAACATCCGTCGTACGGAGAGCGGGTCCACGATGAACACCCAGGCCTGACCTGCCAAAAGACCTGTCGACGATAGCAGCGGGTCACCTGTCGACCGCAGGGCGTTCCGGTCCGGGCCGGCGGCCTGGACGGGACCGTCAGGGCACCTGCCGGGTGTCGCGGGGCGTCCGTGCGGCCGACGGGCCGGTCGGCGCGGTCACCACCGGCGGTGCGACGTCGACGGCGGGCAGCACGGCACGACCGGTGACCGGAAGGACAAGCGTGCTGCGACCGAGGTCGACCCGGACGGTGGCGTCCCGGTCGGCGGCCTCGGTGAACTGCGGGTCGCTCTGGCCGAGGACCAGCCCGAGCACGTGCCCGGCGGGCACCACCGCGTCGTACGCGTTCAACGGGACCGTCACCGTGTACCAGCGGTCCGGTCGCAGCGGCGTGGTGAACCGCAGCGAGCGGTGGTGCGCGGCGTCGAGCCATCCCCGGGTCAGCACGGCGTGGTCGGAGACGGCGGTGACCTCCTCGGTGTCCCGGTAACAGGCGTCGTCGACGTCGGTGGAGGCGCCCCAGCAGGACTCGGTGTCGAGTGTCCGCACTCCCCCCGCACCGTCGAGCAGGATCCGGTCGGCGGTTCCGTAGTCGACGAGGCGGGCGGTCAGCTCGGTGGTGGGCCGATCCACGCGGATCCGCAGCCGCACCGACGGGCTGCCGGAGATCCGCAGCGCGGTGGGCAACGTGCCGGAGAGGAAGACCAACCGGCCGGCGGTCGCGGTGTTCGGCGCGGCGACCACCTCGTCCTCGAACAACGACTCGTCGACGTACTCCTGCTCCTGACCCGGCCGCGCGCCGCGCCCGCCGAGCGTCCCGGTCACACCGTCACCGGCGCCGAGGGCCACCCGCACGTCCCGGGTGCCGGGAGCGGGCCAGTCGCGCTGCGTCGTCCACGTGCCCGGCGCGGTCTCCAGGTCGACCCGCGGCTCGTCCATCACCCCGTTGCGCAGCCCCTGCAACCAGTAGTCGAACCAGCGGTGCAGGGCGGCCACCCACTCGGCGCGCCGAACGTCGAACGGGTCCTGGTGACCGGTCTGGTGCAGCCAGAGCTTGCGGGGCACACCCTGCTCGGCCAACTCCTGCCACCAGCGGCCGAACTGGTTGGTCGTGACGTTCAGGTCGTTGAGGCCGTGTGCCAGGAAGACGCTGGCCCGGACCCGGTCGGCCGAGGGCCGGTAGTCCCGCCGCGCCCAGAACCCGTTGTAGTCGCCCGTCTCCTCGGCGCTGTCCGCCCGCAGCCGTGCCAACACCTGCGCGCAGGCCTCCTCGGGGCGGCCGTTGACGACGGAGTGCAGATAGCCGGGATAGTCGGTGGCGACAACCGTCCCCCGGTAGCGCATGTAGTCGTACCAGCTGGAGATCGCCGAGATCGGCACGATTGTGGCCAGCCCCGGCACGCCGGTGGCGGCGACCCCGTTGGCGACCGAGCCGTCCCACGACTTGCCGATCATCCCGACCCGCCCGGTGCTCCAGGCGGCGCTGACCGGCCGCCCGGCGGCGTCGTACGCGCGGGCCCGCCCGTTGAGCCAGTCGATCACCGCGGTGGCGCTGCCCACCTCGGCGGGACCGCCGACGTCCTCGCAGCCGGTCGACCGGGCGGTGCCCGCCAGGTCCACGGCGGCGAAGGCGTACCCGCGCGGGACGAAGTAGTTGTCGTAGAAGAGCGGGGCCTTGGCGATCACGCCGTCCGCGTCGTACGTCTTCAGTTCGCCCTCGTTGCCCCGACCACAGCAGAGGTAGTAGGGCGAGGCGTCCATGATGACCGGCACGCGTACGCCCGCGTTGGCGGCCTCCCGGGGCCGGACGAGGTCCACCGCCACCCGGTCTGGCACGCCGTCACCATCACTGTCGGCGCGGGTCTGGACCCAGACGCTCTCCCGGATGGCGTCGGCGTAGGAGTAGACGGGGACGGTCTGGTCGCCCACCACGTGCGGCGGGAGCGGGCGGGGCCGCGCCGCCGTCTCGACCGCGGGGACGGGTGTCGGGCCCGAGGCGACCGCCGACGCGGCGGGCAGTGCCGCCACCAGCAGGCCGGCCAGGACGCCGGCGACCCCTGCGGGGGCGCCGGCGGACAACGGTGCGAACCTCATCGATGTCCTCCCGGGGAGCGACACACGTATCACGTTCCATCGAATCGATGCACGTCTAGTTTAGTGCCCGCGGCGGGCCCCGGTGCCGGACAAACAGTCCTCGGACGACCGAGCGGGCTGACGCACTGCTCAGATTCGGGCGCGGGGCAGCCATCCGAGGAATCGGAGCCGGACCCGGGGCAGCGGCACGGCGGGCAGATCCTGGGCGGCGGCCACGAGGCAGGAGCCCAGATAGACCGCGAGGGCGGTACGCGCTCCGCCGAACTCGGCGAGCAGCTGGCTCTGCTTCGTGGCGCAGGGCCACTCGCGACCGCATCCGGTGCAGGTCCAGCTCGGCGGGTTGGGCAGGTGCTCCGGCAGTTTCGCGCGGCGGTACCGGCCGACGACGCTGTTGTCCGCGCGTACGTCGCGGCGGCGCGGCATCGGGCGCCCGTTGCGGGGTGCGCTCGGCCGGGCCCCCGGCAGGTAACGCCCGACGGTGCCGAGCAGCACCCCCACCCGGATCAGGGCGTCCGGCCCGACGTGGTGGGCCAGCAGAGCGGTCATCAGGTAGTGCCCCAGCAGGTCGAACGCCTCGCGGGTCAGGCCGAGGTCACGGCAGAGGTCGACGAAGCCCGGCGTGGTCAGCGGCACGCGGTTGTCGAGCGCGCGGCGCAGCACCTCGCGCAGGTCGGCCCCGAGTCGCTGCACGACGTCGCTCTCACCCAGCCCCAGGCTGTCCTCGTCCACCACCCGGGCCAGCGCCTCCGCCACGGCCAGTCGAACGACGCGGTCAGGATCAGTACTGTCCAAGGCGCACCCTCTCGTCGGCGGGTCACCCGGCGGCGGCCCGATCGCCAGCGACGCCGGGGAATCATGAACAAGATTTCGCTGTCGCCCGCGACGATGGCTAGGACAGTGGACGCAGAACCCGCGGACGGGCTAGTCGGAAAGCGAAGTCGGCAGGCCGACACACTGCGGTGATTGGTAGGACGACTGACGGTGATTGTCGTATGATGACATTCCCATCTACGGATATTGCGTCCCCTTAGCTCCTCGCCGACCAGTCAGTCACGACGCCACCTCGATCGGTCGCTGCCGTCCCGCTCGCGACGTTCCACCTCACCGCACCGCCGGCCACCGTCATGCCGAGTCAGCGCCGAGCACCTCGGCACGTTGCGACCTGGCCGCCGGCACCAGCTCACCTCCCGGCGGCACCTCCACCGGACGGAGACAGCCGATGACGTCAGCACCACTGCAGACCCGACACTTCGACAGCCGCGACCCGGTGGCCATCCACGAGTTCCTGTCCGCGACGTACGACCCGAAACTGCGCCTGGACAGCAGGAACCAGTTCCGGCTCACACATCAGCGCGTCGACGCCGGCCCCTTCGCCATCGCGACCACCCGGCAGACCGGGCACCTCGACATCGGCGCCAGCACCCTCGACGGGCTGGTCCTCGGGCGCACCCGCACCGCCCGCGTCGATCGCGTCTGCGCCGGATCGGTCAACCGGTTCGACCCCGGCGACGTCTTCCTCGTCACCAAGCCGGAGGAGGCCTGCTCCGTACGCTGGCATCCCGGCGAGGTGGAGCTCTGCGTGCTGGATCTGGCGGTGCTGGAGCAGGTGGCCACCGCCGCGCCGGCCCGGCGACCCGGTCGGATCCGATTCACCGACCTGGGTCCCGCCGACGAGGCCCTCGCCCGACAGTGGCGCACCACCACGAGCTTCGTCAGCGACGTCGTCCTGAACAACCCGACCGTCAGTGCGCAACCGCTGGTGATCGGCAACGCCGCGCGGATGCTCGCCGCGGCGGCGCTCGCGGTCTTTCCGAACACCGCGTTCACCGAGCCGACCGCAGCCGACCGACACGACGCCAGCACCGCCACGTTGCGACGGGCGATTGGTTTCATGGAGGACCACGCCGACCGGGACATCAGCGCGGCCGACATCGCCGCTGCCGCGGGCGTCTCGCTGCGGGCGGTGCAACTGGCCTTCCGCCGTCATCGCGGCACCACCCCGATGGCGTACCTGCGGCGGATCCGGCTCGCCCGGGCACACCACGACCTGCTGCGCGCCGACCCCCGCCAGGAGACCGTCTCGGCGATCGCCAGTCGGTGGGGGTTCGCCAGCCACAGCAGGTTCACCGCCCGATACCACGCCAGCTACGGCGTGCCGCCCCGCGAGACGCTCCATGCCTGAGACGGGCACGGGCCAGCCCGACGGGTACGGAGCGCCGGTCCCCGGTGGACCGGGAAGCCCCGTCCCGGCGACGACACCCAGGGACGAGGCGGCTGTCGAGCGGCGCGGCTTCCTCCAGCCCGACGATGTACGCGACCTGGTGGCGGATCAGTTGGGCAGCGCCCGGAGACTCACCACCCTGGATCGGCTCGCCGGCGGCAGCAAGAAGGGTGTCTACCGACTTCGGCTGGACGACCAGACGACCGTGATTCTCTACGTGTGGGCGGCTGACGAGAACTTCTGGCCCGCGTCACCGACCGTCCCGGACGACCCGTTCACCGACGCGTCGGGCGCGGACCTGTTCGCCATCAACCACGCGGCCCTCACCGCCGCGGGCGTACGGGTCCCGCGGCTGCTGATGCTCGACCGGGGCGGCCGCTATCTCCCCTCCGACATCGCGCTCGTCGAGGACGTCGGTGAGGTGACTCTGGAAGCGCTGATGGCCCGCGACCCGGTCGCAGCCGCGGCTCCGCTGTCGACGCTCGGTGACTCCTTGCGCCGCATGCACACCACGCTTGGCTCGCACTTCGGCAAACTCGCGGCGATCAGCCGCGGCGAGGCGGCCCAGGCCCGATGCGCGGAGGACGTCGTCGCGGACCGCGCACTCGGCCATCTCGACGCGGTGGCGACCCGCGACGCGCGACTCGCGGACGCCCACGACCGGGTGGTCGCCCATGTGCGTCACCTGCGCGGCGCGGTCAGCGCACGACAGGTGTACGGGCTGGTGCACGGTGAACTGGGGCCCGATCACGTTTTCGTCACCCCTGCCAACGAACCCGCCCTGATCGACATCGAGGGCCTGACGTACTTCGACGTCGAGTGGGAGCACGCCTGGCTCCGGCTGCGCTTCGGCGACGCCTACCCGGCACTGCGCCCCGTCGACCTCGACCCGCACCGGCTCGAGTTCTACCGGTACGCGCAGGTGCTGTCCCTGATCGAGGGCCCGCTGCGGATCGCGGAGACGGACTTCCCCAACCGGCAGTGGATGCTGGACCTCGCCGAGTGGAACATCGCCAAAGCCCTCACCCCGCTCTGACGCCGCGCCCCGCGCCGGCGGCGAGTTAGGCCGGGTGCGCCTCGGCCCACTCGCGCATGCTCCGGGGCGTGCGGCCCGTGACTCGCTCGATCGCGTCCGTGACCGGTGCCGCCTTGTCGAGGTGTGCCTCCCACGTGGCGAAAAGTAGATCCGCAGGCGCATGCGGGGCGATCTCCGCACGGGCGGCGGCGGGATCGCTCTGCTCGTAGCGCAGTTCCCGGCCGTGGGTCTTGCCGATCAGCTCAATCTGCTCCCGGTGCGTCAACGACTGCGGTCCGGTGACGTGGTACCGCTGCCCGCTGTGCCCGTCCTGCGTCAGCGCCACCACAGCGATTGCGGCGAGGTCCGCGGGGTGGATGGGCGAGCCGGCAGCATCCGCGTAGGGACCGCGAACGACATCTCCGACGGCGAGCTGGCCCGGGACGTCGAAGGCCCATTGCAGCGCGTCGGCAGAGTTGATGTCCAGCCGCAGGAAGGTCCATTGCATGCCGGAGCCGATGATCGCCTGCTCGATCCCGTGGTGTACCACCGCGACGTCGTTAGGCTGCTGATCGGCGTCGTCGTCGATCTCCGCCGTCGACTGGAACACAACGCGCTTGACGCCCGCGTTCTTCGCCGCCTCGATGAGCTCTGGCACCCCAGCCCCCATGGCGAGGACGAAGACTCCGTCCATGTCCTCTACCGCGGCCGCCAGACTCGCGGGATCGTTCAGGTCTCCCGCCACGACCTCGGCGCCGGCGAGGAGATCGGCCTGCTGGGGATCACGGGTCAGCGCCCGGACCGGCACGCCGATCGACACCAACTGCTCGACAATGGAACGGCCCACGGGCGTACTTGCCGCAGTCACCAGAATCTTCGTGTTGTCCATGCCGCTGACTCTGGCAGCCCAGTAGGAACATCAGCTTCCTACTGGGGTGGGAAACTTCCGGCATGTTGGAGACGTCAGCGCGGTTGCTCCGCCTGCTGTCCTTGCTGCAGACCCCGCGTAGGTGGAGCAGCACGGAACTGGCCGAGCGGCTGAGCGTGACCACGAGAACTGTGCGTAACGACGTGGAGCGCCTCCGTACTCTCGGCTACCCGGTGCACGCCACATTCGGCACTGACGGTGGCTACCGCCTCGCAGCCGGCGCCATTCTGCCGCCGCTGCTGCTCGATGACGACGAGGCTGTCGCGATCGCCATCAGACTGCGCACCGCCACACCTTCCGTGGCTGGCGTCGAGGAATCCTCCTCACGCGCCCTGGCCAAACTCGAACAGGTGCTGCCCACACGACTGCGCAACCGGATCAGCGCTCTACAGAACTACAGCGTCGCTGTCTCTGCCGGCGCCGATGACAACCAGGTCGCGGCCTCGACGCTCAGTGAGATCGCCGCCGCCTGCCGAGATCAGCAACGGCTGCGCTTTGACTACCGCTCCCACGACGCCACCGAGTCCCGACGCGAGGCCGAGCCCTACCGCCTGGTCAACTGGGGTAGACGCTGGTACCTCGTCGGCTGGGACATGCAGCGTACGGACTGGCGCACGTACCGGGTCGACCGCATTGCGCTGCGCCTACCGCACGGGCCTCGATTCCTCGGTCGCCCACTGCCGGATGCGGACATCGGAACGTATGTGCTGCGGGGAATCGGCAGTGCGGTGTGGCGGCACCGGGCGACGATCATTGTTCACCTGCCCGCCGAAGTCGCCCTGGAGCGACTCCCACCCGCAGTCGGACCGGTGGAGGTGGTCGACGACAACCGCTGCCAGGTGCGGACGGGGTCGGACAACCTCGAGCAGCTTGCTGTCTGGTTCGGACTGCTCGGCGCGGACTTCGAGGTCATCGAGCCGCCGGAGCTCATCGCTCACCTGAACATGCTCGCCAACCGGTACCGACGAGCCGCTGGCGGCACATGAGGCAACGATCCGTGTGGCGGAGCGAGTGCCGTTGCAGTTCAAGCCCGGTCGCGCTCGTGGGTGTCGCGGGCCGTCCGTACCTCGGGCACCGAGGCTTCCAGCAGGTCGGCGAGGCCGCGCAACTGCTCGGCGACCCGGGCGCCGAGGGGGGTCAGCGAGTATTCGACGCGTGGTGGGATCGCGGTGAGCACCTCGCGGGTGAGCATTCCGTCGCGTTCGAGGGTCTGCAGGGTCTGGGAGAGCATCCGCTCGCTGATGCCGTCGATGCGGCGACGCAGCGCGTTGAACCGGTAGCGGCTCTCACCGAGCGCCAGCAGGGCGAGCGAAGCCCACTTCGAGGTGACGTCCTCGAAGGCGGCGCGGGAGGTGCATCCCCGCGCGAAGACATCGCTGACGAATTCCTGGGTAGGCCCCGCCGGGTCCTGGGCCGGCATGTCGTTCACCTCACCAGCCTACCCGACGGTTACCTATCAGCTTGTGCTGTAGATTCGTAAGTGCTGGCAAATCGTCACCGTCCAACCGGAGGTTCCCATGCCCACCTATGCCGTCACCGGCGCCACCGGCCGGCTGGGCCGCCTCGTGATCGAGCAGTTGCTCGACTCCGGCGTACCCGCCGCCGAGATCGCCGCCGTCGTCCGCAGTCCGGAGAAGGCCGCCGACCTGGCCGCGCGCGGGGTCGAGATCCGCCAGGCCACCTACGACGACCCGTCGACGCTGCCCGGCGCCGTGGCCGGCGTACGCCGCCTGCTGCTCATCTCCGGCGACACTCCCGGTCAGCGCGTCGCGCAGCACACCGCGGTCATCGAGGCGGCCGCCCTCGCCGGGGTCGAACGCCTGATCTACACGAGCATCCTGAAGGCCGACACCACCACGAACCCGCTCGCCCCGGAGCACAGGGCCACCGAGGAGGTTCTCGCCTCGTCGGGTCTGACCCACACCGTGTTGCGCAACAGCTGGTACATCGAGAACTACACCGACCAACTGCCGCAGTACCTGAAGACCGGCACGATCCTCGGCGCCAGCGGGGGCAGCAAGATCTCCGCCGCGACCCGGGCGGACTACGCGGGCGCCGCCGTCGCGGCGCTGACCCGCCCCCAGGACGGTAACGCCGTCCACGAACTGGGCGGGACCGCGTTCACCTTCGACGAGTTGGCCGAGGCCGTCACGGAGGTCACCGGCACGACGGTCGTCCACCGGGACCTGTCGGCCGCCGAGCTGGCCTCGACCCTGGAGAACGTCGGGCTCGACGCCGGCACCGCCGGGTTCGTCGCCGCACTCGACCACTCGATCGCCCTCGGTGAGCTGGCGACCGACAGCGACGACCTGAGCCAGCTGCTCGGCCGGCCGAGCACCCCGCTGCGCGACGCCGTCCGGGCAGCGCGGGCCTGACCCGGCCACCGACCACGCGGGCAGCGGGATCTCGTCCCGTCGCCCGCGCGGTCGCCCGCGATCATTGATCTTGGCTAGGCTGGCGGGCATGCCCGCCAGCCCCGTGCCCGCCCAGCGGC
The DNA here is from genome assembly GCF_049847025.1 of Micromonospora sp. DT231. NCBI lineage: Bacteria > Bacillati > Actinomycetota > Actinomycetes > Micromonosporales > Micromonosporaceae > Micromonospora > Micromonospora sp. DT231. The sequence goes on along the minus strand of NZ_JBNCNO010000001.1, from coordinate 550,430 downwards.
GCGAGCCGGGCCCACCCGAGCAGCACCGATCCCGTTGGACCGCGCACTGCGCCAGGCTCGCCGGGTCACGCCCCTTCGAGATCGTCATCGTGGTGGTCATCCTCGCCAACGGGGTCGTCCTCGGCCTGGAGACGTACGACGACCTGACTCCGGCGGGCACCGCACTGCACTGGCTGGAGCTGGTCTTCCGCGCCGTCTTCGTCGTCGAGATCGGCGTCCGGCTGGCGGCGTACGGCAGGCGTCCGCAGGACTTCTTCCGGCACGGCTGGAACGTCTTCGACTTCGTGGTGATCGCGGCGATCTTCATACCGGGCCTGCACGGCGATCCCGCGCTGCTGCGCGTCGTACGGGTCGCCCGCATGGTCCGGTTGGTGCGGTTCTCGCCGGGCCTGCGGACCATCGTCTCCGCGCTGTGGCGCAGCCTGCCGGGCGTCACCGGTTTCCTCGCCCTGGCCGTGGTGACCCTCTACGTGTACGGGATGGCCGGCTGGCTGATCTTCGGCAGCCGGTACCCGGACGAGTACGGCGACATCGGCAGGTCGCTGCTGACGCTGTTCGTGCTGCTGTCGCTGGAGACGCTGCCGGACCTCATCGAGCAGGGCATGGCCATCTCGCCGTGGACGCTGCTCTACTACGTCAGCTACGTCGTCATCACCGTCAACCTGCTGCTCAACATCCTCATCGCCGTCATCGTCAACTCGATGGAGGAGGCACGCCGGTTGGAGATGACCGAGCGGCTGGCCCCCGACTACGACGAGGACGGCGACGGCGTACCGGACGAGGTGGACCGCATCGCGCTCACCCAGCGGCTGGACGACCTGCGGGCGGTCATCGCCGAGTTGGAACGCGAGTTGCGGATCGACCGGGACGACGGGCACGGCCGGCCGCACCGGGACGGCAGCCGCAGCAGACGGTGATCCGACCCTCGCGCTCCGTGCTCCCCTTCGGATAGTGTCGACGGCGGTCCCACCGCTCCGGCCGAAGGGCACCGCCATGACGACGACTGTCGACAGCGCCCATCCCGACGCCGCCGTGGCAGACCCGCTCGGCACGGTGATCGACGAGGTGATCCGCCCGCGGTCGGCGATCGTCGACCGGGAGGGGACCTTCCCCCGACCGGGTGTCGACGCCCTCGCCGCGGCCGGCCTGCTCGGCCTGGCCTCCTCGACCGAGGTCGGTGGCGGCGGTCACGGCATGCGCGTGGTCGCCGAGGTCGTCGAGCGGCTGGCCGCCGAGTGTGGGTCCACCGCGATGGTGGTGCTGATGCACTACGCGGCGACCGCCGTCATCGAGGCGCACGGCCCGCGCGAGGTCCGCGCGGCCATCGCCACCGGCGGCCATCTCGCCACGTTGGCCTTCTCCGAGTACGGTTCGCGCAGCCACTTCTGGTCACCGACCGGCACCGCGAGCACCACCGACGACGGCACGGTCCGCCTCGACGCCCGCAAGAGCTGGGTCACCTCGGCCGGCGAGGCCAACAGCTACGTCTGGTCGAGCCTCCCGCTGTCCCGCGACGCGGGGCCGATGACGCTCTGGCTCGTGCCCGCCGACAGCCCCGGCCTGACCGTGACCGGCGATTTCGACGGGCTCGGCCTACGCGGCAACGGCTCCCGGCCGATGACCGCCGACGGGCTCCGCGTCCCGTCGACGGCGATGATGGCGGCCGACGGCGCGGGGCTGGACACCGCCCTGGGCGCTGTTCTCCCCTGGTTCCTGGTGCTCAACGCCGCGTTCTGTCTGGGTCTGGCCGACAGCGCGGTCGCCGAGGCCTGCCGGCATCTCACCGGGACGACGCTCACGCACACCGGCGCCGCCCTGCGCGACGCGCCAGTTCCTCGCCGCGACCTCGCCCGACTGATGATCCGCACCGACGCTCTGCGCGCTTTCCTGGGCGACACCCTCACCGCGCTGGAGACCGGCCGCGACGACGCGATGCTGCGGGTGTTGCAGGTCAAGGCCCTCGCCGGCGAGACCGTCGCCGACGTGACAGATGGCGCGATGCAGCTCTGCGGCGGCAGCGCGTTCCGCCGGGAGTTGGGCCTGGAGCGCCGTTTCCGCGACGCGCGCGCGGCCCGGGTGATGGCACCGACCACCGACGCCCTGCACGACTTCGTCGGTCGGGTCGCCACCGGGCTGCCCCTGTTCGACGAGGCCAACCGCTGATGCCGGCGCCGAGGGTCCTGATGGGCGCTGTCGCGTACGACCCCAAGGTGGTGACCATCTGGGAGGGTTTCCGAGCCTGGTTGCGCGGGCGGGGCCTGGACTTCGACTTCGTCCTCTACTCGCACTACGAGCGACAGGTCGAGGATCTCGTCGCCGGCCGGATCGACGCGGCCTGGAACTCGCCGCTGGCCTGGTTGCGGGCCGAACGGCTGGCGGCAGCCACCGGCGCCGCCGTCCACGCGCTGACCATGCGCGACACCGACCAGGACCTCACCTCGGTCGTGGTGGTGCGTGCCGACTCCCCGGTGCGACAGGTCGCGGATCTCGCCGGGAGGCGGGTGGCCGTCGGCGCGGTGGACAGTCCACAGGCGACGCTGCTCCCGCTCGACCACCTCGCGACCGCAGGCGTCGACGTCGACGTCCGCCGCTTCGACGTCGGTGTCGGCCTGCACGGCGACCACGTCGGCGGGGAGCGCGACGCGGCCCGTGCCCTGTTGAGCGGGGAGGTCGACGCCGCCTGCATGATCGACGCCAACCACCTGGGGTTCGTGCGGGAGGGCACGCTGCCGCCCGAGGGCACCCGGATCGTCGGGCAGACCGCGCCCTACGACCACTGCAACATGACGGTCCGCGATCCGGAGTCCGCCGGGGTCCAGCTCTTCGGCACACTGCTGCTCGGCATGTCGTACGCCGATCCGCAGGTGCGTCCGCTGCTCGACCTGGAGGGGCTGACGGCCTGGAAGGACGGTCGCACCAGCGGATACACCCTGCTTGCCAGGGCGGTCGACGTCAGCGGCTTCTACTCTCCCGACGGGCGGGTGACGGCCACGGACTATCGCCCGTGAGCGGCCCGCCGGCCGCCGACGTCGAGGTCCACCTCGGCGATCTGGGCTTCGGCCGGGGAGCGCACCTGCTCGTGCAACGCGCCCTGGCCGGCCTGCCACCCGGAGGCCGGGTGGCGGTGCTCGGTCGCGACCCGGCGTTGCCCGTACACCTGCCCGCCTGGTGCCGTGGTCGGGGTCATCGGGTCGAGTCGCCGGCTCGGGGCGACAGCGGTGATCTGGTGGCGGTGGTCGTACGGGGGACGGCGGACGACGACCGCTGGTTCGGCGCGGAACGGGCCGGGCCCGCGCTGCCGTCGGCGCTGAGCAGCCGCCCACCGGCGCGTTGGGGGCTCGGCGCCCGGGGCGCGCTGCTCGAGGCCGGCGGCCCCGAGGCCCGGTTCGACCTGGATGACCGGGACCTGGTGTGGGCCGAGATCGCCCCGCAGTTGTACGCGCAGGCGGCGGCACGACAGTGGGATCCGCAGGCAGCGGTGCCGTGGAACGATCCGTTCGTGCTGCCGGCCGACGTCGAGGCCGCGGTGGTGCAGGTGATGACCTACCTGGTGGAGAACGAGCAGGCCGCGCTCGTCGTACCGGCCCGGTTCGTGGGGCGCATCCACCCGCACTTTCGCGAGGTGGTGCAGCTTCTGGCCGTGCAGATGGCCGACGAGGCGCGGCACATGGAGGTGTTCAGCCGACGGGCACTCCTGCGCGGCGTCGAGTTGGGCACGTCGTCGGCCGGCGGCCGGCAGTCGCTCTTCACGCTCGTCGCGGAGTCCGACTTCGCCCTCGCCTCGTTCCTGCTCTCCGTGCTCGGCGAGGGCAGCTTCGTCGATCTGCTGTCGTTCCTGCACCAGTTCGCCCCTGACCCGGTGACGCGCCGGATCTGCTGGCTCGCCATGCAGGACGAGCGCCGGCACGTGCTGTTCGGCATGGCGCACCTGGAACATCAGGCACAACTGGACCCGCTGCTGCGCGGTCGGCTGCGGGCGGCCATCCACCGCCGCCACGACGCGCTGGTCGACACCGCGGGCCTCAACGCGGACGTCTTCGACGCGCTCGTGGTGCTCGCGTCGGGTGGTTGGCACCCGGACGAGGTGTCCGCCGGCTTCGACCGGGTGCAGGCCCTGCAACACGCGATGGATCAGGGCCGCCAGCGCCGGCTCGTCCGCCTGGGCTTCCGGGCCGACGAGGCCGCCGCGCTCTCGGCCCTGCACACCCGCAACTTCATGTAGGCGATCCCCGCGCATGCCACGGCGTGCGCGGGGATCGCCCGACGGCAGGTCAGCGAGCGGTTGTCACTGGCCGAGCAGGGTCCGGATCTGACGCGCGTAGCCGGCCACCGTGAAGTCGGGGCTGACGGAGTCCACCAGGATCAGGTCGTTGATGGTGTGGTTGACGCGCAGCGGCAGGATCGCCTGGTACTCGGCGGAGTTGTACCAGGCCTTCGCGGTCTCCGCGTCCGGGAACTCGATCAGGACCGCCGAGCCCTCCCAGGAGCCCTCGATGACCTGCACCTGGGCGTCCAGGACGAGCCACTTCGCGCCGTACGGCTTGGTGGTGGCCTCCACCTGCTCCAGGTAACGCAGGGACTCCTCGGTCGGCACTCCACCCGGGATACGCAGGTGGTTGATCAGGTACGTGCTCATGTCTCACTCCTATGGGGTGATGGTTACCCGGTCGAATGCGTACGACCGGTCGTCTTATAACGGATACAGTCCGTGGCAAACAGGACAACGCGGACTATTACGGTTTGGATCCGGCGCGACTCACGTGAGGATCCGCCCCGTGGTGATCGTGAGGAACTCGTGGAGGGCGGTCAGGTCACCGGAGGCCTTCGCCCGCGCCGCCGCACCCTCGTAGCTGGAGACGATGAAGCCGGCCAGGTCACCGGCGGGCTCGTCACCGTGCACCTCACCGGCAGCCCGCGCCTGCTCGATCGCCACGGCGAGCACGGCGACCCAGCGACCGAGACCGGCGTCGACGGCAGCCCGCAAGACGTCGCTGTGCGCGGGAATCTCACTGGCGAAGTTGCCCAGCAGGCAACCGCGATCCCCCATCGTGTCGCCAAGGCCGGTGATGTATCGCAGGTGGCCGACGATCCGCTCGCGCGGCGTCCCACCCCGCTTCTCGTCGAGCATCTCCAGCCCCATTGCCGCCGAGTATCTCGCCACCGAGTCGAGGGCGAGATCCTCCTTACTGGCGAAATGGTTGTAGAAGGTGCCCTTGGGCGCACCGGCGGCGGCGACGATGTCCTGAACGCTCGTCCCGTTGTAACCGCGCATGTGGAACAGATCCAACGCGGCGTCGGACAACCGCTGCCTGGTCCCGGCCGAGGTCGACGACTTGGGTCGTGGCATGTCGTGACGCTCCTTCGCTCGGGCCCTGGCTGACACCACTACGATATGACCGGTCGTCTCGAAATGCCAGCGATGTGACCGCCGTCATCCCGCAGTACCGTGGAGGGCCATGACCAGCGACTCCAGCGCGGTCCGCGAGGCACTGCTGCGGCTACGCGAGCAGACCGAGGCCCAGGCCACCGCCCTGGAGGGCGACCTGCGGAGCCTCTTCGAGGCGTCCCGGTCGTCGAACGCCGACGACGAACACGACCCCGAGGGCAGCACCATCGCCTTCGAACGCGCGCAGCTCACCGCCGTGCTGGGCGCGGCCCGCCGCCGCCTGGCCGAGCTGAACGTCGCGCTGGGCCGGGTCGACGACGGCAGCTACGGCGTGTGTGAACGGTGCGCCCGTCCCATTCCGGCCGAGCGCCTGCTGGCCCGCCCGTCGGCGCGGACCTGCGTGGCCTGCGCCAGCCGGCGGTGACGGTGCCGGCGGCCCCGCCCGACGGCGTCGACACCGCCCGGCACGACTGCCGGCAGGACCGCCGGCATGTTGACTCCTGCCGGGCGTCCTGCCTGTCTCCCGGCAGCGGCCGTTGCTTGACTCAGCGGCATGACATCACTTCGGAAAGCGATCACCCGTACGGTGGTCGTCGGGGCACTGGTCGGCGCGACGGCGCTCACCGGTCCCACCTCCGCGTACGCGGAGTCCGGCCAACCGGGGGCCGCCGGGGCCGCCAAGTCCCTCCTCGACATCATCCCGGCACAGACCCTGGACCAGATGGTCGCCCAGGCCCCACTTGTCGACGCGGCCAATGTCATCCGCACCGCGGTGGACCGCGCGCCGGCACGCGGCTATGCGGGCATCGGCCTGGTCGACGACCACGTCACCCTGTGGTGGAAGGGTGCGCCGCCCACCGACATCGCCGCGGCCGTCACCGCCGCCCGCCGCGCCGCGCCGGTCGAGGTGGCCAACGCCACCTACTCCCGCGCCGAACTGCGCAAGGCGGCCACCAGACTCACGCCGGTGGTGGAGGCCGACCCGACGGACGCCAGCCACGCGGTCCGGCTACGCACAGACGGCAGCGGCATCGAGATCGCCGTTGACCGCACCCCGAGCGCCAAGCTGCCGAAGCTACCGGTCACCGGCGTGCGTACCAGCCTCGTCGAACGCGACCAGATGGTCGAACGGTCACGGGCCAACGACGCCGCGCCGTTCGACGGCGGGGCCGGCATCGGGTTCACCACGCCCGGGTGTACCGCGGGCTTCGGCGTACGCAACGCCGACACCAACGCCGGTTACATCCTCACCGCCGAACACTGCGGTGCCATCGGCTCACCCTGGCACGTCGGCTGGAACAAGACCACCGGCACCGGCACCCTGGTCGGCTACGCGGTGGACAGCAACGACGACCACGACACGATGATCATTTCGACGGCAACGCCCGGCAACCACCTCTACGTCGGCGGCCAGCAGGACGAGGTCCGCGCCCAGGTCATCGGCTGGACCGAGGTCTTCCCCGGCCAACTGCTGTGCCAGTCCGGCTACACCTCCGCGGGTGCCATCGGCGGTCCGGTCTGCAACCTGCGGGTCGACTACCACTACGACGACATCGAGGACCTCGTCGAGGCCACGCAGCTCGACGGCAACGAGGCCGCACGGGGCGGCGACAGTGGCGGCCCGGTCTACGCCGTCAACGCCAACGGCACCGTGCTCGCCGCCGGCACCACCACCCGATCGGCCGGTCGGGGCTTCGGCTTCCAGGACTTCGCCACCGCCCGCGACGACTACGGCAACATCGTCCCGGCGACGAAGATCGCCAGCACCTGCCGGGTCTCCTTCGTCGTCACCAACTCGTGGGTCACCGGCTACAGCGCCAGCGTCACCGTCTACAACGACGGCCCGGCCGCCAACGGCTGGTCGCTGGGCTTCACCTTCCCGGGTGGACAACTCGTCGAGGGCCACTGGAACGGCCTCTTCCAGCAGGCCGGCTCGGCGGTGACCGTCACCAACGAGAACCACAACGCCAGCATCCCGACCGGCGGCGCCGTCAACTTCGGCTTCACCGCGAGCGGCCCCCCCGCCACGTCGGCACCGTTCACCCTCAACGGCACCACCTGCAACTGACAGCTGTCCCTGCACACCGGGCCCCGCCGCACCGTCGGCGGGGCCCGGTCCGTGTCCGGGATCAGGACTCGGCAAGCTCGCGTCGCAGGGTGGCGCGCAGGGTCCGCACCTCCGGGGCGTCCAGTTCGCCGCACCTGTCGAGCGCCCGCTCGCGCAGCAGGCGGGCGTCGGCGGCCCGGCCCGGAGCCGAGCCGGCCAGCGCCGCGAGCGCGGACAGGGTCTGTGCCTCCCACCACGGGCAGGACAGCGCGGCATACAGGGCCAGCGCCGCCCGCAGCGCCTCGGCCGCCGCGTCGACCTCGCCCAACGCCTGAAGCGCGAGCCCGTACCGGTGGATGGCGACGGCCTCGCTGAACGTCGCGCCGGACCGGTTGAACACCTGCCGGGCGCGGGCGTACTCGTCGGCGGCGGCCCGCCACCGGCCCAACCCGGCCAGGTCCGCGCCGAGACTCATCATCGCGCCGGCCCGGGCCACCGCCGCGCCGGTACGGCTGAGACCGTTGCCCTGGGCGTAGAACGCCAGCACGTCGCGGTGCAACTCGGCCGCTTCGGAGAACCGGCCGAGTGCGGCCAGCGCTCCGCCCAGCACGCTCGCCGCGCTGTGCTCGCCGAGGGCGTACCCGATCTCGCGGAACAGGCTCATGGCCCGGCGGGCACTCTCGACGGCCGACCGGCCGCGGCCGATGCGGATCAGGATGGCGGCGGTGTAGGCGAGCGCCCACGCCTCCTCCCGGCGGTCCCCGATCCGGCGGGCCAGTTCCAGCGCCCGGGCCAGGGCGGCCAGCCCGTCGGTGTTGCGGTCCCGGCAGAAGTACCGGGCCCAGCCCAGGAAGTTCAACAGGACGGCCTCGTCGCGCGGGCTACCGGCAGCCCGGGCCGCGGCCACTCCCAGCGAGAAGATCTCGTCCCAGGAGTGCCGGTGGCTGTTGGCGTCCGAGTACCAGTGCAGAGCCCTGGTGACCGCGACCACGTCCGCGTGCCGGCCACTCCGGGCCGCGTCGCGCAGCGCCGCCAGCCAGTTGCCGGACTCCCGATCCAACCAGTACGCCGCCGCCCGGTCGTCGTCGAACGGGGAGTCGACCCGACGGGCGACCGGTTCGAACATCAGGCCGGCCTCCCGGGTACGCCGCAGCAGCCAGCCGACCATCTGCTCGTGCGCCGCCGTCCGGCTGGCCTGCTGTTCCTCGGCGTCGAGGCGTTCCTGGGCGTAGAGCCGGACCAGGTCGTGGAACTGGTACCGGTCCCCCATGGTCAGGAGGACGCTGGCCTCGACCAACTCCTCCAGGGCCGCCGCCGCGGTCTCCTCGTCGGTGCCGGCCACGGCGGCGACCAGCGCGGGTTCGAAGTCGGTGCCGGGAATCAGCGAGGCCCGCCGGAACACCCGCGCGGTCGTCGGGTCCAGTTGCCGGTAGGAGACCTCGAACGCGGAGCGGACGCCCAGGTCCCCAGCGGTCAGCACGGTCAGCCGCTGACGCTGGTCGCGGAGCAGGTCCACCAGCCAGCCGACCGACCACTGCGGACGGCTGGCGAGGCGGTTGCCGGCGATCCGGACGGCCAGCGGCAGCCGGCCGCAGAGTTTGACGATGTGGTCGGCCGCGGCCGGCTCGGCGGCGATCCGGTCGGCACCGACGATCGCCTCGAGCAGCAGTCGACCGGCCGTCGGGGCGAGCAGGTCGAGCGGCAGGCGGACCGCGCCGGCGAGACCCGTCAGTGGACGCCGGGAGGTGACCAGCGCGAGGCATCCCCGCCCGGCCGGCAGCAGTGGGCGTATCTGTGCCTCGCTTGCCGCGTTGTCCAGAACCACAAGCAGCGGCCGGTCCCGGGTGAGGGTGCGGAACAGACCACCCCGCTCGGCCGGCGACACCGGCACCCGGCTGTCCGGCACCCCGAGCGACCGCAGCAATCCGGCCAACGCCTCGGACGGGTCGATCGGGCCGTCCGGCGAGGCGCCCTGCAGGTCGACGAAGAGCTGACCGCCGGCGAAGGCCGAGCTGAGCCGATGTCCAGCGGCGACGGCGAGGCTGGTCTTGCCGATCCCCGGCGGCCCGTGCAGCACCACCACCGAGGCGGTGTCCGGCCGTCCCACGGTGACGTCGGCGGCCAGCGCCGAGAGCCGTTCCAGGATCTCCCCGCGGCCGGCCAGGTCCGGAACGGCGGCGGGCAGTTCCCCGGGTACGACCACCGCCGGGCGGCCGTGCGGCACCGACAGGCGATCGCGCGGCACCTCCGCGCGGTCGCCCGGCACCGTGACGCGATCCTCCGGCACCTCCGCGTGATCGCCCGGCACCGTGACGCGATCCTCCGGCACCTCCGCGCAGTGGTCAGGCACCGCCGCGCGGTCCTCCGGCACCGTCACGCGATCCTCCGGCACCTTCACGCGATCCTCCGGCACCTCCGCGTGGTCCTCCGGTACCGCCGCTCGGTCGTGCGGCTGCCGCTCGACCCGGGCCAGGGCGACGAAATGGTCGCGGTCCGCCCCGGCCAGCCGCAGGGCGTCGGCGAGCAGAACCACAGTCCGTCGTTGCGGGCTGCGCACCCGGCCGCGCTCCATCTCCCGGATGCCACGGACACTGGAACCGGCCGCTTCGGCAAGCTCCTCCTGGGTCAGCCGCCGCTCCAGGCGGAGGGTCCTGAGGAGACCTCCGAAATGGTCACGCCGCACCTGACTCTTGGGCATGCTCCCCCACCCACCCAGCGCCCGCACTTACGTAACGTGCATCGATGGTCGCATGTACGTGACGAGTTGCGGCCCGCTGTGCACCGAGTGTGAGTATCACCATGGCGAATCCGGCGGTCCTCGCCCACGCTGTCGTCTGGTCGATCCGACCGGCCCAGTCGGCCCTGTCGCCGCGCCCCCGGGCGCGAGGAAGCCTCCCGCCCGGGGGTGGCCCTGCCGGACTGACCCGTACCGACGAGCCCGGGCGACTGACGCCTGCCGTCAGGTGATGGCGGGACTGCGGCGTTCCAGCAGGACGACGTCACGCCAGCGGCCGTGGTGGCGACCGACCCGCTCGCGTACGCCGACGACCCGGAACCCGGCCCGCCGGTGCAGCGTCAGGCTGGCGGCGTTCTCCGGGAAGATCCCGGACTGGATCGTCCAGATGCCGGCGGCCTCGGTGGAGGCGACGAGCGCCTCCAACAGCAGCCGGGCGACGCCGCGGCCCTGGGCGGCTGGATCCACATAGACGGAGTGCTCGACCACACCGGCGTAGACCGCGCGGGTCGAGGTCGGCGAGACGGCGATCCAGCCGAGAACGGTGCCGTCGGGGTCGACGGCCACGAACCGGTGCCCGGTCAACCGGGTCGCGTCGAATGCCGCCCAGGTCGGCGCGGTGGTCTCGAAGCTGGCGTTGCCGGCATCGAGGCCGGCCTGGTAGATCGCCAGCACCCGGTCGGCGTCGGCGGCAGTCATGGAACGCACGGTGATGTCAGCCATCAGCAGGTTCCCTCCAGATCAGAGGCTGTCTGCACGTAAACCTAGGCCCGTCACCCAAGAGACGCCCCACCCACGGAGCAGGGGCCGCCGGAGTCAGCGCGTTCCCGCGTAGACGGCGCGGTCGCCCAACTCCTCCTCGATGCGGATGAGCTGGTTGTACTTGGCGGTGCGGTCGGAGCGCGACAGCGAGCCGGTCTTGATCTGGCCGCAGCCGACGCCCACGGCCAGGTCGGCGATCGTGGTGTCCTCGGTCTCGCCGGAGCGGTGCGACATCACCACCCGGTAGCCCGCCTTGTGGGCGGCGTCCACCGTCGCGAGGGTCTCGGTGAGCGTGCCGATCTGGTTGACCTTGACCAGGATCGCGTTTGCGTAACCGCCCTCGATCCCGTCACGCAGGCGGTCGACGTCGGTGCAGAAGACGTCGTCGCCGACCAACTGCACCCGCTCCCCCGCCAGCGCGGTCAGCCGCTTCCACCCGGCGATGTCGTCCTCGGCCATCGGGTCCTCGACCGAGCTGATCGGGTACCGGGAGACCAGGTCGAGCAGGTAGTCGACGTGCTCCTCGACGGTGCGCCGCCGCCCCTCGCCGACGTAGTCGTAGACGCCGTCGGTGAAGAACTCCGAGCTGGCCGGGTCGAGGCAGATCGTCAGGTCGGCGCCGGGCTCGTAGCCGGCGTCCTCGATCGCGCGCAGCACGAAACGCAGCGCCTCGTCGGCGTCGGTGAAGGTCGGCGCGAAGCCGCCCTCGTCACCGACGTTCGTGCTGTGCCCGGCCGCCGCCAGGGACCTCCGGAGGGTGTGGAAGACCTCCGCGCCCATCCGGACCGCCTCGGCGAACGTCCGCGCCCCGACCGGAGCGATCATGAATTCCTGGAAGTCCAGCGGGTTGTCGGCGTGCGCGCCGCCGTTGATGATGTTCATCATCGGCACCGGCAGCAGCCGGGCCCCCACCCCGCCGACGTAGCGGTACAGCGGCTGCCGGTGCGCCGATGCCGCCGCCTTTGCCGCCGCCAGGGACACCGCGAGGATCGCGTTGGCGCCGAGTCGACTCTTGTCCGTCGAACCGTCAAGAGCGATCATCGTCTCGTCGACGAACGCCTGGTCCTCCGCGTCGAGCCCGATCACCGCGTCGGCGATCGCACCGTTCACGGCGGCGACCGCCGTCGTGACGCCCCTGCCGTGAAAGCGCGTGTGATCCCCGTCGCGCAGCTCGACAGCCTCGTTCGCTCCCGTCGACGCCCCGGAGGGCACGGCCGCGCGCCCGCTCGAACCGTCGGTGAGCACCACGTCGGCCTCCACGGTCGGGTTGCCCCTGCTGTCGAGGATCTGCCGACCCCGTACCCGGCTGATTGCCGTCATCACACACTCCCTGCTCAGGATGCCTTTTCATCGCCAGACTGGCAGGAAACGGCCGTCCTGGCACCGCGATGATCGACACGTTGACCCGTACCCCGGGGTACGGGTTTAGGGTCGCGGGATGCGGGTGGGTGAACTGGCACGACGGACCGGGACGACGGTCCGGGCCCTGCGATACTACGAGTCGGCCGGGCTGGTCGTGCCCCGACGGCTGGGCAACGGCTATCGGGAGTACGACCCGATCGCGGTGCGCCTGGTGGCCCAGATCCGCGAGTTGATGGCGCTCGGCCTCACCGTCGAGGAGACCCGCCCGTTCGTCGAGTCGATCGCCGGTGGCGCCGACGACGCCGACGTGTGCGCGGCGGCGGTGGCCACGTACCGCAGCACCATCACCGGCCTGCAGGAGCGGATCGGCAGGTTGACCGCCCAGCGGGACGCACTGGACGCGCGTCTCGACGCGGCCGCGACCCAGGTCGTCCCCGGCGGTGACACGGTCGGCGCCGACCCCGCCACGCTGGTTGGGACCCGCCTGCCGCAGCTGTCCTTCTACGGCACCGACGGCCGACCTGTCGATCTCGGCGCGCTCGGCGTCGGACGCAGCGTCATCTTCGTGTACCCCCTGACCGGGCGGCCGGGCGTCGATCTGCCCAACGGTCTGCTGGAGGTCCATGGCGCCCGGGGCAGCACCGAGCAGGCCGCGTGGTTCCGCGACCACCACGCGGAACTCCGCGCGGCCGGCGCGGCGCGGGTGTACGGCCTGTCCGCGCAGTCGACCGGTTACCAGCGGGAACTCGCCCACCGGCTGCGGCTGCCCTACCCGCTGATCCCCGACCCGCGGCTGACCCTGGCCGCCGCGCTGCGGCTGCCGACGCGCACCGCGGGGGACATGACGCTCTACGAGCGGTTGACCCTGATCATCGCCGACGGCGAGGTGGAACACGTCTTCCACCCGATTCCGGACCCGGCGTCGCACCCGCTGCACGTGATGCGGTGGCTCACCAAGCGACGCCAGGCCCCGGGATCGGTCGCCGCCGCTGCCTAGCAGTCGTCGTCGAACTCGCCGCCCCTTCCCCGCGATCTTGCACTTCCTGTCGCGACATAAGAGAGCATTGCGCGCATATCGACAACAGAAAGTGCAAGATCGGCGCGGACGGGGCGCGTGGGCTTCCTAGAAGTCGTCGTCGAAGGCGACGGTGCCGGCCACCCCGACCTGGTACGCCGACACCCGCCGCTCGAAGAAGTTGGACAGCTCCTGCACGTCCTGCAACTCCATGAACGCGAACGGGTTGCTCGACCCGTAGTGCGGGGCGATGCCGAGCTGGGCCAGGCGGCGGTCGGCGACGTGCTGGAGATACTCCCGCATGTCGGCCAACGTCAGGCCGGGCACCCCGTGGCCCACCAGGTCCTCGGCGAACTGCACCTCACACTCGACGGCCTCGGCGAGCATCTGCCGCACCTGGTCGGCGAGGTCGTCGTCGAACAGGTCCGGTTCCTCGGCGCGGACGGTGTCGACGACGTCGAAGGCGAACGCCATGTGCATCGACTCGTCGCGGAACACCCAGTTGGTGCCGGAGGCGAGGCCGTGCAGCAGGCCGCGGGAGCGCAGGAAGTAGACGTACGCGAACGCGCCGTAGAAGAACAGCCCCTCGATGCAGGCGGCGAAGCAGATCAGGTTGAGCAGGAACGTCCGGCGGTCGTCCCGGGTCCGCAGCTCTCGCAGGTCGCCCAGGGAGTCGATCCAGCGGAAGCAGAACTCGGCCTTACGGCGGATCGAGGGGATGTTCTCGATGGCGGCGAACGCCTCGAAGCGTTCGGCCTCGTCCGGCACGTACGTGTCGAGCAGGTTGAGGTAGAACTGGACGTGCACGGCCTCCTCGAAGAGCTGCCGGGACAGGTAGAGGCGACCCTCGGGGCTGTTGACGTGCTGGTAGAGGTTGAGCACCAGGTTGTTGGCGACGATGGTGTCGCCGGTGGCGAAGAACGCCACCAGCCGGCTGACCAGGTGCCGCTCGGCCGGCGACAGCTTGTCCAGGTCGGCGAGGTCGGCGTGCAGGTCGACCTCCTCGACGGTCCAGGTGTTGCGGATGGCGTCGCGGAACCTGTCGAAGAAGTGTGGGTAGCGCATCGGGCGGAGGGTGAGGTCCATCCCGGGGTCGAGCAGCATGTGCGTGGTCCTCGTGTCGGTGGTGGCGGTGGTGGCGTCGGCGGGGGTCACTGGCAGGCCTCGCACGACTCGGGGTTCTCCAGCGAGCAGGCCAGCGCCTCCGCGTCGGCCACCACCGGCGCGAGCACCGCGACGGTGGCCTGCTGGATCCGGGTGGCGGGGCGGGAGCGCAGGTAGTACGTGGACTTCAGCCCGGCCTTCCAGGCGTACAGGTACATCGAGGAGAGCTTGCCGATTGTCGGTGCGGCCAGGAACAGGTTCAGCGACTGGGACTGGTCGATGAACGGGGCCCGGGCGGCGGCCAGGTCGATCAGAGCACGCTGCGGCAGTTCCCAGGCGGTGCGGAACAACTCCCGGACGCCGGCCGGCAGCTCGGCGATGTCCTGCACCGACCCCTCCGCCCGCTTGATCGCCGACCGGATCCGCTCGGTCCACAGGCCGCGGGCCTTCAGCTCGCGGACCAGCGCGGTGTTGACCTGGAGGAACTCCCCCGACAGGGTCTCGCGCTTGAAGAGGTTGGACACCTGCGGCTCGATGCACTCGTAGCACCCGGCGATCGACGCGATCGTCGCGGTCGGGGCGACCGCCACCAGCAGCGAGTTGCGCAGCCCGTCCGCCTGGACCCGCTGGCGCAACGCGTCCCACCTGGCGGTCTGCGTGCCCTGGACGCCCCACAGGTCGGGCTGCAACTGGCCGCGCGCGGCGCGGGTCTGCGCGTACGCCGGGTGCGCGCCGAAGCGACGCGCCAGGTCGGCGGAGGTCTCCAGCGCGGTCAGGTACAGCTCCTCGCTGATCCGGGTGGACAGCTCCCGGGCGGCCGGTGAGTCGAACGGCAGCCGCAGCGCGAAGAAGACGTCCTGGAGACCCATCAGCCCGAGCCCGACCGGCCGCCAGCGGGGGTTGCTCGCCGCCGCCTGCGCGGTCGGGTAGTAGTTGATGTCGATGACCCGGTCGAGGAAGGTGACGGCGGTACGGACCGTGGCGCGCAGCCGCTCCCAGTCGATGCCACCGTCGGTGAGGTGCGCGGCGAGGTTCACCGAGCCGAGGTTGCACACGGCGGTCTCGGCGTCACTGGACACCTCGATGATCTCGGTGCAGAGGTTGGACAGGTGCACCACGTTGCCGTCTTCGGCGGTCTGGTTGCAGAGCCGGTTGGCGGCGTCCTTGAACGTCATCCACCCGTTGCCGGTCTGGGCCAGGGTGCGCATCATCTTCCCGTACAGCTCCCGCGCCGGGACCTGCCGCACGTGGCGGCCCTGCGCCTCGGCCTGGCGGTACGCGGCGTCGAACCGCTCCCCCCACAGGTCGGGCAGCTCGGGCGCCTCGTGCGGGTCGAACAGCGACCACATCTCGTCGGCCTCGACCCGGCGCATGAACTCGTCCGGGACCCAGTTGGCCAGGTTGAGGTTGTGGGTGCGCCGGGCGTCCTCGCCGGTGTTGTCCCGCAGTTGCAGGAACTCCTCGATGTCCGGGTGCCACGGCTCCAGGTAGACGCAGGCCGCGCCCTTGCGCCGGCCGCCCTGGTTGACGGCGGCGACGCTCGCGTCCAGCGTGCGCAGCCACGGCACGATCCCGTTGGACTGCCCGTTGGTGCCGCGGATCAGCGCGCCCCGGGAGCGAACCCGGGAGTACGCGATGCCGATGCCGCCGGCGAACTTGGACAGGTTGGCGACCTGGGCGTAGCGCTGGTAGATCGAGTCCAGCTCGTCGCGTGGGGAGTCGACCAGATAGCAGGAGGACATCTGGGTGTGCCGGGTGCCGGAGTTGAACAACGTCGGTGAGCTGGGCAGATAGGCCAGGCTGGACATGAGTCGGTAGAAGTCGACGGCCTCGTCCGGCGTCTGGGACAGCCCGCAGGCCACCCGCAGCAGCCAGTACTGCGGGGTCTCCAGCACCAGGCGGCTGGTCGGGTGGCGCAGCAGGTACCTGTCGTACACCGTGCGCAGGCCGAAGTACTCGAACCGCCGGTCACCGTCCGGATCGACGGCGTCGTCGAGCATCGGGGCGTGCGCGGCGACGAACGCGGCGGTGTCGTCGCCGATCAGGCCCTCGGCGTGGCCGATCCGGATCGCCGTGCTGAACGAGGTCACGCCCTGCCGACGGACCTCCTTGCCGACGTAGCTGGAGAGCAGCCGGGCGGCGAGGCGGGAGTACTGCGGTTCCTCGCCGATCATCTCGGCCGCGGTCTGGATGGAGAGCCGGTCCAGCTCGGCAGTCGTCGCGCCGTCGTACAGGCCGCTGATCGTGCGGGTGGCGACCCGCATGGGGTCGACGTCGGTCAGGTCGTCGGCCCACCGCTCGACCGCCCGGACGATCTTGTTGACGTCCACGGATTCGGTGGCGCCGTTGCGCTTGCGGACCTGCATCGGCGTCCGCCGTACGGCCGGGTCGCCGACTGCCGGGACTACCTCGGTGACTGTCACCACTCACTCCTCGCGAGTTCGAGACCTGATGGCCCCTCGAACGCGTGGAGACAGACACCGGCGGACGCCACGCCGGGACGGCGTGGGTCAGGTGGCGTCGGCCGTCCCACGCGGCCTCGGACCGCCGCTCACCCGGGTGTGGGTACGCGGCGCGCTGGCAGGTCTTCGGACTCGTGGGCACGACCGGGTTGGCCGGTCTCCTACTGGCCGTCGCTTCCCAGGCCGATTCGTGGCCCAGTGCTCATGACGGCTGTCGTTCCCACTCACCGCTGCGGGACAGTCCCGGATTTCCACCGGGTTCCCTCTTGCCTCGACCGCTCGGGCTGAGCGGTCGAACCAGCTGCGCTCGACACCATATATAGGGACGCTGCCGTTGTCACACCCCACATGTCGGTCTCGGGCGTGTCGACGGCGACGCCCGTGATGGTCGTCACCGGCCACGCCTACCGGGCCGGGTCCCGTCGACGCGCGGCCGGCGAACGCCCGCGCGGCACGCGGCAGGCCGAGCGGGTGTCGACATTCGGAAAGGTGTGATGTATTAAGTCTTTAGATGTAAAGACCCCTACCCATACTCGACGGTCAATGCAACTTTCCGGAGTGGACATCCAATCTTCCGGACCACTATCCACTTCTCGCGTCACCGTCCCCATCGCTCTCGGGGCGCCTCCGCAGCCCGCGGCGTCGCCGGCAGTCAGGGCGTCTACCAGCGCGACACAGACCGCCATCGCCCCGGCCGGGGCCTGCGGACCAGGCACGTCGACCGCGCCGACGGCACGTCGACGAATCGGCGGCGCGGGAAAAACATTAGATGTCTTCGATTCCCGGGTGATCGACGTCGTTGACGCGTCGGATTGACCCTCCGTATACTCCCAGAGATCATCTGATCTTTAGCCTAACCGGGCGAGGAGCGCATGCCGCAGATCACCGCCGTCACCGTCGAGGACGTCCGCTTCCCCACCTCCCTGACCGCTGACGGCTCCGACGCCATGAACAAGGACGGCGACTACTCGGCGGCCTATGTCGTCCTGCACACCGACGGCGTCGACAGCACCGGTGCGCCACTCGCGGGCCACGGTCTGACCTTCACCATCGGCCGGGGCAACGACATCGTCGTCGCGGCGGCCGTCCACCAGGCACAGCGTCTCGTGGGCGTGGACGTCGCGACGATGGCGTCGGACATGGGCGCGGTCTACCGCCTGCTCACCTCCGACTCGCAACTGCGGTGGCTCGGCCCGGAGAAGGGCGTCGTCCACCTGTCGCTGGCCGCCGTGCTGAACGCGTCGTGGGACCTGGTCGCCCGGGTCGCCGGCAAGCCGCTGTGGCGGCTGCTCGTCGACATGTCCCCCGAGGAACTCGTCGACATCGCGGACCTGCGCTACCTGTCCGACGCGCTGACCCGGGACGAGGCGCTGGCCATCCTGCGCGCCAAGGAGGGCACGAAGGCGGCCCGTCTCGCCGAGCTCGACCGGACGGGCTACCCCGCCTACACCACCTCGGCCGGCTGGCTCGGCTACGGCGACGACAAGCTGCGCCGGCTGTGCCAGGAGGCGGTGGACACCGGCTACGGCTACGTCAAGCTGAAGGTGGGCGCCAACCTCGAGGACGACATCCGCCGGTGCGGCATCGCCCGGGAGATCCTCGGCCCGGACCGCAACCTGATGATCGACGCCAACCAGGTGTGGGACGTCGGTCAGGCCATCGAGTGGGTCAAGGCCCTCGCCCAGTTCGAGCCACTATGGATCGAGGAGCCGACCAGCCCCGACGACATCCTGGGCCACGCCGCCGTCCGCCGCGCCGTCGCTCCGATCGGAGTCGCCACCGGCGAGCACTGCCACAACCGGGTGATGTTCAAGCAGTTGTTCCAGGCCGAGGCCATCGACTTCTGCCAACTGGACACCGGCAGGTTGGCAAGCATCAACGAGATCGTCGCCGTGCTGCTGCTCGCCGCGAAGTTCGACATCCCCGTGTGCCCCCACGCCGGCGGTGTCGGGCTGTGCGAGATGGTCCAGCACGTGTCGGTGCTCGACTACGTCGCGATCTCCGGAGATCTCACCAACCGGGTGACCGAGTTCGTCGACCACCTGCACGAGCACTTCACCGACCCGTGCATCATCCAGGACACCGGCTCGGGCAGCGGTTACGTCCTGCCCCGCCAGCCCGGCTACTCCACCCGGATGCGCCAGGAGTCGGTCGAGCTCTACCGGTTCCCCGACGGCGGCTACTGGGCGACGACAGACCCGACTACGGTGTCTTCTCCGGAGTCGTACGTGATCGCGGGTGGGACGGCCACGCCCGCCGGCCGCTAGGGGGATGTCATGTCGCGCACCGACGAGGTGGTGAACGGCATCAAGCGGATGATCCTCGAAGGGCACTTCAAGCCCGGGGACCGCCTGCCCATCGAGAAGGACCTCGCCGAGTCGCTCGGCGTCTCGCGGGGCTCGCTGCGCGAGGGGATGTCGGCTCTGTCGATCCTCGGCATCGTCAACATCCGCCAGGGTGACGGCACCTACGTCACGAACCTCGACGCGCCGCAGCTGCTGGCCCCGATGGGCTTCGTGGTCGACTTCCAGGGCCAGGGCGACGCACGGCACGTCCACATCGTCCGGCGGCTGCTGGAGTGCGAGGCCGCCCGGCTGGCGGCGACCAGGATCACCGACGAGGCCCTCGCCCAGGCGGGGGTGCTCCTCGACGAGGCCGCGCGGATCGCCGGTCGGTCGCCGCAGGAGCACGAACGGATCATGGAGATCGACATCGCGTTCCACCGGATCATCGCGGTGCACGCCGACAATCCGGTGCTCGTCGGTCTGATCGAGGCGTTCGCCGGGCGCACGCTGCGCGGGCGGCTCTGGCGGAGCCTGCACGAGGAGGGCGCGGACCGGCGTACCCACGACGAGCACGTCGCGATCCTGAAGGCCCTCGTGGCCCGGGACCCGGAACGCGCCCGGATCCGGATGGCCAACCACCTGATCGGGGTGGAGGAATCGCTGCACGGGCAACCCGACGACGGTGAGGCAAACGTCGAGCCGGCGCGGTTCTGAACAACCACTCCGGCGTACGGCGACCCGCTACGCACCCGCCCGCGGCCCGGCGGCTCCGGGGCGCGCCCTCGATCACGTGATCGCGCGCGCCCCGGTCGACGACTTCAGCGGTCGTCCCGCTCTCCGGCGGTGCTCCCGGTCATCGCCGCGACCAGGTCGTCGGTGGTGACCTCGTCGGCGCGCAGCCGGGCCGCCCGGCGGCCGAGCCGGAGCACCTCGACCCGGTCGGCGATCTCGAGCACCTGCGGCATGTTGTGGCTGACCAGCACCACCGACATGCCGGCGTCGCGGGCCCGCCGGACGACGTCGAGCACCCGCCCGGTCTGGACCACGCCGAGCGCCGCGGTCGGCTCGTCGAGGATGACCACGTTCGTCGCCCAGATGATGGCGCGGGCCACCGCGACGCACTGTCGCTGCCCACCCGACAACATCGCGATCGGGGTGGTGACCCGGGGGATCCGCACACCCAGTTCGTCGAGAGCCGCGGCGGCGCCCTGCCGCATGGCGCGCTTGTCGAGCAGACCCAGCCGGCCGAGCGGCCCGGAGCGCAGGATCTCCCGACCGAGGTAGAGGTTGGCGGCCACGCTGAGATCGTCGGCGACGGCGAGATCCTGGTAGACCGTCTCCACACCCGCACGCCGGGCGTCGACAGGCGTGGAGAACTGGACGGGACGACCATCCACCCGGATCTCGCCCTCGTCGGGCGGGTGCACACCGGACAGCGTCTTGATCAGGGTGCTCTTGCCGGCGCCGTTGTCACCGATCAGCGCGACGACCTCGCCCCGGTGGACCGTGAAGTCGGCGCCGCGCAGCGCCTCGACGTGCCCGAACCGCTTGACGATGCCACGGGCTTCGAGGACCGGAGGATCCTCGGAGGTCGGTTGCGTGTCGCTGTCGGCGGTTGCCGTCGGGGTCGTGCCCATCACTGCACCGGGGGGTTGGCGCAACTCGGCTCGAGCACCGCCTTGATCTCCGCGGAGTCGATGTTCTCCTTGGTGACGAACGTGACGCCGGTGTCGGCCGATGCCAGCGGGGCCTTGTCCCGCAGGTGCTTGACCATCTTGTCGACGCCGAAGTAGCCCATCTTGAACGGGTTCTGCACGACCAGCGCCGAGATCTGACCGCTGCGCACCCCGGCGATCTCGTCCGGGGCGGCGTCCCACCCGATGATGACCACCTTGCCGGACTTCCCGGCCGCCTGGATGGCCTGCGCGGCGCCGAGCACGCTCGGCTCGTTGGCCGCGAAGATGCCGGCGAGGTTGGGGTTGGCGGTGAGGATGTTCTCGGTGACGCGCCGCGCCTCGTTGACGTCGCTGCGGCTGGGCTGCTGGCCGACCAGCTTCAGGTTGGGATACTGGGCGAGGCCGGCCTTGAAGCCGTCCACGCGCTCGGTGTTGGTCTGCGATCCCGGCTGGAACTCCACGAGCGCCACCTGGTGGTTGCCGGGGCCGAGTTCGGTGGCGAGCAACTTCGCCGCCTCGGTGGCCGACGCGCGGTTGTCGGTGGCGAACAGCGGCACGCTCGACGGTTGCGGGCTGGTGCCAGAGTCGATCATCGCGACCGGGATCTTCGCGGCGAGCGCCTGGTCGGTCGCGGGCGCCAGCGCGCTGGAGTCGGTCGCCGCGTAGACGATGCCGTCGACCTTCTTGGTGACGAAGTTCTGGATCAGGTTGACCTGGCCCTCGACATCGGTCTCGGTGGTCACCCCGTCCCACTGCACGGTGACGTCGCCCGCGCGTTGCGCGGCGCACTCCGCGCCCGCCTTCACGGTGTTCCAGTAGTCGGCGCCGACGGCCTTGGGCACGACGGCGAGCTTCAACGGGCCGCTGGCGTCCTTCGTCGCGCCGTCGCCCCCGTCGCGGACCTCGACCCCGCCGCAGGCGCTGAGCAGAGCGGTCGCCGCGGCCGCGGCCAGAACCGCCCGTACGCCCAGGATCGACCGTCGCGTCCGCCGGCTGGTGGTGGTGTGCGCCATGGTGTGTGTCCTTCCTCGTTCGGAGTCTCGGAATGGCATGTCAACCCCGTGATTCCAGCCGCCGGCGGCGGTACTGGTCGAAGTAGACGGCGGCCCAGATGATCAGGCCGACGATCACCTGCTGGTAGTGGATGCTGATGTCGAGCAGGACAGCGCCGTTGCGCACCAGGGCGATGAGGAACGCGCCGATGATGGTCCCGACGATCCGGCCCTGACCACCGAACAGACTGGCGCCGCCGATGACCGCGGCGGCGATGACATCGAGCTCCAACGAGATCCCGTAGTTGGGCTGGCCGGAGTTGACGCGGGAGGCGGCGATCATGCCGCCCAGCCCGACCAGCACACCCGCCAGCACGTACACCCCGGTCAGGTGACGCCCCACCCGGACCCCGGAGCGGCGAGCCGCCTCCAGGTTGGAGCCCATCGCGTAGGTGTACTGACCGAAGCGGGTCTGGGAGAGCAGGAAGGCGACCCCGACCGCGACCAGGACGGTGATCAGCACGGCGAACGGGATGCCGAGGATCTCGCCGTTGCCGAGCAGCTGGAAGGATCGGGGCAGGCCGTAGACGCCGACCGCGCCGGTGATGATGAAGACCAGACCGCGGCCCACGGACATCGTGCCCAGTGTCGCGATGAACGGCGGGATCCGGGCCACGGTCACCAGCAGCCCGTTCAGCAGACCGGCAAGCGCGCCGACGCTTATCGCGACCACGGTCGCCGCCCAGAGCGAGAAGCCGAGATCGCGCACGACCATCGCTCCCACGACGCCGGCGAGCGCGGCGACCGACCCCACGGACAGGTCGATGCCCTTCGTGATGATGACCATCGTCTGCGCCGTGGCGATGATGGCGATCACCGCGGTCTGCGCTCCGATGTTGAAGAGATTGTCCGCGGTCAGGAAATAGGGACTGGCGAAGGTCAGCGCGACGAACAGGACGACGAGCGCGGTGGCGGCGGTCAACTCGGAGACGGCGTGGGAGATCCGTTCGCGGAACCAGTCGCTGAGTTCGCCGCGCTGCGTGCCGGCGGATGCCTCGACGGTGCTCATCGTCGGATCTGACCTCCCCAACCGTGGCGCCAGCGCGGGACGGGGGAGTCCCCGACGAGCCGGCAACCTCTGACCCACCGAACCTCCCGGCAGGGTACGTGAGCTTGTGCCCACGTACCCGTCGAGATAGGTCGGATGTTTCCCTCGATCAGGCGTTACCTTGCCACGCATTGACTCATGTTGCCAAGGTCTTACGGGAGTGTTGTCGTCGTTACCCGGCTCGGCCACGGCATACGTCAGACCAAACCGCCGCTCCTCGGCAGGGCCGGCCCGAGGTGCGGCCGGTCAGTCCGCGCGCCGCCGCGAGGTCAGGCCGGGTCCAGCCGGTACGCCCGGCGGGCCGTCTCCCGCCAGATCGCCGCCCGCTCGTCGTCGCCCAGCGGGCCCAGCAGCTCGGTGAGGGCCTCGACCCAGCGCGGGTACGAGGACGCGAGCAGAGACACCGGCCAGTCGGAGCCGAACATCAGCCGGTCCGGGCCGAACGCGTCGAGTGCGTGCTCGACCGCGGGCCGAAGGTCCGCCGTCGTCCAGGAGGGGCCGTCCACCTCGGTCACCAGACCGGAGAGCTTCGCCGTCGTGTTGGGCTCGGCAGCGAGCGCCCGCAGGTCGCGCGGCCAGTCGCCGAGGCCGGCGTGCCCGAGCGAGGGCTTGCCGAGGTGGTCCAGGACGAACCGCATCTCGGGCAGGTCGCGGACGAGCCGGGTCGCCGCCGGCAGCTGGTGGTCGCGTACCAGCAGGTCGAAGGCCAGGCCAGCGGCACCCACCGCGGCGATGCCCCGCCGGATGTCCGGGCGGTCGAGGTACGCCGGGTCGGGCTCGGACTGGACGAGGTCGCGGATGCCCACCAGTCGCTCTCCGCCGCGCGCCGCCCGGAGCCGGTCGAGGCGATCAGCGACGTTGTCGGCAGTGAGGTCGACCCAGCCGACGACGCCAGCGATGAGGGGATCGTCGGCCGCGATGCCCAGCAGCTCGGGCGTCTCCGTCCGGGCTGCGATGGACTGCACCACGACGGTCTGGGTGACTCCGGCGGCTCGGGCCACCGGGGCGAGATCGAGCGGGGTGAAATCGTTGTCGATCGCGGCCATGGTGTGCGGATCGATCCAGGGCTGCGGGTGCCGTGCGCGGACCCAGAGATGATGGTGCGCGTCGACGATGCCCCGGTCCGACGCGGCCTCGGTGCTCGTCATCGAACATGTCCTGGCGTGCTCACGTGCTCTCCCCCACCCCGCCCAGTCATTGGTCAGACGTCCGGGTCGACTCGATGTTCCAGAACCGATCCGGCAGTTTGACCATGTTAGCGGTAACAGGAGGCCTGCGGGGCCGCCAAATGGGTGCTTCAGCGCAACCAAGCATCATATCTTTAGAATTCAAACTTGTCGATACCACTACTCACCGTGGACTGCCGCCCTGCTCACGGGCTCGGGTTGACCGCCTGCGGCGACCCCGATACCGTCGACCCACTATCTGCGGCGACGCGAGGGAAGCCGGTGTGAATCCGGCGCGGTCGCGCCACTGTAAGCGGTCCCGACCCAATGGGGCCGCGAGCCAGGACGCTCGCTCGTCCGCAGCCTTGCGATGGGGACGCGTCATCCCCGGGGAGGTTCGTGTCTGATGTCTACTTCCACGTCCAGCCAGCCGTTGGTGCACCCCGCTGGCAACACGCGTCTGCTGTGGACGGTCCTCGCCACTGTCGTCCTGCTCAGCCTGCTGGCCTACCTCGTCGCCTTCGATCAGGGAGCGGTCTCGCGCAGCGGGACGTACCTGCACGAGCTGATGCACGACGGCCGGCACCTGCTGGGTGTCCCGTGCCACTGACGTCGGCCACCGCCCCGTCGTTCGTCACCGTCCTCGTCCGCGGATTGCTTGCCGGCCTGCTCGCCGGCCTGCTCGCCGGGGTGTTCGCCTATGTCGCCGGCGAACCGCGCGTCGAGGCGGCCATCGCGATCGAGGAGGCGGCGACGCACGCCGAGCCCGCGACCGGTGGGCACGACCACGAGGACGCCCTGGTCAGCCGGACCGGCCAGCGCGGAGGCCTGTTCCTGGCCACCAGCCTCTTCGGCGCCGCGATGGGTGGCCTGCTGGCCACGGCGTACGTCCTGCTGTCCCGCCGGAGGCGGACCTACGACGACGGCCGCTCGGGCCTGCTGCTGGCCGGCGCGGCGCTGCTCGGCGCGGTGATCGTGCCGTTCCTGAAGTATCCGGCGAACCCGCCGGCCGTCGGCGACCCGGCCACCATCAACCAGCGCACCGTCACCTACCTGCTGATGGTGGTGCTCGGCCTGGTGGCGGTGTGGGCCGGCTCCCTCGGCTATCGGGCGGTCGGCAACACGGCGCCGCTGTGGCAGCGCGCCGCCGCGGCCGCCGGCGGGTTCCTGCTGGTCGCCGTGGTGTCCTATGTGGTGATGCCCTCCTTCCAGGAGGTTCCGGCGGACTTCCCGGCGACCCTGCTGTGGGACTTCCGGCTGGCCTCGCTCGGCACTCAGGTGGTGCTCTGGACCGGGATCGGCCTGGTGTTCGCGGCCCTGATGCACCGCGACCTGCGCCGCCGGACCGCCACCGCACTGCCGAGCAGGTGACCGCCACCAGCCTCCGGCTGGTCGCCCACGGTCACACCGCCGCCCTGCGTCGGGCCCGCTTCGGTGGGCCCGACGACGGTCTGGACGAGGGGGGCCTGCGCGCCGCCCGCGCCCTGGCCCACGCCGGAGCGGACCGACCCGGGCGCCTGAGCGCCGGCACCGCCTGCCTGTCCAGTCCGGCGGCGGCGGCCACCCAGACCGCCGACGCCCTCGGCCTGCTGCCCACCATCGAGCCGGCGTTGGCCGACTGTGACTACGGCGACTGGACCGGACGGGCACTCGAGGAGATCGCCGCCGAGCAGCCGCGGGCGCTGCACGAGTGGCTGTCCGCACCGGACCGCGCGCCACACGGGGGCGAGTCGGTCACGACGGTGCGGGACCGGGTCGGTCGCTGGCTGGACGGGCAGCGCACAGCCGGCGGGCGGATCGTCGCGGTGACCCATCCGCTGGTTCTCCGGGTCGCTGTCGTCCACGCCCTCGACCTGCCGGTGTCGACGTACCGACAGGTGGACGTGGAACCGTTGGCGATCGTCCGGCTCACCAGCCAGGGCACGCGCTGGCACCTGCGGCTGGGCTCCTGAGGTCACCCCTCGCGACCGGGCGGGGCGGACTCGTGGAGACGGCCCACCGATGGTCGGGAACCGAGTGGATCACGGTGCGGCGATGCCGGCCGGGGCTCACCGATACTTCCGGCCACCTTTCCGGATCAATGCGCCTGTCGAGATGGCGGCCGGCCTGATCGACCGATGATCGAGCCCGTTGCTTCCCGGGGCTTCTGCCAGTAGAGCACGGGGTGGAGCTCGGAGCGGTGCCACTGCCTTGTTCCGGAGGACTACCGGAACTTGTTGACGCACCGGAAATCCCGCTGTAATACTCCGATCCATCGAGGTCAATGCGATCGGCTTCGCGACGGATTCGGTTGGCCTCCCCACTCACCCACACCCGACCGGACCGCGCCGCCCCGTTCCAGGCGCGTCCGGCCCGCGAGAAGGGGCATCAGATGAGCAAGGTCTCCCCCGGCCCGGCCCTGCGGTCGAGGCGTTTGCGCGCGGCACTGGCCGTCCTCGCCACCGCCGTCGCGGCGTGCGGCGTCGTCCTCGCCGCCACCTCGGCCCCGTCCAGCGCCGCCTCCTGCAACGGCTACGTCGGCCTCACCTTCGACGACGGACCGACCGGCAGCACCGGCGCGCTGCTCAACGTGCTGCGCGGCAACGGCGTACGGGCCACGATGTTCAACGTCGGGCAGAACGTCCAGAACAACCGCTCCGCGGCGCAGGCGCAGGTGTCCGCCGGCATGTGGGTCGCCAATCACAGCTGGAACCACGCCCACATGACCTCGATGAGCCAGTCGCAGATGCAGTCCGACCTGTCCCAGACCAGCTCGGCGATCCAGTCGGCCACCGGCGTCCGACCGCAGTTGTTCCGTCCGCCGTACGGGGAGACCAACGCCACCCTCCAGTCGGTCGCGTCCTCGCTCGGCATGCGCCAGGTGATCTGGGACGTGGACTCACAGGACTGGAACGGCGCGAGCGTCAGCCAGATCGTGTCCAACGCGAGCCGCCTCCAGGCCGGTCAGGTCATCCTCATGCACGACGGGATCCAGAACACCCGCGACGCGATCCCCCAGATCATGGCTAACCTGACCAGCCGCAACCTGTGCCCCGGCATGATCTCGCCGTCCACCGGTCGCGCGGTCGCGCCCGACGGCACGACCCCGCCGCCCAGCACCGGCACGCCGCCGCCCAGCACGGCGACCCCGCCCCCCGGCACCGGCGGCTGCACCGCGACGGCGACGACCACGAACGTCTGGGGCGACAGGTACAACACGTCGGTGACGGTCAGCGGCGCCAGCACGTGGAGCGTGGTGGTGGCGATCACCGCGCCGCAGCGCGTCTCCACCGTCTGGAACGGCAACGCCACCTGGGACAGCAGCGGGACGGTGATGACCATGCGGTCCAACGGCAGCGGCAACACCTTCGGCTTCACCACGATGACCAACGGCAACAGCAGCGCCCGTCCGCAGGTCCGCTCCTGCACCGCGGGCTGACCGCACCGGGCCGATCCGGTGTCGGCGGGTGCCCGGCGCTCTCCGGGCACCCGCCGATTGTGTCGGTGGCGGTCGTTAACGTGTGGGCACTGTCGCCGCGCCGGCCCGCCCAGGTCGGTCGCTGACCCCCCGGAGGCCCTCATGTCCCAGGAGACGACCTACCTCGAACTGTCCGAAGTGGACGGTGCGCACAAGTTCTACGAGGTCATCGTCGACAACGCCACACTGACCGTGCGCTACGGCCGGATCGGCGACCAGGGGCAGGTCAAGGCCAGCGCCTACCCGGACAACGCTCGGGCCCGAGCGGCCGCGGCGAAGAAGATCGGCGAGAAGGTCCGCAAGGGCTACGCGCCGGCGGTCCCGGGCGTGCGACAGAAGCGCAGCGTCTCCCGGCGGCAGATCGTCAGCACCCGCTCCACCGCCCACACCGCCCCGGTGCTCTGGCGCTACGACTCCGGCGCTCCCGCCTTCGGCATCTTCGTCGACGGGCGGCACTGCATGGTCGGCAACGAGCACGGTGTGATCACCACGCTCGACCACGACGCCCGGGTGCGCGGGCAGGTCCGCCTTCCCGACGGGGTGAAGTGCATCGTCGCCGACGACGCCTGGATCTACGCCGGCTGCGACGACGGCAACGTCTACGACCTCTCCGGCAAGGTGCCCCGTGTGGCGTACGCGATCGCCCCGGAAATCGACATCTACTGGCTGGACATCCACGACGGCGTCCTGGGCGTCTCGGATGCCGACGGCGGGATCACCGCCGTCGACCACGAGGACGAGTTCCTGTGGCGCAGGCCCGGGCGGGGGCGTTCGGCCTGGATGGTGCGGTGCGACGACGACGCCATCTACCACGGCCATTCGCGGGGGGTGACCGGATACGAGTGGCGTACCGGCCAGGAGCTGTGGCACACCAGCACCGGCTCGGTGCTGTTCGGCTGGCAGGAGCGGGGCAGCGTGTTCGCCGGGACCAGCACCCGCGAGGTGGTGCGGCTGTCCAAGGCCGGTCGACCCGAGGGCAGCTACCGGTGCGACGCCCCGGTGTTCTCCTGCGCCACGGCCGAGGGCGGCCGCTACGTCTTCGCCGGTGACAGCCAGTCCTCGATCTACTGCTTCGACGCGGACGGCACCCGGCTGTGGAAGCTCGGCACCGGCTGCGGCTCGGCGTATTCGATGCAGTACCACGACGACCGGCTCTACGTCGTCACCACCGGCGGTTACCTGGCCTGCATCGACGCGAGCGAGCCGGCGATCCGGTCGGCCCAGGCCGGGGACGTGCCCGAGGTGCGCGACGTCAAGGCCCCCCGCCAGGCGCCACTGCCGGTGCAGCCGACGATCGTCGAGGTGACAAGCGACTCGGGCGCGGGCGTGGTGGTGCAGTGCCTGGACGATCGGGGCCGGCTGCGGGTCCAGGTGCTGTCCGACGGCTACCGACACGACTGGTCCGTGCAGTTCCCCAAGGGGATCCGCGAGCCGGGCGCCCGCTACCTGGTGACCGAGGTCCGCGAGTCCAGCCGGGGCGGGTTCTACCGGGCGTTCGGCGACATCCGCCGCCTGCGCTGACTGTCGGTCGCGGCCGTCGCGCCGGCACACCGACGGGACACCGGCCGGCCTCGCCGGTGTCATAGGGTGCCGGCATGGCGCAACCCGTCCGGGCCGAGGGCGGGGGCGACGGGGCCTGGTGGGCCGCCCCGCCCATGCGGCGGGTGAGTCACCTCCCGGCCGTCGACCCCGAGGTGCTGCGGGTGGCACTCGACCCGTTGCCGCCGGCGGCGCCGACGGTCGTGCACTTCCGACCCACGACTGTGGGTCCGCTCGTCGACCTCGTGGACGATCTCCTCGACCAGTTGGACACCGCGGCGCTCGCCATGTTCCCCAGTTGGCTGGCCGGCGCGGACCGGTTCGAGAGCGAGGGCACGCTCGGCGTGGCGGCGGTACGCGCCCTCGCGGCCCACGCGGCAGCCCGCTCCCGACACTTCGGCCCGTTTCTCGTCGACCTCGCCGAGCGTGCGCTGCGCGGTCCGCGCCGACCCGCCGGCCGGTCCCACTTCGCCCCGGGGGTACGCGCCGCCGGGCTCGCCCGCGTACTCGCCGAGGCGTACGACCGGGAGGGCTGCGTACTTGTCATCGCCCTGCCCGACCTGGGCGCGGATGCCGAGCGGACACTCGTGGCCGCCGCCGAATGGCTCGTGCGGCACGGCGGCTTCACCGTGTGGTTGGCCGGCGGGCCGCTATGCCACGCCGACCGGGTGCGGTCGGTGCCGATGCTGGTGCCGGCGCGATTCGCGGAGTTGGCCAGCTCGACCGACCGTCCGCCGGCCACGTCCGCACAGCGGGGCCCGACGGTGCTGGCCTGGCCGCCGATCGCGGGCGTGCCGCGTGGTGACAGCGCGGCCGAGCAGGCACTGGAACGCGCGCTCGCACCGCACGACTGGGCGCGGGGCCGGCGGTGGAACCACACCTACGAGTGGCATCCGCTGGGTGCGTCGTACCGGCTGGATCTCTTTTGGCCCGTCGAGGGTCTTGCGGTCGAGGTGGACGGCCCGGAGCATCGTGGGCGAATCGCTTTCGCCAACGATCGGCGGAGGGACGTGCAGCTGCAACTCCTCGGGCTGGACGTGCTCCGCTTCACAAACGAGCAGGTGCTCACCGACGCGCCGGCGGTGGTCGACGGGATCCGTCGGCTGCTGGCCCGGCGACGCGCCGACGGCACGCACACCCATGGAGATGAGAGATCATGACCAGCCCGGCGGACGTCCCGCACCTGACGCCGAACCAGATCAACGCCCTCGTGGTGCTGATGGTCGAGGCGCGCCGAGTCACAAACGTCGAGCTGAAGGAGCTGGCCGGTTTCACGCTGACCGGCCAGGACAACAAGAAGCTCGTCGACCTGGGTCTGGTGGAGACCGATCGGACGCACCGGCCGTTCGCCCACGAGCTGACCGACGAGGGCTGGCGGGTGATCCGTCACCTGCACACCTCCACCCCGCCGAAGCAGGGCGGCTCCACCACCCGGTCGCTGTTCGTCGTGCTGTCCAACCTGCACCGTTCGCTGGACCGGCTCCGCGTCAGCCACGGCGACTTCTTCAAGCACACGGAGGCAACGGCCCCGGCGACCAGCGAGCCGCGACACGAAGCACCGGCGCCCGCAGCGGCGGCGGCACCCACGGCGGCAGCACCCGCAGCGGCGACACCGGCCTCTCCGGCGGAGGTGGAGGCGCTGGTTCGGGCGGCGTACCGGGAACTGGCCGCCGCGCCGGGCGACTGGGTCGGCCTCGCCGATGTCCGCGACCGGCTCGTCGACACCGACCGGGCGTCCCTCGACGCGACGTTGCGGGCGATGGTCGGCCGGGCGGACGTCCGCATCATCCCGGTGGCGAACACCAAGTCGTTGACCGCGCGGGACCGCGCCGCGGCCGTTCGCATCGGGAACGAGGACAACCACGCCCTGGCGATCGGCCCGGCATGATCTCGGACGACCAGCGGGCCGCGCTGGAAGCGGTGAGTCTCAACCCGGCGGTCACCCCGGACGACGTCTGGAGACCCAGCCCGCACAACGTGCCGGAGCTGCACGAGAAGGTGGCCGCGGAGATCCTGCGCGGGGTGGCGCGGGCCCGCACCGACGACACGAGCATGCCGCTCGGCGTGGCCATGCAGGGCCGCGCGGGTGCCGGGAAGACGCACCTGCTCGGGGCGGTACGCGAGCGGATCCAGCGTGACGGCGGCTACTTCTTCCTCGTCGACATGGTCAGCGGAAAGACGTTCTGGGAAAGCGTCGCCCTGGCCCTGGTGGAGGGCATGGGCCGCGCCCACGTCGGCTGGGGCACCCAGCTGAAGACCTTCCTGCGCCGACTCACCCCGCAGCTCGGCCTGCCGGTGGAGGTCCGCGACGCGGTCGCCGGTGCCCGACCGGTGACCCGTGCGCAGCTCGACGCCTTCATCTGGGCACTGCGCGCCCGTGACCGGGAGGTCGGGCGGGACGCCCAGGACACCGCTCGGGCGCTCGTCCTGCACGGTGCCATCGACTTCGAGGCACAGGACGTGGGGTACGCCCACCTCATCTCCGAACCGGGCGACCCGGCCGCGCGGGCGGCGTGGGGGTTGAGCGGCGCCATCCGCCCCCCGCAGCAGATCGTGCAGGACATCTCCCGGCTGATGGCCCTGACCCTGGACCCCACGGTGATCGCCGTGGATCAGCTCGACACGCTGTTCGCCCAAACCAGCACCTCACTGCTCAACCAGCACCAGGGGCTGGAGGACGGGCAGGCCAAGGTGCTCGGTCCGATCGCCGACGGCCTCCTCAAGCTCCGCGACATCACCCGTCGTACGCTCGTCGTCGTCTCGTGTCTGCCGGACACCTGGGTGCTGATGACACGTACCGTGCCCACTCCGGTCGGTGACCGCTTCCGGGCGGCGACCCTGCCCGACCGGATCCCCACCCCGGAGATCGGGCAGGCCATCGTGGCGAAGCGCCTCGCCGCCGCGTTCGGGGGTCCGCGTTTCGTGCCACCCCACCCCACCTGGCCGATCTCCCCCGCCGCCTTCGCCGACGCGCCCACCCTGACGCCGCGCGCACTGCTGCGCCGGGTGGACCGGCATGTGGCCTGGTGCCGTGACCACGACGAGGTGGTCGAACTCGACCGACTCATCGACGGCACCGACTCGACGCCGACGGCGGGCACCGTGCGCGGGGCGGCGGCGGACCCGACGACTGTCGAACGCAGCCTGCGCGAGTTGGACGAACGGTTCGCCGAACTGGTCGAGGCCGCGGATGTGTCGGCCGCCGTCGACCCGGCTGGCGAGGACGAGCACATGCCGCGGCTGCTCGCCGCCGGCCTGGCCGCCTGGATCGCCGAGCAGGCGCCGAGCGGGGCCACCTACAAGTACGATCCCCCGCCGGGGCGCAAGCCCGCTCTGCACGGTCGGTTGATCGAGGTGCTCGACGAGGCTACCGAGAACGAGGCGCACTGGTGCTTCCGAGCCGTCGCGCACCCGAACGCCATCGCGGTGACGGCACGAGTCAAGGCCGCCTGCACGCTCGCCGGACTGGATCGGGACCTACCCCAACGGCGACTGATCCTGCTGCGCAACGGCGGGTGGCCGACCGGCAGGCGTACCACCGAGGTGTTGACCGGCTTCGACGCGGCCGGCGGCGTGCGGCGCGGGGTGCCGGAGGCGGACCTGCGGGTCTTCGCGGCACTGCGGGTGCTGTCGAACGAGCCGTCCACGGCCCTGCAGGAGTGGCTGGTGTCGCGTCGTCCGGCCAGCGGCACCGAACTGTTCCGGGCGGTCCTGCCCGGCCCCGAGCAGCCCCGCGACGACGCACCGCCGGCAGGTCCCGACGACGGGCTGCCGCCGCCGCGAGGTCCCGAACCTCCGTGGGGTGGTGCCGAGCCTCCGCCGGGTGGCACCGCGCCTCCGCCGGGCGGCGAGGCCGGCCCGACCGGCGCGCCGGTCGACGACGGGACCGGTGGGCGGTCGACAGCTCCGACCGCCGTGGCCGGACCCGCCGACTCCGGCGACCTCGCGGTCGACGCCAACGGTGCGACCATCGGGCTCGGGCGGACGGTCGACGGCGGCCATCCGTTCACAGTGGCCCTGGAATCGTTGCGCCGACACACAGTCGTGTTCGCCGGGTCTGGTTCGGGCAAGACGGTGCTCATTCGTCGACTGGTCGAGGAGTGCGCCCGCGAGGGAGTCTCCGCGATCGTGCTCGACCCCAACAACGACCTCGCCCGGCTCGGTGACGCGTGGCCCCAGCCGCCGAGCGGCTGGGACCCCGGCGACGCCGAACGCGCCACCGACTACCTGGCACACACCGAGGTGGTGGTGTGGACGCCCCGCGTCACCGCCGGTCGGCCGCTGAGTTTCCAACCACTGCCCGACTTCACCTCACTGCGGGACTGGCCCGACGAGTTCGACCAGGCGGTCCGTTCCGCCGTGGAGGCGCTCGCGCCCCGCGCCGGCGTCGATCGGTCGAGCAGGCTCGCCCAGCAGGGCAAGGCCGTCCTCACCGAGGCCCTCCAGGCCTACGCGCGAAGCGGGATGGTGGGTCTGCCCGGCTTCACCGAGTTCCTCACCGACCTGCCCGAGGGGGTCAGTCGGCTGGCCCGCGCCGGAAAGCTCGCCGAGGAGTTGGCCGAGGCGCTCAAGGCGGCGATGGTGACCGATCCGCTCTTCGGTGGGGTCGGCGCACCTGCCGATCCGGGGCTGCTGCTGACTCCCTCGCCGGGGCGGCGTGCCCGGGTGTCGGTGATCAGCTTCGTCGGCCTCACCTCCGACCACCAGCGGCAGAGCTTCGTCAACCAGTTGCAGATGGCCCTCTTCGCCTGGATCAAACGGCATCCGGCCGGGGACCGGCCGTTGGGTGGGCTGTTCGTGATGGACGAGGCGCAGACGCTCGCCCCGTCGACCGGCACCACGGCCTGCACCGCCAGCACGATCGCGCTGGCCTCGCAGGCCCGCAAGTACGGGCTCGGGTTGGTCTTCGCCACCCAGGCGCCCAAGGGTCTGCACAACCAGATCTCCGGAAACGCGACGACGCAGTTCTTCGGGCTGCTCAACGCGCCCGCGCAGATCGACGCGGCCCGGCAGCTCGCCGAGGCCAAGGGTGGGCGACTTCCGGACATCGGCTTGCTCGACAGCGGCGAGTTCTACGCCGCCGGGGAGGGATTCTCGTTCGTCAAGGTCCGTACCCCGCTGTGCCTGACCCACCATCCGAGGGCGCCGTTGACTCCCGAGGAGGTCGTCGCCCGCGCCCACCCGGCTGGGTAGCCTGAAGCCTATGATCTTCATTACCGCCAAGTTCCGGGTCCTGGCCGAGCACGCCGACCGGTGGCCGCAGATCGCCGCCGAGTTCACCGAGGCGACGCGGGCCGAGCCGGGCTGCCTCTGGTTCGACTGGTCCCGCAGCCTGGACGACCCGACCGAGTACGTGCTTGTCGAGGCGTTCCGCGACGACCAGGCCGGCGCCGCCCACGTGCGGTCCGACCACTTCCGCGCGGCGCAGGAGACCCTGCCGCCGCACCTGGCCGAGACGCCGCGCATCGTCAACGCCACGGTGCCGCAGGAGGACTGGTCGTTGCTCGGCGAGATGGCCGTACCCGAGGGCCGCTGAACGTCGCTCGGGACGGGGCCCCGGCCCGCTGACCATCGTCGCGGTCCGGGGCCGCCGGCCGGCGCTGGCGTCTCCCGACCCGCTGCCTCAGCGGAGCCGGCGGGCGGTGAACCGGGCCGGCGGATCGGCGATCACGTCCTGGGCGGCGACAAGCTGGATCTCCCGGGTGCCGGCCGCGAGCGTCGCCTGGAGAATGGCGAAGACGGAGCCGATGGTGCGTTCGAGCGCGGTCGCCGGCGAGCCGGTCGTGCACAGGTGCGCGAGGTACAGCGCCGCGGTGACGTCGCCGCCGCCGTTCGGGTTGATGGGCAGCAGCGGGGTGGTCACCGCCCAGGCGCCCTCGTCCGAGACGGCCACCACCTCCAGCGAACCCGGCGGCAGGTCGCCGTGCAGCACGCTTGTCACAAGGACGTGGCGCGGCCCGGTCGCCCGCACCACGTCGACCGCGTCGAGCACCTCCGCCAGCGAGTTCGTCGCCCTGCCGGCGAGGAAGTCCAGCTCGAACTGGTTCGGGGTGATGATGTCCGCGCGGGGCACGACGGTGTCCCGCAGATACTCCGGGATGCCCGGCCGGACGAACATCCCCCGTCCGACGTCGCCCATCACCGGGTCGCAGCAGTACACCGCGGTCGGGTTTGCCGCTTTGACCTTCTCCACCGCGTCCAGGATCACCGCGCCCATGGCCGGGTCGCCCTGGTAGCCGGACAGCACCGCGTCGGCGCTGCCGAGGACCCCCCGGTCCTCGATGCCCGCGATCACCTCGGCCACGTCCGCAGCCGGCAGCATGGGCCCACGCCACGCGCCGTAGCCGGTGTGGTTGGAGAAGTGCACGGTCACGACCGGCCAGACCTCGTGCCCGAGCCGTTGCAGGGGGAAGGCCGCCGCCGAGTTGCCGACGTGACCGTAGGCGACCGACGACTGGATGGACAGGATCTTCACCGGCCCATCATCGCCGTCGCGGCCGGTGCCACGCGCACGGCCCGCCGAATCTGTCGGGTGGCCCACTCCCCGCCCACCCGGTGCCGGCACGACGGGCGGCCCGGACCTCGTCGTCCGGGCCGCCCGCGCGGTCGTACGGTCAGCCGCCGAGGCTCGCCGCGGCGGAGGCGATCGACGAGGCGAAGTAGCTCACCTGGGTGTAGACGCCCGGGTAGTTGGGTCGGGCGCAGCCGTTGCCCCAGCTGACGATGCCCACCTGGATCCAGGCGTTGCCGGCGTCGCGGCGGAACATCGGGCCGCCCGAGTCGCCCTGGCAGGTGTCCGTGCCGCCGCTGGCGTAGCCGGCGCAGATCTCCTGCGCGGGGATGAGGTCGCCGCCGTAGTTGGCGTTGCAGGTGGAGTCGCTGACGAACGGGACGGTCGCCTTGAGCAGGTACCGCTGCTGGCCGCCGCCCTCACGCGCGGCGCCCCAGCCGGCGATGGTGAAGGTGCCGCTGTCGTAGGCGGTCGTGTTGGCGATCGGCAGGGTGCCCAGCCCGTTCACCGGGGTGGCCAGCCGGATCAGCGCCCAGTCGCGGCCCGCGCCGTTGTAGCCGGGGGCACGGTAGACGTAGTTGGACCGGACGGTGATCCGGCTGGACGACTGGAGGTCCACCGCTCCGACGGTCGCGGTGATGCTGGTGTTGGTGCCGGTCGAGCCCACGCAGTGTGCCGCGGTGAGCACCAGCCGGGGGCTGTAGAGCGCCCCGCCGCAACCCATCGAGAGCCGCACCATGAACGGGAACTCACCCTGGGCGGCGCGGGTGCCACCGACGACGTTCGGCGTCATGGGGTTGTCGGCCGCCGCGGCCGGCGCGGTGAGAGTGAGGCTGGCCGCGGTCACCGCGGCCAACGCGGTGGCCAACAGGCCAGTGAGGGTACGCCAGCGAACCATGCATTCCTCCGCATCAGGATGGCACGCCTCGTGAGCGCACCCCATTCGAGATAGCGGTCATCATATTGAGAGATATGGATCTAACGGGCCATCCTCTCTGGGTCGTACCACCGGGGCTATGGATCTCGCCTCGGCGCACGGGCGTTGACGACAGGACCATCGCGGCTCTATAACGTTGTACAAGAAATGACGTATGTCGATGCGACCATGACCACCCGATGCCCCATCACCCACGCGCTTCGGGCCTGGCTGTACCGCCCGCGGCGACTCGCCCCTCGGAGACGGCATGACACGTCAGGTCCCCATCCGCCCCGCCCTGCCGCTGCTGCTCATCCTCGCCCTGGTCGTCGGCGTTCTCGCCGCGCCAACCCGGCCGGCGTACGCCGCACCGGCCAAGACACCGCCACTGACCACCCCCTGGACCAGCCAGGCCCTGGTCGGCACACCACTGCCCGAGTACCCGCGCCCGCAGATGACCCGGCCGGACTGGCTCAACCTCAACGGCGAGTGGCAGCTACGTCAGTCGGCCACCGACGACGCCCCGCAGTTCGGCGTCGGCCTGCCCGAGCGGGTCAACGTGCCCTTTCCGGTGGAGAGCGCCCTCTCCGGCATCCAGCGGGCCGCCAACGACAACCGCAACTACCTGTTCTACCGGCGTACCGTGACCATCCCGACCACCTGGTCGGGTCGGCGGACCCTGCTGCACTTCGGGGCCGTCGACTGGCAGAGCACCGTCTGGGTCAACGGCGTCCGGGTGGGCGCGCACACCGGCGGCTACGACGCCTTCACCTTCGACGTGACGCCCCAGCTCACCGCCGGCACGAACGAGATCGTCGTCAAGGTCTGGGACCCCACCGACACCCGACAGAACGGCAGCCTGCCGGCCCTCGGCAAGCAGACCAAGACGCCCGGCGGCATCTTCTACACCCCCAGCTCGGGCATCTGGCAGACGGTGTGGATGGAGCCGGTGCCCACCACCTCCATCGCCAGCGTCGACGTCCAGCCCAACCTCGCCACCAACACCCTGCGGGTCCGGGTCTTCGCCCGGGGCGACGTGAGCGGCCACAGCGTGCTCGCCGAGGCGCTGAACGGGAGCACAGTGGTCGGCTCGGCCAGCGGCGGCTTCAGCGAGTTCAGCGTCCCGGTGCCGAACGCCCGCCGCTGGTCACCCGACGACCCGTTCCTCTACAACCTCCGGGTGACCCTGCGCGGCGCCGGGGGCAGCGCGGTGGATCGGACCACGCACTACTTCGGCATGCGGGAGATCACCACCGGCCTGGTCAACGGGGTGTTGCGCCCCAAGCTCAACGGCCAGTTCGTGTTCCAGGTCGGCACCCTCGACCAGGGTTTCTGGCCGGACGGGCTCTACACCGCCCCGACCGACGCCGCGCTCGCCTTCGACCTGCGCAAGCACAAGGATCTCGGCTTCAACATGGTGCGCAAGCACATCAAGGTCGAACCGCAGCGCTGGTTCTACCACGCCGACCGCCTCGGCCTGCTTGTCTGGCAGGACATCCCGTCGCTGACCGCGCAGGACGTCGACCCGACCGACGCCCAGCAGGCACAGTTCGAGGCCGAGGCACGCGAGATCGTCGACGAGCACCGCAGCTCGCCCGCCGTCGTCGCGTACACGCCCTACAACGAGGGCTGGGGTGAGCGGTCCCTCACCGACACCCGGCGGGTCGCGCAGAACATCAAGAACCAGGACCCGACGCGGCTGGTCAACCCGCACAGCGGCCACAACTGCTGTCAGTCCCTCGGCGACCCCGGCAACGGCGACATCGACGACTGGCACGTCTACCTCGGGCCGGACTCCCCCGTGCCGTCGAGCAGCCGGATCGCCGTGCTCGGTGAGTTCGGTGGCCTGGGCCTGCACACCCCGGGCCACGAGTACAGCCCGAGCGGCGGCTTCTTCGCCTACGAGTGGCAGTCGACTTCGAGCGCCCTCACCGACCGGTACGTGGGGCTGGTGCAGGGCAGCCAGAACCTGATGCTCGGCAAGGGGCTCAGCGCGTCGATCTACACCGAGATCACCGATCTGGAGGGCGAGCTGAACGGGTTCCTCACCTACGACCGGCAGGTGATCAAGATGGATCAGGCGCGGGTGCGCGCCGCCAACACCGCCCTGATCAACGCCTCGAAGACCGTCGGCAGCTCGGCGCCGGTGGCCCTGCCGGTCGACACCCGGCGGTCGTTGCGGGTGACCACGCCCGGCTTCACCAACCGCTACCTGCGCCACCGGGACAGCCTGGCCTACACCGAGGTGGTCGACGCCGCGAGCTCCAGCCTGCTCAAGGCCGACGCCACGTACACCATCCGGGCCGGGCTGGCCGGCACCGGTTGCTATTCGTTCGAGTCGGTCAACTTCCCGGGGCAGTACCTGCGCCACCAGAACTCGCGGGTCCGCAACTCACCCGACGACGGCTCGGCGCTCCTGCGGGCCGACGCCACCTGGTGCGCGCGCGTCGGACTGACCGGCACGGGCGTGTCGTTGGAGTCGTACAACTTCCGGGGCAGGTACCTGCGGCACTACGACTCGGAGATCTGGCTCAGCAACGGCACCGGCGGCGACGCGTACAACACACCGACGTTGTGGGCCGCCGACAGCACCTGGGCCGTCGCCACCCCGTGGGCGCCCTGACCCCGCAGGCGACGACCACGTGACGTCGGCCCGTCGCGGGAGGCTCCGGCCTGGCGGAGAGCCTCCCGCGACGGGCCGGGCCGCTGGCGCGCGTCCCGGTCGGGCCACGACCGGGCACGGGCGTCACCTGGCGTACCGGCTGTCGTTTCTCCGGTCATGGGGACGGTGGCAAGGACCGAGGCGCAACTTGCATCCAGCCGACCTCAGCCGTCCATTGCAATACGCAATCAGGCCTGCAATAAATAGATGCTTGCCAATCTTGACTTGCGCATCCGCTCAGCGCACCGTGAAGAGTCAGAGGCAGTTGCGCGCCATTATCGGCCCGACTGACGTGGATCGCCGAATGGAGGCGCTGCCGGGTTTTCGCGCCGCGTTCACCAGGAGGCGTTCATGCGGTTGGATCCGTTCGTCGGAGTTTATCTCACCGATCCGGCAGGCATGTGGCGGCGAATTCTCGACGACCCCGGCGAGGTGCACTACGCCGAGGACCTGGACCTGTGGTTGATCAGCAGGCACGCCGACGTCCGACGTGCCCTCGCCGACGCCACGACGTTCACGAACGCCCTCACCCTCGCCCCGGTCTACCAGGTGTGCCCGGAGGCGATGAGCGTGCTCATGCAGCTCGACGCGCCACCCACCACGGCCGCCGCGGACCCGCCCGTGCATCCCCGCACCCGCCGGGCACTGCGGGCGACCTTCGCGAACACCACCGAGCGGGTCGAGGCCGAGTACGGCGCGATCGTCCGGCGGCGGGTCGAGCAGTTGGTCTCCCGGCTCGCCGCCCGCCAGGGCGAGCGGGTCGACCTCATCCCGGAACTCGCCACCGAACTTCCCCTGCTCGTGGTCCTGGACATCCTCGGGGTGCCCGACGTCGACGTCGCGCGGATCCGGAGCTGGGCGGACGGTCAGATCGCTCTGGTCTGGGGGCAACCGGACCCGGCCGAGCAGGTGCGCCTGGCGCAGGGCCTGCTGGACTTCTGGCGCTACTGCGAGGATCTGGTCCGCCGGCGCGTCGACGGTGGACACCCGGGCGACGACTTCATCGGCCGCGCCCTGGCCTACCGGGACGACGACGACGCGGTGCTGACCGTGCCCGAGGTGGCGAGCCTGGCCTTCAACCTCCTGGTCGCCGGCCACGAAACCACCGCCGGCCTGCTCGCGCACGCCCTCGACCAGGCGTTGTCCAGTCCCCGGCACTGGACGGACCTCGCCGCCGACCGTAGTGCTGTCCCCGCGTTCGTGGCCGAGACCCTGCGGTTCGCGCCCGCCATCGACGGCTGGCTGCGGGTGACCAGCCGCGACGTCACCCTGGGGACGGTGACGATTCCCGCCGGGGCGCGTTGCCTGCTGCTGATCGGGGCGGCAAACCGCGACCCCGCGGTTTTCGCCCACCCGGACCGGTTCGCGCCCGACCGGGCGGACGTGGGCAATCACCTGTCGTTCGGCCACGGCCCGCATTTCTGCATCGGCGCGGGATTGGCGCGACTGGAGGCCGAGATCGCCATCACCAGACTCACCGAAGCCATTCCCGGTCTCCGTCTGGCGACTGCGCAACAACGG
The DNA here is from genome assembly GCF_049847025.1 of Micromonospora sp. DT231. Lineage (NCBI taxonomy): Bacteria > Bacillati > Actinomycetota > Actinomycetes > Micromonosporales > Micromonosporaceae > Micromonospora > Micromonospora sp. DT231. The sequence goes on along the minus strand of NZ_JBNCNO010000001.1, from coordinate 509,725 downwards.
TCGTACAAACCCAATGTCGCGTTTCGCGCCCACCACGCGCTGGTCGCGGTCATCGATATCAGGGCGCCCGCCGACGGTGCGGCGACGCGCGGTGCGGCGGCCACCGAAGCGGCTGCCGCCTGACCGTGAGCGTGTGCCAGCGGGCTCACCTGCGCCGGCCGAGCGCGGACCGGGGGCGCGGCTCACCTGGCCCGGCGCAGCTCGGCCCGCGCGGACACCTTTTCCGCATTGCCCGGCGATTCATGTCGGTGAACGTCTTCACACCCATCGCATCCTGGGTTAAGAATTGCCCTCTATGATTGTTCAGCTCATCGGCGAATCTCGATCTGGCGTCCGCTGCTGATTCCCCGTAGCCACGAAGGTGAGCGCATGGAGCACACGTCCCCGTCGAGCTCTGCTCCCTCCGTGGCCAGCGAACGGTTCCGCTGGGAACTGCGCAACTGCCGCGTTCGCCGGGGCCTGACCCAACGGGCCCTGGCGGATCTGGTGCGGTTCAGCCGGGAGACGGTGGCGGCGGTCGAGTCGGGTCGCCGGTTCGGCAGTCACGAGTTCGCGCTGCGCTGCGACGACGTACTCGGGACCGGCGGCCGGCTCGCGGCGTTGTGGCCACAGGTGGCCGCCGAGCAGTTGGCGGCCGACGGCCGCCGCGGACCCCGCGCCCCGGAGCCAGCCCGGCGGGATCAGCCGGTGCCGCGCCAGCGCGCCCGGCGCGACGCGCGCGACCCGGGCGCCGTGGTGGACGCGATCGACGAGCTGCGTGAACTGATCGGTCAGGTGCTCAACGGCCCACCGGACCAGGACGACGCGGAGCGGCGACACCCCCGGGCCGACCCGCTCGACGACCAGCGCTGACCACACCGTTCCCGATCGGTCTCGCGGCGTCACCGGGCGCTGACGATGGGTACAGATGCTGGTACGGGCAGTTTGTACCACGGCCAGGTCTGGTCTACGAGCGCGGCTTCCGGCCGAATGGGACTTGCATTCGGCAACGTGCGGATAGACCGTCATCGACGAGTCGTGGGAGTCAATCTTGGCGTCGAGCACCCGGTCCCACGCGGCCAGACCCTACCCGACGCGCCAACGCGGCTGGAAGATAGCCGGGCGGATGCGCCTCATCGTCGCGGCACCCCTCGTCGCCGTGATCGGCTTCGCCGGTCTCGCGCTGACCGAGAGCGCACGGCAGACCGTACGCGCCAGCGACCTGCGGATCCTGGCACAGGTCGGCGCGGAGGCCGGCGACCTGGCCTACCGGCTGCAACGCGAACGCATCGCCGCCGCCGACCTGCTCACCTACCCCACGCCGGAGCAGCAGGACACCTTTGGCGTGGAGCTGGCCGCCACCGACGACGCCGTCGCGCGCTACCGCGCACAGCGCGACCGGCTGCCGGCCGACGCCGGCACCAACCGCGCTCTCCTGAGCCGCATCGACGCGGCCCTGGACAGCCTCGCCCCGCTGCGCACCCAGGTACGCACCGCGGCGCACGCCTCGGTGTCGGCGATGACCTTCAGCTACCGGATCGCGATCGCCGACCTGATCAGCTTCCGGGAGAACATCTCGCACGGCGTGGTCAACACCGCGCTCGCCGACGGGATCCGCGCCTCGGCGGCCCTGTCGAAGACGGCCGAGGCCCTCGGTCAACAGCAGGTCGCCGTGCTGCGCGCGGTCGCGGGCGGCGAACTCACCCCCGCCATGCAACAGGACATCACCGCGGCCCGGACCAGCTACACCGAGTCGAGCCTGTCGTTCCTGGCCCTGGCCCCGCCCGAGTGGAGCGTCTGGTGGGAGCAGGCCGGCACCGGCAAGGAGGCGCTCACCCTGCAACGAATGCAGGACGAGGTGTCGCGGGCCCAGCCGGGGTCACGACTGCAACTGGAGACCGCCGGCTGGGTCTCCACCACCCAGGCGCGTGCCGCCCGCCTCGCCGACCTGCGCGCACGGGCCGACGCCGCGGTCGGCGACGACGTCCGGGCCGCGCACGCCGACCAGCGCCGCCGGGCCGTGGCCGAGGCCGTCGGCGTCCTGCTGGCGCTGCTCCTCACCGCGCTGGTGACCTGGGCCGTCGCCCGGCAGATCACCCGACGGTTGCGTCGCCTACGGGACGCGGCGAACGCCGTGGCCTTCGAACAGCTCCCCGCCGTGGTGGCCCAGCTCCAGCAACCGGGCAGCGCCGCCGTCGACCCGCACCGGCTGGCCCGCCAACAGGCCTCCGCCGCCCTCGAACCGTCCAGCGACGACGAGATCGGCGAGCTGGGTCAGGCGTTCAGCGCGGTGCACCAGGCCGCCGTGCGGACCGCCGCCGAGCAGGCCGTCATGCGCGCCAACACCGCCGACATCTTCATCCACCTGAGCCGCCGCGAACAGCGACTCGTCGACGCCGTGCTGGCCCAGGTCGACCTGGTCGAACGCGACGAGACCGATCCCGACCGGCTGCACCAGCTGTACACGTTGGACAACCTGGCCACCCGGATGGGACGGATCAACGCCAGCCTGCTCGTGCTCGGCGGCGTCGGTGTCGGCCGCGTACGCCAGCGCGACGTCCCCCTGCAACAGGTGCTGCAGGCGGCGCTGTCCCAGATCGAGCACTACGCGCGGATCCGGCTCGGCATGATCGACGGGGACGTCGCGGTGGCGGCGAAGACCGTCGACGAGGTCGTGCACCTGCTCGCCGAACTCATGGACAACGCCACGACGTACTCGCCGCCCGGCAGCGAGACCTGGGTGAGCGGTCGAAGCCTGGGCGACCGTGTCATCGTCCAGATCAGCGACGAGGGCATGGGGTTGTCCCCGCAGCGGATGCAGCAGCTCAACGACCTCCTGGCCCGCCCACCGGCGATCGACGTGGCGGCCGTACGGGCGATGGGACTCGTCGTCGTGGGCCAGCTCGCGGCCCGGCTGGGCGCGACCGTCCAACTGCGACGCGGCCCCCGACGCGGCACCCTCGCCGAGGCGACGCTGCCCGCGGCGATCATCCGGTCGCTGCCACCGGAGGAGTACCTGCTCGCGCCCGGCCGCCTCTCGCGGCGGGCGGCGCGCACGGCCAGCCCGCCGCCGCCGTACCAGCCGCGTCCCGAGCCCACCGCCGGACGTCCCCCGGCCGACCGGGTCCTGCCGGCGGCGCCGGTGTTCCGACCGACTCCCCCACCCCCGGACCGGGGTGACGCGCCCACCGAGGAGCTGCTCATCTTCGAAGAGGTCAACCACTGGTTCCAGACGGACGCCGCCGACGGCACCGACGACCGAGAGTGGTCCAGCCCCGCCGACGAGGCCTGGCACACCGCCGCCCAGGCGCACACCCCCGACGTCGCCACGACCACCACGGCCGGCCTGCCCAAACGGGAGCCGCAACGGCATCTCGTGCCCGGCGGCGTGAGCGTGCCCCACCAGCAACAGCGGTCCGAGTACCGCGACCCGGCCCAGGTGGCGACGGCGATGGCCGCGTACGCGCGGGGTGTGGCGAACCGCAGGCGCACCCCGATCAACCTCGGCAACACATGACGCGACAGGAGAGCACGTGAGCGACCAACAGGACCTCGGCTGGCTGCTGGACAGCTTCGCCGCGCGCGCGAGCGAGGTCAGCCATGCGATCGCCATCTCCAGCGACGGCCTGATGGTGGCGGCCACCCGTGACCTGCCCCCGGACCGGGCCGACCAGTTGGCCGCGACGGGCAGCGGACTGGTCAGCCTGCTGCGCGGGGCGGCGGCCTTCTTCGACGCCGGCGCGGTGATCTCCAACGTCACGCAGCTGGAGGGCGGGTTCATGTTCTCCATGGCCTTCAACGACGGCGCCTCGCTGCTGGTGCTCGCCGCGCCCGAGTGCGACGTGGGCAAGGTCTCCTACGAGATGACCGAGCTGGCCAACCGCATCGGGGACGCCCTGACCCCCGCGGCCCGGGCGGCACTCGCCCGCAGCCGCTGACCGCCCCGGCGCCCCCACGCCGGAGACCCTCTTCCTCTGGAGTTCAGACATGCCTCACCTCACCTCTGGGCGCAGCCATGCCCTCACCGCCACACTGCTCGCGGTCGTCCTGACCGCCAGCACGGCCTGCGGCGACGACGCGCCGGGCACGAGTGCCGGCGGCCCGATAAAGATCGGCCTGCTCGCGTCGCTGTCCGGGACGTACCAGGCGGTCGGCACGGAGATCCGCGACGGCTTCCAGCTCTACCTGGACACCCACGACGGCAAGCTCGGCGGTCGACAGGTCGACCTCGTCGTCGCCGACGAGGGCAACGGCGCCCAGACCGCGGTCCCGGCGGCGACCAAACTGCTCAAGCAGGACCGGGTGTCAGTGCTCACCGGCATCGTCGGCGGCGGCTCGGTCGCCGGGGTCACCCCGCTGCTCGACGAGACGAAGGTGCCGCTCGTCGGCTCCAACGGGCGACCGGAACTCAAGGACGTCTCCCGGGTCTGGCACACCTCATACCTCTCCGACGAGCCCGGGGAGGCGATCGCCCAACACGTCCGCGACAACGTGCAGGGCTCGGTGTACGCGATCGGCCCGGACTACCAGGGTGGCTGGGACGAGCTGCGGGGGTTCACCGACACGTTCGGCAAGATCGGCGGGAAACTCGCGAACACCGACGGCAAGACCACCTTCACCCCGTTTCCAACCACCACCAACTTCACCCCGTACTTCGCCCGCATCAAGGCCTCCGGCGCGGCGGCCGTCTACACCTTCTACGCCGGCAGCGCCGCCGTGGACTTCGTCAAGCAGTACGCGCAGTCCGAGATCAAGGACGTCCCGCTGTACGCGGCCGGGTTCCTCACCGAGGGCGGCGTGCTCAACGCGCAGGGCGACGCGGCCCGGGACATCTTCTCGGTGCTCAACTACTCACCTGACCTGGACAACGCGGAGAACCGCGCCTTCGTGGCGGCGTGGAAGGCCAAGCACGACGGGTCGCCGACGACCTACGCGCTCGCCTCGTACGACGCGGCGGCCGTCCTGGACCGGGCGGTCGGCGCCGCCGGGAGCAACCCGACTCCGGACGCCATCAACACGGCCATCGGCCAGCTCGGTCAGATCGCCAGCCCGCGTGGCACCTGGCAGTTCTCCACCACCACGCACTCCCCGGTGCAGAAGTGGTACCTGCGGCAGGTCCGCCAGGACGGCCGCGCGCTGTCCAACACCGTCGTGGGTGACCTCGCGACCGTCGGCCGGTGACCGCGGTGGCGGCCGGCCTGAACCGGATCGACCCGTACCTGATCCCGGCGCTGGACGGGGTCGCCTACGGGCTGCTCGTGTTCGTCGCCGCGTCGGGCCTGGTCTTCTGCTTCGGCGTCGCCAACATCCTCAACCTGGCGCACGGCCTGCTCTACGCGATCGGCGGCTACACCGCCGCGGCGGTGCTCGACGGTGGCTGGGCCAGCCTGGCGATGGCGCTGCTCGTCGGCGTGCTGGCCGCCGCCGCCGCCGGTGCGCTCCTGGCCGGCCTGCTCACACCTGTCGCCACCGGCAACCACCTCGGTCAGGCGCTGTTGACGTTCGGTGTGGCACTGGCCGGCGGCAGCCTGCTCGTCGCCGGCTTCGGGCCCGACGATCCGCAGGTCCGGGTGCCCGCCCTCCTGGAGGGGTCGGTGGTGGTCGCCGGGCACCGCTACGCCGCGTACCGGTTGGTCTTCATCGTCGTCGCGACGGTGCTCGCCGTCGCGCTCTACCTGGTGGTGCGGCGCACCAGAGCCGGGATGCTGGTCCGCGCGGCGGTCGACGACCCGGAAATGGTCGCCTGTCTGGGCGTGAGCCCCGCGCGGATCCGCACCGGTGTGCTCGCCGCTGCCGGCGCGCTGGCCGGTGCGGCCGGGGTCCTTGGCGCGCCGATCATCGGTCCCGGCACGGGCACCGCCGACACCGTCCTGTTGCTGTCCCTGGTGGTCGTCGTCCTCGGCGGTCTCGGGTCGATGGGGGGCACCCTGCTGGCGGCGCTCGCGATCGGCGAGATCCAGACGCTGGGCGTGGCGCTGCTGCCGTCCGCCGCGCCGTTCCTGTTGTTCGCCGCCATGGCGGCGGTGCTGGCCGTGCGGGCGCGGGGCCTGGCCGGCAGTTGGAGGGCGGCATGAGAGACGAGGTGGTTCGGCGGGTTCGGGGCGCCGTCGCGGCGCTCGTCCTGGCCGGCCTGGTCGTGGCGCCCTGGGTGGTCGACGACTACACCACGTCGATCCTCGCCCGGACGCTGGCGTTGGCCCTGGTCGGGGTGAGCGTGGCCCTGCTCACCGGCGTCGCCGGCATGCCCACCCTCGGGCAGACCGCGCCGTACGCGGCGGGCGCCTACGCGTGTGCCGTGGTCGGCAGCCGGGTCTCCGACGTCGGCGTCGTGCAGCTCGCCGTCGCGGCGGCCGCCGGGGCGGTGCTGGCCGCGCTGACCGTGCCCCTCGTCGTGCACGCCCGGGGAGTGATCGTCCTGATGATCACGTTGGCCATCGGTGAACTCGCCGTCACCGTCCTCGGCCGCTGGCGGTCGGTGACAGGTGGCACGGACGGGTTGGCCGGCATCGCCGCGGTCCGTCCGTTCTGGGGGCTCCCGCCGCTCGCCAGCGACCAGGCGCGCTACCTGTACGCCCTGGTCGTCGTGGCCACGCTCGTCGGCGCGGTGCTGGTGCTGCTGCGGACCCGGGCGGGGCTGCTGCTGCGTGCCGGCCGGGACGACGAGACGCGGCTGCGGGCCAGCGGTCACCGGGTGCCGCTCTACGTCTCCGGCGCACACGTCGCCGCCGGGGCGATCGCCGGCGCGGCCGGCTCGCTCCTGGTCGTCGCCCAGCAGTACATCTCCCCCGCCGACTTCGGTTTCGACACGTCCGCGCTGCTGCTGCTCGGTGTCGTCATCGGCGGCACCGCCTCGGTCGGTGGCGCCCTGGTGGGCGCGGCGCTCGTCATCGCCGTCCGGGACTGGTTGTTCGGGGTGCTGCCCGGCCACGCGCCGCTGGTGCTGGGGCTGCTGTTCGTGGCGACGGTCTACCTGCTGCCCGGCGGCGGCATCCGGGCCCGGGTCAGGCTGCGCCCGCCGGGCGTCCCGGCACCACAGCCGGACCCGTCCGTCGCCCAGGAGCAGGCCACCGTCGGGGAGCTGCGCCGATGACCGGCCTGCTCGACGCCCAGGAGGTCAGCGTGCGGTACGGCTCGCTCGCCGCGCTCGACGGCGTGGACCTGTGCATCCACGACGGTCAGCGGCACGCGCTGATCGGCCCGAACGGGGCCGGTAAGACAACACTGCTCAACGTCCTCGGTGGTGCCACGAAACCGCAGCGCGGCACCGTGCGGTTCGACGGACGGGACATCGGCCGGCTCGGTCCGGCGGCCCGGGCGCGGCGGGGCATCAACCGCATCCACCAACGACCCGCGGTCTTCGCGACCCTCACCGCGACGGAGAACGTGGTGGTGGCCGCGCTGCCACGGGTCATCCCACGCCGCCGGTGGTGGCCGGGCGGAGGCCGACGCGCCGCACAGCACCTGGCCGGCCCACTGCTGAACCAGATGGGGCTCGCGGATGTCGCGGCGGTGCCCGCCGGGCACCTCGCCCACGGGCAACGACGCCAGTTGGAGATCGCCATGGCCCTTGCCGGTCGCCCCCGCCTGCTGCTGCTCGACGAACCGGCGGCCGGGCTGTCCGCCGTCGAGGTCGGCCGGCTCGTCGAGCTGCTCCGGGCACTGCCCCGGGCCGTCGCGGTGTTACTTGTCGAACATCGACTGGACCTGGTGTACGCCCTGTCCGACACGGTGACCGTGCTGCGCGACGGCCGGACGTTGGCCGCCGGGACGCCTGACGAGATCCGCTCCTCGCCGCTGGTGCGGCAGGCCTACGCCGACGGGGTGGCCTGATGTTGTCGGTCGATCGCCTCTGCGCCGGCTACGCCGGAGGGATGGTGCTGCACGAGGTCAGCCTGCGGGTGCGTCCCGGCAGCATCCAGGCCGTGGTGGGTCGCAACGGGGCGGGCAAGAGCACGCTCGTGCACACGATCGCCGGGCTGGTGCGGGCCTCCAGTGGTCGCATCGAGATCGGCGGTGTGCACGTGGCCGGCCGACAACCACACCGCGTCGCCCAGTCCGGCGTCGGACTCGTCCCGCAGGGCCGACGGGTGTTCTCCCGACTGACCGTGGCCGAGCACCTGCACCTGGCGGCCGCACCGTGGCGGGCCGCCGCCCCCGGTGGCGAGGGCTGGACGGTGGCCCGCACCCTCGACCTGCTGCCCCGGTTGGCGGCACGGCTGCGACACCGTGGCGGCGAACTCTCCGGCGGCGAGCAGCAGATGTTGGCGATCGCCCGCGCCCTCCTCGGCCAACCACGGGTCCTGCTGCTCGACGAACCGTGTGAGGGCCTCTCGCCCGATCTGGCGGCGCGGGTCCGTGAACTCGTCAACGGTCTCGCCGCCGACGGCCTGACCGTGCTGCTCGTGGAGCAGCAACTCCAGCACGCGATCGAGATCGCGGACCGGGTGGCGGTGCTGGAGTACGGCCGGGTGGTCTACGACCGACCGACGGCCGAGGCCCGCGTCGATCCGGCACCACTCGCGGCGATGTTGAGCGTCACCGCCGCTCCGCCACCCCCACCCAACCGGGCGGCCCCTCGGCTCTGGGCCGACACCCCGTAGTCACCCTTCTCGGAGAGGTAGACACCCATGACAACCGCTACGAGCGATGGCGCGTACACGTTCGACAACGGCGCACCCGACGCCGTCGCCCAGATGCACGCGCTGGAGTCCTTCCTGGATCCGATCACGACGCGTCGCCTGGCCCGCCCGGTGCTGCGACCCGGCGCGACCTGCTGGGAGGTCGGGGCGGGCGGCGGCTCGATGGCCCGGCGGATCGCCCGCGCGACCGGCGGCCAGGGCCGCGTGCTGGCCACCGACATCGACCCCACGCACCTCAGCGCGGAGGGCAACCTGCGCGTACGCCGGCACGACGTGCGGACCGAACCGCCACCCGGGGACGCGTTCGACCTGATCCACGCCCGGCTGGTGTTGCTGCACCTCCCCGATCGACGGCGAGTCCTCCGGACGCTCACCGGCGCACTGGCTCCCGGCGGGTGGCTGGTGGTCGAGGAGTTCGACTGCACCGCGCTGCCGCGGGTGCTGACCGCGCCGACCGACGACGCCGCGAAGCTCTTCGCGCAGGTCATGGATGCCATGATGGGTGTCCTGGAGGACCACGGGGCCGACCTGGGCTGGGCGCAGGACGTGCACACCGAGATAGCCCTCGCCGGCCTCACCGAGCTGGACACCATCACCCACTCGCAGAGCTGGGCCGGTGGATCGACCGGGACGTCGCTCTACGAGACGAACTCCCGCCAGTTGGAGCCCGACCTGCTCGCCGCCGGACTGGCGCCCCAACAACTGCACGCCTTCCGCCGGCTGGTCCGCGATCCCGGGTTCGCCGTCATGTCGTACCACTTCGTCTCCACGCGGGGCCGTCTGCCGAGCTGAGCAGGTGGACCACCGCGCGGAGAGCGGTCGCGCCGTTCGTACCGCTCCCGCCGCAGCACGCCCCCCGCTGCGTTCCGGACCGCGCTACGACGGCGTCGACCCCCACCGGCCGGGCTCCCTCCCCAGGAGCCCGGCCGGTCCGCGCGTAGGCCAGTCCGGCTCAGCGGGGAATGGTTTCCTGGCCGGCCAGGACAATCAGATCCTCGGGGCAGACCGACAGCGGCGCGGTCGCTCCGTCTAGCCAGACGAGATAGCCCACCGGCGGACCAGATGATCCCCACCTGGCACCGATGATCGTGCCGGAGCGCGCGTCGTTCGGCTGGGTGAGCAGGCGCACCCGGGTGCCTGACGCATGTCCGTCGTCGGCGACGATGAGCAGCGCGTCGAGGGTCTGGCGGGCACCGACGACCGGCAACCCTTCCACGTACGGCTCACCCGCGTACCCCAGGTGTGGCGTCATCATCGTGTGCAGGAGCGCGGCTTGCCGGATCGCCTCCTGGCGTACCTGCCCGTCCGCGCTGTGTCCGGCGATGTCCAGCGCCTTCTGGATGCTCGACCAGAGCCCCAGCGGCTCCTGGTCGAGTAGTCGGCGGGCCTCGCGGTCGACTTCGGCGCAGGCCGTGTCGAGCGCGGTGTCCTCGCCCAGCTCCGCGATCCAGGCGAGATCCCCCACCACGGGCAGCAGCCCTGGCGATTCTGTCGCGACCACGATGTACAGCATCGCGAGCAGTTCCTGCCGGCCCTCGCCGTGGTAGAGCACACCTACCCCGGTTCCGGTACCCCCACGGCTGGGCGGGAAGCGCTCGGCGAGGTGTTCGGCGCGGCCACGGGGCAGGGCCGCTGCCCGCCTCGTGTCTGAGACCCGCTCCTCGAACGACCGCCGCTCACGGCGTTCGACGAGCAGTTGGCGATGCGGGTCGAACCCGATCGGATAGATCGTCCGCCCGTACCTGGCGAGGGTTTCGCCGGGTCGCAGACCCACCGACTCAAGGTGGCGGGCAGCCACCGAGTAGGCGACACCGGTCTGGGCGGCGTGCTCGCGGATGGCGCGCTTGCGGGCACGTCCCGGGGCTGAGGTTCGGCGGGGGGTGGAATCAGACATGACGCCTCCGGTGCAGCCCCACGCACTCCACCGAACAGGCGGCGTGACCGGCACGCCGGGAGTCGACACAACGGCGCGGAGTCGGAGACTCTTGGCCCCGGGCATGCGGTCAGGCGTGGGCCACCGCATCGGGCACTGGCAGGCGCTCTGCCGCCGCCAGCATATCGCGACTTCGACAATCGGTGCGGCCGTGCGAGCGCCGGCCGGTCCGTACGGCGGGCGTCGAGTCCGTAACGTGGGCCGGCCGACGCCGAGCGGTCACCTCGGGACGCGGAAGCGCAGGTGTGTGACGTGTGGTGATTCGATCACCGCGGTCCGTTCGAGTGCGATGGGGGCGGTGCCGAAGTCGTCGAACAGGCGCGTGCCGGCACCGAGGATCACCGGCACGAGTTGGACGTGGATCTCGTCCACCAGCCCGGCCTTGACGAACTCTCGACATGTGGTGGGTCCACCCATGATGAGGACGTTCCGGTCGCCCGCTGCCTGTCGCGCCTGGCGCAGCGCGCTGTGGAGCCCGTCGTCGACGAATGTGAAGACGTCGCTCCTCATCCGCAACGGGTCGCGTGACTCGCGGGTGACCACGAAGCACGGCACCGGAAACGGAGTGTCCTGCCACAGGTCCACGCCGACATCGAACGTCCGTTTGCCGATCACCACGGCACCGGTCGTGTCATGACGCTCTCGTACCTGCGCGGCGTCGACCCCGACCGGGGTGACGCCGTCGGCGGCCACAGCGCGATCCCCGTCAGCCTGGAACAGCCATTCGTGCAGCCGCTCGCCGCCTCTGCCCATCGGTTGTTCACGGGTGACGTCAGGGCCGGCGGCGAAGCCGTCCAACGACACGCTCATGCTCAACACCGTGCGGCCCATCGGCCCTCCCTTACCCGTAGACAACCGCCCGACGGAGCGACACGCTCAGTCCTGCCAGCGGTAGAGGTCGCGCAGCAGGGAGATCTCGGCACCGTGGTGGATCAGCTCCCTGTTGACGTGCAGGACGATGCCCTCCAGGGGAAACCGTTCGGGACCCACGGTGGGCGGATTCTCCAGGTCGACGTCCGAGAGCTCGCGGACCCCCGCGTCCCACCTGCCGTACATCTCGTCGAGCTGTTTCAGCGCCTCGTCGGCGGTCCCCGCGTAGGCAAGCGAGTCGGCCTCCTGGCCGCCGAAGTGCCATTCGACCCGATAGGCCAGGCAGGAGACGATGATGTGCGCCAGCCGCCAGGCAATCGTGGTCACCGGCGCGGGCACCGGGTCAGGGGAGGCGGAGTCCATCGTCCACTCCCCCGAACCTGCCGACATCGGTGCGGCCGACGTGCCACGTGGACGGATGCTCCAGCAGCCACGAACCGGCTCCCAGAAGTACTCCTCATCGGTTAGACCGTCCAGCCGGGGCCGCAGGTTCTTCTGCCAGTGCCGGTCCAGCTGGTCCGCGATTCGCTCGCTTCTCGTCACGTCCGCAACCTACACATGACGACAGCCGGACGACGACCCCTCGCGAACGCGACGGCCGTGGGCCGTGGGCGCGTACCGGGGTCTGACCTGGTCCTGTGTACGCGCGACGTGATCGACTCGGTTCTGCTGGGATCGGGGTGTCGTGGGCGTGTGGATACGGCGATCTCGCGACAGTCGAGTCGATCACCGCGCGGGGGCCGCGGACCCGCCCGCTGCCCGTGTCAGCCGGTGTCGGCGGCGTGTCGGGGCGGTGTCAGCAGAGCCGTGCAGGCTGTCCGCATGACAGCTGACCTGGTGATCGAGGCCGAGGGCCTCGTGAAGACATTTGGAAAGACGAGGGCGCTGCAGGGCGTGGACCTCGCGGTTCCCCGCGGGACGGTGCTCGGGGTGCTCGGCCCCAACGGCGCCGGCAAGACCACCGCCGTCCGCATCCTCTCCACCCTGCTCGCCCCGGACGGCGGAACCGCCCGGATCGGCGGTTTCGACGTGGTCCGGGACGCCGAGCGCGTTCGGCAGAGTATCGGCCTCACCGGCCAGTACGCCTCGGTCGACGAGGACCTGACCGGGCGGCAGAACCTGGAGCTGTTCGGCACCCTGCTGGAGTTGGGGCGTACGGGCGCACGGAAGCGGGCCGCCGAGCTGCTCGACTGGTTCGACCTGACCGACGCCGCGAACCGGCCGGCCAAGACCTACTCCGGCGGCATGCGGCGCCGGCTGGACCTGGCCGCCAGCCTCGTCGGTTCCCCCGACGTGATCTTCCTGGACGAGCCGACGACAGGCCTCGACCCGGCCAAGCGCGAGGACATGTGGGACGTGGTCCGCTCGCTTGTCGGCAACGGCTCGACGGTGCTGCTCACCACGCAGTACCTGGAGGAGGCCGACGCGCTCGCCGACGCGATCACGGTGATCGACCACGGCCGGGTGATCGCGCACGACACCCCCGAAGGGCTCAAGCGGGTCGTCGGCGGGCAGACCCTGGAGGTCCGTCCGGCCGACGTGGCGCAACTGCCCCGGACCGCCGCGATCCTGACCGAGGTCGGCTCCGGCGCGCCCGCCGACGAGATCCGCAAGGGCGTGCTCGCGGTGCCGGTCACCGACGACGCGGCCCTGACCGAGAGCGTGGCGCGGTTCGCCTCCGCCGGCATCGCGGTCACCGAACTCTCCCTGCACCTGCCGAGCCTCGACGAGGTGTTCTTCACCCTCACCGGGCGTACGGCAGCAGAAGACGACACCACCCGCCCCACGGAGGTCGCGGCATGAGCACTCTGATCGACGCACCACCCACCAGGAATCGGGCGCTCTCGACGACCGCCCCGAGCCCACGACCGTTCCGGCTGGTCCGGCACTCGTTGGCGCTGGCCAAGCGCAGTCTCATCAAGACCTGGCGTACGCCCGAGGCGCTCATCGACGTGACCCTGCAGCCGGTGCTGTTCCTCATCATCTTCGTGTACGTCTTCGGCGGCGCGGTCGCCGGATCGACCCACGACTACCTGCAGTTCCTGCTGCCCGGCATCCTGGCGCAGACCATCGCCACCGGCGCCATCGCGATCGGCGTCAACCTGAACACCGACATCGCCAAGGGCATCTTCGACAGGTTCCGGTCGTTGCCGATCCCCCGCTCCGCACCACTTGTCGGCGCGGTTCTCGGCGATGTCGTCCGGTACGTGATCGTCACGGTGTCGACCCTCGCGATCGGCTACGTGATGGGCTTCCGGATCGAGACCGACCCGTTCCGGGCGGTCGCCGGGTGTCTGCTCGCGGTGTTGTTCGCGCTCTGCCTGAGCTGGCTGCCGGTGCTCGTGTCGATGAAGGTGCGGACCGCCGGTGCCGTGCAGGGTGTGATGTTCGCGCTGATCATGCCGCTGAGCTTCGCGTCGAACGTGTTCGTCGGCGCCGACACGTTGCCCGGCTGGATGCAGGCGTTCGTGGACGTCAACCCGATGACCCACCTGGTGGCGTCGGTGCGCGGCCTGTTCCTCGGCGCCCCGCTCGGCAACCACGTGTGGTGGACGCTGGCCTGGTGCGCCGGCTTCGTGGTGCTGTTCATGCCGCTGGCGCTGCGCGCGTACCGCAAGAAGATCTGACCTACGCGAGCAGGTCGTCCATCAGCTCGCGGATCCGGGCGACGACCGCGGCGGGTGGCCGCTCGCGCCACGCGGCAAGCAACGGCTCACGCTGTTCCTCGTCACCGAGGAGGGCGGTGAGCCGTTCGCCGTTCTCGGACGGGAAGAACATCTCGATCTGGCTGCCGATCCGCTTCGCGAGTGCGGACAGTTCGCGGGCGGTGTCGATGTCATCCCGGTACGCCGCGAGCTCCGCGCCGCCCGCGGCCCACGCCCCGATCACCGGCAGGTCCCGTGAGGTCAGCGCGTCGTCGCGGACAAGCGACAGCATCGCGGTCGCCTGGGCCGCGGCGTCGTTCCCCGACACCCGCCGAGCCTCGGCGACCCGCAGGTAGAGGATCGCCGCCGTGGTCCGCAGCATCACGCGCGGCTGGGGCAGCGGCCCGCTCCAGCCGGCGAGGATGCGGGTCACCTCGTCGGCGTGGGCGAGCACGTCGTCGTACCGCTTGCGCTGCCAGGCGAGGCGGGCCAGGCCGAGGAACGCCTGCGCGGCGTCGATCTGCTCGGACTGGCCCAGTGTGGCCGTCTCGCCCAGTCGCCGCTCCGCGTCCGCGTCGCCGGCGAGGGCGAGCTGCGCGTCCAGCCGGACCCGGATCGACCGCGCGTCCTGTGCGGCGCCGACCAACTCCATGTGCTGCACGCTGCGCGTCAGCCACTCCGCCGAACGGGCATCCCCGCTCGGGACGAGGAACTGCCCGACGGCACCGGCCGCCATCGCCATGCCCCAGTGGTCGCCGGCGGCCTCGAAGCGGTGGTACGCCTGCTCGGCGTCGCCGATCGACGCTTCCGGCAGGCCGCCGTTCTCCCGGACCGCCGCGCGCGCGAACAGCCCGAGCCCCTGCACGTACGGGTCCGGGTGCGCGATCATCTCGGTCGCGCTCTTCAGGTTCTTCTCCAGGTCGGAGAGGTCGAAGCCGGGCAGCGCCGACGCGAGAGCGGTCAGCCGGGACGACACCGCGGCGGGACGTTCGGCCAGCAGCGTCCGCAGCGCCCGGCGGGCGAGCACGGCGGGCCGCAGGTCGGCGCTGACGCCGGCGTTGACGCTGATCACCACGCACATCCAGGCCAGCCGCTCGGCGTTGGGCAGTGGCCGGCCGCTGGCCGTGCCGCGCAGGATCGCCGACCGCAGCCGCCGCTGCGGCTCGTCGATGTGCAGCAGCCCGCGCGCCCAGGCCAGGACCTCAAGGTGCAGGCCACGCACCGACCAGAGGTGGAACAGCGCGGTGGCGACGTCCACGGCGGCGGGCTCGTCGTCCGCTCCCATCGCCCACCGCAGGGCCGCGACCAGGTTGTCCTGCTCAGCGGCGCACCGGTGCAACGCCTCGACCTGGCCGGGGCCGACGAAATGCCCGGCCAGTGCGACGGCCTGCTCCCGCGCCCACCTGACCAGACCGGCCATGGCCTGATCCCGGGCACCGGCCGCGTCCAACCGGGCCTCGCCGTACTCACGGACCGTTTCGAGCATCCGGTAGCGCGGCGGGCCGTCCCCCTCGACCAGGGTCAACAGGGACTGTTCGACGAGGGTCGCCAGGCCGCGACGTACGTCCGGGGCGTGCGCGACGGCGGCGGCGAGGTCCGCGGTGAACGGCGCGGGGATGGCCGCGACCCTCTCCAGCAGGACCCGGTCGTCCTCGGCGAGCAGCTCTCTGCTCCAGTCGACCAACGCCCACAGGCTCGCGTGCCGCTCGGGCAGGCCGCGCAGGGCGTCGTCAAGCAGCGCGAACCGGTCGGTCAGCCCGGCGAGCACGTCGTCGATCGGCATGTGCCGCAGTCGCGCGGCGGCCAACTCGAGGGCCAGCGGCAGGTTGTCGAGGCGGTGGCACAGCGCGAGCGCCCGCGCGGTGTCCCAGGTCGGCACGGCGCCGCCGGCCCGTGCCCGGGACTCGACGAGCGCGAGCGCGTCGGCGTCCGGCAACGCGGTCAGTCGGTGGACCAGTTCGCCGACCAGGCCCAGTGGGGCGCGGCTCGTCGCGAGCACCGCGACCTCCGGCGAGGCCGCCGCGACCAGGTCCGCGACGACGACGGCCACCGCGTCGAGCACGTGCTCGCAGTTGTCCAGCACCAGCAGCCCGTCCAGGTCGGGCGCCACGGCGCGCAGTCGCTCCTCGGGGCTGAGGACCCGCCGTTCCAGGCCCAGGTTGGCGCCGGTCGCCGTGGTGTCGGCACCGCCGAGCGCGGCGAGCACCGTGGGCAGCACCTCCTCGGGCGCGCGCAGGCCGGCGAGTTCGATCACGCGGACCGCCCGCCCGGCCGCTGCCGTACGCCTCGCGACCTCGGCGGCGAGCCGGGTCTTGCCTGCCCCGCCGGTCGCCACGATCGTCAGGACAGGTGTCTCGGCGAGCCCGTCGGTGACGGCCTTCACGTCCCGCTCCCGGCCCACGAGGGCGGCCATGGGGCGACGCCACGCGGCGGGCAGCGTGATCCGCGCCGGTTTCCGGGGCGGCGCCGCGACGGGCGGTGCGGCGAGTTCACCGCGCAGCAACGCCAGGTGAACGTCCGTGATCACCGAGGACGGGTCGGTGCCGTACCGGTCGGCCAGCTCGGCCCGGAGTCGCTCGACCACCTCCAGCGCCTCCGCCTCGCGCCCCTGGGCGGCGAGCACCCGGACGAGCAGTGCGGCCGACGGCTCGTCCGGGGGCGTACGCGCGACGAGCCGGCCCAGGTCGACCTCGTCGAACGCACCGACGCCGGCGAGTGCCGCCTGCGCGCGCAGCGCCGTGACATCCGCGAACAGGCGGGTGTCCTCGCTGGTGACCAGCTCCGGGACTTCGGGGAACAGGGCACGTGCCTGATCGGCCAGGCCGCGGGCTGCACGGACGTCGCCACAGTGGAACACGGTCCGCGCCCGGTCGACGAGCGTGCGCGCCTCGACCGCGTCGACGGTGACCTCCTCGGCGGGCAGCCGGTAGCCGCCCGGCACCGCGACCACGGGCAGGCCGAGGCGGCGGACTCGGGACACGAGGGCCTGGACGGCGCCGGTGGCGTCGTCGGGCGGCGTCCCGTCCCAGACGGCGTCCACGAGCAGACTCGTGGAGACCGCGCGCCCCCGCGCATCGACGAGCGCACGTACCACCGCCGCGAGGCGTTCACCCCGGACCGGCCGGCCGTCGACGGCGAGTGGGCCCAGGGTCTTGATCTGCACGGAACCAGCATCCCTCACGCGTGCACCATCCCCACCACCGACGGGCGCCCGGCGGGCCGCGACCCCTGCGCCGGCTTGACACGCGGGCATTTCCTTAGGTTAGCCTCACCTAATGCAGAACGAGTTGGCGTCGGTCAACGGGGAGCGCAGCCTGTCCGGCGTCGACCTCCACCTGGGCTATCACGGCGTGCCGGTGGTGCACGGTGCCGCGATCACCCTCCGCGCGGGTGCCGTGACCGCACTTGTCGGGCCGAACGGCAGCGGCAAGTCCACGCTGCTGCGGGCACTGGCCCGACTGCACCCGATCGAGGCCGGAATCGTGCACCTCGCCGACGGCGTCACGGCCGCCAGCCTCGCGGCCCGGGAGTTCGCCCGGCGGGTCACCCTGCTCGCCCAGAGCAGGCCGGTGCCCAGCGGGGTCACCGTCCGCGACGTCGTCGGCTACGGTCGCCACCCCTACCGGGGACGCTGGCGCGCGGAGGACCCGCAGGGTCCCGCCGCGATCACCCGCGCCATGGACGTCACGGGCGTCGCGACGATGGCCGAGCGCCCCGTCGACGAACTGTCCGGCGGTGAGCTGCAGCGCGTGTGGCTGGCCACCTGCCTGGCCCAGGACACCCCGGTGCTGCTTCTCGACGAGCCCACCACGTTCCTCGACCTGCGCTACCAGGTGGAGATCCTCGACCTGGTCCGGGACCTCGCTAACGACCACGACGTCGCCGTCGGCGTCGTGCTGCACGACCTCAACCAGGCAGCCGCCGTGGCGGACGAGGTCGTCCTGTTGCACCACGGACGGGTCCGCGCCACCGGCACCCCGGCCGCGGTCTTCACCGAGGACGCCCTCACCGAGACCTACGGGATCCGCATCGAGGTGACCACCGACCCGCTCAGCGGACTTGTCACCACCCGCCCGGTCGGGCGGCACCCGATCCGCGCCCTGGTCTGAACACCCCTTCATCCGCAACAGAGAAAGACCGTCATGACCCGTACCCGTTTCACAGCCCTTCTCGCCGTCGTCGCCGCGTTGACGCTCGGCGCCTGCGGCACCACCGAGAACGCCGCCAAGCCGGACCCCTCCGCCGCGGCGGCCGGCGGCCCGGTCACCCTCACCGACGGCCGGGGCAAGGAGGTCACCCTCAAGGCCCCCGCGACAAAGGTCGTCGGGCTGGAGTGGGGCGAGGTCGAGATGCTCGTCAGCCTCGGCGTCATGCCCGTCGGTGTCGCCGACCCGAAGGGATACGGCACCTGGGTCACCGCCGCGAAGCTCGACCCGAGTGTCAAGGACGTCGGCACTCGCGGCGAGCCCAGCGTCGACTCGATCGTCGCCCTCCAACCCGACCTCGTCGTGATGGAGGACGACCGGGGCGCCACCCTGATCAGCCAACTGGAGAAGTACGTCCCCGTCGTGGTCGCCAAGGGCAGCGACGCCACCGACAACCTCGGCCGGATGCGCAACGACCTCACCATGATCGCGAAGGCGGTCGGCAAGACCACCGCGGCGGAGAAGCTGCTCACCGACTTCGACGCGGCCATCGCCGACGGCAGGAAGAAGATCGCCGACGCGGGTGCCGCCGGCCGGCCGTTCGCCATAGCCGACGGCTGGAAGGAGGGCAGCACCGTCAGCATCCGGATGTTCGGCAAGGGCGCGCTGGTCTCCCAGATCGGCATCCAGCTCGGCCTCACCAACGCCTGGACCGGCAAGACCGACGAGGTGTGGGGCCTGGGCCAGACCGACGTCGAGGGCATGACGGTGCTCAAGGATCCGAATCTACGCCTCTTCTACAGCGCCTCCGACGGCGACGACGTGTTCGCCAACGGTCTCGCCGGCAACGCCATCTGGAAGTCGCTGCCCTTCGTGCGGCAGGGCAACCTGCACAAGATGCCCAACGGCATCTGGACCTTCGGCGGGCCGCTCTCCGGCAAGCAGTACATCGACGAACTCGTCAAGACGTACGCGGTGTGAGCGTGCTCAGCGCACCCCCACGTCCGGAGCCGGCCACCCGGCCGGCTCCGGACGGACGCCCGGCCGCGCCCCGCGTCGCCGTCGTCTTCGTCGCCGCGACCCTGCTGCTGCTCGTGGTCGGCGCGGTGCACCTCACCCAGGGCACCTCGAACGTCGGCGCCCCGGACCTGCTGCGGCTCGTGACCGGCACCGACAACGAGGCGGCCCGCGTCCTGATCGCCGCCCGGCTGCCCCGACTGCTCGCGGGGCTGGCCATCGGCGTCGCGCTCGGGTTCGCCGGAGCCGCATTGCAGTCGATCGCCCGCAATCCACTCGCCTCGCCCGACACCCTCGCGGTCAACGCGGGCGCCCACCTGGCGATCGTCTCGGTGGCCGCGTTCGGCGTCTCGCTGCCCGCGCTGCCCGCCGGCGGCCTCGCCTTCTGCGGGGGGTTGGCCGCCGCCGGCCTGGTGCTGGCGATGTCCTCCGGCGGGCAGGCCGGCACGACCCGGCTGATCCTCGCCGGCTCGGCGACCGCCCTGGCGCTCGGATCGGTGACCACCCTGCTGCTGCTCCTGTTCGAACAGGCCACCATCGGCCTGTTCGCGTGGGGCAACGGCTCGCTGGTGCAGAGCGACCTGACCGCGCTCACCCAACTGGCCCCGGTGATCGTCGCCGCGATCGTCCTGTTGATGCTGCTCGGGCACCGCCTCGACATCCTCGCCCTCGGCGACGACACCGCCACCGTGCTCGGGCTCGACGTGCGGCGTACCCGGCTCACCGTCATGGTGCTGGCCGTGCTGCTGTCCGCCGCGGCCGTCACCCTCACCGGTCCGGTCGGCTTCGTCGGCCTGTGCGCCCCGGTGATCGTCCGGCTGCTCGGCCCCGTGGTGCCGGGGGTGCACCGGCACCGCATCCTGCTGCCGTTGTCCGGCATCGCCGGCGTCATCATCGTGCTCGGCTCGGACGTGCTGTTGCGCGCCGTGATGGGCGGGCAGGCCGGGGTCGACATCCCCACCGGCGTGGTCACCACCCTGTTCGGCGCGGCGATCCTGATCTGGCTGGCGCGCCGGCACCGCGACGCCGGCCCCACCCGCCGCCCGCCCGGCGGACACGCGGCCGTCCGCTCCGCCGCGTTCCACCGCGGCGTCGTCGCCGTCGCCGCCGCGGTGACCGTCTGCGCCGTGACGGTCGGCATGCTCGCCGGCGACACCTGGGTGCTGCTCGGTGACGTCGTCAACTGGGTCAACGGCAGCACCGGGCCCGCGTACACCTTCGTGCTGGACCAGCGGTGGCCGCGTGTCGCCGCGGCGGTCCTGGCCGGCGCGGCGCTCGCGGTTGCCGGCACCACGGTGCAGGCGGTCTGCCGCAACCCGCTCGCCGAACCCGGCATCCTCGGCATCACCGCTGGCGCCGGGCTGGGGGCCGTCTCCCTGCTCACCTTCGTGCCGCTGGCCGGCGTCTGGGCCGTCTCCGGCGTCGCCGGACTCGGCGCGATGCTGGCCTTCGCCCTGGTCTACGGCCTGGCCTGGCGCGGCGGGCTGAATTCCGACCGGCTGGTGCTGATCGGCTTCGGCGCCTGGCAGGGAGGGATGGCGGTCATCACGTACCTCGTCGTCGCCTTCGACCCGTGGAACACCGGCAAGGCGCTGACCTGGCTGTCCGGCTCCACCTACGGTCGGATGCCCACCCAGGTGCTGCCGGTGCTGATCGCCCTGCTGGTGCTCACCCCGGCCGTGGTCGCCGCCCGTCGCGACCTCGACCTGCTGGCCCTGGACGACGACACCCCCCGGGTGCTGGGCGTCCGGCTGGAACCTACCCGGCTGGTCGCGCTCGGGGCGGCGGCGCTGCTCACCTCCACCGCCGTCTCGGCCGTCGGGGTCATCGGCTTCGTCGGCCTGGTCGCCCCGCACGCCGCGCGGGCGCTCGTCGGCGGGCGGCACTCTCGGGTGCTGCCGGTGGCCGCCCTGCTCGGCGCGGCGCTGGTCAGCATCGCCGACACCCTCGGCCGGACGGTCATCGCTCCGGCCCAGATCCCCGCCGGCCTGGTCACGGCCATGATCGGCGCCCCGTACTTCGTCTGGCTGCTGTGGCGCTCCCGCGCCGTGGCGAGCCCCACCCGGTAGACGCCGGCCCGAGTCGAGAGAGGCACCATGACCGAGACACTGCCCATCGCGCCGTACCGCGTGTTCGCCGTCACCGTCCGCTCGGTACGCCGACTCAGCCCGTCCTTCACCCGGGTGACCTTCACCGGAGCGGACCTCGACCGCTTCGCCGACAACGGTGACGACCAGCGGATCAAGCTGGCGCTGCCGCTGCCCGGTGAGCGCGGGGTGGATCTTCCCCAGGGCGCGGACTGGTACGCGACCTGGCGGAGCCTGCCCGAGCACCGACGCCCCCCGATCCGTACCTACACGGTGCGGGCCGTCCGACCGCACCTGGCCGAGGTCGACGTCGACCTGGTGCTGCACGGCGACGGCGGGCCGGCGACGCGCTGGGCGCGGCGGGTGAGCGAGGGCGACCAGATCGCCATCGTGGGGCCGGACTCCGCCTACGACGGTGACCACGGCGGGGCCGAGTTCCGCCCGGCGGCCGGGAGCAGCCTGCTGCTGGCCGGGGACGAGACGGCCGTGCCGGCGATCGCCAGCATCTGCGAACGCCTGCCCCGCGAGGCCCGGGGCGTGGTCCTGCTGGAGGTGCCCGACGGCGACGACGTGCTGCCGTTCGCCGCGCCCCCCGGCGTCGAGGTGCGCTGGCTGCCCCGAGGCGTCGATGCCCATGGCAGCCAGCTGGTGCCCGCCGTCGCCGTGGCGGCGGAAGAGCTGCTGACCCCGGGGACGGCGCGGGCGAACCAGCCGGTCACGGACGTGGACGTCGACACCGAGATCCTGTGGGAGGTCCCCGACGAGGTGACCGCGACGCCGCTCTACGCGTGGCTCGCCGGAGAGGCCGGCGTCATCCGGAACCTGCGCCGGCACCTGGTGACCGAGCGCGGCCTGGACCGGCGGGCGGTGGCCTTCATGGGCTACTGGCGTCTCGGCCGCGCCGACGACGCCTGAGGCCCCGCCGCCGCCACGAGGACGACAGGCGCACGCGAGGTGCGGCGCGGACCACGAGGTGCGTACAGTTTCGGGTCGGACTTGGGGCGGGCCGGCTGGACCGGCACGGGATACGGGACGAGACACAGACGCATGACGGTGGACAACATTACCGATAACGGTCAAGAGGGCATTGACCGAAGCCGGCTGGAGGCCTGCCTCAGCGTCTTCGAGGCGTTGGAGGAGCTGCCCTCGGACCACCCGGACGTGGTGCGGGTGCAGCGGGCCACCGCCCGGCTCTACAAGGTGATCAAGCAGCGGCGGCGCGAGGAACGGCGGGACGCCATCCTCGCCGCCGACCGCGCGGTGACGGAGGCCACCGCCACCGGCGCACCGGGGCGGATCGACGACGAGACCCAGGGCATCCCGCTCGCGTCCTCCGCCGCGGGCGAGACGGCGGGCTTCCTGCACAACCCCCGCGGCTGCTACGTGTGCAAGCAGCGCTACCGCGAGGTGGACGCCTTCTACCACCAGCTCTGCCCGTCCTGCGCCGCGCTCAACCGGGAGCGCCGCGACGCCCGTACCGACCTGACCGGCCGGCGCGCGCTGCTCACCGGCGGGCGGGCGAAGATCGGCATGTACATCGCGCTGCGGCTGCTGCGCGACGGCGCGCACACGACGGTGACCACCCGGTTCCCGCACGACGCGGTCCGCCGGTTCGCCGCCATGCCCGACAGCGGGGACTGGCTGCACCGTCTGCGCATCGTCGGCATCGACCTGCGCGACCCCGCCCAGGTGATCGCCCTCGCCGACTCGGTCAGCAGCCAGGGCCCCCTGGACATCCTGATCAACAACGCGGCGCAGACCGTCCGCCGCTCCCCCGGGGCGTACGCGCAGCTCATCGCCGCCGAGGCCGCGGCCCTGCCGGACGGCCCGCTGCCGGAGCTGATCACGTTCGCCAAGCCGGACGGCCAGGGCGGCCCGGTGGGCAGCCTGACCGCCGGGCCACAGTCGACGGCGCTCACCCCGCACGCGCTCACCGCGCTGGCGCTCACCAGCGGTTCCGCCTCACCGGAGCGGATCGCCGCGTCCACCGCCATCGACGCCGGGGGTCTCGTGCCCGATCTCGACTCGGTCAACAGCTGGGTCCAGCGGGTGCAGGAGGTGGACCCGGTCGAGCTGCTCGAAGTGCAACTGTGCAACGTCACCGCGCCGTTCGTGCTGGTCAGCCGGCTCCGGCCGGCGATGGCGGCCGCGTCGGCCCGACGCAAGTACGTGGTGAACGTGTCGGCGATGGAGGGCCAGTTCGGCCGCGGCTACAAGGGGCCGGGGCACCCGCACACGAACATGGCCAAGGCCGCGCTGAACATGCTGACCCGCACCAGCGCACAGGAGATGCTTACCGACGGCATCCTGATGACGAGCGTCGACACCGGCTGGATCACCGACGAACGCCCGCACCCGACGAAGATGCGGCTGGCCGACGAGGGCTTCCACGCCCCGTTGGACCTGGTGGACGGCGCGGCCCGGGTGTACGACCCGATCGTCCGCGGCGAGCTGGGCGAGGACCTGTACGGCTGTTTCCTGAAGGACTACGCGCCCTGCGCCTGGTGATCGCCGGGTACGGACGATGAGGAGAGTCATGTCAGCTGATCGTGAATCGTGGCCGACGCTGGACGAGCTGCTGCGCGAGGAGACCGAACTGGAGCTCGCGGGCCTGTCCGAGACCGACGCGTACGAGCTGGGGCAACTCGCCGTCGCCGCCGCCCGCGAACAGCGGTTGCCGGTCTCGGTGGGGGTGTGGCGGGCCGGTCGCCAGCTGTTCCACTGTGGCCTGCCCGGGTCGACGGCGGACAACGACGGGTGGCTGCGTCGCAAGGGGCGGGTGGTGATGCGGTTCGAGCACTCCTCGCTCTACATGGCCCGGTTGTGCCAGGACAAGCAGGTGACGCTCGCCGAGAAGTTCGGCCTACCAGCCTCCCGCTACGCGGCGGCCGGCGGTGCGGTGCCGCTGCGCGTACGCGGCACCGGCGTGGTGGGCTGGGTCGGCGTGTCCGGGCTCCCGCAGGTGGAGGACCACCGCTTCGTCGTCGACATCCTGCGCAAGCTGCCCCGCTAGGCCCTGTGTCAAAGCCCCTGGTCAGCGTGCGCGCTGGTTGGCCCGCAGGGCGCCGAGGAGCACACCGGGGCGGGCCAGCGTGAGTGGGTGTTCCCGCATGGAGACGACCTGGTTGAACCGTCGCGCGATCGCCACGTCGGTGACGGTCGCGGCGATGATCTGCCGGCTGGCCCAGCTGGTGATCCGGTGCCCCCGCGGGTAGGGCCCGTCGACGTGGGGCAGCGCCAGGTCGGCCGAGGTCGACGTCGACCACGCGGCGTCGACAACGATCTTCTGCAACGCGAAGTACTCGCGTGCGGGGGCGGTCAGGTCCGGCCGGCCGCGCAGGTACGTCGACAGGCAGGCCGCGTGCAGGGCCGCCGCCGTCATGCCCTGCCCGTAGACCGGGTTGAACGACGCGACGGCGTCGCCCACGCTGACGAGCCCGCCCGGGAACCGCCCCAGCGCGTGGAAGTCCCGCCGCCGACTGTCGGCGTGGTGGTAGGTCTGGACGTCGCCGAGCATCTCCTGGCCGGCGACGTCGCCGAACTCGGGCGGAAACTGCTCCCGTAGTCGGCGGACGAAATCCTGCGCCGTGCTGCCGGGGCGGTTGTCCCCGTAGCCGGCCATCATGGCCATCCACCGACCGTCCTCGATGGCGAAGAACGCGGCGCCGGCCACGTCCGAGGCCATCTTCGGGGTGTTCAGCGCCAGTGCGACAGTCGAGGACGGGGCCGTTTCCGGGCGGCGGAACAGGGCTGTCGCGTAGTTGAGGTGCACGGTCATCCGCCGGGTGACCGGTCGGTCCCAGCCGGCCTGCTCCAGCCAGGCCGACAGCTTGCTCGACCGCCCCATGGCGTCCACCACGAGGTCGCCGCTCTCCACGCCGGGCACCCCACCGACGTCGCAGCGCACGCCTGTGACCACGGTGCCGTCGAACACGAGACCCGTGGCACGGGCGGTGACCGTCTTGACGTTCGGCAGTCGCAGCACCTGTTGGCGGATCAGTCCCTCCAGGAGCGGCCGGCTGCCGGCCAGGCTGTCGGCGTCGTCCGGGACGACGACCCGCAGGCGACCGTCGAGGTAGTTGCGCCTGGCCGCGGGCGGCGCCTCGACCGCACCGCGCGCCAGGGCCGCCTCGCGGAAGCCCGGAAACAGCCGCTCGAACTGGAGGAAGCCGCCGGGCAGCAGCGCGTGCAGCTGCGTCCCCTGGGGTACGCCGGGGCGCGCGCCGCTCACCTGCGGGTCGTCCCGGTCGATGATGACGACGCTGTCGGCGTAGTCGGAGAGCACGCGAGCGGCCAGCAGGCCGGCGACACTGCCGCCGACCACGACTGCCGTGCCCAGCACCGGGGTCGGCTGGTCGGGGGGGCGCACCGCGTTCAGCTCGGCGAAGATCCGGGCGCGGGAGAGGGACATCGTGCTCTCCAAGGGTATGGATGGTCGGTCGGGGTGACGCCCGCCGATCGTTGCACAAGCACCGCACATTTACCGAACGTGTCCGCATGGTGACTAGCTGTGGAACGGCGGATGGGCATGGCCGAGGTGGGAGGACTCGGTTGGCGGACGTCGATGTCAACTGTCACGATTCCCGGCATGCCCATTGCGCGTCGTACTCTGCTCGGGGGCGGTCTGGCCGCCGTGACCTCCGCCCTCGCCGGCTGCGCCGACGACGGCGCCACGACGCCCGGCCTGGGCGATCCCGGCGACGCGGCGACCGCGACCGACGCCGCCGGAAACCGGGTGGGCTTCGGCTCGGCGGGCAACAGCGCGGCGCCGTCCGGCTCGCCGAGCGCCACCGCGACACCGGGTGGCGTGCCAGCCGGCCAGGCCCGGTACGCGCAGGGCGTGACGGCGCTGCTGCGCAAGCACCTCCCCACCACCGGGCAGACAGTTGCGCACAAGGGCTTCCCCGGTGCCGTCGCGGTCGTCCTGGTCGATGGGAAGTCGACTGTGCACATCGCCGTCGGGGAGGCGCTGCGCTACGGCGCCGGCCCGAAGCTGCTCCCGGCGGGCCAGCGTGTCGCGATGCGCCCCGACTCCATCTTCGACCTCGCCTCGGTGACGAAGGTCTACACGGCCATCCTGCTGCTGCAGCAGGTCGACAAGGGCCGCGTCGACCTGGGCGCCCCGGTCCGCGACTACCTGCCGGGCTTCACCGGGACCGGCACGGAACGCGTCACCGTCGAGATGCTGCTCACCCACACCAGCGGCCTGCCCGTCGGTGCCAAGGTCACCGGCCTCGCCGACAACGCGGCCCGCTGGAACGCCGTGCTCACCACCGGGCTGGTCTCCGGCGCCGTGCCCGGGGACACGTTCCGCTATTCCAGCGTCGGGCTCATGGTCGCCGGCAAGATCGTCGAGAAGGTCACCGGCCAGCGGCTCGACCAGGCGCTCAAGAGCAACCTCACCGGCCCAATGGGCCTGCGCGACACCGGTTTCACCCCCAACACGTGGCTGTCGAGCACCGCGAAGACCGGCCGACTCGTCGCCACCGACGCCCGATCGTCGCGCGGCCTGCTCCGTGGCACCGTCCACGACGACGTCGCCAACCACCTCGGCGGCGTCGCCGGTCACGCCGGCGTCTTCGCGACCGCCACCGACCTCGCGGCCATCGGTCAACTGCTCCTCGACGGAGGCACCCACCGGGGCAAGCGGATCCTCGGCGCGGCCACCGTGCGCCGGATGCTCACCGACCACAACGCCGGAAAACCCGCCGTCGACCCGGAGCGGCCCAACCGGACCGCCGCCCACGGCCTCGGCGTCGTCCTCAACCAGAGTTGGTTCATGGGCCGGCTCGCCTCGGCCCGGACCTTCGGTCACACCGGCTTCGCCGGCCCCTCGCTCCTGGTCGATCCCCGCCGCAAGCTCGTCCTCGCCCTGCTCACCAACCGCGCGCACCCCAACTGGAGTTGGTCGAATCCCGATCCGGTCCGCGCGGCGGTCGGCGACCTGCTCGCCAAAGAGGTCGCCTGAGCATGTGCGGAAGGTGTGGACCGCCGAACCTCACCCTGACACGATACTTGCGCTAGTAGTGCAAATACTTCGTCTCGAACGGTGGAGGATCGATGCACACGTCTCGCCGGAGATTGCTCTGGACGGTGGCCGGGGTCGCGCTCGCCGCCAGCCTGTCCGTCACCCCCGTCCCGCGTGCCGCCGAGGCCGCCGCCCCGCAGGCGTACCGTCCGGTGGTCTTCGTGCACGGCAGCGCGGGATCGGCGGCGCAGTTCCAGTCCCAGGCCAAACGTCTGACCAGCAACGGCTATCCGATCGACGTCATCGAGGCCCACGAGTACGACTCGCCAAACATCGCCACGATCCTGCCCCAGGTGTACGCGGGGCTCGACGCGCGGATCACCCGCCTGCTGGCGGCGACCGGCGCGGATCGGGTCGACCTGCTCGCGCACTCCCTGGGCACCTTCGTCATGCAGGGCTACCTCAACAGCTCACCGGCGCGCGCGGCCCGGGTGGCGCACTACGTCAACCTGGACGGCCGCACCGCGACGACCCCACCCGGCGGGGTGCCCACCCTCGCGATCTGGGGTGAGGGCGACCCGGCCCGCGCCATCGTCGGCGCGACGAACGTGCACCTCCCCGACCAGTCCCACACCCAGACCGTGTCGTCGCCGGAGTCGTTCGACGAGATCTTCCGATTCCTGCGTGGTCGCCCGCCACACACGACGCGGATCGTGCCGCAGCTCTTCGGCACCGCCCGGGTTTCCGGCCGCGCGGTGCTCTTCCCGAGCAACGTGGGCGTCACCGACGCGACCCTGGAGGTCTACCCGGTCAACCCGTTGACCGGCGGTCGGCTGTCGCAGCGGCCCGCGCATCGGGCGCCCCTGAGCGGCGACGGCGCGTTCGGCCCCGTGCCGGTCCTCGCCACGGCCCGCTACGAGTTCGCGATCGTGCGCGCGGGCGCGCCGACGCACCACTTCTACGTCCAGCCGTTCCGCCGCTCGGACTCGTTCCTGCGCCTCGCGACAAGCGTGCCGGGCGAGGGCCTCAGCGCGCTCGTCGACACCAGCGACCGACACACGGCGCTGACAATCCAGCGCCAGAAGGAGTGGTGGGGCGACCAGGCCGACGCCGGCGACCACCTCTGGATCAACGGCAGGGATGTCCTGAACGCGGCGAACACGCCACGCGCCAAGAGGACGATCGGCATCTTCGCCTTCGACGACGGCAGCGACGGTGTGACCGACCTGTCCGCCCCGCTGCCGGAGTTCTTCAGCCAGACCTTCATCACGGGCATGGACGTGTTCATCCCGGCCGCCCCGGCGCACCTCGGCCTCGTCGGGATCACCGTGGGTCAACGCGGCGGCGGTCACGCCGTGCTCAACGTGCCCAACTGGAGGTCGAGCGCCCATCGGGTGACGGTGAACGTCGACGACTTCTGAACCGCCCGCCGTGGGTCTCCGGCCACCTCAGCTCGCGACGGTGGCCGGGACCCGCTCGCGCGTCCGCCGACCGACGGCGAAGCTGACCAGCCCCAGGACCAACCCGAGGACCGCGAGGACCGCGCCCACCCGGGCGGGCGCGAGATAACCGAGCCCGGCGGCGATGGCGACGCTCCCCAGGGCGGCGCCCAGGCTGTTGGCGATGTTCATGGCCGACTGGTTGACCGCCGCACCCATCAGCTGCGCGCCCGGCGCGACGGTGATCAGGCGGGCCTGCAGGACCGGGCCGAGATAGAGGCTCGTCGCACCGACCAGGAACGCCCCCACGAACAGGCCGACCGGGTTTGCCGCGACGAGACTGAACGCGGTGATGCTCACGATCATCGCGACGAACCCGATGACCATGCTCCGCCGCAGGTCACGGTCCGCGAACCACCCGCCCAGAGCATTGCCGACGGTCATGCCGAGGCCCACCGCGACGAGCGCCCACGGCACCGTCGCGGCGGAGAGCCCGGCGACGTCGGTGGTCACCGGCGCGATGTAGCTGTCCACCGCGAAGAACCCGGCGAACCCGACCGCGCCCGTCGCGGCGACCAGCCAGACCTGCGAGGTGCGCAGCGACCGCAGCTCGGCAGCCGGCGAGCCGTCGGCCGCCGCGGCGACCTCCGGGACGACCGCCAGCACCGCCAGCAGGGTGAGCACGAAGACACCGGCGATGACCAGGTACGCGACCCGCCAGCTGGTCGCCTGCCCGAGCCGGGTGATGAGGGGTACGCCGACCACGTTGCTCACGGTCAGGCCGCTGAGCACGGTGGCGAAGCCCCGGGCCTCGTTACCGGGACCCATCAGCGACGCCGCGAGCAGGCCGGCCGCGCCGAAGTACGCGCCGTGCGGGAGCGCCGCCGCGAACCGCG
Organism: Micromonospora sp. DT231; assembly: GCF_049847025.1. NCBI lineage: Bacteria > Bacillati > Actinomycetota > Actinomycetes > Micromonosporales > Micromonosporaceae > Micromonospora > Micromonospora sp. DT231. Next base: position 480,107 of record NZ_JBNCNO010000001.1, on the reverse strand, counting down.
CCACCAGCACCAGGTCGAAGGTGGGGGCGACCGCGGAGCCGACCGTGCCGACGGCGAAGAGGACGAGCAGCCCGAGCACGAGCCTCTTGCGGGGCAGGCGCGCGCTCAGCGCGGCGATCAGGGGCGCGCCCACGACCACGCCGAGCGCGTACGCGGTGATCATCCAACCCGCCCGGGCGACAGCTCCCGACGACGACTCGGCGTACTCCCGCGAGAGCAGACCGCGTGCGATGTCGGGCAGCAGGCCCATCGCCACGAACTCGGTCAGGCCGATCGCGACGCCACCCAGTGCCAGGGCGACAAGCGCCGCCACCCGTCGACCTCTGCTCATCTCGATCACCGAGAAAATTTAGCAACAGCGTTGCGTAATAGGGTGTCGAGATGACTCGCATCACTGCGGACGTCAGGTTCCTCCGCGGCTACAACGAGGCACTGGTGCTGGGCGTGGGTCGTACCGCTCGGCGGTTCGAGCGGTCGACTGTGGTCCGGGCCACCGGCCTGACCCCACAGGCGGTCTCCAAGGTCATCGCCCGCCTCAGCGCCGCCGGACTGATCCGTCCCACCGCCGCGCGCCGACCGGGCGTCGGCAAGCCCGCGGTCGTCTACGAACTCGTCCCCGACAGCCGGTACGCCATCGGCGCCCACGTCGCCCGGCGCACGCTGCGGCTGGCCCTGGTCGACCTCGCCGGCACCGTGCGCCACTCGGCGGTCAGCCCGTTGCCCGACGACTTCACCCCGGAACAGCTTCTCGACGCCCTGGCGGCCGGCGTCGACACGATGACCGGCAGCGCCGACGTCCGGGGCCGGCTCACCGGCGTGGGCATCGGCATGATCGGCCCACTGGACCACGCCCACGGCCTGGTCCGCGGAGCCCACGGCCTGCGGCACTGGCACGACGTACCGCTGCGGGAGATCGCCGAGAAGCACCTGGGGCTGCCCGTCCACCTCGACAAGGACGTCACCGCGGGGATCACGGCCGAAGCCTGGCGACACGGCGCGACGTTCGGCGACGCGGCGCTCATCATGATCGAGTCCGGGATCGGCGGGGGCCTCTGGCTGGGCGGCGCGGCCCACCGTGGCGCGCACACCAACGCGGGAGAGTTCGGCCACACGGTCGTCGACCTGAACGGTCCCCGCTGCGTCTGCGGCCGGCACGGATGCCTGGAGATCGTGCACCACCACGCCACCGATGCCGGTGACCTGGCCCGTGCCGCCCGCGTCGTGGCCGTGGGCGTCGTCAACCTGCTCCAGACCCTCGACCTCGCCCACGTGGTGCTGGCGGGCGCGGATCTCCTCCGGCACCCGGAGACCTACCTCGCGGCCGTCACCGAGGCCGTCGAGGCGGACGCGCGACGCGTGGACTGGCTCCGTACCCGGGTGACCGTGTCCAGCCTCGGCGCGGACGCCATCGCCGCGGGGGCCGCCATGCAGATCCTCGACAAGCACTACGGCATCCCAGAGCTTGCCCCGACCTGAGTGCGCGACGACGCCCCGCACCGCCGCAGGACCCGCTGCCGGTCGCGGACCACGCAGCGATGCACCGTGACGGCCGCCAGGGGCGTGTGCTGGCCGGGGAAGCGCGGTGGGAAGTAGACGTTAGTGACAGTCCTGTTTACGGACGATAGAAATCGAACTCGTACCTGGCCGAAGCTGACACGTAGAAAATCTCCGATCATTTCATGATCGCCAGCATCAAGGTTTGGTTCGACCACTATTGGCATGGAGCGCTTCTTCAGCGCCCGAGTCTTTGACAAGTTGGACTTTTAAACTTCGGAGATTATTCAAGACACAGGTCGCCGGCATATGCCGATATCGACGTCACGGCTGCCGCGTCCGACTGCACCTGAATACGAGCCGATCCCCACAGGACTTCCAGCATCAGCGAATCATCCTGCAAGGCCAACTCCATACTGGCCCAACCGCGGTGGTTCCAGCCCGTCAGGGAGAGATCCTTGACGCCGATCATCGTCAGGCCGACCTGCACGACATTGAAGCCCTGATCACGCCATTTTCTCGGCGCACTCGTCGGGAATTCCGGCAGATCGAATCTCAGGACGGCCGACGGGCCATCCCGCTGGAGCACAATCTCGTGCAACAGGATCTTCTCCAACGAAGGCGGGCTATTCGCTCCGTAGATGGAGCGCACGCCGCGCGGATCTTCGACTAAATCCAGCCAAGTGGGCACTGGCGTTACCTCACAAAAGGATAGCGGTCCGTGGTTCCCGGAACGTGTCCCGTTCTCGTATTCTCCGGCGGCCGGACGTTGAAGGGCGGCCCCGGAGCAGTACCTACTCGGCCACTGCGGCGTGCCACTGCCGCTCTTTCGCGCCGGCTGAGCGGCCACTGACCCTGATTCTTTGCTCACGGCCGTGCCACACGCCGGTTTCAGACCATTCAAGCACGCGAAATTGAAACACTAGTGCACAAATAGGGGCCGCAACCATACCGAGCGAATGAGACCATCTCGAACCCCGACCGCTACCCCCTGTGCGATCTCTACCACCGACGCCGTCGCGCCGTCATCGAGCGACACCCGAAGAAATCCAGCAGCCTGATCGAATTCGGCCTTCCAGTCGCCGCCCCGAAAGATCGACAAGGAGACTCCCGCCTCTAATTCATCGACTGATACCAAGCGCAGAACTCCGGGCACAACATTCGGCCGAGGAAGGGTCGCTGCAGACCATGAGGTGGCTGGGAAATAACCCCAGGCGAAGAGGAGCTCACCCGTTTCAATCCCCACCTCCAATTGAAGAGTGTCAGCGACCAGGCTAGTTAGACCCTCATCTCCTGAGCGCCGACGAAAATCCTCACCATCAGTCACCTCGTAGGAAAAGCTGTGTTCCTGGGCGCGGAATAGAAGCCGACCAGCAAGTGGGTCTCCGACCTGCATTTCAATCTTTGGAATCATTTTACGAAGTTCCAATGCAAGACTGTGTTTGTGTTCGTGTCAACAACAAGCTCCCACGTCCCCTCCGAGCCGTTCATCGCGCCGGGAGTATCCCACCTGAGGGCACCTGGCGCACCACGTGGATCGAGCCGAGGCGCCGACCCGGCCATTATCTCCCGTAGCAAGAGCCCATCGTTTCGCCCCTGGAACGGTCTCTGTGGAAGTCCATGCCGGGGTGAACTCGCCTTCCCTACGGGCACGCCCGCGTGATCCGCGACGGTCTTGGTCATGCCGAGGGTCTCGACATCGATACGACGCGCCATGTCGTCGATGGTGCATGGAGTCAAACCCAGCGGGTCAATCTCGTGCGCCGGGTTCGGCACGTAGGAGTGGACCTCCGCGTTGGCGAACATGCCAAGCGGGTCGGCCGACACATAGCGGGCGGTGTCGGGGTCGTAGTAGCGGTGGTAGTTGTACGAGGCGCCGGTTTCCGGATCGTGGATCTGTCCGGGGAAGCGGAGTGGGCAGTCGACTCCGGTGGCACTGGTGTGGGTCGGGATGCCCCAGATGGTGGTGCGCTGCTGCCAGGCGATCTCGCCGTCGGGGCTGACCATTTCGGTGGGTGTGCCGACCAGGTCGGTCACGATCGCGTAGAAGCGGCGGTCGACCTCGTCCTGGTCGCCTGGGCCGTCGGTCTGGCTGATCGGGGTGAACGTGCCGGGGGCGTACTCCCAGGTGCTGGTCCGGTCGCCGTCGTCGCCGCGGTGGGTCTGCTCGATCAGGCGTGGGCCGTCCCAGGCGAAGTCGACCTGCTCGACCACACCGCCCTGGGCGTCGAGGCGCTGCTTGGCTACCCGGCGGCCCAGGGCGTCGTAGCGGTAGCGCCATCGGGTGCCGTCCGGGGTGGTGACGGCGGTCAGTCGGTCCTCGCTGTCCCAGGTGTAGCGCCAGGTAGAGGGCTTGGTCGAGCGTTCCTTGCGCTGGCGCAGCGTGACCCGGCCCGCGGCGTCGTGTTCGTAGCGCACGTTCCCGGCCCGACGGATCAGGGTGCCGGTGTACTCCCGCTCACCGCGAGCGCCACCGTCGGCGTCCCCACCGGGCCAGGCGGCGCTGGCCACGTTGCCGGCCTCGTCGTAGGCGTACCGCTCGGTCCACTCGGCGGCCTGCACCGCGGTGATCCGGCCGGCCCGGTCCAACTCCAACCGACGCTCCCCGGTGACCTGGTCGGCGACACCGGTCAGGTAACCGTCAGCGCGGTACTGGTAGGCCCGGTGGGCGACCAGGTCCGGCACGTCGCTGACGAAGGGGCTCGCCGTGAGGATCTGGGAGAGCAGCCGGTGGTTGGCGTCCCAACTCTGGGTGAGAGCCAGGCCGCCGACGGTCCGCCGGGTCTCCCGGCCGGCCGCGTCGTGGGTGAAGCTGACCGTCGTGCCGCCGGTGTGCAGCGCCACCGGCCGGTGGCCGGCGTCATACTCCCAGGCGCTGTCGACCCCGGAGGGGGTACGTCGGAACGTCCGGCGGCCGAGCGCGTCGTAGGACGAGGTGATGGTCTGCTCGTCGCGGATCTCGGCGAGTACCCGACCGAGTGGGTCGCGGTCGAACCGGAGAGTGGCCTCGGGTGCGGTGGCGTGCAGCAGCCGGCCGGCCGGGTCGTACCCGTAGGTCGTGGTGCCCTCGGCGGTGCGCTTCTCGACGACGTTGCCCAGCAGGTCACGGACCAACTCGATGGTCTGCCCGGCCCCATTGGTCCGGGCTGTGACCTGGCCGGCACTGTCGTGCGTGTAGGTCTGCGTCCGGCCGTTGAAGTCGGTTTCGGCGACCAGTCGCCCGCCCGGGTCATAGTCGTAGCGCCAGGTCAGCCCGTGCGGGTTCGTGACAGTGGTGAGCCGCAACTCGGTGTCGTAACCGAAGGTCAGTCGGCCGCCGTCCGGCCCGGTACGTGTCACCGGCAGGTCGAAGGGCCCGATCTCGAACTTCGTGGTCGCCCCGGTCTGGCCGGTGTGAGTGACCAGGTTGCCTTCCGGGTCGTAGGTCCACTCCTCACTCACCCCGTCCGGCCCACGCCGCCACGCCAGCCGCCCCTCGACGGTCCAGCCAAGATGGGTGGTGCCGCCAAGCGGGTCGATCACCTCGACAACCCGTCCGGCGGAGTCCCGCCGGTGGGTCGTCACCGCGCCGGTGGGCTCGACGACTTGGCTGATCAACCCCACCGGATCCGTCGCCACCACCAGAGTGCTGTCCAGGGCGTCGGTCACCCCGCTGAGGTGACCGCTCTCGTCGTAGCGGTAGTGGGTGGTCGCGCCCATCGGATCGGTGACCATGGTCAGGTTGCCGCGCTCGTCGTACTCGCGACGCCAGATCGCGCCGTCGACGTCGGTGACCAGGACCGGTTGATGCAGGTCGTTGTACGCGGCCGTCGCCCGGCTGCCGTCCGCGCGGGTGACCTCGACCAGATTGCCGTCGTCATCGTAGGACCAACGAGTCGTCCGCTCCAGGGCATCGGTCTCGGACAGCTTCCGATCGAACCCGTCCCACGTGAAGGCCGTGGCATGACCCAACGGATCGGTGACCCGGTCGGTCTGGCCACGCTCGGTCAGCTCGTAGACGGTGGTGTGGCCGAGCGAGTCGTCCACGGCGGTTTTCCGCTCGACCGGGTCGTAGTGCAACCGTGCGGACAGGTACCCGCCGGAACCGGTGGCGGCGACGCAGCGTCCCTGCTCGTCGTAGGTGTAGTGGTACTCCTGCCCGTTACGGTCCTGCCAGTGGGCCAACCGGCCGTCGTCGTCGTAGCCGAACCGCAGCGGCAGCCCCGATGAGTTGATCACCTCGGCGAGGTGACCGGCCTCGTCGTAACCGAACCGCACGAGACTCCGGGCCTCACCGGAGGACTCCGCGTCGAGCAGGCTCAGCGCTGCGACCTGACCGTGCAGGGTGTCGACAGCGATCCGATACCCGCCACTGTGCCGAACCTCGGTGACCACACCGTCGCGCCAGTCCAGGTCGATCCGATGACCGTTGCGGTCGGTCACGGCAACCAACGGCAGAACCCGAACGAGGCCACCATCGCCCTCCGGCACGGACTCGGGCTGGTCGGGCACCGCCTGCAAGTCCGCCACCGCCCGAAAGTCCGGTACTGCCTCGACGTCGGGCACCGCCTCGAAGTGCAGGGCGCGCCCGGTCTCGGGCTGCTCGACGCGATAGCCGTCGGCGGTCCGGGTGAGCGGCCAACGGGGACCCGTCTCCGGCATGATCTGCGCCCCGACACCGGCGGGAGTCGGGTAGGTGAGGACCATGCCGTCCTCGGCGACGAAGCACACCCCCTGCTCGTCGACCTCGACCCGCTGATCAAGGGTGGACGCCCAGGACGGCCCAAACCACCGACCAATCCGGTACGACGACAGGTGACTCCGTTTCAGGACGAGCGCGAGCAGGCCGGGCAGCTCGACATCGGTCTGGGTCAGCACCACCTCACCGCTGGCCACGTCGATCGGATCACCCGCGCACTTACGCAACCCCATCGGAATGCTCGGACGCGGCAGACTCGGCAGCGCCGCGCGCACCCTGGGAAGGCCCCTGGCGAGGGTCGGCAATCCACGCTTGGCGAGGGCCAACACCGGTCTGCCCAGCATCGCGAGCCGACCGATAGGCACGACCGTCAACACCGTATCGATCAACAAACTCGTCAAACTGCCCTTACCCGTCGCCGCATACAGCGACGCGTCGATCAACAGGGCCGCCGCACCCGCAGCGATCGCGATCGGACCCATGATCGGCGCAAGGATCGGAATGAACGACAGCAGACCCGCGACCAGCGACACGATCTTCAACGCGCCGGACAGCTGCGCCAACAACTCCTGGTTGTCCCGCACGAAGTTGGTGAACTGACCCTTCAGATCCCACCACTTCGGGTTCTCCTTGAACCGCAAACCCTTCGCGTCATTGACCACCCGCACGCAATCCCGCACCGCCGTGGCCAACTCACCCCGCAACGCACCCGCCTGGGCCACACACTCGTCCCAGTCCCGCTGCGCCTGCGACAACGCCGAACCCGCCGCCCCCGCATCCGACCGATAGGCATCCGGTGCGGCAGCCGCGGCCTCCTCCGGCGGCCGGTCGGCGACCTCCCGCTCATGACGCTCATCAGCCTGCCTCGCCCGATCCGCCCGCCCCCGCGCCGCCTGCAACGCCGCCCACAAACCCGGAGCACGCTGCGCCAACGGACGCATCCGATCCTGCAACGACGACAACGACCCCGCGAACACCGTCAACCCGGTCGACACCCTGCCGAACGCATCACCCGTGACCCGCAAATGCCCCGGCATCTGGGCATTGAGCCCCTCCCGGAACAGATCACCCTCCGGACCCACGAACTGACTCGTATCCAAACCCGTGATCTGCCCCGCCGCCTGCGACGCCGCCGACCCAAAACCCTGCCACCGCGACGCCGACGACCGAACCGCCGACGGATCACCATCCATCCTGAACAGATGCGCCGGAAACTCAGCCATCGCGCCCGGACCTCCCCCGTGTCCACGCCAACAAGCCGCACTACGCATCGAAGATAGACATACGACAAACGCGGACGACATCTTCAGTCGCATATCTCGCACAGTCTGCGCAGGCGACATCCGACGGCGGTGGGAAGCCGGCACAATCCGGGTCCACCGGAGGCAGCCGTCCCACGGGAACCTTCTACCGAGCGGCCTGGGCGGGGCCTCGCGTCAGGCGGCCGTCACCATCGCGGTGCCCCGCATTGGTGGCGAACCTCTGTGGACACCTCCTCAGGGCGTGTGTCAAAGCCCCTGGCCGGCCTGAGGACTTCGACACACGCCCCTAAGACACGAGGGCGGGGGCTTCCGTCCGGGTGCAGCCGTTCCCCGGGCTCTCGCTGTGGGCGATGACCGCGTCGAGCCGGTCCCTGGCCTGCCGGAGGTGGGCGATCTGCTGATCGATGCGGTCGCGTTCGGCGCGCAGCAGGGCCCGCGACTCCGGGGTGTTGACCTGTGCGTCGACGCAGGGCAGCAGGTCCAGGATGGTCCGACTGGACAGGTCCGCGGCGTACAGCATCTGGATCAGGTGCACCCGGTCGACCGCGCTGTCGAGGTAGTGGCGCTGACCGCCGCTGCTCCGTTCGGCCGTCAGAAGTCCCTGCTCCTCGTAGTAGCGCAGGGCTCGCACGGACACCCCGGTCTGCGCGGCTAGCTCTCCGATGCGCATGGCCCTCCCCCGTCGGTGACACCAGTCACAAACTTGTCTCTCACGTCAGCGTCAGGTTCTAGCGTAGCCCGCGTACGGCTCGTCGTTGAATTTGCCAGGAGGCATCCATCACGAAGATCACCGGTTCGATCGCGCTGGTCACCGGCGCCAACCGCGGCCTCGGCCGGCACTTCACTCGGCAGTTGCTGGAGCGCGGGGCGGCCAAGGTGTACGCCACCGCCCACGACCCGGAGCGGGTGGAGCGCGTACGTCAAGGCGTCCCTGGCCAACGACCCGAGCGCCTTCTACCGTCCCGCCGGGCAGTCATAGCCACCCCGCCTGTCTACCTTTCGTGACCATGAGGGAATCGGAGCGTGATGCCGCATCGGAATGATGACGACATGCGCAGAAGACGATTCCCGTGGATTCTGTTGCCCCTGCCGCTGCTCAGCCTTCTGACCGCCTGCACCCCTCCGGACGAGCCTCTCGTCGGCCTCGCCGTCCGTGATGGCCACCCGGTCGGTGTCCTGGTGCACTGCGGCGGCATGTTCGCAGGGCTCAGTGTCCGCCAGGAATACCCGGACGACGGGACCGATCACCCGGATTTCAGGTGGCGCGTCGGCGGCCAACCCACGAGTGATGTCGTGGAGGTTGCCCTGCTCGGTCAGCCGCCGGACGGCTGGACGGTCGACGAGGCCACCGACTACTCGGGGGCGCTGGGCCGTGTGGTGGACGTCGAGCCGCTCACCGAATTCAGGCCAGGGGTCACCTACAGCGTCGGCGGACTTGGCATCATCTCGGTAGATTTCACGCTTGAGGATCTCCGTCGGATCGGCGCGGACCAGGTGCTGGCGCCGAGCGGGCGGGAGTCCACGAAGGTCATGTCACGGAAGACCTTCCTGCGCAAGGCCCGCGACGGTTGCTGACCGGGTGGCCGTCGCGGCCAACCGAGGGCCGAGGAATAGCGCGATCGGCACCGGGGCGGCCTGCCACTCGACAGTGACGAGTGGCGGCGGGGTCGCCGATTACAGTTTTTGGAGAACAATCAGGGAAATGAGATTGATTTGACAGCGAGGCCGTCGCGCACAGCCGCTCGGGCAATCGCGGAACGACATTTAAGGGAGACTTAATCGGCCCGGTGGTAAGCGAACAGGAGTCGCACTCGTATTCTTCGCTCGGAAGAAAGGTGCACCCCTGTTGATTAGTCTGCGATCCACCCCTGGGAAACGTCGTTCCGCCACCGCGCTGCTGCTGCTGAGCGTGGCGCTTGCCGGCGGATGCAAGGAGGCCCCGGGCACCCCCGGCGCGTCTGGTCCATCGAGCGACACCGGTATCGGCTCGTCCGGCCCTGAGGCACCGACGTCCGGTGTCCCCGGTGACGCCTCTCCCCCGCCGAGCGCGTCGAGTGCGCCGGGCACCCCGAGCGCGTCGGCGACCCCGTCCGCCTCGGGAAAGCCGGTGACCCCGCCGACCGGCGCCGCCCCACCGACCGTGGCCGGTGGCTGGATCACCATCGACCCGGCCGCGCAGGCATCCGCGACGCGTGCGTTCTTCGCCCGCAAGCCCAAGCCGGTGACCGGCAACCCGGTCAAGGTGCCCGAGTTCAACGTCGGCTGCAAGACCAGCCACCACAACAACGACGACCCGATCGTGCTGCCGAAGCTGGTCGGCGGCTCGCACAACCACACCTTCTGGGGCAACACGTCGACCGACGCCACCTCGACAGCCGAGTCACTGCGGGCGTCGACGGCAACCACGTGCAACTCGCCGGACGACCAGTCCGCCTACTGGGTGCCCACCATGTATCAGAACGGCAAGGTCGTGGACCCGACGGAGGTGACCGTCTACTACGGATCGCGTCTCAAGGACCCGAGCAAAACCCAACCCTTCCCGTTCGGCCTGCGAATGATCACGGGTAACGCCAAGAACCAGGTCGACACCCCGGACAAGCAGGGCAACCACTTCTGGTGCGCCGGCATCGGCGGCGAAGTCGGCCGCAGCGCCGACAAGACCTTCCCGGTCTGCGCCAAGACCGCGAACATCGTCCGGCAGATCACCTTCCCCGACTGCTGGGACGGCAAGCACCTGGACAGCCCCGACCACAAGGCGCACATGGCCAACGGTGACCACACCGGGGCCTGCCCGAAGAGCCACCCGGTGCCGGTCCCCTCGGTGTCGTTCGTGATCTCGTACCCGCTGAGCGCGAACACGGACGGCATCACCCTCGCGTCCGGCACCTCGTTCTCCATGCACGCGGACTTCTTCAACGCCTGGAAGGACGAGGCGCTCGCCGCACGGGTGCGCAACTGCCTCGACCAGGGCGTGAAGTGCAACTCGGCCGGCAACTTCTAGCCGGCGAGTACGACGCAACGGCCGGTCACCCCCCACTCGGGGGTGACCGGCCGTTGTCGCACGAATCGACTAGAGCCGGGCGGCGCCGGCCTCGGTGGCCTCCTGGACCGCCGAGGTACGGCGAAGCTCAGCCCGCTCGTCGCCAGCCTCCTCGCGGTCCGGGGCGGCCACCCGGGCCGCCCGGTTGCTGCTCGCCGCCGCCTGCTCACCTGTCACGCCGCCACGGATCCGGTTGTTCGCGGCCACCTGGGCGGCCGGGTCGTTGGACGTCACGGTCAACCCACCGTTGATGATGTTGTCGTCGACGGTGACACCGCCGGTGGTGTTGGTGACGCTGACGTCCGTGCCCCAGTAGCCGCCGGAGGCGCAACTGTCGAGGGTGCCGTTCGGGCCGAGCTGCACACCACCCAGGTTGCCGGCGAAGGTGGCCCGACCGCGGACCGCGCTGCCGCACACCACGCTGCCGGTGGCGCTGTTCAGCACCGACAGCGTGCCGTCGACGAACGAGTCGTGCACGTCGGTGTAGTAGGTGCCGGTGCTGCTGAGGTTGCGCTGCACCTGGGTGCCCCGGTCGAGCCGGACCTCACCGGCGCCCGCGGTGACCGTCCCGGCGATCGTCGACTGCTCCACGAACAGGAAGCTGTCGACGGTCGCGGTGCCCTTCGGCCGCACCGTCACGTTGCCGCTGCTGGCATCCTTGAGGAAGACGCCGTAGCCGCCGGCGGCCAACACCACCTGACCGTCGATCGTCGTCTCGGTGGCGTCGAGGTAGCCGTCCGCGGCGACGCGTACCTCACCGCTGACCCGGCCACCGGCGACCACCAGGTTGGCGCCGGCCGCGACTGTGACGTTGCCGGTGATCGTGGTGCCGGTCAGCGCGCAGGACTCGCCGGCCGGCACGAGCAGGTCGTTGGGCACGGTCACGGCACCGCCGGTGCCGATGCAGTGGGTGACCAGGTCGGCGTGTGCGGTGGGCGCCACCGCGAACACCGAGGCGGCGACGACGGCGCTCACGGTGGCCAGCTTGGCGACGGTACGTCCGGGCATCGTTGTACTCCCTGTCGATGAGGTTCGAGGACTCATGCGCCGACGTCCGATCGGGCCGCGGCCCGGACGATGGCGCCCTGCTGCCGCCGGTTGAGCGTGCCGCCGGTCACGAGCGCGGCGGTGACCGCCTCGACGTGCCGGACGAACGCGGCGTGGCCGGGGTAGTCGGCGTGTTCGTCGATCAGATCGTTGACGGTGCAGCCGTCGCCGGTGTCGACGTTCGCCACTCCGGTGTCGTCACCGTCGATGATCACCGTGGCCCGGGTGTCCGACGCGGGGCAGCCGTCGGTGCCGTCGGCCACCACCGTGAACGTGGCCGACTGTTCGGTGGCGGTGTTCCCCGCGGTGTCGGTCGCCCGGTACCGCAGGGTGTGCGCACCGACCGTCCGGACGGCGACCGGGCCGGCGTACGCGGTCCAGCCACCGGTGTCGAGCGCGTACTCGATCGACGCCACACCCGAGCCGTCATCGCTGGCGGTGACGGTGACTGTCGCGCCGCCGACGTACGCGCCGTCGTCGTTCTGGTCGCCCGCCACGGTGGCGGCGACAGTGGGTGGGGTGGTGTCCTCGGCCTGCGGCTCCACGACGGTGAGGTGGAGCATCTGCTCGGCCGACGTGTTTCCGGCGACGTCGGTGGCCCGGTAGTGCAGCATGTGCATGCCCACGGTGGTCACGACGATCGGGTTCGCGTACGCGGTGAAGGCTCCCCCGTCCAGCGCGTACTCGATGGTGGCGACGCCGGACCCGGCATCGGTGGCGGCCAGCGTGACGGTGGCCGTACCGATGTAGTTGCCGTCGCCGTCCTGCTCGCCGGTCGGCGTGGCCGTGACCACCGGCGCGGTGGTGTCCTCCTCGGTCGGTTCGACGATCCGGAACGACACCGAGCCGACCGCGCTGGTGTTGCCGGCCTGGTCGGTGGCGCGGAACTGCACCGAGTGGTCGCCAATCGCGGTCACCCGCACCGGCTGGGTGTACGGCTGGAAGGTGGTGTCGTCGACCTGGTACTCGACGGTGGCCACACCGGAGTCGGCGTCGGTGGCCGTCACGGTCACCGTGGCCGCGCCGAGGTAGTTGCCGTCGCCGTCGCGGTCACCCGAGACGGCGGCGTCGACGGTCGGCGCGGTGGTATCGCCGCCACCTCCGCCGTCGGTGACCACCAGTTCGCCGACCATCTGGCTGTGGCCCGGGATCGAGCAGAAGTAGCGGTACCGGCCCGGGGTCAGGGTCACCGTCGCCTGGTGGCGGCCGTCGTTGGCGTCGAACGGGTTGGCCAGGATGTTGAGCGTGACGTCGTGGTTGTAGCCCTCGGTGCTGGTGTCGAAGGTGAGCGTGTGCGGCATCCCGGTGGTGTTGCCGGTGGCCGCGCTGTTCTCCCAGATGATTGTGGTCGCGCCGGCCACCGCCTGGGCGGGGGCGGACTTGTAGCGGGTGGTGTTGTCGTCGGCGGTCCAGGTCAACACCTGGTCCGCGGCGACGCGCGGGGCGGCGCTGGCGGGCTTGGCGGCAATCGGGATCACCGTGAGCAGGAGCGCCGACAGCGCGGCCGTGAGTCGTCGGGTCATCGTTTCTCCTAGAGTTCCCGCGCGCGGATGTTGCGGAACTCGGCCAGGTCGTTGTCACCGTGGTTCTGCAGACCGATGAAGCCGCTGAGGAACTGCCGCAGGTCGGTCGGCGGATCGCCGGCACGGGAGGACTGCTTGCCCGGCGTGTTGTCGAACTCGTTGATCACCACGCCGTTGCGGATCATCGTGTAGTGCTGGCCGACCACGCGGATCTCGTAGTCGTTCCACTCGTTCTTCGGGGTGACGCCGGCCTGGGCGAGCGGCACCGGGTCGAAGTTGTAGACCGAGCCGGTCTTCTGCGGCTCGCCTGTCTCACCGTCGTAGATCTGGATCTCGTGTCCGCAGTAGATGGCCATCCAGGCCGGCGAGGTCCGGGCCGACCCGACGGTGCCGCAGCTGTCCGGTGGCCGCTGGTCGAGCGGGGTTCGCAGGTCCGGGAACCTGATGAAGACGCCGGTGTTGGCCCGTCCGGTGCCGGGGGCGATGTCGCGGAACTGCAGCCTCAGCGAGAAGTCGGCCAGTTCCTTCGTGTGCCAGAGCATGCCGAGGCCGCCGCTGGAGCGCAGCGACCCGTCCGGCTGGATGCTGAACGATCCCGTCGGCGCCTGCTGCCAGCCGCGCAGCGACTCGGCGGTGCCGTCGAAGAGTGGCTCGTACCCGGTGTGTCCGTTGCGCCCGATCTCGGACGCGGCGGCCAGCCGGGTCAGCGTGCCGCTCTCGCGGGCGTTGAGCAGACCGTCGTCCTGGAGCGCGCGGGTCACCGCGGTCACGTGGCGGACGAAACTGTTGTGGTCGGCCCAGGTGCTCTCGTCGTCGATCAGGTCGTTGACCGTGCAGCCCTGCCCGACCGTGCGGCTGGGCACCCCGGTGTCCGTGTCGTCGAGCCACACGTTCTGCCGGTCGTCCGGGACCGCGCAGCCCACCGTGACAGTGGTCTGCACCGTCGCCGTCTCACCGTCGGCGTACGTGACAGTCAGTTTCGCGGTGTAGGTGCCGACCCTGGCGTACGTGTGCCGGGGGTTTGCCTCGGTCGACGTGGCGCCGTCGCCGAACTCCCACCGGTGGCTGACGCCGCCGGAGCGCGCGCCGTCGAAGGCGATGGTCAGGGGCTTGTTCTGGACGGCCACGGAGGTCGCCGCCGGTGCCGGGGTGGGCGCGCCGCCGGTGTAGGTGATCCGGATGAGCTTCTGGTTGGGGTGCAGGCTGAAGAACCCGCCTCCGTAGTCCAGCAGGTAGAGCGCGCCGTCCGGGCCAAACTTGGCGTCCATCCAGCTCTGCAGGCGGGTGTCGCCGTTGCCGCTCGGGATGATGGCGCGCAGCGTCTCGGCGTAGACCGGCGGGGCTGCCGTCGGCACTCCGGCCTCGTCGACGGTGACCGCGACCCGGTTGGCGGCGTTCGACTGGTCGCCGATGAACCACTTCTCGTCCCAGTACGCCGGCCACGCCACAGTGCTGTTCGGGTCGACCCGGTCGCGGTGGTAGGTGGGGCCGGACATGATGGCCTGCCCGCCGCCGCGCAGGTACGGCTGCGTGTAGGTGGCGTCGGCCGCGACGTAGGTGGGCAGGCCGCTGCCGTCGGCGCGCTTCGGGAAGACCGGGCCGCCGCCGTCCGGCGAATACCAGATCATGTTGTCCCGGGCCGCCGGGATGTCCACGAGTCCGGTGTTGCGCGGGGAGGTGTTCTTCAGGTTGTCGCAGTCGTACCAGCCGGTCAGCACGCTCGCGTCGGTGCTGCTGCGGTCCCGGTACGGCTGCCGGTTGCCCATGCAGTACGGCCAGCCCTGGTTGCCGGCCGAGGTGATGATGGTGGCGGTCTCGTACTTGGCCGGGCCGAGGGTGGGACTGGGCGACGCGGCGTCCGGGCCGACCCAGCCGGCGGTCAGCCACTGGTGCTCCGGGTCGATCTGCAGGCGGGCGATGTTGCGCACGCCCATCACGTAGATCTCCGGGCGGGTCTTCTCGGTGCCCGGCGGGAAGAGGTTGCCCTCCGGGATGGTGTAGGTGCCGTCGGCCTCCGGGTGAATCCGGATGATCTTGCCGGCGAGGTCGTTCGTGTTGCCCGAGGTGCGGCGGGCGTCCTGGAAGGAGATGCCCTGGTACTCCTGGGTCCAGTTGTTGCCGGAGTAGCCCTGCGATCCCTCGGAGGAGTTGTTGTCGCCGGAGCCGACGTAGAGGTTGCCCTTGGCGTCGAACGCCATTCCGCCGCCGGCGTGGCAGCAACTGTGGATCTGCACCGGGAACTTCAGCAGGTCCTTGCGACTGGCCTGGTCGATGCTCTGCGCCGCACGGTCGTAGGTGAACCGCGAGACGGTGCGCTGCCCGACCCGCTGCACCCGGTCGATCGACTCGTGCGGCATCCAGTAGACGTAGAGCCACCCGTTGTCGGCGAAGGCGGGGTCGGGCACGATGCCGAGCAGGCCCTCCTCGTTCTTCACCAACTCGGAGCCGCTGCCCCGGTTGCCCATCACCTCCAGGGTGGTGAGCAGTTTGACCTGCTTGGTCCGCGGGTCCCAGGAGTGGATGGTGCCGCAGCCCAGGCCGACCTTCGGGTCGTTCCAGTCCGCGATCGGGCCACTCGGGCAGGCCGCCTTGCCGACGTAGAAGACCGTGCCGTCCGGCGCGATGGTGAGCCCGTGCGGCTCGCCGATCTGGTCGAGCTGCCCGGTCTGGTTGGCCGCGGTGAGTCGCTCCACCTTGTAGTTCGCGGCGATCGTGGCCTGGCAGTCGCCGCGTACGCGACCGGTGGTCCAGTTGAGCGCCCCGGCGAGGTGCGCGCGGAACGCCTCCTCACCGTAGCTGCCCTCGGTGTGGCCCATGCCGGTGTAGAACGAGCGGCCTCCGTCGTAGTCCCGGCACCAGGACACCGGGTGGAACGGGCCGTTGGCTCCCGGCCCCGGGTCGTAGTGCCGCTCTTCGACCTGGGCGAGCGTGTGCACGCTGCCGATCGGGTTCGGGTCCCAGTTGTCCCAGCGGTCGGACCGGGTGATGGTCATCGGCAGCGACGCGGTGGCCGGGTGTTCGCGGTCCAGGATGTCGACCACCGCCCGGTTCACGGGGGTCGGCGGCGGCGCGGTGGCCGTGCCGGTGAACAGGCGCAGGTCGGCGAGCTGGATCAGCGGCTCGCCGCTGTTGGCGGTGATGTTCAGCCGGTAGCGGGTGAACTCCTGCGGCGTGGCGATGTCGAACCGGCGGGTCTGCAACCGGTCCCCGAAGGTCTGGTTGGTGCGCCGGTCCAGATCGGACCAGTTCTGCCCGTCGGTGGAACCCTGCAGGGTCCAGTCCTTCGGGTCCCGCCCGACGAAGTCGTTGGCCGACGTCAGCGCGTACCCGGTGATCCGTGTGGGCGCGGCCAGTTGGTACGCCACCCAGGCCGTCGGGGTGCGGACCAGCCACTTGGTGTTGGCGTCGCCGTCGGTCAGCTTCTCCTTGGTCTCGGTCGGCGGGTTCTCGCCGCTGGCGGTCACCGCGGCCACCGGCTCGGCCACCGGAATGGCACCCGCCGGGCGGGTGCCGATCAGGCCGGTGAACCAGGCCGAGTCGACCTGGGCGCGGGCGGCGTCGGCGATGCCGACGAAGCCGCCACCGGCCTTCAGGTAGCTCTGTAGCGCCGACTCCTGGTCGCGGTTGAGCGCGGCGCCCGTCGCGGAGAGAAAGACCACGCTGCGGTACGCGGACAGCCCGGTCGCGGTGAACACGCCCGGGTCCGTGGTGACCGTGACATCGATGTCATGACTGGCGCCAAGCTGTTTGATGGTGTCCACCGCGCGGGTCACCGGGTCCTGCTGCTCGGCCACCGGGCCGTGGAACACGAGGACCGCGGTCCGCGCCGCCTGCGGGGCGGCCGCCGTTCGGGGCGCGGCCGCCGCTCCCGGTGCGGCTGCCGCCGTCGACGCCGGGATCAGTGCCGCGAAGGCCGCTATCGCGGCAAGGAGTCGTCGTGGTTGTCTGGTCATCCCCGTCCCCACTTTCGGTTGGGTCAGCCTGCGTGCGTGTGGGTGTGGCCCTGGAACCGGTGGATCGCCTCCTCGGCGCCCGGTGGCATGCTGCCGTCGGCGTTGCGCACCAGGAAGATCCCGGCCATGCCGCCGTCGGAGTGGTTCTGCACGTGGCAGTGGTACATCCACGCTCCCGGTCCGACGCCCTCGCCGGCCAGCACCTGGAAGCCGAACGAGCTGCCCGGGTTGAGGTCCTTGTTGTCGATGACCAGGCTCGGGTCGCTCGGTCCCTCCAGCATTCCGGTGCGGTTGTCCGCCCAGCGGTGCGCGTGCAGGTGGAAGGTGTGGAACAGGTTGCCGTGGCCGATGGCGACCCACTCCACCCGCTGGCCCAGGTTCGCCTCGAACATCGGCGTCTCCGGTGCCATCCGGTTGTTGATCATCATGTCGTGGAACACGACAGTGAACTGCCTCTCCGGCAGGATGTCGCCGCGACGGCGGACGATCAGCGCGCCGTACAGCCCCTTGGCCACCCCTGCGGTGCCGTGGTCGGTGCCCATGGCGTGGTCGTGGTAGTGCCAGTAGCCGGCACTGCCCGGCATGAACCGGCGGCCCGCCGCGGCGACCATCTCCCGCGAGCGCCAGACGTACGTGCGCGTCTCGCCCGGGTTGTTGAACGAGGCGTTCAGCGGACTGCCGTCCGAGTCGGTGCTGTAGTCCACCCCGTGCGGATGGATGGAGAGCCGTTGGTTCGTGGTGTTGACCAGGGTGATCTCCAGGGTGTCACCCTCGTAGATCTCCAGGAGCGGACCCGGCACGGTGGCCTGGCCGGGCGCCAGACCGTAGCCGAACAGGCCGCCGGGCAACTGCTCGGCGTAGATGGTGACCTTCTTCGTGACGCCGGCGGCAGCCCGGGCGGGGCTGGGGCCGAACGCGGTGCCGATCGCGGGGGCGGCCGCCCCCAGCGCACCGGCGGCGAGCGCCCCGGTGGCGATCAGGGATCTGCGGGACAGGTGACGAGGGGAGCCAGTGGCGTGATCGTCCATGGGTCTCCGTTCCCGACCGGGCGAAGACGCGACGAGGGCAGGGTGCAACGACCGCCGAGCACGGGGCGGCAGCACGACTGAGGTGAGGCTCGTCGCGGACTTTGCTCGGAAGACTCAGAGCTTTCGGTGGATGTCTGAAACTTATGTAGTCCATCGACGAAAGTCCAGGTCTGATTGCAAAAAGTTTACCTTGACATTACGACGTACTTCGATTGACATGATCCTGACACAGAGCCTGCGCACACCGCACGACGCCGGGCTGCCCTCGATGGGGCAGCCCGGCGGACAGGCGTACGAAAAGGGGCGTCAGAGCTGGTGGCGGTCGTCGGCCGGCAGGCCCGGCGCCTGCGGCGGCTCCGGCGACTGCTCGGGCTGACCGAGCTGCGCGACACGGGTCGGGTCGAGGACCCGGGAGAGGAACGCACGGGTCCGTTCGTGCTTCGGGTTGCCGAGCAGCTCCTGCGGCGGCCCCTGCTCGACCACCACACCCCCGTCCATGAACACGACCCGGTCGGCGACGTCACGGGCGAACGCCATCTCGTGCGTCACCACCATCATCGTCATGCCGTCCTCGGCCAACTTGCGCATGACGGTGAGCACGTCGCCGACCAACTCCGGGTCGAGCGCCGAGGTCGGCTCGTCGAAGAGCATCAGCTTCGGCTCCATCGACAGGGACCGGGCGATCGCCGCCCGCTGCTGCTGTCCACCGGAGAGTTGCGCCGGGAACGCGTCGGCCTTGTCGGTCAGCCCGACGCGGTCCAGGTTGGCCCGAGCGACGCGCTCGGCCTCGGCCCGGCCGCGCCGCAGCACCCGGCGCTGGGCGATGGTGAGGTTGTTCAGCACGGTCAGGTGCGGGAAGAGGTTGAACGCCTGGAAGACCATGCCGATGCCGCGGCGCACCGCGTCGATCTCGACGTCCGGGTCGGTCATCTCGACCCCGTTGACCCAGATCCTGCCGGCCGTCGGCTCTTCGAGGAGGTCGACGCAGCGCAGCAGCGTCGACTTACCGGACCCGGACGGCCCGATCACGCAGACCACCTCGCCCTGGCCGACCTCGAAGTCGATGCCCTTGAGCACCTCGAGCGGCCCGAAGGACTTGTGCAGGTCGCGGATCTCGACGGCCGGACGCGGTTTCGTGCTCGTCATGCGGGTCACCGGGCCTTGGCGTAGCGCAGTTCGAGGCGGCGGACCACCTGGGACAGCGGCAGGGTGATGATCAGGTAGGCGAGACCGGCCACCAGCAGCGGGGTGGCGTTCACCCGGTCGTTCAGCATGTCCCGACCGAACTTGGTGACCTCGATGGTCTGCGCCGTCACACCGAGCACGTACGCCAGCGACGAGTCCTTGGTGAGGAGGATGAGTTCGTTCGTCAGCGGTGGGATCACGATCCGGAACGCCTGCGGGACGACGATCGTGCGCATGGCGGTGAAGTGCGACATGCCGAGGGTACGGGCCGCCTCCATCTGTCCCTTCGGCACGGCCTGGATGCCGGCCCGGATGGTCTCCGCCATGTACGCCGCGGCGGTCAGGCCGAGACCGATCGCGATCGAGCCGAACACACCGCCCGGAATCTCCCGCTCGGGAAAGGCGATGGGGATCCCGTACCCGACGAGGAAGAGCACCAGCAGCGCGGGCAGGCCCCGGAACAGCTCGATGTACGCCGTCGACAGCCAGCGGTACGGCGCGACCCGGGACAGCCGCATCAGCGCGAGGACGGTGCCGAACACGAGGCCGAAGGCGAACGCGCCGAGCGTGTAGAGCACCGTGTTGCGCAACGCGACGGTGATGATCGTCGGGAACATCGACGTGATGATGTCGACGCGGAAGAACGCGTCGGCCAACCGGTCCCAGTCCGCGGCGAAGAGCACCGCGGCGATGATGGCGATGAAGACCAGGTACTGCAGCCCGAGGGACAGCCGCTCCCGCTGGCGGCGTCGCAGCTTCACGTTCGCTCGTTGCCTTCCCGAAGGTTACCGACGCGCAGGACGCGCGCTCTGCTGTTGAGTGCGCGGACGCGCGCTCTGCGGCTGGACGCGCCTGACACGCGCCCCGCTGCTGGAAGCCGTTCTCACGCGCTCGGCCGCTTGCCGATCCACTTCTCGTAGATCGTGTCGTAGGAGCCGTCCTGCTTGGCCTTGGCCAGCGCCTCGTTGATCTTCTTGAGCAGTTCCGGGTTGCCGTCCTTCTTCACCGAGAAGCCGTACTGCTCGCCGGTGTCGAACTCGGCGGCCACCTGGAACCCGCCCGGGTTCTTCTTGAGGTACTCGCTCCAGACCGGCAGGTCGTTGATGGCGGCCTCGACCTGACCGTTGGCTACGGCCTGCTGCTCGGCGGCGAGATCCTCGAACTCGACGAGCTTGAGGCCCTTCTCCGCCTCGAACTTCTTGGCGTAGTCGCGACCGGTGGTGGCCGCCTGGACGCCGACCTTCTTGCCCCGGAGGTCGTCGAGCGACTTGTACGCCTTGCCGGTCTTCACAAGCATCGCCTGGGTGGCGTCGAAGTACGGGTCGGAGAAGTTCATGACCTTCTGCCGCTCCGCGGTGATCGTCATGCCGGCGGCTGCCGCGTCGCACTTGCCGGTGTTCAGGTCCTGACCGGACTTGATCCCCTCGAACGGGGTGTCGATGATCGTCTGCGCGACGCCCAGGTCCTTGGCCACCAGGTCCATGATCTCGACGTCGAAGCCGGTCACCGTGCCGCTGGCGTCCTTGGACTGGAACGGCGGGTACGGCAGGTGGGTGCAGACGGTCAGCTTGCCCGCCTGGACCAGCTTGACCCCGCTCGCCTGGACCTCACTGTCGTCCTTCTTGGCGCATCCCGCCGTCACGGCGAGGGCGGCGACCGCCACGACGAGTCCGGCCTGCCGAACAGCGTTCTGGAACCTCACGGCTGTGTCCCTCCGGTTCGGCTCACCGGTCACCGGAAGCCAGGTTGGTGCTGAGACTTGAGACAGGCGACGGTACCCGATTTCAGCGAGCCGGTCCCAGATGACGCCGGGCCGCTCGACCGACGGGCCAGCGGCGGCCGCCGCGAAACCCGACACCCGAGCAGCAACGAGCCCTCAACCGCCGGTGCCCTCGGGCGCCCCGTCCGGGGTGAAGGCCGATCCTTCGGGGTCTGTGGTGAGGAACACGTGTTGATGGCCGTGGCCGGCGTCGACGCTCACCTGGTCGAGCTGGGTCGCCGCGACCGACCAGCTCGTGACGGCCTCGGCCGCCTGCCGCGCGGTGATGTCCAACAGGGCCGCGCGTTGTGCCGCCGGCACGCTGGCGGCCAGCGCGTAGGAGTCGACGGCCAGGGACGCCTGCTGGATCGCCCCGCGCAGCCCACCTCGCGCCACGTTCGTGGCGGTGGACCCCGACGGCGGGTCGGCGAACGGCTTGGCGGCTTCCCGCATGGTCTCCTGCCACCGCTTGGCCTGCTCGGGGTCCGGCGCGCGGCCGGCTGACGTCTCCGTCTTGAGGGCGGTCAGGATCGGAGCCACCTGGCCGCTGACCGTGCGGGCCGTCTCCGTCAGCTCCACGATCTGCTGAGCGTCCCGCTTGGCGTCGGCCTCTTTGATGGACGCGATGGACGCCTCGACGGCGTCCGGTCGCCCCACCTGGTAGCCGATCAGCCCACCCACCAGGGCGGTGACGAGCGCGATCGCCGCGGTGACCGCCACGAGGCGCACCGTACGGCGACGACGCACGTCGGGCTTGTCCGACAGGTAGGAGGGCCGGCCGGTGCGACGCGCCATCGCATCTCCTCACATCGATGGTGTGTGGGGCCACAGGTTAGCCGCCACACGTGACGCCCGTCGATAGCGCCGCCGGCATCGAGGTGACGCCGCCGAGCCCGACGAGCCCCGGCCGATGGCGATCGGCCGGGGCTCGTCGGTGTCCGGCTGTCAGGCGATGTCGAACCGGTCCAGCTCCATGACCTTGGTCCAGGCGGTCACGAAGTCGGCCACGAACTTGTCGCGGGCGTCCTGGCTGGCGTAGACCTCCGCGAGGGCGCGCAGCTGCGAGTTGGAACCGAAGATGAGGTCGACCGCGGTGGCGGTCCACTTCACCTCGTCGGTGGCCAGGTCGCGGATCTCGTACACGTGCTCGTCGGACTTCGACGCGCTCCACCGGGTGCCCGGGGAGAGCAGGTTGGCGAAGAAGTCGTTGGTGAGCACACCCGGCCGGTCGGTGAGGACACCGTGCTGGCTGCCACCGGTGTTGGCGCCGAGCGACCGCAGACCGCCGACGAGGACCGTCATCTCCGGCGCGGTCAGGTTGAGCATGTAGGCCCGGTCGACGAGGAGCACCTCCGGCTGGGTCTTCTCACCCGGACGCAGGTAGTTGCGGAAACCGTCGGCCCGCGGCTCCAGGACCCGGAACGAGTCGGTGTCGGTCTGCTCCTGGGTGGCGTCGGTGCGACCCGCCCGGAACGGCACGGTCACCTCGACGCCGGCGTCCCGGGCCGCCTTCTCGACGGCGGCCGACCCGGCCAGCACGATCAGGTCGGCGAGCGAGATCTTCGCGCCGCCGGCCTCGTTGAACTCCCGCTGGATGCCCTCCAGCGCCTTCAGGACGGTCGCCAGCTGCTCGGGCTGGTTGACCTCCCAGCTGCGCTGCGGCTCCAGACGGATCCGCGCCCCGTTGGCGCCGCCCCGCTTGTCGGTGTGGCGGAAGCTCGCGGCGGACGCCCAGGCGGTGGAGACCAGCTGAGCGGTCGTCAGACCGGAGTCCAGGATCTTCGCCTTGAGCGCGGCGACGTCGGCGTCACCCACCAGCTCGTGGTCCACGGCCGGCACCGGGTCCTGCCACAACTGCGGCTCCGCCACCCACGGCCCGAGGAAACGCTCGATCGGGCCCATGTCGCGGTGCAGCAGCTTGTACCAGGCCTTGGCGAAGGCCAACGCGAACTGGTCGGGGTTCTCCAGGAAGCGGCGCGAGATCTTCTCGTACGCCGGGTCGACGCGCAGCGACAGGTCCGTCGTGAGCATCGTCGGCCGGTGCTTCCTGGCCGGGTCGAACGGGTCCGGGATGATCGCCTCGGCGTCCTTGGCGACCCACTGCTTCGCGCCACCCGGGCTGGTGGTGAGCTCCCACTCGTAGCCGAACAGGATCTCGAAGAAGCGGTTGCTCCACTGGGTCGGCACGTCGGTCCACGTCACCTCGAGACCGCTGGTGATCGTGTCGGCGCCCTTGCCGCTGCCGTGGGTGTTCAGCCAACCCAGGCCCTGCGCCTCCAGCGGGGCGCCCTCGGGCTCCGGGCCCACGTGGTTGTCGGCGACGGCGGCGCCGTGGGTCTTGCCGAAGGTGTGGCCACCGGCGATGAGGGCGACGGTCTCCTCGTCGTTCATGGCCATCCGGCCGAAGGTCTCGCGGATGAAGTGCGCCGCCGCGGCCGGGTCCGCGTTGCCGCGAGGACCCTCCGGGTTGACGTAGATGAGGCCCATCTCGGTGGAACCGACGCCGGCCGCCATCTCCTTCTCGGAGGCGTAGCGCTCATCGCCGAGCCAGGTGTCCTCCGGGCCCCAGAAGATCTCCTCGGGCTCCCAGACGTCCTCGCGACCGAAGCCGAAGCCGAAGGTCTTGAAGCCCATCGACTCCAGGGCGACGTTACCGGCGAGCACGAGCAGGTCGGCCCACGAGATCTGCTGGCCGTACTTCTGCTTGACCGGCCACAGCAGCCGGCGGGCCTTGTCCAGGTTGGCGTTGTCCGGCCAGCTGTTCAGAGGCGCGAACCGCTGACCGCCGTCGCCGGCACCGCCCCGGCCGTCCTCGATGCGGTACGTGCCGGCGGCGTGCCAGCTCATCCGGATCATCAGGCCGCCGTAGTGGCCGAAGTCGGCCGGCCACCAGTCCTGCGAGGTGGTGAGGACCTCGGTGATGTCCCGCTTGAGGGCCTCGACGTCGAGCTTGGCGAACTCCCTGGCGTAGCTGAAGTCCTCCCCCAGCGGGTTGCCCTTGGACGAGTGGGCGTGCAACACCGAGAGGTCGAGCTGGTTGGGCCACCAGTCCCGGTTGGTGCGCGGACGACCGCCGGTCTTGGGAGTCGGCGAGTCGATCGCCGGGTTCTCGCTCTCGCTGCCGTGCGCGGTCACCGAGTCGTGCGCGACCGGGCAGCCGGCGGCCGCCTTCTGGTCCACGCCCTGCGCGCTGGTGGGGCCGTTGTCCTGGGTGTCGCTCATGTACTTCCTTCCGAGCTTGCGGATCTCTGGGGCGTGCGTTCGGTCGCGCAGTCGGGACAGAAGCCCCAGTAGACGACCTCCGCCTCATCGATCACGAAACCGTGGTCGACCGAGGCGGTGAGACAGGGGGCGTGACCGACGGCGCACTCGACGTCGGCGATCGCGCCGCAGGAGCGGCACACGACATGGTGGTGGTTGTCCGCGACCCGGGACTCGTAGCGGGCGGTCGCGCCGGCCGGCTGGATACGCCGGACCAGACCAGCGTCGGTGAGCACGCGCAGCACGTCGTACACCGCTTGGTGGGAGACCGTGGGATGATCCGCCCGAACCAGCGCGATCACCGCGTCGGTGCCGACGTGCGGATGGTCGCGCAACGCCGCGAGCACCGCCAGTCGGGGCCGGGTCACCCGCAGCGAGGCGGCCCGCAGTTGCGCCTCGAAGTCGGACATCACCCGGCGAACACTAGCTCACTATTCTGGAACGAATCAAGTTTTGGCCGGTTTCGGGCCGCCGTGTCGACGGATGTCACCCGCGCCGCGCGGCGAGAGGAAAATAATCCGGGCGCCGTGTCGAGAACCGGCGACCGGCTCCGTCCCAGGGGTGAACGTGGCCACGAACGGCCGCACCCGCACCGAGGAGAACACGATGGCGAAGTACCTGCTGCTCAAGCACTACCGCGGCGGCCCGGCCGGGGTCAACGACGTACCCATGGATCAGTGGACGCCACAGGAGATCTCGGCGCACGTGGCGTACATGAGAGATTTCGCGGCACGGCTGGAGCAGACCGGCGAGTTCGTCGACGGCCAGGCGCTCGCCCCCGAGGGCGCCTGGGTGCGCTACGACGGTGAGGGTCGCCCGCCGGTCACCGACGGCCCGTTCGCCGAGACCAAGGACCTCATCGCCGGCTGGATGACGATCGACGTCGACAGTTACGAGCGAGCCGTCGAGCTGGCCGGGGAACTGTCCGCCGCCCCCGGCAAGGACGGGAAGCCGATCCACGAGTGGCTCGAGCTGCGCCCGTTCCTGACCGAGCCGCCCACCATCACGGAGTGACCCGGTCATGAACGAGGCCCTCATCCGGAGCCTCACGCCGAGCGTGCTCGGGGTCCTCGTCCGCCGCGGAGCCGACTTCGCGGCGGCCGAGGACGCCGTGCAGGACGCGCTCGTCGAGGCGGTCCGCGTCTGGTCGGCCGACCCGCCGCGGGACCCGAAGGGCTGGCTGGTCGCCGTGGCCTGGCGCCGGTTCCTCGACGCGATCCGAGCGGACGCGGCCCGCCGCCGACGCGAGGACCTCGTCGACGAGGAGCCGCCGCCCGGCCCCACCCCGGCGGTGGACGACACGCTCCAGCTCTACTTCCTGTGCGCCCACCCGTCGCTGACGCCGTCGTCCGCGGTCGCGCTCACGCTGCGCGCCGTCGGTGGGCTGACCACCCGCCAGATCGCCCAGGCCTACCTGGTGCCGGAGGCGACGATGGCGCAGCGCATCAGCCGGGCCAAGCGCACCGTCTCCGGGGTGCGGTTCGACCAACCCGGCGATGTCGCCACCGTGCTGCGCGTCCTCTACCTGGTCTTCAACGAGGGCTACTCCGGCGACGTCGACCTCGCCGCCGAGGCCATCCGGCTCACCCAACAGCTCGCGGCCGCCATCGACCACCCCGAGGTGGCGGGGCTGCTCGCCCTCATGCTGCTGCACCACGCCCGGCGGGCCGCTCGGAAGGGGCCCGACGGCAGCCTGGTGCCGCTGGCCGAGCAGGACCGCGGCCGATGGGACACCGCGTCGATCGCCGCGGGCGTCGAGATCCTGCAGGCGGCCCTCGCCCGCGACCGACTGGGCGAGTTCCAGGCCCAGGCCGCCATCGCGGCGCTGCACGCCGACGCGCCCACCGCCGAGGAGACCGACTGGGTGCAGATCGTCGAGTGGTACGACGAACTCGCGCGGCTGACCGACAGCCCGATCGTCCGGCTCAACCGCGCGGTGGCCGTGGGCGAGGCTGACGGCGCGCGCGCCGGTCTCGCGGCGCTCGCGGCGCTGGATGACACGCTGCCCCGCTTCACGGCGGTCGCCGCGTACCTGCACGAGCGCGACGGCAGTGTGGCGACGGCGGCCCGGCTGTACGCCGAGGCGGCCCGGAAGGCGTCCAACCTGGCCGAGCGCGACCACCTGACCCGGCAGGCCTCCCGACTCAACGCCCGCCGCCGCTGACCGGATCGCGCCTGTCGACTGCCGGGGTGTTGAGGTCCGGAAAGTCTCCGGAAGTTTCCGGCCACTGTTTCCGGCGTCCTCTTCGGTCGACGCACGACGCCCACGTGCACGGCAGCTTCTGATCGACTACTGACCTCGATAGACGTCGCCCTGCGGCAGATCGCCGGTCACCGCGCGAGGACGGCCATGTTTCCGAAAATTGTTGACAAGTCGACGGCCAGGTTAATACGGTCGCCATCGACGGACCTCAATCGCCGTCAGTACCAGTCACCGCGACCCACTCCTCCGGTCGTCGCGCAGAACGACCGGCCACCACCACGCGGTACACGCCGGTGGCCGTCCCGGGCCACCGACAGCCTGCGGGCCGTACCGCACTGCTGGCCCCCGCCAGCCGTCACCAGGAGGCAACAGTTACATGACCGACACCAGCAACACCACACCGAGACGGCGCGGCCGCATGCGGCTGCTCCTCGGCGCCGCGTGCACCGTCGTCCTGGCCGTCACCGGCACGATGACGGCCACCAACGCGTACGCCGAGGCCGACCGGACGCTCACCTCCAGCCTCACCGGCACGCACAACGGCTACTACTTCTCCTTCTGGAAGGACGGCGGCAACGCCAGCATGACGCTGCGCGCCGACGGCCGTTACTCCAGCAGTTGGGACCGCAGCACCAACAACTGGGTCGGCGGCAAGGGCTGGGCCACCGGCAGCCGGCGGACCGTCAGCTACTCGGCCACCTACAACCCGGGCAACAACAACACCTACCTCGCCCTGTACGGATGGACGCGCAACCCGCTCATCGAGTACTACGTGGTGGAGAACTTCGGCAGCTACAACCCGAGCAACGGCGCCACCCGGATGGGCACGGTCACCACTGACGGCGGCACCTACGACATCCTGCGCAGCCAGCGGGTCAACGCCCCGTCGATCGACGGTAACCAGACGTTCTACCAGTTCTGGAGCGTCCGCCAGCAGAAGCGGTCCAGCGGCACCATCACCACCGCCAACCACTTCGACGCCTGGGCCCGCGCCGGCCTGAACCTCGGCACCAACCACGCCTACCAGATCATGGCCACCGAGGGCTACCAGAGCAGCGGCAGCTCCGACGTCACCGTCCGGGAGGGCGGGGGCAGCAACCCGACCTCCGGGCCGACCACCGGCAACCCGGGGACCGGCAACCCGGGAGGCGGCAACTGCAACGCGACGATCTCCGCCGGTCAGCAGTGGGGTGACAGGTTCAACCTCAACGTCGCGGTCAGCGGCACCAACAACTGGGTCGTCAGCCTCGGTCTGGGTGGCGGCCAGAGCATCCAGAACAGCTGGAACGCCTCGGTCAGCGGCACCAGCGGCACCGTCACCGCGACCCCGAACGGCAACGGCAACAACTTCGGGATAACGGTCATGGCCAACGGCAACTGGAACTGGCCGACGATCTCCTGCCGTACCAGTTGAATCTGATCAGCGTCTGACAGCACAGCGCTGGCGTGGCGGCTCCGGCCGCCACGCCAGTGCTGCGTCCGCGTGCCAGTCCAGCTCGGGGAGGCGCGGCGGGGCGTGGCCTTCGCCATCGTCCATCAGCCCCGTGGCGACGCGCTCCCCCCGGTCGTCCCCGCCGTCGGTTCCTCGCTCGTTTCCTCCGCCGGGCCCCCGGAGGGGTCCGCCGCCGGCTCCTCCGTCGACTCCTCCGTCGGCGCCGCGGTCGGTGCCGCCGACGTTTCGCCCGTCGGGTCTGCCGTCGGGTCCTCGTCGGCGCTCCCGGAGGTGGCGGGGGTCGGGGGATCGCCACCGCTGTCCTCGGGTGGCGCGGACCGGTCGGGCCCCGCAGCGGGACCAGAGGCCGTCGCAGTCGGGGATCCGGACGCCCGGACCGGCAGGCCAGCGGGGCCGGTCGTGGCCGGTTGTCCCCCACCGACACCCGGGCCGGTGTCGCTGCCAGTGCCGGTGCTGCCGACGTCGATGTCGGTGTCGGTGCCGCCATCGCCCGGCGCCGAGGGCGACACCGCGGGAGGCGTCGAGGGTCGCCCGGTCGGGCCGGGCAGCATCCCGGTGGGGTCGCCGAACACCAGGACGGCAGCCGCGGCGGCCACCGACCCGAGCAGCACCGCGAGGGCCCGAGACCCGGAACCGCCCGCCCGACCCGGCGCACCGCCGTGGCCCGGTCCGAGGACGGTCGTCCGCTCGTCTCGTCCCCCGATCGAGGCCGCCCCGGCGGCGGTCCGGTCCAGGTGGTCGGACGGGCCCGCGAGGGTCTGCGCCGCGGTGGCCAGGGTCGCCGCCGTCGGGAATCGGCGGGCGGGCTCCTTGGCCATCGCGGTGGCGACCAACCGCCGGACCGCCGCCGGGATCCCTTCGGGCAGCGGCGCGGGTTCCTCCTCGAGGTGCCGCAGCGCCACCGCGAGGGCGTTCTCGCCCTGGTGTGGGGGCCTCCCGGCGAGGCAGTGGTAGGCGACGGCGCCGAGCGCGTAGATGTCGATCGCCGGGCCGATCTCGTTCTTCGAGATCTGCTCCGGCGCCATGTACAGGGCGGTGCCGACGACCTGGTTCGTCCCGGTCAGGCCCGCCGCTTCCGAGGTCACCGCAACCCCGAAATCAACGAGTACGACGTGCCCGTCCGGCTCGATGATCAGGTTGCTGGGTTTGACGTCCCGGTGCACGACGCCGGCCTCGTGGGCGGCGTGCAGGGCACGGGCGGTCTGCGCGACGATCGACATCGTCTCGGCCACGTCCAGCCGGCCGAGGGCGGCGATCCGCTCCGACAGGGGTTGCCCCTGCACGCACTCCATGACGATGTAGGCGAGGACCGGCTCTCCGGGCCGGGACACCTCACCGTAGTCGTAGACCTGGGCGACACCTGGGTGGCGCAGGGCCGCCATGGCCCGCGCCTCGCGGCGGAACCGCTCGCCGAATCCGGCGTCACTGACCAGCCGAGCCTGCAGCATCTTGACCGCCACGCAGCGGTCCAGGGTCTCGTCGACAGCCCGCCACACATCCCCCATACCGCCACTGGCGATGCTTTCGACCAGGCGGTAGCGGTCTCCGACGAGTTGTCCCGTACTCGGCATGAGACATCCGGTACCCCGGATCTGCCGATTCCACGCACCCGGTCGCCGTCGCCGGCCCCGCCGCGGCGCGACGGGGCCGGGTCGACACGTTTCGCGCCGGTCAGCTGTTCAGCCTGTTGAGCAGGGCGGTTGCCATGCCCTGTTCACCCCTGGCGTTGGGGTGGAAGGGGGCGGCCGAGTTCTGCGGCACCAGCCCCTCGACCCACCGGGTGCCGCTGCCCTTGCACGCGTCGCGCCCGATGGACGGGGCGTAGACGTCGGCATAGGTGGCGCCGTTGGCGGTCGCGGTGCTCGCCAGCATCGCGTTCAGCGACTTCTCGACGCCACGCAGGTACGGCACGTCCTGGTAGGCGATCGGGACGACCGGCCAGCACCCGTAACCGGTGTCCGGCAGAATCGCCGGGTAACCGAGGACCACGACCCGCGCGCCCGGCGCGGCCTGGCGCACCGCCTGCAACACGGCCGTCACCTTCGGCGTGGCGGCGGCGATCCGCGCCTGCAACTGGTCGACACCTCCGGCGGTGTACCGGTTCTTGCACGGCGATCCGAGCGGACTGCTGAGGCTCGCCTGCGCACAGTCGCCGATGATGCCGGAGAAGCCGATGTCGTTGCCGCCGATCTGCACCGTCACCAGGGCCGTGGTGGAGGTGACCGCGCTGAGCTGCGGTGGCAGCGCGGTGCCCAACTGACCGCTGCCCCCGTAGAGGATGTCGTCGGTGGTGGCGCCGGAGCAGCTCACGTCGGCGAACGACGACGAGCCCGCGGCGGCGGCCACCAGCGAGGGGTAGTTGCGGTTGGAGCGCAGGCAGTTCAGGTCGACCTGGGTGGGGATGAGCGGACCGGCGGTGTACGAGTCGCCGAGCGCCACGTACCGGCCGGCGGGAACGGCGGCGCTGGCGGGTGTGGCGACGGTGAGCAGCACGCCGGCGGCGGCCACGGCGAGGGTGGCCAACCGGGTGGCCGCCCGTAGGCGGGGCAGGCGGGGACGGGTCATGACGCCTCCCAGAGGGATCACGGGGGTGGTGGTGCCGAGATCCTTTCGCCGCCGACGCCGCACGTCAATATCGATGAGCCTCATTAAATGGTTTTCTGGGGTGTGGGATGGGGCGATGGCGCTCAGACCAGGGGCGCGTACCACTGGGCGCCGGTGACCAGGACCCGCCTGGACTGCTGGCGGTTCCACTCCACCCGCATGCCGTGCCTGCGCAGCACCGGGAACACGACGTCGTCGAGCAGCCGTTCCAGGTCTGCCTGGTAGCGGGCCTGCTGGTCGGCCTCCGACAGGTCGGCGTAGGCGGCCTCGTCGAAGTCGACCGACGGGTAGGCGCCGTAGCCGAGGTAGACCGACCCGTCGTCGCTGGCGAGCAACGACTCGGTGTCCTGCTGGTGGTACCAGACATAGCCGTGCCAGTGCCGGGAGTCGTCCCGCTCGTCATGGATCTCGGCGCTCGCGCAGGTGCCACAACAGCTGAAGTTTTCCCGGGCCAGCACACCCAGCTCGTTGAGTTCGGCGAAGGCGCGGGTGAGGTTGCTCCGCACCTCACCCCACCCCCGCTGCTGCGCCCGCCGCGCGGCCGACGCCTTCTCGTGCGCCGCGATCAGCTCCTCGTCCGTCGCGCCGCACCGCTCCTCGTCGTCGTCGAAGTAGTCGACGAACTCGTCGGCGTCGGTCTCACCACGGACGATCCAGGCCCAGAGCTCGTCCTCGATCGCACCGCGCCCCGGCTCGGGAATCCGGTCGGTCAGGAACCGGGCACCCTCGGGACGATCGTTGTATGTCCATCCAGTCACGGCGACGATGGTCACACGGACCTACGACGCTCCCCGTGAAGGGTGGCTACTGCCCGGCCGGCACCTGCTCCTTGACGTCGTCGTAGCCGGCCTTGCCGGGTGCCGCGCCCGGCGCGTAGATCACGCGTAGCACGCCCGTCGGGAACGCCTCGGTCGCCACCACTCGCAGGTGGTACGCCGCGTCACCCTCGTCGAACAGCTTGCGGCCCTTGCGCGCCGCCACCGGATGCACGAGCAGGCGCAGCTCGTCGACGAGCCCCGCGGCGAGCAACTGCTGCACGACGGAGATGGACCCGGGGATGAGGATGCCGCGCACCCCGTCGTCGGCCTTGAGCGACGCGACGGCATCGAGGAGATCGCCGGCGATCAGCTCGGAGTTGCGCCAGGAGAACTCCAGCGGTTGGCGCGACACAACGACCTTGCGCATGTCCCCGAGTTGCTTGGCGAACGGCGCGTCCTCACCGCCCGCGGCCTCACGCCCGGGCCAGGCGCCGGCGAAGCTGTCGTAGGTCTCACGGCCGATGAGCAGCACGTCGGCGGCGTCGTAGTCCTCGGTGACGGCGCGGCCCATGTTCTCGTCGAAGTACGGGAAGTGCCAGTCGGGGTCGATCTCGGCCACACCGTCGGCCGAGATGAACAGTGTGGAGATGACAGGTGCCATCGCGGAAATCCCTTCAGCTCAGGTGATGTCGCGGGTAGACCGGCGCATCATCCCAAACTCTCCCGTCAGCGTCCGCCCCTCACGAAGACTTCGGCGTTTCGCGCCCGTGCCGGCGGACGGGTGGGCGGGCTCGGCGTTTCGCCGAGCCCGCCCGGGATCAGGAGTGTCAGCGCTGCAGGGTCAGCAGACCGGGCCGGTACGGCAGGAGGCCGTAGTCGACGCCGTCGGAGCTGGGGGAACGACCCTGGTAGAGCAACTGCAGGTTGCAGGCGTCGACAGTCATCGTCTGGTCGGCGCTGGTGCGCAGCAGCTCACCGTGGCTGATGTCGTTGGTCCAGGTGGCACCACTGTTGACCTTGCCGGCGAACGGGTTGCTCTGCGACGCGGCCTGCGGCGTCCATGTACCGTTCAGGCTGGTGGCCGTGAACGAGCGGAAGTAGCGGCCGGTCGAGCCGATCGCCTCGACGATCATGAGGTACTTGTTCAGACCCTTCAGCTTGTAGACCTGCGGGGCCTCGAACAGGTTGTTCTGGGTGTCGCTCATGATGGTCGTGTAGCTGCTGCCGAAGCTGCCCGGGAAGTTCCCGATCGGCATGCTGGCCCGGTAGATCTTGCCGTTGTCACCGGCGAAGAACAGGTACATGTTCGTGTCGTCGGCGATCAACGTCTGGTCGATCGGTCCGGTGCCGGAGCCGGTGATGCTGCCGCTGAACAGCGTCTGCGGCGCCGACCAGCCGTTCGGGTTGGTCGGGTTGGTCGAGGTCCGGTAGGAGAACGCCGGCCCGCCCCACTGGTAGGCGAGCACCCAGATGTTCTTCGGCGCGAAGTAGAACAACGAGGGTGCGACGGTCCCCGAGCTCATCCCGGTCTGGGTGGCCGAGGCCATCTGCGACCAGTTCGAGAAGAGACTGAAGTTCATCGAACCCCAGCTCTTGCCGAAGTCGTGCGTGGTCGCGTAGACGAGTTGCTGGCCGTTGTAGGGCGCGACGGTGAAGTCCTTCAGCGACACCCAGCCCGACTTCGGGTTCGCCAGCGACCCCGTCGACGACCAGCGGTACGTCGAGGGAAGGTCGCAGGGGGTCGGCGGCGGTGTCGTCGGAGGCGGCGTCGTGGGTGGCGGAGTGGTCGGCGGCGGGCTCGTCGGCGGCGGGTCCGTCGGGGGCGGGCTCGTCGGCGGTGGGGTCGTCGGCGTGGTGCCGTCACCGCAGGTCACGCCGTTCAGGGCGAAGCTCGTCGGCGCGGGGTTGCTGCCCGTCCACGATCCGTTGAAGCCGAACGACACGGTGGCGTTGGTGCCGATCGCGCCGTTGTAGCTCACGTTCTTCGCGGTGACCGCGGAGCCGCTCTGCGTCAGCGACGTGTTCCACGCCTGCGTGACCGTCTGCCCGGCCGCGTACGACCACGTCAACGTCCAACTGGTCACCGGATCACCCAGGTTGGTGATCGCCACGTTGGCGCCGAAGCCGCCCTGCCACTGCGACGGGACTGTGTAGTTCACCGAACAGCCGGCCGCCGCGGCACCGGCCGGCAGCGCCGCGACAACCGTCGCCGACACGAGCAGGGCAACGCCGGCCGACGCCAGACCGACATTGGTGTATCTGGATCTGGTCATAGAGCACCTTCCTGAGGGGACGGCGGCCATGCATTGGCGGCGGTCGCTGGCGCGGTCGCGTTTGTGAGCGTTAACAGGCCGCGACAGGTATGTTACGGGAGCGCTCCCATACCCTCAACCTTGAACTCACATCCTTCGATCTTCGGTGCCGCCCGACGGATCACGAGTACATGAGGTGCGTCGTCATGCCGGCGTCGGCGTGCGCCAGGTTGTGGCAGTGGTTGGCCCACACTCCCGGGTTGTCGGCCCGGAACGCCACCTCCCACACCTCGCCCGGTCGAACGTCGAACGAGTCCAGCCACAGCGGACTGCCGGCCGCCGGCCTTCGGTCGCGGGACAGCACCAGGACGTGGTGACCGTGCAGATGCCACGGGTGCACGATCGCCGACCGGTTGACGATCGTGAACCTGACGACGTCGCCGAGGCGGACGACCTGCGGTGGAATGTCCGGATCGGCCGCGCCGTTGACGGTGTGCGCGTAGCGCGGAAGCATGTCGTGCAGGTCGATTCCACGGTCGAGAACGAGGGTGAACGTTCGATCGAACCGGGACCACGGCACCGCGGAGGCGACGCCGTAGCCGAGCGGATCCAGCACCGGCCAGTCGCCCGGCGGCGTCGACACCGGTCCGGTCGAGTAGACCGCCCGCCCGTCGACGAACAACGCCATCGGCGTTTCCGGCGCGGGAAACACCAGGTCGTAGCGGCCCCCGGCGGGGATCAGCACCGCGGTGTCCACGAGCGACGTGGGGCCACGCAGGTCGGCGCCGTCGATCGCGGCGACCCGGAACGCGGTCCCGGCCAGGGCGTAGCGGTGCGTCGTGCTGTCGGTGTTGATCAGCCGCAGCCGTACCGGGGTGCCCGCCTCGACGCGCTCGGTTCTCGGTGCGGGCAACGGCCGGCCCGCCAGCGTGTGCACCGGGATCGTGACGTCGAGGCCGGCCACCGGCCCCGGGCGGACCACCAGGACTCCGTAGAGGCCCATCCGCACGCCGACATCGGAGACCGAATGCGTGTGATACCAGTACGTCCCGACCTGGTCGGCGCGGAACCGGTAGACGAACTCCTGGCCGGGCAGCACCGCGGCCTGTGTCACGCCCGGCACCCCGTCCTGACTGTTCGGCACGTCGTACCCGTGCCAGTGCAGCGTGACGCCTCGCCCGATGTCCCGGTTGCGCAGCGTCACCTCCACCACGTCGCCGACGGTGGCGGTCAGCTCCGGCCCGGGTACCTGCGCGTCGAACGCCCACGCCGCGACGTCTCGGCCACTCACGCTCACCGTGGCGGTCCCGGCCGTCAGCGTGAACCGTCGGGTCGGCTCGTCGCTGGTCCGCGCCTCCCGGTACCCGTGGTCATGGTGAACGACGGGCGCGGCCGGGACGACGGTCAGCCCGACTCCGGTCACCAACGCCCCGACCGCCACCACGAGCGCCACCCGGGACAGCCCCCGGGACGGACGCACACCCAGAGCGCGCCAGGACACGGCCGTCGCCGTGACGGTCCCGGCGACCGCGAGCAGTCCCGCGCCCACCGACGCCGGATAGCCGTGCAGGACCGTCACGAGCAGGGCACTGCTCGTGGCGTACCCGGCGAACAGAAGCGGGACCGCGACGGACCGGACGTCGCCCGGGACCGGGAGCAACCGCGGCCCGGCGACGGCCACCGCCGCGAGCGACAGCGGGGCGGCGACGAGGACCTTCTCCGCCGCGAACCACCAGCCGGCGCGAGCGAGCGCGACGATCGTGATCGCGCGGGAGAGCGTGGCGAGCAGGGCGAAGGCCGCGAGCGCCAGCGCGAGCGGGCGACGCCGGACGGCCGCCGCCGCGCCGCCGCCCAGCCAACCGGCGGCCGTGAGGACCGCGAGCACGAGATCGACCGCGAGCAGCGCGCCGGTGGTCATGCCGGCTCTCCGCTGCGGACGACGTCGCCGGTGGAGTCGGCCGGCTCCGGGTCGGTCAGCTTCCGTGCCCCCCGGAGTACGGCCACCACGACGTGTACCGCGATGATCCCGTTGAGGGCGTGCAGGCCACCGATGATCGGACCGAGCGGGGTGCTGACGCCCGCCGCGTCGGTGGACGCGGTGGCGAGCATGGCGAGGAGCGCCTGCACGATGACGAGGCCGATCGGCAGGAGCGCCAGCCCGACGAGTCGGCCCGGCGCCCTGGCCAGTGCCGCGCACAGCGCGGTGAGCAGGGTGAGGGCCGGGATGACGGCCATGCCGTTGACGCTGTGCAGGGCGTACGCGTCGTCGCCCGTGGGTCTCGTGAACCCGCCCACGGCGGCGAAGACGAACTGCAGGCCGAACGCGACGAGCAACAGGGCGCTGGTGATGACGAATGCCTTACGCATGGCGATCTCCTACCGGTGCGCCGCGGACAGTGCCCGGGCGACGTGATCGGTGGCCGTGATCGCCCCGAAGGCGACAAGCCGTACGAGATCGGCGTCGGCGGGATGGGAGAGCCGCCAGAGAGCGACGTCGCCGACGGTTATCGCGCTGGGCGCGAACGCCGCCAGCAGGGCGATCCTCGTGCCGACGCGATCGACGCCCGGCACGTCCCGGACCAGGTCGACGGCCCAGTCCGCGGGCCGGGCCGGAAACCGCCCGTCCTCCCACCGCACGGTGGCCGTGACGGTCTGGCGCCCCACGTCGCCCAGGAGGTCCCCGCCCCGCGTGGCGGCGTCCGTCAGGGCCGCGTACGCGACGCCGACCGGACTGTCCCCCGCCCAACCGGGTGCCGCCGTCGTGCCGGCGTCCAGGAGCGCGAGGCCTCGGCCGGGTTCCTTCGGATCCCGGGCCGCCCGGGCGGAGAGCCAGCCGCCGACCGAGCGCACAAGTGGGGAGCGTTGCAGGCCAGCGGGGAGCAGGTCGGGGGCGAGCAGGGCGGACACGATCCGGTTGATGAAGTGGAAGGCGAGCAGGGTGCCGGTGACCTCCGGGCCGTACGGGCTGGCCCAGTCGGTGGCCCGGGGGCTGCGGCTCGCCTGCGCCCAACCGACGAGCGCGGCATGCCCCGCCCCGGCCGGTGTCCCGCCCCGGACGACGGCCTCGGCCAGCTTCGGTTCGCCAAGGGCGTGCAGCAGCATCGCGTGCGAGTCCACACAGAACTGACAGCGGTTGGCCCGGGACACCGCCGCCGCGACGAGTTCGCGCTCGACCCGGGAGGCGTCCCCGGCGAGCAGGGCCTCGCGCATCAAGGCCCAGGTCGCCGCCAGCACCTCCGGCACCGCGGCGAGCACCTGGAAGGTGGGCAGCGGCCCGAGGAAGTCGTCCGACATCTGCCGGTAGACCTCCGCGGTCCGGCCGGTCGCGGCCGACGCTTTCACTGGGGTGGTAAAGCGGTATGTCATGGGCTCGATGCTCGTCTCGGCGAGCCGGGAAAACGTCGTGCCGTCGCAGGCACTTGACCATCTGCCGCTACCGCGTCCGCGGTACGCCCTCCTACTGCGTGCGGTGGATGCTCGGTGCGGACAGCCCGTTCTACTCTTCGACAATGCGTCGCGATCTGCCGTACGCCCTCAGCGCCCTCGCCCTCGGCGCCCTCCTGCTCGGCAACGCCGCGCTCGCGCCGGACGCGGCGGCGGTCGGTGCGGTCGACGTCGTCCTGGTGCTGGCCATGACCGTCGCCCTGGCGGCGTGCCGGCGGTATCCGGTGGTGGCGCTGGGCGTGGTCACCGTCGCCATGCTGGCCCTGCACGTCCGGGTGCACCCGGGGGTGTCCGCCGCGTTCCCGGTGCTCGCAGCGGTCTACGTCGCCGCCTGGCGGGGGCAGCGGGCGGCCTCCGCGCTCGCCAGTCTCGCCTTCCTCGGTGGGTTCCTGACCCGGGACATCTCGACGGCCCCGGCCGGCCATCTCGTCGTCGAGCGAACGCCCCTGCTGCTGGGCTGGTTCGTGGCGGCCAACGTCGCTGGGCTCGTGGCGCGGCAGCGCCGGGCGTACCTGGAACAGGTCGAGCAGCGGGCGATCGAGGCCGAACGCACCCGCGAGGAGATGGCGTTGCGTCGCGCCGGGGAGGAACGCCTGCGCATCGCCCGCGACCTGCACGACTCCCTGACCCACAGCATCTCGGTGATCAAGGTGCAGGCCGGGATCGCCGTGCACCTCGCGCGCAAACACGGCGAGCAGCCGTCGGCCACCCTGCTGGCGATCCAGGAGGCCAGCAGCGCCGCGATGCGGGAGCTGCGCACCACCCTCGACGTCCTGCGCTCACCCTCCGACGAGGACCGCCTGGGGCTGGCCCGGGTGGACGAGTTGGCCGAGCGGACCCGGGCGGTCGGCGTACCGGTGCGGGTGACCGTCGCCGGTGAGCCCCGGGAGCTGCCCGCCGAGGTCGACCAGGCCGGCTACCGGGTCGTCCAGGAGGCCCTGACAAACGTGGCACGCCACGCCGGCCCCGCCACCGCGAACGTCCACGTCGAGTACGCCCCGGCGCGGCTCACCGTCTCGGTCACCGACGACGGCCAGGCGTCACCGGCGCACCCGATGACACCGGGCGTGGGCCTGCGCGGCATGCGGGAGCGGGTGACCGGGCTCGGCGGCACCCTGCGGGCCACCGCCAACGACGACAACGGATTCACGGTACGGGCCACGATCCCGCTGGACGGCCCCGGCGCGACCGAGCGCCCGCGCGAGGTCCCGCCAGCTCGGCGCGCCGCGGAGCCGCGATGATCCGGGTCCTGCTCGTCGACGACCAGGCGCTGATGCGAGCCGGTTTCCGGGCACTGCTCGACGCCGAGGACGACCTGGAGGTCGTCGGCGAGGCCGCCGACGGCGTAGCCGCCGTGCACCTGTCGCGACGCCTGCGCCCGGACGTGGTGCTCATGGACGTGCAGATGCCCGGGCTCGACGGTATCGAAGCCACCCGGCGGATCGCCGCCGATCCCGACCTCACCGCGATCCACGTCCTCATCCTGACCAACTACGGGCTCGACTCGTACGTCTTCTCCGCCCTCCGGGCGGGCGCCAGCGGTTTCCTGCTCAAGGACGCCGACCCCACCGACCTGCTGCAGGCCATCGCCGTCGTGGCGCGCGGCGACGCACTGCTCGCACCCGCCGTGACGCGGACGCTCATCAGCGAGTTCGTGTCCGGCCCACCGCCGGCCGAGCCGACGGCCGGGCGGGACGTGCTGACCGCCCGCGAGCAGGAGATCGCCGAGTTGGTCGCGGGCGGACTGAGCAACGACGAGATCGCCGCACGCATGGTGATCAGCCCGTTGACCGCCAAGACACATGTGAATCGGGCGATGGCGAAGCTGCACTGCCGCGACCGCGCCCAACTCGTCGTGTGGGCGTACGAGTCGGGACTCGTCACGCCGCGTCGTCGATGATCGTCAACGCGGTCCGGGGGCACCCGTCGGCACACGGGGTGGGGCCGACGCACTAACATTGCCGCCGTCCGACGACGGCTCTGCTGAAACGAGGCGACATGCGTTGGCTCCGGCGGTTGCTGGGCGGCAGGCGGGTCCAGCTCGATCCGGGACGCCAGCAGGCGCTGCTGCACGACGTGCAGACCCGGTACGGCCCCCACGCGCGGATCCGGTTCACCGAGCAGGTCCAGGCGCTCACCACGACGCTGGACAGCGACGACGGCCTGGTGGTGGCGGCCCAGATCGTGGGTCAGGTCGCCGACGAGGCCCACGTGGACCTGCAGTCCCAGGCACAGGAGATCCACCGCCGGACGGGCCGGCGGCTGCTGGTGCACCGCCGCAACTACCGGCCGCTGTGGCGGGAGGCCGGTCCCGCACTGCGCTGGCCGCTGTTCGCGCTGCCGTCCGGCTTCCACCCGTACGCGCAGGTGGCCGCCGCTGTCACGGTGGTCGGCAGCCGGGCACCCCGGCTCGACCGGGTGACCGACCCGAACCCGCTGCTGACCCGGGTGTTCGAGGTGCTCGACCTCACCACCGCCGGCTGGGAGTACGGCCGGGTGCGGGTGGACACCGACGCCGCTGCCCTGGCCGATCGACTGATCTCCAGTGCCGGGCAGGTCCTCGCGGCCATGGACGACCCGCCGCGACTGCCGCCCGCCGTCCGGGAGCTGATGCGCCGCAACAACGCCGTCGCCGTGCACGACCCGGCCGGCCCCCGGGTGGTGGGTGGGATCAACCTGGGCGCGAAGATGCGAGAACACTTCCTGGTCTGAGCAGCCTCGGCGTCACTGATCGAGGCACCGGCGGGCGAGATGCACGACGATGTCGGCGGATAGCTCGACCCGCTGGGGCAGGATCTGCTCGATCTGGTTGAAGACCTGCCCCCGCTCCGGGGTCGCCAGCGCGAGATACGCCGAGATCGT
This sequence comes from Micromonospora sp. DT231, assembly GCF_049847025.1. NCBI lineage: Bacteria > Bacillati > Actinomycetota > Actinomycetes > Micromonosporales > Micromonosporaceae > Micromonospora > Micromonospora sp. DT231. The sequence continues at coordinate 440,301 of NZ_JBNCNO010000001.1, read as the reverse complement.
CGCCAGATGTCGCGAGCACTCACCGTCAGGTGCGAGTGATCTTGCGAGCCGCCCGGAAAATTTTGCGAGTCACCCTTACATGCCGGGTTGGTAGCGCGATGCCGAGTTATCCGGGGTACTCCCCTGGAGCGCTGGCGCCAGCTCGCAACGGACGACTTCCCACTCCGGGCGCGTAGCGCCATACTGCTCCGATGCGCCTGTACCTGTCGTCGTTCCGTACCGGGGCGCATCCTGACCAGCTTGTCGCCCTAGCCGGCAACGGCCGGCGCACCGCCTTGATCCCGAACGCCCTCGACGGGCTTCCCACTGAGATGCGTGAGACCGGCCTGCGGCGCGACCTTGACGATCTCGAAGCGGTTGGCCTCGACGTCACGCTGATCGACTTGCGTGAGCCCGCCATGGTGTCCAGCCTCGCCACCTACGACATCGTGTGGGTCCGTGGCGGCAACGTTTTCGTGCTGCGCCGGGTTCTGGCCGACACGGGCGCCGACATTGTGCTGCTCGATCTGCTACGTCACGGCGCGGTCGTCTACGGCGGCTACAGCGCCGGTGCCTGCGTCCTGGCCCCTGACCTGAACGGTCTGGAACTCGTCGACAACCCCGCCGCCGTCGCCGAACCGATCATGACCGGGCTTGGCCTGCTTGACCGCCCGTTCGTGCCGCATGTGCGTTCCCCCGGCCATCCGGAGACCGCCGCCTGTGACGCCGTGTCGGCCGCGTACACCAGCGCAAGGAGGCCACACTGGGCGCTGCGCGACGGTGAGGTGCTACTCGTCACCGAGAACCAGACACGACTGCTGCCTGTATAGCGCCGGACCCTGCTGCACACGGGCACCAACGCCAAGAGCAACAGATGCTGAGGCTGTTTACGAAGGCTTTCCGCCGGAGATCCGCAAGGTAGTTCCGGACGCCTTGGTTCGGAATCGTCCGGACCTACCCTGCGAGCCGCTGGTCACCGCCGTGATCATCCGCAATCTTGAGCCGGACGCGACAGTGGAGGGGCCGGTAGCCGGGTGAGGTGAGGCTCCCGGTAGGACAGCAATCGACCAAGAAAGATGCCCCTACCGGGAGCCTCGTTGCTGACTTACCCTTCCTCGATCCCGTTGTCCACCCGGTCACTGAACCACGTCGCCGACCTGATCCGTGCTCATCGCCGCCAGCGACGGTCCCGGTGGCGCCGCCTCGTCCCCGGCCACCAGGCGCTGCTCGTCCTGGCCCATTTGCGCAACGGCGACACCTTCACCCGTCTGGCCGCCGGGTTCGAAGTCGGGGCAGCTTGTTCCGGGCCTGCTCCAGACCGAGACGTACGCTACGCGCGTCTTGCAGGTGGCCCGTCCAGACATCACCCGGGCGGAGATCGAGCGACGGCTGGCGGTGCGTCTCGGTCGTCAGGCGCTGCTGACGCGCGCGGCACCACCCGCTCCGCAGTTCGACGTCTTGCTTGAGGAGGCTGTCTTGCGGCGAGGGGTGGCCGCAGAGCAACTACGACACCTGATCAGGGTCAGCAGGCAGCCGAACGTCTCGCTGCGAGTAATTCCGTTAGCCGGGGGTCTGCACCGGGGCAACATGACCAGCGGCACGTTCACGATCCTCGAGTTCGAGGGGGGTGCTGAGCCTTCGATCATCTACTCCGACAGCCTCACGCTCTATCTCGACAAGCCCGCCGAGGTCGCAGCGTACGGGGAGGCGTGGGACATCATGGAGAGCCCGGCGCTGGCCGAAGCGCAGTCTCGCAAACTCATGGCATCGATCGCAGAGGAACTAACATGACCACGCTCAAGTGGAAGACGAGCACCCGCAGCAACGAGGGGAACTGTGTCGAGGTTGCCACACCAACTCCGACGGTCATGGTCAGAGACTCCAAGGACCGGCACGGACCGGCGCTAGCATTCAGCGCGGGTCAGTGGGTTGACTTCGTCCAGGGGATCAAGACCGGCAAGTTCGAGGCGTGAGTAAGGGTGCCAGGTGTGGTCACTGGCAGCCGCCACACCTGGCTACCGCAAACGTCCGTCAACTATGCGCGCCGTCACCACCGAAACATCTCCGCTATCGCCCTAACGACCAGGTCTCAGCACTCCGCAATGTCGAACCGCAACACCCCGCTCGGCGGCATGGAGCGGATATTCCTCGCGCCACCCGTCTCCGAGTGGTGACGCGGTGAGGCAGCATGACCGTCATGCAGACGGTTGTCGCGATCCGGCGTTACCCGCTCAAGAGCGCCCGGGGGGAGGCGCTCACCTCGGCCGACGTCGAGCAGACCGGCCTGCGCGGCGACCGGACGTGGGCCTGTGTCGACCGCGTCGACGGGACGGTCGGCAGCGCCAAACACCCACGACGATGGGGGCGCCTGCTCGATGTCGGCACGAGCATGCGGGACGACGGCCCGGGGACGACCCTGACGCTGCATGTCGACGGCACATCGGTGCCGGCCGGAAGCGCGGCGGCAGATGCCGCACTCAGCAAGCACCTGGACCGCCCGGTGCGGCTGAGCCGCGAGTTGCCGCCCGACGCGAGACTGCACCGGACGTTGCCTGACGACGTAGGTATGGTGCCGGATTGGATGGGCGACGCCCGGCCCGGCCAGGACACCATCACGGCGATCGCGGGCGCGGGGCGGGTCGGCCGGTTCGTCGACTTCGGCGCCGTTCACATCGTGACCACCGGCGCGTTGTCTCTGCTGGGTGAGCGCATGGGAGGTGGCAGTGTGGCCGCGGCGCGGTTTCGCCCGAACCTGGTCATCGACGCACCGCGTGACCCGGCACCGGGGCAGGAGCTACGCCTCGGCGATGTCGTGCTCCGGGTGGTCCTGCCCACTCCGAGGTGCGTCATCCCCGGACTCTCCCAGGCCGAACTGCCGGCCGACCTCTCGGTGCTGAGCGCCCTGGCCCGGCACTACCGCATCCCGGTGGCCGGGCTCGGGCGGGCAGCCTGCTTCGGGACCTACGCCGATGTCGTCCAGCCCGGCCGACTCCGCGTCGGGCAGGTCGTTCGCTGACCGAGGCCGCCGTCTTCAACCCTGACCTCTGGCTCGCACGACGCGACAACTGTGCGCAACCGCTTGCCCACCCGTCGAACACCGCTCGACCATGTGCTCATGGGGCCGGAGCGTCGTGTCATCCTCGGGGTCGACGTGGGAGCCACCGCCGTGCGGGTGGCCGCGTTCGCGGTGGACGGCACCGCCCGACACGTCCGGACGCGGGCGTACCCGCTGCTCCAACCGCTGCCCGGCTGGCACGTCCAGGACCCCGACGTGCTGGTGGCGGCCACCCTGGCGGCGGTGTCCGCGTGTGTCGCCGACACCGCCGGGGCGGAGGTCGTCGCCCTCGCGATCAGCTCCCCCAGGTACGGCGTGATCGGGCTGGACGCGACACTCAGCCCGGTGACGCCGCTGCTGACCGGGCGGGACACGCGCTCCGCGGAGGTCGCCCGCGACCTGCGGGTCTCCGGCCAGAGCCGGGAGCTGCACCGGGTCACCGGCACGCCCGTGCACCCGGGAAGCCCGCTGTGCAAGCTCATCTGGTTCGCCCGCCACGAGCCGTACCTCTGCACCTCGACGCGGTGGTGGGTCGGCCTGAAGGACTACCTGGTCCACCGGCTGACCGGGACGTTGGTGACCGAGCTGTCGTCGGCGTCGGGCACCGGCATGTTCGACGTGCATCGGCGGGTGTGGAGTGCGGGCGTACTCGATCTGGTCGGGGTGGCCGGCAGCCAGCTGCCCCCGGTCCTGCCCACGACGGGCGTGTTGCGGCTCTCCTCGGCGGCCGGGCAGGCGGTCGGCCTGCCGTCCGGCACACCTGTCGTCGTGGGGGCGGGTGACGGGCCGTCGAGCAGCCTGGGCATGGCGGCGATCGACAGCACCGTCGCCGGTCTGACGCTCGCGGCCACCGGGGCCCTGCGGACTGTCGTCGCGGCTCCGCTCGTCGACCCGGCGGAGATCTTCTCCTGCGCCGCGCTGACCGAGGACGCCTGGGTGGTCGGCGCGACGGCCAACAACGGCGGCAACGTGGTGCGGTGGGCCGGTGGCGCCCTCGAACCCGATCCTCGCCCGGCGTCCGACGACCAGCTCGTCGCGCCCGAGCTGCTGGCGCTCGCCGAACGGGTCGCCCCGGGCAGCGACGGCCTGGTGATGCTGCCCTATCTGCTGGCCGACCGGGCGTCGGCGGTGGATCCCGGCCCGCCGGGCGCGTACCTGGGTTTGCGCAGCGAGCACTCTCGCGGTCACCTGGTGCGGGCCGCGGTGGAGGCTGTGTGCCTACACCTCGGCGGCGTCCGGGACCGCCTGACCGAGCTGACGCCGGTCAGCAGCGTTCGGCTGGCCGGCGGCGCGTTCCGATCTCCGCTGTGGCGTGCGGTGATGGCCGCGGTCCTGGACTGTCCGACCCAGGTGGCCGGCGAGGACGATGACGCCGCCCTCGGCGCGGCGGCGCTCGGGCTCTTCGCGATCGGCCTGGCCGCCGATCTGACCGAGGCCGTCACTCTGCTCAGTCCTGCGAGTGCCCGCGCCGAGCCGGTCGCGGTCGACCCGGCCCTTGCCGCGACCTACCGCTGCCTGCGCGCGAAGTTGCCCGCACTCCGCACTGTCGTGGGCCGCGCGGGCGAGATCCTCGACGAGGTGGCGGCCGGGCCGGGCGTCGGCTGGCGGGCCACCACGTCGTCCCGGGACGTGGTGGGCGGTTGACCGGGCCGGTCGCCGGACGTCAGTGCTCGGGGTCCTCCTTGACCTGGGCCACGAGCTGGGTCGGGTTGACGTAGCGCAGGGCGACGACGAGCAGCACGAGCATCATCGACGTGTAGATGACCGCCATGGCGTCCACCGACTGCTGCGCCCGGATCCCGGACGCGGACATCGAGTAGTAGAGCGCCACGACGAGGGTCTGCGAGTCGGGGCCCGCGGTCAGGAAGGTCAGCTCGAACATGCCGACGGTCCGGACGAGGACGAGGATCGCCGAGGCGAGGATGCCCGGCACGAGCAACGGCGTGAGGACCCGGAGGAACACCGTACGCAGGCCCGCGCCGCACATCCGCGCGGCGCTCTCGATGCGCGGGTCGATCTGCTCGATGAACGGGGTCATGGTCAGGATGACGAAGGGCACCGATGGTACGAGGTTGGCGAGCACCACACCGGACATGTTCCCGGCCAGCCCGAACTTGTAGAGGACCGTCGCCAGCGGGATGCCGTACGTGATCGGGGGCATGAGGATGGGCAGCAGGAACACGAGGAAGATCAGCCGCTTGCCGGGGAAGGACCGCCGCGCGAGGACGTAGGCCGCCGGCACACCGATCAGCAGCGAGAGGCCCACGACGAGTACGGACACCTCAAGCGTCACGACGATGACCTGCAGGAGGGCGAACTCGTCCCAGGCCCGGCCGTACCAGCTGGTGGTGTAGCCGTCCGGGAGCCAGGTGTCGAACCAGCGCTGACCGAACGAGCTGACCAGCACGGACGCCACGACGCCCAGCAGGTTGAGGAAGAAGAAGATGACGACGCCCCACACGATCCAGGCGGCCGGGCGCGCGGTGACGCGTCGACGCCGCTGGTCGGTGGCGGGGGGTCGCGCCGGTGGCGCCTGGGTGATCGAAGCCATCAGCCCTTGCCTCCGGTGGCGCCGGTGTAGAAACGGCTGCGCGCGGCCAGCACGACCGCGATGACGACCAGCTCGACGAACCCCATGATCATGGCGATCGCCGACGCGTACGGGTAGTCGTACTGCTCGTACGCCGCCTGGTACGCGGCGAGGGAGATGACCCGCGTCTCACCGGCCGGATTGCCGACCAGGACGGCCGACGGGAACACGCTGAACGCCAACACGAACGTCAGGCAGAAGGTCGTGGCTAGACCCGGCATCAGCAGCGGCAGGGTGATCCGGGTGAACCGGCGACGCCAGTCCGCCCCCAACGTCGCGGCCGCCCGTTCCAGGGTGGGGTCGATCCCGGAGAGGTAGGAGAGCACCAGCAGGAACGCGAACGGGAAGCCGGTGATCACCAGCGAGAAGAACACGCCCCAGTAGTTGTGGGTCAGTCGTACCGGCTCGTCGACGAGGTGCGTGGCGAGCAGGATCCGGTTGAACCACCCGGTCGGGCCGAGGAAGTTGAGCAACCCCTGGGCGGTGAGGACGGTGCCGAGAGTGATCGGCACGACAAGCAGCGTGGTGACCAGCCGCTTGCCCCGGAACCGGCCGCGCATCCGGTACGCGATCGGCACGGCGGCGAGGACGTTCAGGAGCGCGGCGGGCAGCGCGATCCGCAGCGTGATCCAGATCGTGCCCCGCTCGTAGGCGTCGGAGAAGAACCTGGCGTAGTCGCTGAACGGCCCGCCGTCGGTCGGCTGGAACGAGAGCGACAGCCCGTAGAAGAACGGGTAGAGGAACAGGGCGATGACGAAGACCAGCGCCGGCACCAACAGGAAGAGTTGGCGATCGATGCCCCGTTCGGCGAGGCGGTGTTGCCAGTGCGCCAACGGTCGGCCCGGCCCGGGGGCGCTCACCGCCTCACCACCGCGGCGTCCGCGAGGCGGTCGGTCTCCGCTGTCGCGCCGGCGGGATAGACGAGCAGCCGCCGCGGGTCGATAGCGAGCTTGACCTGGTCACCGGGCGCGATCCGCTGCTCGGTACGCAGGTGCAGCGACTGACCCGTGTCGGTACGCGCCTCGGCCGCCAACTCGCGGCCCTGGTATTCCACCACCTCGATGGTCGCCGACAGGGCGTTGGAGGTCCCCCCGGCCCCGTCGACGCGGATGTCCTCGGGGCGTACCGCGACCACCACCTCCGTACCGTCGGCGAGGTCGCCCACGGCCTCGCCGAGCAGGCGCTGACCTGACGACTCGACGGTGGCCCGGCCGCCGTCGCGCCGCACCACCCGGCCCCGCCACAGGTTGCGGTAACCCATGAAGTCGGCGACGTGCCAGTTCGCCGGGCGGGTGTGCAGCTCGCGCGGTGACCCGATCTGCTGCACCCGCCCCTCGCGCAGCACCACCAGCCGGTCGGCCAGGGAGAGCGCCTCCTCCTGGTCGTGCGTGACGTAGACGGTGGTGAGCCCCAGCGACTGGTGCAGGCGGCGAATCTCGGTCCGCATCTCCAGCCGCAGTTTGGCGTCGAGGTTGCTCAACGGCTCGTCCATCAACACCAGCGACGGCTCGAACACGACGGCGCGGGCGATGGCGACGCGTTGCTGCTGACCGCCGGACAGTTGGCCGGGCAGCTTGTCGACGTGGTCCTCGAGCCGCACCAGACGCACCGCCTCCGCCGTACGCCGGCGGATCTCCTCCTTCGGCAGCCGCCGCATGCGCAGCCCGAAGGCGATGTTCGCCCGCACCGTCAGGTGCGGGAAGAGGGCGTAGCTCTGGAACACCATGCCGAAGCCCCGGCGCTCCGGTGGCAGCGTGTCGATCCGCCGCTCGTCCTGCCAGATGCTCCCCCGGGTCAACGGCAGGAGCCCGGCCAGGCAGTTCAGGGCCGTCGACTTGCCGCAGCCGGACGGGCCGAGCAGGGCGATGAACTCGCCCGTCTCGATGGTGAGGTCCAGCTCGGTGAGCGCGTCCTGGCCGCCGAACCGCCGGGACACCCCGTCCAACCGCAGCTGGGAGAAGGCACTCATCCCTGCTTGACCTTCCCGCCGCCGATCTCGCGGTCCCAGCGGTTGAACGCGGCCACGAGGCTCTTCGCGTCAAGTGGCACCTCGGTCGGGTTTCCGGCGATCAGCGCCTCGTACTCGGGGCGGCCGAACTCCCTGATCGCGTCCTGGCTCTTCTGCGGCGCCGAGGTGAGCCCGACGTCCTTCACGGCCGGGCCCGGATAGAAGTAGCCCTCGTCGTACGCCTTGGCCTGCTGCTCGGGGGTGAGCATGAACGCCAGCAGGGCCAGCACCGCCGCCTGGGTGTCCGTCGAGACGCCCTTGGGCAGCACGGCGTAGTGCGCGTCGGTGACCCAGTGGAATCCCTCGATCGGGGTGATCTTGGCTTCCTTCGGCACCGTGCCCAGCACCCGGGGGTTGATGTCCCAGCCGGTCGTGCTGACGATCAGGTGCGCCGTGCCGTTGGCGAGGTTCTTCATCGTCTCGGTCGTGCCGGACGGGTAGTAGTCCACGTACTGGCCCAGCTCCTTGAGGAAGGCCCAGGTCTTGTCCCACCCGGCGGTGGGGTCCTTGGGATTGGCGTCGCCCAGGATGTAGGGAAGCCCCATCAGGAAAGTGCGACCGGGGCCGGAGTTGGCCGGCCGGGCGTACTGGAACTTCTTGGGATTGGCCCTGGCCCAGGCGAGCAGGGCCGGCGCGCTTGTCGGTGGCGTGGCCAGGCGGGACGGCAGGTATTCCAGCAGCGGGCCGGACGGGTAGTAGGTGACCGTGACGCCGGAGTTGCCGGCGAGCTTCTGCATGGCGGCGGCCGGTTCCAGGTAGTCGCGCATGCCGCCGAGGCGGTCCTGGAACGTCGGCAACAGGTCGAGCCAGAGCCCCTGTTCGATCCCGGCCGCCAGCCCGTCGACGCCGGTCAGCACGAGGCCGATGTCCACCCGGTTCGCGCCCTGCTGAGCCTTGATCTTGCCGGCCAGCTCCGGCGCCGGCGCCTTCGAGTAGGTCACCCGGGAGATCATGTCGGGGTTCTTGGCGACGAAGTCGTCGATCATCCCCTGGGTCAGCTGGAGGTTGCCGGCAACGTCGAGGACGTTGAGCGTCACGGCCTTGCCGGGCCGCTGCGGCACCTCGCCCGTGGTGTCGCCGGTGGACGTGCCGGGGCCGTCCGGTGCCCCGCACCCGACCGCGCCCACGATTGCCGACGATGCCGTGACCAGGAGAACGCCGCGCCGCGTCATACCCATGAGCTGTTCCCTCCGCCAGGTGTCATCCCCGCTGATTCAGGCAGCCGGCGTGACGCGACGGCAATGGGTTGCCATGTATTGCCTCGCGCGAATGCGTTCACGGCACTGGTTTGTTACGAGGGCATTGCCGAGCACTCACCGCCGTCATACCATGATCACGGCGCGTAGCCGGGAGGAGCATGCAGATGCCCGACCACACCAGGCCGCCCGACAAGAGGGTCACGATCTACGACGTCGCGAGCGAAGCCGACGTCTCACCGTCCACGGTGTCCCGCGCCTTCTCCAGGCCGAGCCGCGTCAACTCCGAGACCGCCGAGCGGGTCCGGCAGGTCGCGGAGCGGCTCGGCTACCGGACCAACCCGCTCGCCCGAGCCCTCACCACGTCCCGCACGCGCATGATCGCGCTCGTCATCGCCGACATCACCAACCCGGTCTACGCCGGGATCGTGCGCGGTGCGCAGGAGACGGCGATGCACGACGAGTACACCACGGTGCTCATCGATGCCCAGGAGTCCGACCGGCTGGAGCGGGCCGCGATCGAACGCACGATGTCGACGGTCGACGGCATCGTGCTGGCCAGCAGCCGGATGTCCGACTCGGCGATCCGGATGTTCGCCAAGCAGCGGCCGGTGGTGGTCCTCAACCGCGCCGTCGCCGACGTGCCCTGCGTCGTGACCGACAACCCCCGTGGGGTCCGGCGGGCCGCCGAGCACCTCGGAGAACTGGGCCATGACCACATCACCTACGTCGCGGGGCCCCAGGCGTCGTGGCCGAACGGCATCCGCTGGCGGTCGTTGCTCGAAGCCGGCATGGAACTCGAGATCAAGGTGCGTCAGATCGGCCCGTTCAGCCCGACCATCGAGGGCGGCGAGCGAGCCGCCGAGGAACTCCGTGCCCGTCCCGCCACCGCCGTCCTCGCCTTCAACGACCAGATGGCGATCGGGCTCATCCGCGGCCTCACCCGGATGGGCGTCGACGTCCCGGGCGACGTCAGCATCGTGGGTTTCGACAACACCCTCGCCGCCGACATCGTCACACCCGGGCTGACCACTGTCGCGGCACCGTTCTACGCGGAGGGCTCGGCGGCAACCCGGCACCTCCTCACGATGATCGAGGGCGCCCCCGGGCACGCCGGCCGACCGATGGTCCTGCCGGTACGCCTCGTGGTCCGCCACTCGACGGCCGTCCGTCGGAGCGCGGGTCGCGCCCGACCGTGGGTACGTCAACAGCCCGCACCCGACCCGGCGGTGCCGGCTGGGTGGACCAGGCGCTCTCCGTGACCGAGTTCAGCGAGCAGAACACCGGCGACGCCGAACGCGGCGCCGTGCCCGTGTCGCCCGCGGTCGCCGACGATCAGTGCCAGGGATCGGCATCCGGATCCTCACCGAGCATCCGCGCGCTCTCCAGGCACAGGTCACTCCCGAAGAGCTGGTTGCCTCCGGAGTCGGTGCCCCACTGCTGGTCGGCGGCAACCTGCAGTTCGGGGTCATTGACGAGCTGAGCTCTGCCATCCGGTCGACAACGGCGTCCGGGATGCCGTGGTCAAGCCAGTGTTGACGGATGTCGCTACTCATCTCGCTGTAGAGACGATATCCCGCGATGCGCCTCCCACATCTCACGGGTCATTTCATACTCCACCTCGCCGGATTCTGTTCCTGGCACCGGGTCGTCCCAGGAAGGAAAGTACGTGCGCACGTACCGCATGCCGACGGCCTTCATCACGCCCTGAGATCCGACGTTCACCGTCATGGTCTGCGCGATCACCCGGCTCTGCCCGACCGTGTCGAAGGCATGCCGCAGCAGGGCCCGGGATGCCTCGCTGGCCAGACCTCTACGCCAGCAGCGGCGGGCAAGCCGGTAGCCCAACTCCGCGACGGTCGGATCGTCGGGCTGGTCGGGGCCGTGTGCGGGCGGAAGCATCATGAGCCCGACGACATCGCCCTGGTCCTCATGCTCCGGCGCCACCGTGCCACGCGCGCCGCCATCGGACCCGAACGCCATCCAGTAGCCCAGGCCGTCCACCTTGGCGGACAGCGCCAACCTCTGCGCGTGAGACGTGGCCACCTCGTCCCTGGATCGCGCCCGCCCGGTGATGTAGCGAAGCACCTCCGGGTCGGAGTCGAGCTCGACCTCCAGTTCGAAGTGCCGATCCGCGAGGGGAACCATCAGCAGACGGGCGGTACGTAGAGTCGGTTGAATCATTCGGCGACAGTTTCACGAGGCAGCCGGCGAGGCTACCCGATTCGAACGGGCCGGCCCTGGCTCCCCGTTGTGTCGCGACATCGCGGGGTGCGGAGACAGCTCGCATAGTGGTTCCCTGAGCACGAGGCTGACTGCGGACAGCGGGACTTGCGTTACGCCTGAGGATCCGCCCGGTCCGCCGCGTCCCTGAGCGACGACTGATCCGTGGCGGGCCGCGACGCACCGGCCGAGTCGCCCTGAGGCCGCGGGCCGCGACAAGAAACGACAACTCGTTGCCGAAGCATTGTCGCGCCGCTCACCATCGACGTGTATCCATCTGCTGACGTCGTCGTGCTCGCACGCCGGGCCGCACGGCGTCCCGAGTGTACGAACGAGGAGATGGCGATGATCCGAGGCTCGACGCCCAGGCTACGGCGGACCCTCATCGTGCTGGGCACGGTGCTCGCCACGGTCGCGGCCACCCTCACGGTCGCCACGACACCCGTCACCGCCGCCCCCTCACCCGACGACTACAGCGGCTCCGACCTGTGGCTACGGTACCTGCCGGTCAGCGACCCGAAGCTGCTGCGGGACTACCGCCGTACGGTCACCGGGATCGTGGTCGAGAACGCCGACGCCACGAAGGTCCACCGGCACACGCCGGATCTCGCCATGGCACCCGGGTCCGGTGAGAAGCTGGCCGAGAGCACGCTCGGCGCGGCCCGGGACGAGCTGGTGCGCGGGCTGGGCGGGCTGCTCGGCCAACCGACCCCCGTGACGACGGTCGACGGTCACCGCGTGCCGGACGGTGCGGTGGTCGTCGGCACGCCGACGAGTTCGCCGTTGGTGAGCCGTGCCGTCCCGGCGCGGGACCTGGCCAAGGTCGGCGACGAGGGTTATCTCGTCCGTTCGGTGACCAGCGGGAAGTCACGGTTCACCGTCATCGCCGGCAACACCGACCTCGGCGCGCTCTACGGGACCTACGCGTTCCTGCGGCTGATGCAGACCCAGAAACCCATCGGCCACCTCCGGGTCGCGGAGTCCCCGAAGATCAAGCATCGACTGCTGAACAACTGGGAGACCGAGCGCCTCTACGCCGGCAACAACGCCTCCGGACTGGGCGGGTTGAACGGTGAGAGCGGGGCGATCTTCAACTTCGCGGCGACCGGGGCGAGTGCCGACAAGAACCTGCCCGTCATCCTCGACCGCTACGTCGTCGTGGCACGCGCGTTGGCGTCGCTGGGCATCAACGGCATCACCATCAACAACGTCAACGCCGACAACGCGTACCTGACCAGCGCCCGGATCGCGCAGGAGGCGGCCCTCGCCGACGCGCTGCGTCCGTACGGCATCAAGCTGGGCCTGTCGATCCGCTACACCGCCCCCACGGACACCCGGTTCGCACCGGACACGCTCACCAACAGCCAACTCGACCCGTACGGCACCGACTTCCGGGGCTGGTGGCAGCGCCGGGCGCAGCAGATCCAGGCCGCCATCCCGGACTTCATGGGCTTCACCGTGAAGGCCAACTCGGAGGGCCAGCCCGGCCCGCAGGACTTCGGGTACGACCACGGCGACGGCGCCAACGCCATCGGCGCGGCCGTCGCGCCCCTCGGGATGACGGTCCACTGGCGGACGTTCGTCTACAACGCCGAGGTCGACAACGACCGGCTCAAGCGGGCCTACCTGGAGTTCGGGCCGATCGACGACGAGGTCCAGCCGGACGGCAGCAGAGGCCGCTTCGCCGACAACATGTTCCTGCAGACCAAGAACGGGCCGCTGGACTTCCAGGCGCGGGAGCCCATCCACCCGATGTTCGGCCGGATGGAGAACACCAACCAGGCCCTGGAACTCCAGATCACGCAGGAGTACACGGGCCAGAACTGGATGCTCACCTACCTCGGCCCCATGTACGAGGAGATCCTCAAGACCGACACGTACGCGACCGACGCGAACGGGAAGCTGCTCAAGAAGCGCCTGGTCGGCGACATCGTCGACGGGAGCGCCCAGCACCATCCGGACACCGCCATCGTGGGTGTCGCCAACCTCGGCAACGCCGACAACCTGACCGGGCACCACTTCGCCCAGGCCAACCTCTTCGCCTTCGGCCGTCAGGCGTGGGACTGGACGCTCGACTCGGCGGACATCGCGACCGACTGGGTCCGGATGACCTGGGGCAACGACAGGCGTGTCGTCGACACCATCCGCACGATGATGATGGGGTCGTGGGAGGCGCTGGTGAGCTACCAGACGCCGCTGGGCATCGGCCACCAGTTCGCCGAGGGCGCGCACTACCGTCCCGACCCGGCCGACTGGGCGGGCCGCGACGACTGGAGCCCGGTCTACTACAACCAGGCCGACAGCGTCGGCCTCGGCTACGACCGCTCCCCCACCGGCAGCAACCTCGCCGCCCAGTACTTCCCCCGGCTCCAGCGGCGCTACGGAGACATCGACTCGGTCCCGGAGAACCTGCTGATGTGGTTCCACCACGTGCCGTGGGGCCATCGGATGGACAGCGGTCGGCCGTTCTGGGACGAGCTGGTCTACCGCTACCAGATGGGCGTGCAGTACGTGACCTGGATGCGGGAGACCTGGGAGACGCTCCAGGCCGACATCGACGCACGGCGGTTCGCGGAGGTACGCGCCAAGCTGGCCGTCCACGAGACGGACGCCGCCGACTGGCGGGACACGTCGGTGAACTACTGGAAGGAGTTCAGCGGGCGGGACATCCCGGTCGACGACGCGCCCCTCTCGGCGAAGATCGTCGTGAACGGGAAGACGTTCGGCGGCTTCAACCTGTCCGACGCCTCGTACACCATCCCGGTTCGCGCCGGGGGCTCCCCCACCATCACCAAGGTGCGGACGGCCGATCCCAAGGCGCGCTACCAGATCGTGTCCCAGGCGGTGAGCGTTCCCGGGCAGGCGGTCGTCAAGGTCACGACGGAGAGCTTCTTCGGCCCGCTGGTGAAGAACTACGTCTTCAACCTGGTGCCCGACACGACGCTGACGAGCCTGCGCGTCGGCGGTCAGCCGCTGACCTCCTTCGCGCCGACGACGCTGCACTACAACGCCCTCCTGCCGGCCGGCACCACGGCCGTGCCGACGGTCACCGCCGAGGCCGCCGATCCCGCCGCCACCGTCGCGGTCGAACAGGCGAACAGCGCCACCGGGCAGGCCCGGGTCACCGTCACGAACGGCGCGGCGACGTCGGTCTACACGGTGGACCTCAACACCACGAGCACGGGCAGCGACGAGTTCGGCTCGGCCGCCCTCGGCGCGCAGTGGCAGTGGGTACGACCGGACGACAGCCGCTGGCGTCTGGCCGACGGGTCGCTCGTCATCACCGCACAGCAGGGTGACCTGCAGGGCGCCACCAACACCGCGAAGAACCTGGCCCTGCAGGACGTCGACGGTGACTGGACGGCCGAGTCCAGGGTCGACTTCTCCCGCCCGCTGGCCGCCAACAACGAACAGGGCGGTGTCATCGGGTACGCCGACGACGACAACTACGTGAAGCTCGCCTGGGAGATGGGCAGCGCGACCGCGGCCGTCAACAAGGTCCGGCTCGTCCTGCTGCGCGAGCAGAACGGCGCGACGTCGACCGTGGAGATCACCGGCGCGGACGCCCAGCGGATCGTCGGGGCCGACGGTGCCATCTGGCTCCGACTCACCAAGATCGGCGACAGCTACCGCGCCTACTACTCACGCGACGGGAGCGTCTACCGCTACATCGGCTCCACGACGTTGAACGTCGAGACGACGAAGGCCGGGCTGGTGGCCTTCAACCGGGCCGGCACCTCCACCGACCTCGACGTCGCCTTCGACTACTTCCGGGTCGAGAGCCGAGGCGAGCGCATCCGCTAATCCGACCGTCGGCCGGGTCCGGTGACACGCCGGACCCGGCCGGCGTGTGGCGCGACGTGCGGGAGCCACCGCGGCACCGAAAGCCGCGACCGGGCCCGTCCCCAGTGGGGACGGGCCCGGTCTCGCTCCCCCGAGCGGGATCTGTCGCCGTCAGCCCCCGATGGCGATGGCGAAGATGTGCATCGTCGACACGTTCGTCGCCGGCCGGGCGCTGATGTTGGGCAGCACGACCGAGGCGACCGCCTTGCTCTGCAACGCGACACCCACGTAGTAGACGCAGGCCGCGGTGTTCTGCCGCTGGTTGTTGGGCCGGTTCTGGTACGCCGACACGATGGCCGCGGTCCCCGCGGAGCTCGGCCCGCCGTACCAGTCCGGCGTGCTCAGCGTGAACGTCTGGCGGGTGCCGTCGGCGTAGACCACCGTGCCCGTGCCCGACGGGGCGCCGTAGGTGCCGGCCAGGAGGAAGCCGAGGGTCCGGCCCGTGCCGGTCACGCTTATCGTCTGGCCCGAGGCGATGGCGTTGTCGGCGGCGCCCGAGCTGACGCTGGGCCACCGGAAGTTGACGCCGTTGCGGCTCACCGTGCCGCCCGGGCTGGCACCGGCGGCGGCCAGGGCCTGCGCCGAGAACGACGCCCCGCCACCGTCGATGTTCGCGACGTTTGTGTTGCTGTCGCTGCTGATGCCGACGTTGCTGAAGCTCTGCTCCAGCGTCGGTAGGGCGACGCCCGTGCTGGTGACCCGGTAGGTGCGCCCGGCCTGCACGGTGACCTCGATCAGGTCGGACTCGATCCGGGTGACCCGGGCCGCCGTACCGTCGGCGGTGTCGACCACGGTGACGGTGCCGGTGAGGATCCGGGCGCGCAGGCGGACCGTGCCGGCGCGGTCCGGTCGGACGAGGATCTCGGTGGCCTGACCGCTGCTCCAGGTGACGTCGACCGTGTGCCCGCCCCGACCCCGCAGGCCGGCCACCCGTCCACTCGGCCAGGCCGGCGGCAGCGCGGGCAGGACGTGCAGCTCGCCCGTGTGGCTCTGCAACAGCATCTCGGCGATGCCGGCGGTGGCGCCGAAGTTGCCGTCGATCTGGAACGGCGGGTGCAGGTCGAACATGTTGGGCGCGAGCCGTGCGGTGGTGGCGAGGTAACGGATCAGGTCGTGGGCCCGCTTACCCTCCTCCATCCGAGCCCAGAAGTTGATTTTCCAGGCCAGCGACCAGCCCGTGCCGTCGTCGCCGCGCAGCGCCAGGGTCCGCCGGGCCGCCTCGAACAACTGTGGGGTGCCGCGCTTGGTGATCTGGTTGCTGGGGGCCAGACCGTACAGGTGCGAGATGTGCCGGTGGTTGGGCTCGGTCTCCACCCAGTCGTAGAGCCACTCCATGATGTTGCCGCGCGAGCCGACCTTCATCGGTGGGAGGCGGTCCCGGGTGGCGCGTACCTGGGCCCGGAAGGTGCTGTCCACGTCGAGGATCTCGCTCGCGCGGGCGCAGGCGTCGAACAGGTCCCGCAGGATCTGGTTGTCCATCGTGGGGCCGGCGCAGACGCTGGCGTTCGCGTGGTGGCTGAGCTCCGGCGAGTTCGACGGGTTGGTCACCAGGTAGCCGAGGGTCGGTTCGGTCACCAGGGTGTTGAGGAAGAACTGCGCGGCGCCCTTCATGGCCGGGTAGTTCGTCCGCAGGAACTCGATGTCACCGTTGAACAGGTAGTGGTCCCAGATCAGCGTGGACAGCCAGGCGCCACCGGTCTGCCACATGCCCCAGAACGCGCCGTCCACCACCGCGGTGGCCCGCCACGCGTCGGTGTTGTGGTGGGTGACCCAGCCACTGGCGGCGCCGTACTGCACCTGGGCGGTGCGCGCTCCGGTGACGGCGAGGTCACGGACCAGGTCGAAGACCGGGTTGTGGCACTCGGCGAGGTTTGTGGTGTTGGCCGGCCAGTAGTTCATCGGCAGGTTGGCGTTGATCGTGTACTTCGAGTCCCAGGACGGGGCCAGGGAGTCGTTCCAGATGCCCTGGAGGTTTGCCGGCTGCGTGCCGGGCCGCGAGGACGAGATCAGCAGGTACCGCCCGAACTGGAACAGCAGCGCCGAGAACTGCGGGTCGTTGACGCTGTTGTGCTGGGCGATCCGGACGTCTGTCGTCTGGTCGGCCGCGGAGGTGCGGCCCAGGTCCAGGGTGACCCGGCCGAACAGCGCCTGGTAGTCGGCCACGTGCCGGCTGCGCAGCTGGTCGTAGCTGCTGGCCCGCGCGGCGGTGAGGCGCTGCCGGGCGATGCCCTGGTAGTCGCCGCCGACGTTGCGGTAGTTGACGTAGCTGGAGCCGATGGAGACCAGCAGGGTCACGCTGTTGGCGTTCGTCACCCGCAGGGTGCCGCCGGAGCTGGACACGCTGCCGCCGCTGACGGTGGCGTTGGCCAGGGCGAGGAAGCGGACCGCACCGGTGACGCCCTCCATGTTTCCGGAGACGCCGTCGAGGCCGATGGTGGTGCCGTCCGGGCTGGACACCGTGGTGCGCTGCGGGCTGTCGAAGGTGGCGGTGAAGCTGATCGAGCCGGTCCGGTCGGCGGTCAGCCGGATCGCGATGACCTGGTCCGGCGCGCTGGCGAACACCTCCCGCTGGTGTCGAACGCCGTTCAGCACGTAGGTCGTGGTGGCGGTGGCGGTGGTGAGGTCGAGCGTCCGGGTGTGCTGGGACGCTCCGCTGGCGGAGCCGAAGGCGAGCCGGAGGTTGCCGACGGTCTGGTAGGCCAGCTGGCCGCCGGGGTTCCCCATCATGGTCTGGTTGATCAGATCCTGGGCCTGGGTCCACTGGTTCGCGTTGACCAGCCGTCGGATCTCGGCCAGCGCTCCCGCGCCTCGGGGGTTGCTGGGGTCGTGGGGCCCACCGGCCCAGACGGTGTCCTCGTTGAGCTGGAGGCGTTCCGTGTCGACGTTGCCGAAGACCATGGCGCCGAGCCGGCCGTTGCCGATCGGCAACGCCCGCAGCCAGTCGGTGCCGGCCCCTTCGTCGTACCAGAGCGCGAGGTCACCGGCGGCCAGCACCTGCGGCGGCGCCACCGAGTCCGCGTTGGCGACGGCCGTCCAGGGCAGCGGCAGGAGGGCACCGCCCGCGCCGGCCGCACCTATCTTGAGGGCTTGGCGTCGGGTCAGGTCTGACATCGATCCTCCAAACGGTGACCGATCCGGCCACCCCGATGCGTGACAACTGTGGTAACCGAGATGGGTCCGCTTCCCGGATCGACCAGGCCCTTGTGGAGCAGGCCAGCGCCGGGCCCGAGTCAGCCAGACATCTGATGTGTTTCGCGAAGGTTACTCCGGCGCCACGCAATAGGCAACGATCGATCGACGGGTACAATCCGCACCACCGGGCCCTGCCATCATGGATGATCGTCACGATGGCAGCGGACCCGGCGACGCCGAGCGCCGGCACGATGCCGGCGGACGCCGCTCCGGCGACACATACATCAGATGTACGGCGGCGAGCAGGCGAAATCGGCGCGGGGTCTCCGGCCTCGGATGCCCGGCGCCTGGTGTCGATCAGACGAGGTCGAAGGACTCCCACGGGCCGACCGCCGTGCGGTTCGCGATCAGCGGGTCCGCGCCGGCGTTCTCCGCGCAGACGTACCTGCCGTTCGCACTGCTGCGGAAACTGACACTGCCGTCCGGATTCGCCACCCGCGTGAACGTCTCCCAGCCGCCGATCACGTCCCGGTCGGCCACCAGGGCCGCCGCGCCGGCCTGCTGCGCACAGACGTACTTCCCGGTCCTGGTGGACCGCAGGGCCACGAGACCGCCACCGGCGTCGACCACGGTGAACGTCTCCGACCCCGACGGCAGCGAGGCGACCAACGGCGAACCACCCACGAAGCGGCCGTTGGCGCGGGACCTGACGCCGACGGCGGTGGGCGGGGTCGGGGTCGAGCCGATCACCGGTGCCGTCGGCCGGGTGGCGGTCAACGTGATCGCACCCTTGAGCATCCGGCCACCGTCACCGGTGAGCCGCAGGTAGTAGTCCGCCGAGCACGCCGTGCCGTCCTCGTCCAACGGCAGGAACGTCGAACCGGCCGGGACGAACGCCGCGCTCTCGGCCGTCTTGGCGATCTGGTTGCCCTCGTTGTACTCGTCGAACATCGAGACGTAGATCGCCGGCGCGCCCGCCCGGATCACGTTGTAGAACTGCCGCCACATGAAGTCGCCGTGTGCGCGCTGCCGCTCCTGCAGATCGCCGGGCAGCACGCACGGCTGGTAGTCGATGCCGTGCGCCACGCAGTCCCGCACGTCGGCGAGGGTGACGTTGGTGTAGAACCAGTCCGACCCGGCCACGTCGCCGATCCGGCCCACCATCCACGGCGAGATCATGTGGTACGCGTGGTAGACGTCGGAGAAGCCGGGCCGCGAGTCGCTGTCGCCGTTGCGCCAGTGCGTCGGCGTGCCGCCCATGACGTACACGCCCTGCGCCTTGAACCAGTTGATGACGTCGAGGCAGACCGCGGCGCTCCACGGGTGGTTGGCGTCGTTGAAGCCGAACCCCCAGATGCCGACCACCGGCTTGCCGTTCTGCTTCGCGTACGCCGGGGAGGCCGTGTAGGCCCTCATCTTGCCCACCCAGTCGTCCTTGATCTGCTGCTACATGTCGGTCCAGCCGCTGACGTCGTACATGATGTAGAACTTGCGGCCGAACTGCTCGGCCGCGTTGCGCACCTTGACCGTCACGGCGTCGCGGATCGGACCCTCGCCGCCGACCGGGTTGAAGCGCTGCAGCGCGGCGGTGTCCAGCCCGTTCTCCTGCATCCAGCGAAAGTGGGTGTCCACGGTCTGCTGGTCGTAGGACGAGAAGAGCGAGGCGGGCTGCCCGTTGCCCAGGTTCTGATATCCGGTCTTGTACACCCGGTCGTAGTCGCGCACGTCCGGCCACGACTTGAGGGCCTCGTTGACCGGCGAGGGAGTCTTCTGCCAGTCCTGGCCGTAGTGCCACCACCCGGTCAACGGACTCCCGTCGCCGGCCCCGGTGAACCATCCCTGGTACCCGACGGTGACCTTTCCGACGACGTCGCCGGGCGGGCTCACCGCGACAGCGGCGGAGCCGTCGAAGGAGACCCCGGCGACGGTGGCCGCGGTGCTGGCCATCGCGGTGCCGAGCAGGGTACGGCGAGACAGCCTCATGCGGGTGGCAACTTTCCTCGAAGGACGTTCAGCCCCGCTCGCGGAGCAGGGATGATCCAGACGGGACGAGGGTAGTAAGCCGGCCGGCCGGCCACCACGCTGAGCCACGGGACTTCAAAGAAGCTTAAGAGTAAGGGGACCAGCGGTATGCGGATCGTCACGAGCAAGCAACGCGCAGCAGGTCAGATCGACTGCAACCACAGTCGACTCCACCGCGTGTAGCGCGAAACCGCCATCCCTGCTGATCCGGAGGAACGATGACCCGCACCGCGCTCCGCGCCCTCGTACCCGTCACCCTGCTGGCAGGCCTGGCGGCCTGCACCACGGCCCCGGCCACTCCGGTAGCCGGCGACAGCACGACGTCACCCGTACCCAGCGCCACGTCCGCCTCCCCTGCGGCGCCGACCACCGTCGCGTCGCCGACCCGCAGCGCGGTGGCCGCGACGCCGACCACCACCGCCGAGGCCGCCTGTCCCGTCGGCGCCGCGACCCTGCAGCGGGCGTCCGGGCTGAACAGCAGCACCCACCGGATCAACCCCGACCACATCAAGTGCGCCCGCCGGTGGGCCACCGCGGGTATTCGCGCCGTCGACCCCGGGATGCAGGGCGACGGCGTGATGGTGTTCGAGTATTCCGGCGGCACCTGGCGGAAGCTGGGCGAGGGCAGCGCTCTCGAGTGCAGCCCGTTCGGCATCCCGGCGGAGATCGGCGACGAGGTCGGCTGTCACGACCGCTGAGCGGCCGGGTCCGACGGCACCGCTGCCGTCGGACCCGGTGAGTCGCTCCACCGCAGTGGTCAGCCGTTGGCGGTCGCGTCCAGCGCCGTCCGAAGCTGCGCCAGGAAATCACCAAGTTCCGCCGCCGAGGCCCCGTCGAGCACGCGACGCATGAGCGCCGAGCCCACCGCGACCCCGTCGGCGTAACCGACGGCCTCGGCCGCCTGCTGCGGACCGGAGATCCCGAAGCCGAGGACCACGGGCAGATCCGTGACCTGTCGCAGCGATGTCACCAACCGCTCGCCGGCCTGGCCCAACGTGGACTGCTCGCCGGTGGTCGCCATGACGCTCACCGCGTAGACGAAGCCCCGGCTGCGCGTGGCGATCTCGTCAAGGCGCTGCGGCACGGTCGCCGGGGAGGCGAGCAGCGCGAGGTCGAGCATGCTGCCCGCCGCCGCCGTGGAGACCGGCTCCATCTCGTCGACCGGCAGGTCCGGCACGATCAGACCGTCCACCCCGGCGTCGGCGAGCGCCGCGCAGAACCCCCCGGCCCCGCCGTGCAGGACCAGGTTGGCGTAGGTGAACGCGATCAACGGCACGGGCAGTGCGAGCCGGGTGACCTCGTCGAGGATCTGCCGGGTGGTGACGCCCCGGAGCAGGGCCCGGTGCGACGACTCCTGCACGACGGGTCCGTCCAGGATGGGGTCGGAGAACGGGAGGCCAACCTCGATGGCGTCGGCGCCCGCGTCCACGGCGGCCCGCAACAGGTCGGTCCAGTTGTCGGTGACACCGCCCGTCACGTACGGCACGAGCAGCTTGCGGCCGGCGGCCTTGGCGGCGCGGGCCCGGATCTCCAGTGCGTTCACGACAGCTCCATCAGGGTCGCCATGTCCTTGTCACCCCGCCCGGAGAGGGTGAGCAGCACCGTCGCACCCGGGGGGATCGTGCCGTCACCGGCGGCACGGATCACCCAGGCGACCGCGTGGGCGGATTCCAGCGCACAGAGGATGCCCTCCGCACGGGCCAGCCGGTGGGTGGCGGCGAGTACCTCGGCGTCGTCCACCGTCACGTAGGTGGCGCGACCCGACTCGGCCAGGTACGCGTGCTCCGGCCCCACGCCCGGGTAGTCCAGACCGGCGGCGATCGAGTGGGCCTCACTGATCTGCCCGTGCTCGTCCTGGAGCACCAGGGAGCGGAAGCCGTGCAACACGCCGGGGGTGCCGGCGCTGACCGCGGCGCCACCGGCCGCCTCGACACCGACCAGCCGGGCCGGCGTGTCGATGAAGCCGGCGAACGTGCCGGCCGCATTGGACCCGCCGCCGACGCAGGCCACGACGTAGTCGGGGGTGCTGGTGACGAGGTCGGCCGCGCACTGCGCGCGGGCCTCGTCACCGATCACCCGCTGGAACTGGCGGACCATCCAGGGGTACGGGTGTGGGCCCATCGTCGAGCCGAAGCAGTAGTAGGTGTCGTCGACGGAGGTGACCCAGTGGCGCAGGGCCTCGCTGCAGGAGTCCTTGAGGGTGCGGCTGCCGGATGTCACGGGCACCACCTCGGCGCCCAGCATCTTCATCCGGAAGACGTTGAGCTGCTGCCGTTCGATGTCCTTCGTGCCCATCAGGACGGTCGTGGGCATGCCGAACAGGGCACCGGCGGTGGCGGTTGCCACGCCGTGCTGTCCCGCGCCGGTCTCGGCGATCAGTCGCCGCTTGCCCATCCGCCGGGCCAGCAGCGCCTGCCCCAACACATTGTTGATCTTGTGGGAGCCGGTGTGGGTGAGGTCCTCCCGCTTGAGCAGCAGGTTGACGCCCAGCTCCGCGGAGAGGCGCAGCGCGGGTGTCAGCGGCGTCGGCCGGCCGACGTAGACGGAGAGCAGGTGGTTCAACTCGCCGCGGAACAGCGGATCCGCCCAGGCCTCGGTGAAGGCCCGCTCGACCTCGACACAGGCCGGAACGAGCGACTCCGGCACGAAGCGTCCGCCGTAGTCACCGAACCTGCCGAGCCCCGAGGGTCGACGGGGGTCGACCTGGGCTGCTGGGCGGGCGGAGCGTAGGAGCTGATCCACGGCACATCCCCTCACAGTTCTAGAACGATGAGGTCTTTATAGCAGGGCGACCGACCAGTGTTCTAGATCTGTCGGTAAATAGTTCTAGAACAGTTGAGACGGGCGTGCGGCGGCTCCCGCCACCCCACCCGTCAGCCCGGTCCGGGGCCGGTGGCCCCGGCCAGCCCGGTGCCATCACCGACCGCGTAGCTGATCTGATTGCCGCCGACCTCGCGAATGTTCCTGATCACGACGCTGTCTCCCGCGAGGATGGCGACGTCGACGACAAGCGTGCGCCGGTCGGCGTCGCGGGTGATCCGCTCGCTGCGCATCGCCGGCACGCCTTCGGGCAGTCCGAGCAGATCACCGATGCGTTCGGGCATGAGCACCGGCGAGATCGTCTCCTCGGCCTGCACGGCCGCCGCGCCGGCCCGCTCGGCGAGCACGGCGTACAGCTCGTTCTTCTCGAAGTCGACACCCTGGAGCAGGTCGCCGAAGGGCTGCGGAACATAGGACACCTGATGGATCAGCGGAGCGCCCCGGACGACCCGGACCCGCTCCAGCGTGAGCACCCTGTCGCCCACGGCGATCCCCAACCGCGCGGCGAGTTCGTCGGGCACCGCGACGACGTCGCGGGCCAGCACCCGGGTCAGCACCTCGATGCCGTGCGCCCGCAGGTCGTCGGCGAGGCTGCGCAGGTTGCCCATCGAGTACGGGACCGGCATCGCCCGGACGTAGGTGCCCTTACCGGGAAGCTGATCCACCACTCCCCGGTCGCACAGCTCGTCCAGGGCCTGCCGCAGCGTCATGAGGCTGACGCCGTACTGCTCGCTCAGGTGTCGCTGGCCGGGCAGCGCGTCACCGGGGGCGAACTCCCCCCTGCTGATCCGCTTGATCAGGTCGTCGCGGATGACCATGTACTTCGGAGTCCTGCCCGGAATGACGCGCATGCACTACCCAGCCCTGAGTCGCAACGGAGCGGGCCGCGCCGCCTGACGCGTGCGGCGCGCCACCCTCCTCTTCCGGGTGCCAGCGTATGGCCGAGGCCCGGCGCCGCCTACGCACGGGTCGCACCGTGCGGGCGGTTCGCCGGGTGGCCGACCTGCCCGCCGAGCAGGGATGGAGCGCGGTCGCACCCGCAGCCCCCTCGACTTGCCACGGCCCATCACTTTACAACCGTTAGCTAAGCGCGTAAGTTAACGAGTGTAAGTTCAATTCGTATCGCAGAGATGGGGAACTCATGACCACCGCGACCGCCTTGCGCACCGACACCACCGCCCCCGCCCGCTCCGCCGACCGCATCGGTCGTGGACTCGCGGCCGTCGCCGCCCTCGCCACCCTCGGGGCGTTCGTCAACGGCGTCCTGCTGACCCTCGACGCGCCCGACGACCGCCTGTTCATCGAAGGCTGGCGAGTCTCCAGCTTCGCCATCTTCGCCGGGCTCTTCGCCCTGCTCGCGATCAGGCCGCGCCAGTCGGCGGGCGTCTGGGAGATCCTGCTCGCCGGTAAGACCGCCCTCGTGGTGTTCGGCCTGGCGATCGGCGACGTTGCCGAGGCACGCCTGTCGGCCTTCATCGACATCGGGCTGGTCGCCGTCGTCGCCGCGGCCTACGTGCTCTGCCGCGGCTGGCTGGCCTGGCGCACCGCGACCACCAACCCGGCCCGATGACGGGAAAGCCCCGACGCACGAGCGCCCGCCGCCGTCGTACGACGGCGGCGGGAAACCCGCGTGTTCAGTACCGGGGGATCTCCTGAAAGGTGACGGGTCAGCGGCGCGGCAGGGTGGCCAGCGCCAGGTTGGGGTCGGCGCCCGTGGTGTACGCGGCACTGAGCACGTAGAGGGTGCGGCCCCGGACGGCCACCGAGGTCGGATTCTGCAATCCGTCGGCACCGCTCATCAGCGTTCGGGAACGGCCCGCGGCGTCGATGCTCACGAGCGTGTTCGGCCCGTTGAGCGCGGCGACGACCTGGTGGTCACCGGCGCCCACGAAGGCGAAGTCGTCGATGCCGACGAGGCCGGTCGCCACCACCCGGACGGGTCCGGGACGGCTGTGCCGCAGCGGGATGCGCAGCAACGTTCCCTGGTCGAGGTTCGTCGCCCAGATCGCGTCGGGGCGTACCTTGATGCCGTTGGCGCCGAGGAAACCCGTCGAGGCGAGCTCCGACGCCGAGGACCACACCTCGGCGCGGCCGCCCCGCAGGGGGACTGTCGAGATCGTGCCCAGCACCGAGTCGGTGACGTAGAACCTGCTCGCCACCGCGTCGAACGCCAGGCCGTTGGGCAGTCCGGCAGCCGGCAGGGCGGCGACGCGCTGCGGAACCCGGCCCGGACGCAGCCGGTAGAGGCCGGTGGTGGCGGCGTCGCCGCTGGCATAGAGGACGTAGAGCGTCCCGTCGGCCATCCGGACGATGCCGGTGGTCAGCGCGAACCCGAGCACCGGCGTGTTCACACCGCCGTCGGCCGGGGCGGGCAGGGTCGCCAGGATCCGCGTCGCGCCGGACGGGGTGACGGCGGCGACCTGCCGGGCGGCCGCGAAGGTGACGTACGCCGTGCCGTCCGGGCCCATCGCGATGTTCTCCGGCATCTGTCCGGTCGCCAGATCGAAGTGGACCGCGATCCGCGAGGGCAGCGGCGCGGTCGACGGCCCGACGACGCTTGCCCGTGCGGTACCCGCCTGAGCGACGCTCGACGGCGCAACCGTCACGACGCTGACGCCGGCCGCCGCGAGGGCCACTGCGAGGGTCATCATTCTCTTGCGCATTTCTGTTCCTTCCGGAAAGCCGTGTTGTTGCGGCTGATGAGGGCGCGAAGGGTCCGGCGCTCCTTGCGGAGCACCTCGTCTTCGAGCCGATGGGAAAAGGGCGCTATTCGCGCATGGCCGGCTGCTGCCGAGTGCCGGCGCGGGAGGTGACAGCACCGTGCAGGAGCAACGTCATCGCGGCGTGCGACGCCGAGCCGGGTTCGGTGGTGGCGACGACGACCGTCTGACCGTCCTCGGTCCGCAGGGCCTGCTGGGTCACGGTCATCGTGCCGACGAGCGGGTGGCGCATCTCGTACGCGCTGCCGCCGCCGGCCTTGACCCGGTGGTCGGCCCACATGGCGCCGAACTCCGGACTCCGCACCGTCAACTCCCCCACGAGCGCGGCCAGCGACGGGTCGTTCGGGTGCTGCCCGGAGACCATCCGCAGCGTCGCCACCACGGCGCGGGCCTTGGCGGGCCAGTCCACGTACAGGTCACGGGTGTGCGCGTCCAGGAACACCAGCCGCGCCATGTTCGGGCCCTGGTCCGGCCGCTCGGGGAGCGTGGTGTCCAGGTGGCCGGCGAACAGGGCGTGGCCTCCGACGTTCCAGGCCAGCACGTCGGCACGACGACCGAGCACCACCACGGGTACGTCACCGAGCGTCGCGACGAGCTGGCGTACCGCCGGGCTCACCCGCTCCGGCGGCGGACGCCGGACGGCGGGCCGACGCCGGGTCCCGGCCGCGAGCTCGCTCAGGTGGCGACGTTCCGCCTCGTCGAGCTGTAGGGCCCGAGCGAGCGCCTCCAGGACCTCGGGTGAGGCGTTGACGGCCTGACCCTGCTCCAGGCGCGAATAGTACGAGGCGCTCACTCCGGCCAGGAGGGCCAGTTCCTCCCGGCGCAGCCCTCGGACGCGCCGCCGGTCGCCGTACGTCACCACGCCGGCGTCCTCCGGCCTCAGTTGGGAGCGTCGGGCCTGGAGGAAATCGCCGAGCTGTCCTCTCGCGTTCATGACTCGAAGTATTGCGACCTCTCCCGGCGGCAACCACATCCTGCCAGGGTTAGGCACCTCAGCACCCTGCTCCGTCCAAGTCAGGTACGGCGAGCTGGTCAAACCTGACCCGCGCACTCGTCGGCGCGTCGTCCCCGCTGGTCCGCACCCGCAGAGTGGCTGTCGGGCCGGGGGTGTCGTCGACGATGACCACCTCCGTCGCACCGGCCGGCAGGTCGGCCGGCCATCCCGCGTCGTCGGTCGGCTCACTGGTCAGCAGGCGCGCGGCACGCCCGTTGAGGCCCGTGTCGGTGGCCCGCACTCGCCGCCACACCGTCATCGGTCCAGCCACAGGTGCAGAAGATCTTCGTTGTCCATGACGCGACGCTCGGAGAGCTCGGCGAGCAGCTCCAGATGGACGGGTCCGGCGCAGATCTCCGCCCGGTCGGGGCGCAGCGCCCCGCCGAGGCCCAGGGCCGGGACGAAGCCGTAGACGGTGTCGGGGCCGACCGGGCCACGCAGTGCGAGGACCCGGTCGAACAACGGTTCTCCATCGGCGCCGCACAGGTCGACACTGCGGCGGTCCTGGCACATCAGCAGCGCGTAGAGCCGGTCGTCGCGGCGATCGTCCGACATCTCGCCGGCCGACCGATCCGTATGGATCACCCACCCGTGCTGCGCGCTTATCGACAACCGCGCACCCGTCCGCTGCCCCCACACCTGCAGATCGCCGAACGCGCTGCGGCTCACCGCGATCCATCGTTCTTCGCTCGGTAGGACAAGGCCGTTCGTCCACGCGTCGACCGCCGGCTGCCACACCTCGGGATCACACAACCAGAACAGCCCGTCGCCGAAGCCGGCGAATCCGTACCTACGCCAACACGCCAGCAGCAGATCCGGCACCGCGCCCGCGAACTGAGCCAGCCGCTCGGCGCGGACCGGAGCCGACCAGGTTGGCGGCCCCCAGATCTCCGCCAATTCCGCCACGTCATCACGCACCACCGGTTCACCTCCCCTCGTCTCGCGGATCAGGCGCCCGCCCGGCCGAGCGTACGGTGCCACGATTGAGCGGTCGGGGCGACGGATGGCTGGGTGGTGGTGCGGCGCGCCTGGATTACCCTCGCGCCGTGGAGAGCACAGAGATTGACGCGCCCATCGTCGGTGTCACCGTCTACCCGGACCGGGCCCGGGTCACCCGCCGGGGAAGCCCTCGGCTGACCGCCGGCGAGCACCGCGTCCGCATCGCGCCACTCCCACTCGGCCTGCGGCGCGACTCCATTCGGGTCGGTGGTCGGGGCGCGGCCACGGTCCTCGGGGTGGACGTGACCACCTGGCGGCAGGCCCGCAGCGCCGACCCGCAGATCGTCGACCTCGAACAGCGACGCCGCGAGCTGGTCGACGAGCTGGCCGAGGTCTCGGACGCGGACGAAATCGAGGAACAGCGCGGGGAGTTCCTCACCCGGTTGGCCGAGCGAGCCGGTGGCACGTACGCCCGCGCGTTGGCCTCCGGTGACGCGGCGCCGACCGACGTGGCGGCCTTCAGCGACTCGGTGGCCGGTCAGCTCGCCGAGTCACGCGGCCGGCGGCGCGGGCTGTCGCGGCGGCGCACCGAGTTGGCCGCGCAGGTGGCCGCGGTCGAGCGCGACCTGAACGCCGCGCGCGGCAAGCGGACGCCGGACCGGTTGGCCGCCGAGGTTACGGTCTCGGTGGCGGCCGACGACGCGGAGGTGGAACTGGAGTTGACCTATCTGGTCGACGGCGCGGTGTGGCAGCCCTCCTACGACCTGCGGCTGGTCGAGGACACGATCACCGTCACCTGGTTCGGGTTGGTCAGCCAGAACACCGGAGAGGACTGGCCGGAGTGCGAGCTCCAACTCTCGACCGCCCGGCCTGCCGCGACGACAGTCGTACCCGAACTCTCGCCCTGGTATCTCGACCGGCTTCGACCGATGCCGGTCGCGGGCGCGGCGGCGGCCATGCCGGTCGGGATGCCGCCACCGGCACCGGGCGGCGCGCTCGCCCGGTCCGCGGCGGCGCCCCGGCCCCGGTTGCAGGAGAGCGTCGCCCAGGTCGAGCAGGGCGTCAGCGCCGCCACCTATCGGCCGGCCCGGCCGGCGGCGGTGCCGGCCGACGGCAGCGCGCACCGCGCCACAATCGCCGTGCTGGAGGTGCCGGCCCGACTGGACCACGTGACCGTGCCGGTCCGCGCCGCGGAGGCGCACCTGCGTGCCACGGTACGCAACACGTCGGAGCACACGATGCTGCCCGGTCCGGCGGCGGTGTTCCACGGCGCCGACTTCGTCGCGGCCATCGGGCTGCCGATGTGGGCGCCGGGCGAGGAGATCGAGCTGGGGCTCGGCGTCGACGACCGGCTGCGGGTGGAGCGGAAGCTGCACCGGCGCTCGGAGACCAGGGCCGCGCTCGGGTCGACGCGGCGGCGGGAGATGGACTACCGGATCACCGTCGCCAACCACACGCCGCGGACGGCGACGATCGAGGTACGCGACCAGGTGCCGGTGTCCCGCGACGAGGCGGTGGTGGTGCGGGAGACGAACCTGGCGCCACCTCCGGCGGAGCGTACGGAGCTGGGAGAGCTGGCCTGGCGGCTGTCGCTCGCGCCGGGCGACAGCGGTGAGATCGCGATCGGCTTCCGGGTGGAGCTGGCCAAGGGGGTGGAGCTGACCGGCTGGCGGGAGTAGGCGGAGACCGGCGAGGCCGCCACCCGGACCTCGTCACCGGACCGGCAGGGTTGCGCACCGACCGTAGTTGCCGGCAGGGTGGGCGCGGTGAGCCGCTACGACACCGTCGACGCCCTGCTGGAGCACACCGGCCAGCAGCTCGGCACCACCGGATGGCACCTCGTCGACCAGGCCCGGATCAACGCGTTCGCCGACGCGACAGGCGATCACCAGTGGATCCACGTCGACGAGAAGCGGGCGGCGGCGGAAAGTCCGTTCGGGACCACGGTCGCGCACGGCATGCTCACGCTCTCGCTCTGCGCCACCTTCCTGTCCGAGCTGGTCGAGGTCGACGGCGTCCGCCTGGTCATCAACGCCGGCCTGAACAAGGTGCGCATGCGCGCCCCGGTCCCGGCCGGCGCCCGGGTGCGCGGCGTCGCGACCCTCCTGGAGGCCCGCCGGATGGCCGCCGCGTGCCGGGTCGTGGTGCAGATGCGGGTGGAGATCGAGGGCGAGGCCAAGCCGGCCTGCGTGGCCGACTGGGTCCTCGTGTTCAATGAGTGACCACCGCGTCACCACGCCGTACGGCTCCCGGCCGCGACACGGCGCGGACCCATGCGTCGGACAGCATGGACAAGGTTCCCACCATCGGACAGGATCTATCGCGTGAATACCCGGTCCACCGGCGCCGCAGCAACCGCCGAGAACACGAGCCCCGAACAGACGTCCGACGACCGGACGCCGAGCCGGTGGGATCGGTGGCGCTGGGCCCGCCCCGAGTGGACGTTGGCGGCACTGGGCAGCCTGCTGCTGTCGGTGGTGCTGACCTGGCCGACGCTGCGGCATCCGGCGAGCACGATCCCCAACGACCTCGGTGACCCGACGTTGCAGGCGTGGCAGGTCGCCTGGGCGGGGCACGCGCTCTTCAGCAGTCCGGCCGACCTCTGGAACTCGAACACGTTCTTCCCGGAGAAATACACGTTCGCCTACAGCGACACCCTGCTCGGGTACGCCCCGATCGGGATGATCGGTTCCGGCTTCGAGGCGGCCGTGATCCGGTACAACGTGCTCTACGTGCTGCTGCACGCGCTCGCGGCCTTCGGGGCGTACGTGCTGGTGCGGCAGCTCGGTGCCAACCGGTGGGGCGGGGCGGTCGCCGGGATCGCGTGGGCGTTCGCCCCCTGGCGGTTGGCGCACGCCGGCCACCTCAACATCCTGTCCAGTGGGGGCATCGCGCTGTGCCTGGCGATGCTGGCCCGCGGGCATGGCTGGTCGCTGCGCCACGGCTACCGGCCCGAGCGACGGCGACCCGGCTGGGCGTTGGCCGGGTGGCTCGTGGCGGCCTGGCAGATCACGCTCGGCTTCGGCATCGGGCTGCCACTTGTCTATTTCCTGCTGGCCGCGGTGCTGGTGGCGGCCGGCTGCTACGGCTGGTCCTGGTGGCGTAAGCGGGAGCGCCCGCCGTTCGGTCGGCGGTTGTTGCTCGCGGATCTGGCCGGCGGCGGCGTGTTCGGCGCGGCGACGGTGCTGCTCGGTCTGGTCTACCTGCGCGTCGTCGACCTCAACCCGCAGGCCGAACGGGGGTTGGAGTGGACGAAGATGTTCTCTCCCCCGCTCATCGGGTTCGTGACCGCACCCGCCGACTCGTGGCTGTGGGGTGAGCGGCACGCCGCCGCCCGCGAACAGCTGTCCTGGCCGCCGGAGATGGCGCTGCTGCCGGGGATAACGCTCATCGCGCTGGCCGCGGCGGGCCTGTTCATCTCGGCGTACCCGGCTCGGCACCGGATCGCGCTGGGCCTCGGTGTGCTCGGCACGGTGCTGTTGGGCCTGGGCTCGACCCTCGGTGGTGACGGAGACCCGGGTTACCTGACCCTGTCCACCTCCCTGCCGGGCTGGGACGCCCTGCGCACACCGGGCCGGATGATGCACTGGACCAGCCTGTTGCTGGCGCTGCTGGCCGCCGGAGCGGTGACGGCGCTGGCCGAATCACCGAGCCAGGCCTCGACATCGACTGGTGAGACCTCGACATCACCGGGTCAGTTCTCGGCCCGCCGCTGGACGCGGGTGCTCATGCCGCTGGTCCTGCTGGTGCCGCTGGCCCTGGTCACCCTGGAGGGCGTCAACCGGACACCCCACCCGACGGTGACTCCGCCACCGGCCGCGATGCGGGCCGCGCAGGACCCGATCCTGGTGCTGCCCGCAGGCAGCGTGGGCGACCTGGCGTACATGTTGTGGACGACCGACGGCTTCCCCCGGATCACCAACGGGCTGGCCGGGTTCGAGCCGGTCAGCCAGGCGAACACCCGGATCGCGGTGGCGTCGTTCCCCGACGCGGGCAGCGTGGCGTACCTGCGTGGGATCGGCGTGCGGTCGGTGGTCGCCGTGCCGGACCGCACGGCGGGGACACCGTGGGAGGGCATCGCGACCCGGCCCATCGACGGGTTGGGCATCACTCGGGAGGATCTCGATGGCACGCTGCTCTACCGGCTCTGATCGGGAGTGCGCCGCAAACACCGGCGGCGGATGCCCGAACACCGGTCGGGCGGGGTGAGCAGGGTGCGACTGTCCGTCGTGGTGCCCTGCTTCAACGAGGAATCGTCGGTGGAGCGCCTGCACGAGACCCTCACGGCCACGCTCGCCGACCTGACCGACCTCGATGTCGAGGTGGTGTACGTCGACGATGGCAGCGAGGACGGCACCCTCGAGGCGCTGCGCCGCCTCGCCGCCGCCGACCCCACGGTCTGCTACACGTCGCTGAGCCGCAACTTCGGCAAGGAGGCGGCGATGCTCGCCGGCCTGCAGCGGGCCACCGGCGACGCGGTCGTCATCATGGACGCCGACCTGCAACACCCGCCACGGTTGTTGCCCGAGATGGTGGCCCTCTACCGGCAGGGCTTCGACCAGGTGATCGCCCGCCGAGACCGGCGGGGTGACCGGTTCGTCCGCATGGTCGCCTCGCGGTCCTTCTACCGGATGATCAACTGGTGGATCGACGTGCGCCTGCAGGACGGGGCGGGCGACTTCCGGCTGCTGTCCCGGCTCGCGGTCGACGCGATCCTGTCGATGCCGGAATACAACAGGTTCTCCAAGGGGCTGTTCTCCTGGATCGGCTTCCGCACGGTGGTGGTGGCCCACCGCAACGAGACCCGGCAGACGGGGCGGAGCAGGTGGACGTTCGGCAAGCTGTTCAACTACGCGTTCGACGGCCTGCTGTCGTTCAACAACCGGCCCCTGCGCCTGGCGATCTACGGCGGCATGTTCCTCACCCTCATCGCACTTGTCTACATGGCCTGGGTGGTGGCGGACGCCGTCGAGAAGGGCATCGACGTTCCCGGCTACACCACGATCATCGTCAGCGTGATCGGGCTCGGCGGCATCCAGATGACCATCCTGGGTGTGATCGGGGAGTACATCGGCCGGATCTACTACGAGACGAAGCGCCGACCGCACTATCTGGTGCAGGAGACCGAACGCGTGGTCACCGAGACCGGCGAGTCGCCGCGGATGCCGTCGCAGCCCGCGCCGCGGTCGACCGACCGGGGTCAGCAGGCGGTGCCGGGCCGGGAGGACCCGCGGGCGGGCCGAGCGTAGCGGTGGTAGTAGCCGGTCAGCGCGACGGCCAACGAGATCGACCACAGCGGAAAGAGACACCAGCCCAGGCCGCCGGCGCCCCAGTACGCCCAGTCGTCGACCGGTTCGCCCCACAACTGAAACGTGTCGAGCTGACCAGGCAGGTGCACGCCCAGCTGCGCCAGCAGCAGTCCGCGACCAAATCCGAAGATGCCGACGACGGCCGACCCGCCGAGCAGCAGCGGTAACCACATGGGTACGACCCGGCCGCGCAGCACCGGGATCCAGCGTGGAAACACCCTGCCCCAGCGACAGAGCAGCCCGGCGGTCAGCACGGCGCCACCTGTCGCGAAGGACGCGAGGATCGGCTCGATGTACACGTTCTCCGGCTGGTTGCGCAGCAGGGACAGGACGAACGGTTCCGGTGCTCCGACAGCCCAACCCCGGGACCAGGCCAGCCGGATCAGGGCGTACGGCAGCGGGCACACGATCGCCACGTAGGTGGCGATCCGGCCCGCCCGGATCCAGCCGGCGCCGCGACGTCGAAGGTCACGCTGATCGCGGTCGGTCGTGCGGTCGGCGTAGGCGACGCTCGCCAGGAGGAACAGGGCCGCGCCGGCCGCCGCGACGCCCTGGAACAGCGTCGGCCAGTCCGCCCGTAGCCACCCGACCGGGAGAACGCCCAGCGGCGGCAACATCGTGATCATCCGTGCGTCCAGCACGACACAGACGATCACCGCCGCGACGCCGACACCACCGATGATCCCGGCTCGACGTCGAGTCGGCTGGCGGTCACGTCCGTCGAGCCGCCATGCCACGACGAGCGCCAGCACACCGAACACGGTGATGAGCGGCCCACCCACGGCACGCTCCAGGCCGGCCAGCAGCGACGAGTAGTCGGGCCCGGTGCGGTCGTTGTGACCGAACGGGTAACCGGCACCGCCGGAGGACCAGAAGATGCCCAGCACGACGAGGAACCAGGCCCATCCGCTCGCCGCGGCCGCCGCCCACCGCCGCCAGGACCACCGTCCGCCGTGTCGTGCCGCCGAGTTTGCCAAGGCTGTCATGACGGTCAGTGTCGGACACCCGGAATGGGCTCGACATCTGCCGTGCGGGGTGGACCGGTGGCCGCGAGCCGCCCGGCCTCTACCGCTCGGGAGACGCGCGGGTACCCGTCGCCTGTGCAGGATCGACCCATGCGAAGGCGACAGCTGACATCCGCGCTCGTGGGGTTCCTCCTCGCCGGGATCGCCGTGATGGCGCTACCCCACCACGGCGACACCGACGGCTGGCGAGCCACGTTCAGCCCTGCCCTTCCACCGCCGACCGGACCGCACGACGTGGGCGTACGACGGATGCGGCTCGTGGACGAGGACCGCCGCGACCCGTGGCGCCCGGACAGTGACCGGACGGTGATGCTCGACGTGCACTACCCGGCCGACGCCGGGTCCACGCCGTTGGCGCACTACGCCGTGGCACCCGCCCTGACCGAGTTCGGCCGCCTGGCCTGGGCGCCCGGCGAGGAGCGACGCCTGGGTCTGCTGCCCGACGAGGTCAACTGGATGTTCCGCACCCACTCCCACGAGTGGGCGCCGCCCGCCACCGGCTCGTTCCCCGTCCTGGTCGGCTCGCCGCCACCCGGGGTGATGCGGTCGGCGTACACCGGCATCGCCGAGGAGTTGGCGAGCCGCGGATTCGTGGTCGTCACCGTCGACCACCCATTCGACGCGCCGGTGGTCGATCTCTATCCCACCCGGCGGGTGATCGAACCCACCGACGCCGCCACCACCGTCGCGCGCCTCGACGCCGACACGACCAGGGTCAGCGACCTCGAGTACGTCACGAGCCACCTCGACGGCCTGGACCGGCAGGTGAGCCGCGTGATGGACCTGCGACGGATCGGTCTCTTCGGCTGGACCGGCGCGAACGCCGCACAACGAGCGCACCTCACCGGCTTGCCCGCGGTGGCCGGCATCGCGGACACGACCGGCGCCGCCGATGTCACCGACACCGGTGGGGTGCCCCTGCTCGTCGTCGCGGGCTCGCCCGTCGGCGGGCACCGCGACCTCCCGCGCTCCGGCTGGCGGGCGATCGTCACCATCCCCGGCGCGTCGCCGAGGTCACTCACGGACGACGGGGTGATGTTGGCGCAGATCGCGACGCGCTACCCACGCGCCGAACCGGTCGTGCGGCGGGACATCGGCG
This sequence comes from Micromonospora sp. DT231, assembly GCF_049847025.1. Classification (NCBI taxonomy): domain Bacteria; kingdom Bacillati; phylum Actinomycetota; class Actinomycetes; order Micromonosporales; family Micromonosporaceae; genus Micromonospora; species Micromonospora sp. DT231. The sequence continues at coordinate 405,347 of NZ_JBNCNO010000001.1, read as the reverse complement.
AGGCACAGCCGTTGGCGTACCGCACTGTCCGCCGCTCGCTCGCCAGCTTCTTCGACAAGCATCTCAACGGTGCGGCCGCCGACCCGACCGCCGTGGAGCCGGGCGTGACCGTTGATGTGGTCGCACCGTGAGATGCTGACCGGCGTGAAGCGGCTCGCCGGGGTGGCCGCCGGGATCGTCACAGTCCTGGCGCCCTGGTACGGCCAGCCTGCCCCGCTGCGGCTGACCGCCTGGGCCTCGGTCCTCGCCGCGACCCTGGCGATCTGGTCGCCCCGGGCGCCCCGGGTGCCGCTCGCCGCCACGGCGGCCGTCCTCTCGCTGGGCGGAAGCGTCTGGGCGTGGCGGTTGCTCGGCTACGACTTCGTCGACGACGGCAACGACGGCAGCAAGCTCCTGCTGTGGACCACGATCGAGGTCGGCGCGCTGACCGCCCTCGCCGTCGCGCTGAGCCGCGGCGTCAGCCGGGCCGGCCAGGTGACCGGAGTGCTCCTGCTGGTGCCCGGGTCGGCGGTCGGGTTACGGCTCCTGCCGGACGCCGCCGTCGGAGAGCAGCTGTTCCTGGGCGCTCTGGGCGCCTGCACGGTGCTGGCCGGAGCACTGCTCGGTCACTACCTTCGCGGGCTCGACGAACTGCGGGTGACAGTGGTGGAGCAGGCCCGGTCCGAGCAGCGCCGCCTGCTCGCCGCGGACCTGCACGACTACGTCGCGCACGACATCGCCGGCATCGCGGTGATGGCACAGTCGGCTCGGGTGGTCGGCGCGAGCGACCCCGGAGCGCTCATCGCGCAGGTCGAGCGCGCCGCCGCCCGGGCGCTGCGGCGTCTCGACCGCAGCATCCGACTGATGCGGGACGGCGACGAGCACACGACCCACCAGTACGGCCTCGCCGACGTACCGGACCTCGTCGACGCCCACCCGATCCCGGTGGAGCTGACCATGGCGGTGGCGGGGCGGGACGACATCTCCGCCGCGATCCAGGCCACGGCGTACCGGGTGGTTGTCGAGGCGCTCACGAACGTCGCCCGGCATGCCCGCACGACCGGCGCGGTGCGGGTGTCGGTCACCCAACTGGACGGACACCTGAACGTCGTGGTCACGAACGAGCTGACGACAGGTGCGATGCCGCCGCCTGCCGAGGATCAGGGCACTGGCCTGGCCTCCCTCCGCGCCCGCGTGGAGGCGCTCGACGGCACCTTGCGCGCCGGTCGCGAGCAGGGATCGTGGCGGGTACGCGTCCGACTCCCCCTAAACTGAGTCGATGTCCACGCCGAGGCACCCGCGCCCGAGCGGCGGGCAGGCGGCGTCATGACGACAGTGGTGATCGCCGACGACCACGACATGGTCCGGCACGGTTTCCGCATGGTGCTGGCGGCGCAGCCCGACCTGACCGTCGTCGGTGAGGCCAGCAACGGCACCCTGGCCTGGGACCTGGTCCGCCGCCTGCGCCCCGCGGTGTTGCTGGCGGACATCAGGATGCCCGGCATCGACGGCCTCGAACTCGTCAACCGTGTCACAAGCGACCCCGAGTTGGAGACCCGGGTGATCGTCGTGACCACCTTCGACGAGGACGAGTACATCGGGCGGGCGTTGCGGAACGGGGCGAGTGGGTTCCTGCTGAAGGTGTCGGCACCCGGGCTGCTCGTCGAGGCCGTCCGAGCCGCGCTTGCGGGCAATGCCCTGATCAGCCCCGAAGTCACCGTCCGCCTGCTGGAACGGCTCAGGACCGATCGGGAGGCCCGCAGGGCGGACCCGCCCCTGACGGCCCGCGAACGTGACGTCGCCACGCTCGTGGCACGTGGGCTGAGCAACGACGAGATCGGCGCGAGGCTGCACGTCTCGCCGGGCACCGTCAAAACACACGTCGCCCACATCTCCATGAAGCTCGGAAACGTCACACGCGTCCGCATCGCCGCCTGGGCCTGGGAGTCCGGCCTCGTGTCACGCCCCTGACCGGGAGGCGTCCCGGCTCGGCAGGGAGATGTCGACACGGTGTGAGCGGCGGGCCGGCCGACCCGGGTGGGGTGCGGGCGGCCCGGTCAGCCGTCCGGGGTGAAGAGCCCCTGGATGCCGACGACGATCGCGATGAGACCGAAGATCGCGAGCAGGAGGCGGACCCCGGTCGCCCCGGTGGCCCCGGTCGCCTGCTCGCCGCGTGGCGCCGGTCGTCCGGTCAGCCGCTCCCACAGCAGGGCGAGCCCGACGCCGATGCCCACCACCTCGAAGTGGAACACCCGGGGCCCGGACACCAGGTGGACGATGAGGTAGTAGCCGCCGGTCACGAGCGCCACGACGCCGACCACCCACGCGATCGGGGCGGCCCGACCGGCGAGGCGGCCCAGGTCCTCGCCGACGCGCGGCAGCAGCCGCAGCACAGCGATGGCGAGCAGGAAACCGCCGACGATGTTGGCGAGGTCGAGCAGCAAAGCCATGATCACGATAGGTCTCCGTCGATCGAGGGATCAGCGGATGGGAGCGTACCCACGAGCCCGGGGCGTTGAAACGATCCGGACCGCGGGAGGATCCACTGTGGTACGACCGGGAAATATTCACCCGACGCTTACACATTGACCAGCGTCTTAGTGATTCACGACGAATTAACCGGCACGAAACCGATGCGACTCGCTGGTTCGTCACTTAGGCTGCCTGGTGACACATCGACGGCACACACCGTCAACGTGCCGGTCACCCGCGTCCTCGCACACCGCCTACCGCCGGTCCACGCAACGGCCGACGCCGATTGGAGCATTCGATGACCTGGCGTCCCACAATTGCCGCACTCGCCGGACTGTGCCTCGCGGTCGGCGCCGCGCCGTTCGCCACAGGTGCCGCCGCCACGCCCTCGACAGCCGCGGACACCGCCCATGTTAGCGCTCACGCCGCGCTCGCCGGTCCGCCCGGCGCACCGCCCGGAGTCTGCCCGGAGGGGGTGGGATACGGATCACCGCTGCCGGCAAGCTCACTGTCGGCCACGAGGATCCAGGGCGGTTTCTCGTTCCTCGAAGGGCCGGTCTGGGTTGCCGACGGCGGCTACCTGCTGATGTCCGACATGGCCGCCGGCACCGGGCCGTACAACGTCCAGCCGTCGACGATCCGCCGGTTCACGCCGCCGTCGACCTTCGACACGTTCATCCCCAACGCCGGCAGCAACGGCCTGGCGCTCAGCGCCGACGCCCAGCAGCTCATCGCGGCCACCCACGACCAGCGGAGCGTGTCCGCGTACCGGCTGAGCGACAGGTCCCGCAGCACCGTCGCGGCGAACTACCAGGGCCGGGCGTTCAACTCGCCGAACGACGTCGCGGTCCGGTCCGACGGCGTCGTCTACTTCACCGACCCCAACTTCCAGCGCGGCAACCGCTCCGACCAGATGAACGGCCGCACGAGCGTCTTCCGTGTCTCCGGCGGTCAGGTGTCGCTCGTCGACGACCGGTTGCGCCAGCCCAACGGCATCTCGCTCTCACCCGACGGGGCCACGCTGTACGTGGGCGCCTACTCCGAGAACAAGATCTACAAGTACGCCGTCGCGCCCGACGGCAGCACCAGCGCCCGCAGTGTCTTCGTGAACTACGTCGGCGGTCCGGACGGCGGGACGATCGACTGCGCCGGCAACGTGTACTGGACGTCAGGATTCGACGGCCAGGTCCACGTCTACTCCCCCACCGGCACGCAGCTCGGCACGATCCGGGCCGGCAACTCCGGCACCACGAACGTGGCCTTCGGCGGCGCCGACCGGCAGACCCTCTACATCACCTCCGGCCAGCGCAACGACTCCGGCCTGTACAGCGTGCGACTCAACGTCCCCGGATACCCGTACTGACGGTCGTCGCGGGCGCGAGCCGACCCCACCCCGTCGGCCCGCGCCCGATCGGGAGACGCACGCGCGCTCGCACTAGGAATTGACACCCACCCGCTGTTCGAGCACCTGCATCTTGTACCGGAAGTCGGTCAGATCATCGTCGTGGAAGAGGCGGAAGAACCACTGCGGCATCCGCGGCTGCTGCCGGCGGGCGACGAACAGCACATCCTGCACCTGCCTGGCGAACACGGCGAACGCCTGGTCATCCGCGATCACGTGCGACTGCTCCTCGGTGACCGCGCGCACCAGGCCAAGCACCCGGGTGCGGTCCCGGGTGGTCAGGATCTGGGCGCGGGCCATGTCCGAACAGGACAGCAGCAGACCCAGTGACGGCACGAACCACACGCCGACCAGGCTGCCGACCGTACTCTCGGTCACCAGGCCCACGGCCACACCCACCACACACCAGACCGCGATGACACCGAGCAGCACGGCGGCGAAGCGTCGCCGGACCCGCGAGCCCCACGCCAGGTTCTGCTCCAGACAGAAGAGCACGTCGTACGGAGCGGCGACGGTCGCGACCAGGTAGTAGTCCCGCAAGCGCGCGTCGTCGCCGCGGAAGCGCCGGCTGAGGCGGCTCAGCTCGTCCTCGGACAGTCGCTCACCGACCAGGACCGCGTTCCACGGCAGGCCGAACAGGTCGGTGTCCAGCATCTCCTGCAACGTCGCGCTGATGCGCAGGTGACGACCGATCAGGGGAGCCAGGACGATCGCGTAGACGCCGGCCCAGAGCGCACCGATGACCGAGACAGCGGGTTGCAGCGGGGGTTGCGCCACCTTGGCCACGACGCCGAGGCTCGCCACCACCAGTGACATCGAGAGACTGACCGCCTGGGCGCGTTGCGTGTAGCGGTGCGCCACCGCGATGGCCCGGAAGAGCACCAGGGAACGGTCGTCGTTCTGCAACTGGTTGATCCGCCGCGTGTCTGCCAATGGAACCTCCGAGCGCCCAGCGGTCCACCCCTACCCCCGATGGTGGCACGATCAGCGATCGAGGCGCTACCGTCCGTTTGATCGGCGACTCCGGCCGAACCTCACGTCGTCGCGTGCTGTCGGACCCGGCCGTTCACCGCTGGAACGGAACACGCATCCGGTCCCGCACGAGCCCGATCCTGTGATCGAACCCGGGCGGGACCGGATGCGGCGTACCGCTGTCGGTGCCTGTTGCCCTCGACGAGCCGGGCGACCAGATGGTCAGCCGAAGCAGTCGGGGACGGGCGGCGCGCTGGGGGTGCAGTTGGTGGGCCGGTTCTCGCTGATGACCGACTTCTCATCCACGGTGACCTGACCGCCCTCGTTGAAGATCCCGCCCGGCGCCAGGGCCGAGACGTTCTCCGTCACCGTGGATTCGTGGAGGTTGACGGTGCCACCGTTGTAGATCCCGCCGCCTCGCGAGTTCGTGCCGACGGCCTTGTTCCGGTTGATGTGGGTGTGCCGCAGCACGACGATGCCGCTGCCGACGTAGACGCCGCCACCGTGCTCGATGGTGCTGAACGTGCTCGCGGCGTTCTCGCTGATCTGGGTGTCCTCGGCCACGAACCGGCCGATCTGGTTGAAGATCCCGCCGCCGCGTTGGCCGGCGCTGTTCCGGCTGATCTTGCTGTGCTCCAGGTGGAAGACGCCGTCGCTGAAGATTCCGCCACCCTCGCTGCCTGTCGCGTTCTCGCTGACCTCGATGTTCCTGGCCGTGGTGGTGGCGTTGATTCCACTGCGGATGCCACCGCCCCGGAAACCGGAGGTGTTGTGGTGCACGCGCACGTTGTCGAGCACGGCGACGCTGGAGTTGGACAGCCCGCCACCCGTGCCACCGATCGGCAGGACGGTGACAACCCCGATCGTGTTGTTGTCGCTGAGTCTGGTGTTCTGCACGGTGAGGTTGCCGTTGTTGTAGACGCCGCCGCCGTCGTACAGGGCGGCGTTGTCACTGATCTTGCTCTCGTCGTCCCCGTGCTTGTCCCGGTCCTTGCTGTCCCGGTCCTTGCCGTCCCGGTCCTTGCCCGCGCCGTGATCGCTCCGGCCGAGGATCCTCGTGTCACCGTAGTTGGAGATTCCGCCGCCCGAGCCGTTGGTCCGGTTGAAGACCACGTCGGTGTTCTCGATGGTGGCCCTGCCGCCGACGTCGATCCGGATGCCACCTCCGCCGCCGCCGATCCCACTCGTGTCCTGACCGCCCTTGATGGTCACGTCGCGGAGGTTCAGGTCGCCGCCGGCTCCCACCTCGAGGATCCGGAACGGCGCGGCGTTGGCCGCGCGGACGATTGTGGCGCCGTTCCCGTCGATCGTGACCCGCTGCGTGATGATCGGCAGGCCGATGGGACCGTGCGGCACGGGTGGTTGGGGTGCGGACGCGTTGAGCGTGTACGTGCACTTCCCGGCGAGTTTGAGTGTCGCCCCGTGGCCGGCGTTCGCGCGGACCAGCGCCGCGATCAGCTCGTTGGCGCCACACGGTACGTCCGTGAAGTCCTCGCCCCGGCGCTCGTCGTCCTTGTGGTCCGTGCCGCCCCGGTCCTGGCCTCTGTTGTCGTCGCCGGTCACCCGGCTGGCGCTCCCGGCGAGGACCTGCTCCCCGGCGTTCACAAGTCTGCCGCCGTTCGCTGCGACCGCTCCGGTCACCCCTGCCGGCGCGCCGACGGCGGCCAGCCCCGCCACCCCGGCCACTCCGGCGACGAGCCAACGTGCCCGCCGCCTCCTCGGGGGAGGTGACTGATCTGCCGCTACCTGGCTGACGTTCGGGTGTCGATGGTTGGACATCGAGCTACCTAGCCCTTCTCCCTACACCATGTCTCCGCACGTAACAATCCGTGCAGACAGCGACAAATCGGTTGCCGCTACTCGACATGAACGTAGTGGAGCAAGACTCGCATTAACCGGTCTTATGCGAAGAAGTCCTACATTAGGTACAGATGCCCCCAGCACTCCGGCGCTGCCACCGCGCCCGCCCGGGGAGCCGTCTGCTGACGACGGGCTCCGCCGACGGGTCAGCCGCTTCGCCGGTTACCCCACTGCCGCGGGCTCTGGACCGAGCCCCGACCGCCGAAGTGCTGGCCCTTCCCATGCGGTTGGGGTGAGGCGACCTTGCCCTTCGCGCGTCGGGCAGCCCGATTCGCGGGAGCGGCAGGCTCCTCGGCCTCGGCCTCGGCAGTGGTTTCGGCCGTGGTCTCGGCATCCGCCTGGTGGTCGTCGTGCGCGGGCAGCTCAGGCTCCGGCATCGGTATCTCCCTGGAACTGGGGCGCCCTGCCGGCCATCGAAGGCCGGCGGACGCGGATTGCTCGACCCCGGTGTGGGCGCCTGGAGAGTATCGCAACGCCGAGCCCCGTCCGAGCGACGGTTACCCGCTGGCGTTGCGATTAGACGTATACGCCTATAGGTTGGCCGGGTGCCTCTGGACGCGTCCCGCAACAGCCTGGTGTTGCCGATCCTCGGACTCCTCGTCGAGCAGCCGGCGCACGGCTACGACATCACGACACGACTACGCGAGCGATACGGACACCTCCCGGTCACCCGCAGCACTGTCACGTCTCTGCTGAAGGCGCTCGAGAAGGCAGGCAAGGTCTCCTCCCGCCAGCCCGAGCGGATAGGCAACCGGCCACCCCGTACGGCCTACGAGCTGACCGCCGCGGGCCTCGCCGACTTCCGCCACAAGATCGAGGCCGGGGTGCGCGAGTCCCCGGCCGCGTCCGTGGACTTCGTCATGGCGGTCGCCTACGTCGGTGTTCTCCCCAAGGAGCAGGCGGCGGGCATCCTGGACGGTCGCGCCGACCGGCTCGACCAGGAACTGGCCGCCCTTTCCGGGCCGCCCGACGGTGACGTGCTCGAAGTACACATGCTCGAAGTCGCCTACTGGCGCACCATCGTCGCCACCGAAGCCACCTGGATCAGGACTCTGGTGCGGCGGATCCGGTCGCACGAGATCGGCTGGCCGACCCAGCAACCCGACACACATGGGAGCGCAGAAGCATGAAGTTCGGTATCTATCCGGGCGGCCGGGCCGGCACGGTCTGCTCCCACCCACCCGATGTCGCCGCGATCCGCCACCTCGTCGACGACCTCTCGGGCGGTCGCGCCTTCGTCGTCCGCGAGTATGTGCACTTCTTCGGCGACACGACACCGCCGGACGTCGTCACCTCGCTCGGCGCCGACCACGAACTCGCGCACCTCACGATGCCCGACGAGTGGTACGTCGAGGGAAACCGCGAGCTGGACCTCGTGGTCAGCTACCTCCCCCGGACCGCCGACCTCGCCGGATGGCTGGTCTTCCTCGACACCGTCATCGACCGCTACGGTCACCTGACGCGCTACCTCCAGGTGACGCTTGAGCCGAACTTCCCCATCCCGCTCATCGACGGAAGCTCCCCCGGCGTACGCGAAGCCCTGGTCCTCGGCATCCCGCACGCGCGCGCCGCACTGGACCGGCGAGGTCTCCAGCACGTGCGGGTTGGTTTCTCCGTCGCCGAACCACCGGAATGGCTGGGCGGCGACGACCAATTCTGGTCGTACCTGTCCTCGATCCCGTACCAGGACTTCGCGGCCCACGTCGACTACGTCGGCCTGGGCCTGTACCCCGACGCCTTCGCACCCGTCGCCCCGCGGGGCAACCCGGGAGACACCGCGTCCCTCACCACCCACGCCCTGCACCACCTGCGGGGCGTGTCGCTGCCCCGCGCGCACATCCCGCCCGAGACTCCCATCCACATCGTGGAGAACGGAACCCCGAGCGGGTCACCACGCACCGAGCAGGCACAGTGCGACTCGCTTGCGGACATGCTCGGCGTCCTCCGCACCGAACAGTCGGCGCTGCACATCACCCACTACGAACTGTTCAGCCTCCGGGACGCCGACAGCGGTTCCACCGAACCCACCGGGACTCTCGGCCTCGTCACCGACACCTATCGACCCAAGCCAGCCTTCGCCGTCTACCGCGACATCGTCCGTAGCACCGACCCGCTGCCCGCACCAGACATCCCTGGCCGACCGTAGGATCGGGGAGTGGCCGACGTGACCGACGCGGATCATCGAAGTCCGGCATCCGTGACCAGGTGGGCGAGGTTGCCCGTCAGCCACTGTCAGTACGAGGTGTCCGCCGTGCCGGGCGCGTCCGGCATCGGGATCTACACCCTCGGCGACAGCCTGCTGCATGTCGTGTCGCCGTATCAGTTCACCGGCTTCTGCGGCATCCACACCGGTTGGATCGAGGCGCGCGTACGTGTCCGGTCCGGGCCTCCGACGGGAGTCGACGTCGGCTGGGACGCGATAAGTGAGGCGACCCTCTTCAGTCCCAGCGGCCGACTGTCGGTCGTCGGCCTGATGGGCGGCGCCGCGGAGGCCCTCACCGACGTCGCTGTCCCGCGCGGATTGATCCGGGTACGGGCGCACGCGCGCGACCGCCTGCACGAGACCGTACGCACCGACGACGACCCGCCCGAGCGGCACGAGTTGCACATCTGGGCGGTGTCCGAGGACACGCCGTGGCGCACCGTGCGGGCCGACCCGGGCAGTCGTGACTGGGAGCAGAAGCCGGCCAGGGCCGCCGAGCGGGCGATGCTGTCACTGGTGCCGCGCCCGTCCGGCCGTCCGGCCCTGCTGCCTCCTGATCCGTACGAGGACGACGCAGACCTGTCCCGGGTGGCGGTGCTCCGCCACCGGCTCGCGCCGGTCGAGGTGCCGGTGGGAGTGCTGCCCGTCGGTGATCTGGAGGTCCGGTTGGAGCGGGTCGACGACCAGACTCTTCGGTGGTCGTGGTCCACCGCAGACGAACCGATCTTCCCTCATCCGCTGGTCACGCTGCCCGACGACGAGCCGAGTACCGTCCGGCTGACGTCCGGCCCCGACGGCTTCACGCTGCGGCACGAGGGAGTGCTGGGCCGGCACGCCTTCGCCCTCGGCCTGATCTGGGACCATCTGCTCGACGCCAACGGGTCGTACCCGTGGGTGGAGACGTTGCGTGGGCAGGCCGCCGAGGCGACCGTGCGCGACGAGGAGTACCGCCGCCGGCGGGCCCAGCGCGACGCCGAGCGGTGGGGAGGTGCTCCGCCGTCGGATCGTGTCCGCGGACTCCTCGGCCAGGCGCGGTCCCTGGCCCGCATCGACCGTCGGCTGCTCGACCGCATCGAGGCGCTGCCTGCCGCCCGCCAGCACGAGGCGGCCTGCTGGGCGGCCCGTCTCGCGATGCGGGTGGCCGGACTGGAACAGATCGGGTGGGTCGCCGACGCGCTCGTCACCGCTGAGGCCGGGCGTCCACTGCCCCGGTCCTTCACCGACCAGGGCGGCGCCGCCGCGTTCGATCGGCTCCTGTCCGATCCCGAGGTGCCCCACACCACCGTCACACTGCACCTCGGTTCGACGGCATTCGGCGCACACACCGTCACCGAGGCGCTTCAGCAGGCCGCCGCGTTCCCCGCACTGATCGCGCTGGCGAATGACGACCCGTTGGCCGCTGCGATCGACGCCGTCTACAACGCGGCAATCGCCCACGGTGACGACCGGGACCGCTTCCTCACCGACGTCCACATGGCGCTGCGCTGAGCCTGGTTCGGTATGCTAGGTCGGACCGCCCTCGCGGAGGCACAGTGCCTTCTGGAGGACCGGCGCCGGCGCTTGTCAGCCGGCCCGCCAACCGGCCGGGTCGACACCGCCGGGCACCGGCGCCGCGGGGTCGTAGGGCTGCCGGGTGAAGACGAAGGTGCCAAGATCGAGGTGGCTGACGGCGCCCGCCGCGTCGCGGTGCACGCGCAGTCGTTCGCCGGCGAAGTAGCCGTTGATCCCCTCCCAGTCGCCGTCGCCGGTGGGGCGCAGCCGGGTGCCGCGCCCGCCGGACAGCGAGGCCAACTCCACGACGTCATCAGCCTGCGGGCGCAGCACATAAGGGGCCGGCCCCCAGTACCACGGGCCGGCAAGATCCAGTAGCTGTGGGTCGACCGAGGGCAGTGGTCGCCACGACGCGGGGATCCGCGGCTCCCGCTCGGCGACCGTCTGCAGCAGATCGGCGGCGAGAGCACCGGCGGACAGGCCGGCGGTCACGTTACCCATGACGACAGCGCCCAACGCGTCGTCGGGGCTGACCCACACGGCCGCGACAAAGCCCGGCATCGAGCCGGTGTGCCCGGCCAACAACCGGCCGTCGCGGCGCAGCATCTGCATGCCGAGCCCGTAGCCGCTGTCCCAGTCCGTCGCCTCCGGTGGGCTCGCCGGGGTGCGCATCTGCGCGACGGTGTCCGGATGCAACACCCGGTCGTCGCCGTCGAGAAGGAACGCGGCGAACCTGGCCAGGTCCGTCGCGGTCGACCACAGCTGCCCGGCAGGCGCCATCAGACAGGTGTCCACGGCGGGCTCCGCGAGGAGCACATCGGCCCAGGGATGTACCGCCCAGCCCGTGGCATGCGGCGCGACCGGCAGCAGGGTGGTGCGGGTCATCGCGAGCGGCTCCAGCACCTCGCGCCGCAGCACCTCGCCCCACGCCTGACCCCGAACCCGCTGCACCAGCGCGCCGAGCAGGGCATAACCGGCGCTGGAGTAGTGGTGGCGCTGCCCGGCCGGATGCACCTGCGGTTCGCTGCCCAGCACGTCGGCCAGGGTCTGTCGCAGCGCGCCGGGGGTTCGTTCCCACCACGGGCCGGTCGCGTCGGCGATCAGCCCTGCGGTGTGCCCCAGCAGTGCACCGATCGTGGCCTGGCCCGCCGCCGTGCCCGGCAGGTGCTCGGCCAGCGGGTCGGTGAGCGCGAGTCGCCCCTCGTCGCGCAGGCGCAGCACAAGCACCGCCAGGAGGGTCTTGGTGATCGAGCCGATCCGGTACTGGAGGTTGCCATCCGGCACCCTGCCGTCCACGGTTCCGCGCCCGTCCATCCACTCCGGACGGCCGTCACGCACCACGGCAGCGACGACCGAAGGCGCCCGACCCTCCGCCTGGCCGGTGGCCAGCCGGTGGAGCAGCGCGCGTCGGGTTTCGGGGAGCAGTGGCGTCGGGGTCGATGACATGTGGGCAACCTACCGGGCGGCCCGCACAGCCCGTCACGATCCGACGCGTCCAGTTCCCCGCACACGGTGCTCGGTGAACCGCGTGACGGGGCCACGTTGACACCACCCGGCGCCCGGTGTCAGACTTCCCTGACACCCCCGATGTCAGGGAATTCTGACACCCGTGCCGAGAAGGGATCCCTGGATGAGCGGCCCCCCGCGGACCGGTGACGAGCTGGTGTCACTGATGGCCGCGCTGGCCAGCCCGCACCGACTGCGGATCCTTGCCGCCCTCAGCCACGGTCGCACCTACGTCAGCGAACTCGCACGGCGGCTGCAGATGAACCGACCGCTGCTCTACATGCACCTGCAGAAGTTGGAGGCAGCCGATCTGGTGACCGGTGAACTCGTCACCGCACCGGACGGCAGCTCGGTGAAGTATTTCCAGGCCACGCCGTTCACGGTGTCCCTGGACCTGGCGGCGGTCGCGCTGGCCGCGCAGACCCTGACCGGCGCGGAGCCGGCCAGAGAACAGGAGAAGTGAGCAATGACCCAGCAGATGGCGATGGACATCGCGCAGACCTCCACCATCGCCTCGGCGGTGATCGTGGCGACGGTGATCGTCGTCGCCGGTCTCGTCGGGCTTGGCCTCTATCGCGCCCGTTACGCCGCAACGCGGGAGGAGGGTTACCGGCTGCTGGCCGAGCGGAGCGCCGACGGAGGCCAGGCCATGGCCGACGAACTCACGCGCGTGCGGGCAGAGCTCGGCGAGGTCAGGCATCGGCTGGCCGCGCTGGAGAAGCTCCTGAGCCAGATCGGCTGAAGCGGAAGGGACGTGCGACATGAGCCAACACACCCGACTACGAAGGCTGGCCGGGCGTCTGGTCACGGTGGCCGGCTGCCTGACGGTGCTGGCCACAACGGCCGCGCCGGCCGCCGCCGACCCGGTGCTCAACCGCGCCGCGCCCGGTGACGAATTGGCCGCCGGCGAGGACTACCTGCACGCCTACCTGGAGCAGATCAAGGCACCCGGGTTGGCGTACGCGGTGGTACGCGGCGACAAGGTGCTCCGAAGCGGCGCCTGGGGCGTCGACGGTGACGGCCGTCCGATGACGGCACAGACACCGTTCCTGCTCGGTTCGACGAGCAAGTCGTTCACCGCGCTCGCGGTGGCGCAACTGGTCGAGGCCGGCCGTGTGGACCTCGACACCGCGGCGTCCACCTACCTGCCCTGGCTGACACTTGCTGACGCGCACACCGCCCGAACGGTCACCGTCCGGCAACTGCTGACCCACACCAGCGGCCTACCGGAGGTCTGGAGCACCGGCCTGACCGACAGGTACGACAACCAACCTGGTGGCCTGACCCGATCCGTGCGTGACCTGGCCACGCTGCGACCCGCCGCCGCCGTCGGGCAGCGCTACGAGTACAGCGACGCCAACTACATGATTCTCGGCGCGCTCGTCGAGGACGTCACAGGCGGCACCTTCGGCGCGTACCTGCGCCGTCACGTGCTCGACCCGCTACAGATGACGCAGTCCGCGGCCACCGTCGACGAGGCCCGCGCGGTCGGAATCCCGGCCGGGCACCGTTACTACCTCGGCCAGCCGCGGCGCTTCGCCGCGCCGTTCGACACCGCCGGAGTGCCGTACGGCTTCCTCGCCGCCAGCCTCGACGACCTGACCCACTACGCGATCGCGCAGCTCAACGGTGGCCGCTACGGCGACACCCGGATTCTCGGCGCCGACAGCACGAAACAGATGCACACCGGCACCGTGTCCACGGGCCACGGCAGTTACGGGTTCGGCTGGAGGAACAGCACCCTCGACGGCGTCGGCACCCGCATCGTCTGGCACGCCGGTGCGACCCCGGACTACTTCACCCACCTCGTGCTCGCACCCGAGTCGAACCTGGCCGTCATCATCATGACCAACATCTACGGTCTGCCGATGGATGCTCCGCTCAGCGCCGGAGCGTTCAATCTGGCCCGCATCCTGCACGGGGGCACACCCACGGCCGCCGCCGCCGACCCGGTTCACGTCTGGGTGCTGACCGGCCTGCTCGGCGTCGCCGTGGTGCTGATCACCGCCCTGGTCTGGTCCTGGACCCGCCTCATCCGCAGACTCCGGCACGGCACCATCCCGCCGGCCCGCTCGCGCGTCCGTTCCATCATCGCCACCACCGCCTGGACCTGCGGATCCGCCGCTGTGGCGGCCGGCGCCGCCAAGGTGCCGTCCTTCTGGCAGGGCGCCGACCTCGCCAAGCTCCAGTTGTGGGCACCGGACCTCGGTCACGCCATCATCGCCGTGGTCGCCCTGGCAACCGCACTGGCCCTGACCCGACTGGCCATGGGCCTGTCCAGCATGGCAACCACACGTCCGACGGACACCGACACGACACCACGTCCGCGGACGGTCGTTCGGACAACGTGATGGCAGGCTTCCCACCGTCCGCCGCGAACCCGCGAGCGTTTGCGGGGTTCAGCTCTGCTGGTAGTTCACGGCGGCGAACCCGCACGGTTGGTGCAGGTGTAGGTAGTGGGCACCCTCGCCGTAGTCGTCCAGGTCCGCGCCGCCCACCAGACCCACGTAGTCCATCTTCTGGCCGCACCCGGGGCAGTCGGCGTGCTCGGCGTCCTGGATCCATTCGGGCGCGCCGCCCAGGGTCGAACCGCCCCGATCCCACGCGCTCGCCTGATAGGGACTCTTCCGAGCCGGACCCAGGATCGGCGCCAGCGTCGGCGGATCCTCCGGTTCGGTGGAACCGATGTAGCTCGGGCGGATGTTGCCGGGCCACCACGTGGTGGTGCCGGCCGGCGTGACCTGGCTGTACAGCGTCGTGTAGCAAACGCAGAAATGGCAGGTCTCCACGACCAGTCGGCCGGACCAGCCGGTGTGGGCCAGCGCGGCGCCGACGGCAGGCTCCGCGGTGTCGAGATCCACGGCGATCCACAACGGCGACGCGCACCACGGGCAGGTGGGCCGGTCCGCGCGTGGCGGCGTCTCGCGCATGACCCACTGGTACGCGGTGCCGCCGCACAGATCCCGGCGGCTGCCGTCCGGGCCGATCGTCCAGCCGGCCTCTTCGGCGTACCCCAGCGCACTGACGTGCAGGTCCTCCGCGCCGGCCGGCGGTTGCGTCGTCCAGCGACGCAGGGCGCTCTCGGCCAGCGGGTGAGCGGTGTGCGCCAGGATGAGGAGGAGCTCGTTGAGGTCGTCCGGCGTGGTGCCGCCGTCGATCCGCTCGATGACCCGGCGGACCACGTCGACCTCCGCCGCCCGGTACAACGTCGCCGGCCACAGCACGTCCCGATCGAGCAGGTACCCGAGGTGCGGGGCCAGCCTCTGCGGGTCCGTGTCCGCGATGGCGGACAGTTCCTCGATGGCCTCGTCGTCCTCGACGGCCACCTTCTCGATCAGCTCCTCGATCACGCGGGGAATGCTAGTGCCCGTCTTCGTCTCAGGAGAGCCGGCCGCTGCGGTGGGCCGTATGCGCGCGCACCTCGCGGGTGGCGGTGAGAAGCGCATCGGCGGCGCGGTCGAAATAGTCGAACAGCACCGCCAACTCCTCTGGCCGGTATTGCTGGAACAGCTCGCCCAGCCGCTGCCGGGCCGGGCCGACGATGGTGTCCACGTCGAGCGTGGGGACGGGTTCCACAAGCACCCGCCGCCGATCGGTCGGGTCGGCGGTTCGCCGTACGTGCCCGGCCCGTTCCAGCCGGTCGATCAGCCGGGTCGTCGCGCCGGTGGTCAGTCCGGTGCGCTCGGCCAGCTCGCCGGAGGCCAGCCGGCCGGCAAGATTCAGGACGCTGAGTGCCGCCCAGTCGGTGGTGTGCAGCCCCGCCGCGTCCGCCGCAGCCTGCGTGTGTGCGGTGACCGCGTCGAGATAGCGCTGGAGCGACTCATGGGCCCCTGCGGGCAGACCCGGCGGTGGCGTGGCGTCGGCCATGGCGTGACGACTCCTTCTGCGCTAATCTCTGCACACGTGCAGATGTTGCGTGCATGCAGATTCTGCCTGTACGGAGCCAATATAGGCATCGGCAGCAGACGACCCGGAAGGAAGACCCATGAGCCATCCCGACCGCTCCGCCGACCTGGCGGCGATCGCCGAGGTCATGGACGCGATCGCGCGCGCCTGGGACGCCGCCGACGCCGACGCGTTCGGACGCTCCTTCACCGAGGACGCGTCGTACGTGACATTCGTCGGCACCCTCTACCACGGCCGGGCCGACATCACCGAGGGCCACCGTGCCCTGTTCCGTGCCTTCACCAAGGGCACCCGGATGGCCTCGGAAACTCTGAGCACCACGTTCCTCGGCCCCGACATCGCGGTCGTGGTCGGCCGGGGCGACACCCACAAGGGCCGCCGCCGGCACGCCCTTTCCAAAATCCAGACCTACACCCTGGTGCGCCGACCAGAGGGCTGGCGGGTTGCGGCCTTCCACAACACCCGTCGGCGCTCGCTGATGGAGGCAGTGCAGTTCCGCTTCGCTCCCGGCACCAGACCGGCGGCGACAGCGTAACCGTGCGGGTGTGGGAGATATCGGGTCTCCGGGGTGGGATGACGCCGAGGATCGCGGGCGATCGGTATGCGTTGTGGCGTAAGGCTTTGGCGGTGCCGGTCCAGCCCTGGCAGCGAGGGCCGCCCGAGCCGACAGGAGTGGCCGCCTTCAGATCAGGTAATCACCGAAATGTCAAAACGAATACAGATGGACTGAGGCCACCTTTCGCAAGGCATTGAGATTCCCGTCTCTGGCGACAGATCTTCTGGCCGACGAGGAGAATGAGTTCTATGCTCGCCCGGGAATAGGCTGCGGGCTCATCCGCGGCCCGGGGACCACAAGCACGGGGATTGCGAATGCGCCAGGATTCTGCTCCGCACAACGGCACTGCTGGATTCAGCGAGGGGACCTCCGACGGCGCACCGCCGAGTGCCGCCGCGGAGGACGTCGCCCGCCGATCCGCGGTCGCCGAGGAACAGACGTTTCTCGACCTGGCCACGGCCCGGCGCGACAGGCTGGTCGACCACCTCCGGGTGGAGCTTTCCGCCGAGGCCCTGGACCCGGTGGAACAGGCCCGACAGCGCATGCTCCGTCAACAGTACGAAGAGCTACGGCGAGCACGGGACGGACTGGTGTTCGGCCGCCTCGACGGCCTCGACGGCACGGTGCTGCACGTCGGCCGCATCGGTCTGCGCGACGACAGCGAGGACAGTGAGCCACTGCTCGTGGACTGGCGTGCCGCCGCGGCTCGGCCGTTCTACACCGCGACGGCTGTCGACCCCCAGGGCCAGGCACGTCGCCGGCACATCCGGACGACCGGATCGACAGTCGTCGGCGTCGACGACGAGCCACTGGACGGGACCCTGTCGGCGGAACTCGTCGGTGAGGGCGCTCTCCTGGCCGCCCTCGACCGGCGGCGCACCGGCCACATGTCGACGGCGATCGCGACGTTGCAACGCGAGCAGGACGACATCATCCGGGCCGAGGCGACCGGCCCGCTCATCGTTCAGGGCGGCCCCGGCACCGGCAAGACCGTGGTTGCCCTGCACCGCGTCGCGTACCTGCTGTTCGCCCGCCGGGCGATGGCCGAGCAGGCGGTCCTGGTCCTCGGCCCCTCGCCACGGTTCCTCCAGTACATCGCCCAGGTGTTGCCCGCGCTCGGTGAGACCGCAGTCGTCTCGGCGACCTGCGACACCCTGCTGCCGGGAATCCGGGTGGCCCGCGACGAGAGCCGGCAGCTCGCCGAGATCAAGGGCCGGGCCCTCTGGCAACCCGCGTTGGAAAGCTACGTCACGTCGCTGCTCCCCCGGCCCCGTGAGCTGAAGCTGCGCTGGGAGGGCGAGTTCTACGCCATCGCCGCCGCGACGGTGGCGCAGGCGCTCGCCTCGGCGGTGCAGGGCCGGCCGTACCATCGCGCCCGCGCGGTCTTCGCCGAGCAGTTGCACCACCTCCTCGCCGACGCCGTCGTCGAGCAGCGCGAGACACTGATGAAAGAGATGGAGGAGGGCTTCGAGGACATCCTCGCCCGCGTCGACCGGGACCTCACGCGCGAGCACCACCTCGGCCGGGCTCCCACCGGCAGCGACGTCAACGGCGTGCTCTCCGAGGAGGAGGTCGAGGATCTTCGTTCGCGGATCGCCGGAAGCGCCAGCATCGCCCGGTTCGTCGAGGCCTGGTGGCCCACCCTCGACGCCGAGGCCCTGCTGGGTGCTCTCCTGACCGACCCCACCCTGCTGGCCCGGTTCGCACCGCGGCTGTCCCCGGCGGAGATCACCGCCGTCTCGGCCGAGCCAGCCGAGTGGGCATCCAGCGACATCGCCCTGCTCGACGCTCTCGCCGACCTGCTGGGCGAGGTCGACGCCCCGCAACCCCAGGGCGAGTTCGTCGCCGACCGCGCCCGCCGACAGCGCGGCTGGGTGTACGGCCATGTCTGTGTCGACGAGGCGCAGGAGCTGTCCGAGATGCAGTGGCAGATGGTCGTACGGCGCTGTCCCAGTCGCTCCATCACCGCGGTCGGTGACATCGACCAGGCGGAGGCGGCGCACCGGCACAGCAGTTGGGCACAGGCGGTGCAGGCAGTCTTCGGAGACCGTTGGACCGCCGCGGAACTGACCATCTGCTACCGGACCCCGCGTGAGGTCATGGACCTCACCGGGCCGGTGTTGACGAGAGCTGGCAGCCACAACGCGCCACCACGGGCGGTGCGTTCCTCCGGCATCGCCCCCTGGGAGCTCACCACCACACCCGCCGAGCTTGCCGGCGCCGCCGCCCAGGCGGTGCGACAGCTTCGGCAACGGTGGCGTGGCGGCACGGTCGGCATCGTCGCCCCCGCCGACCGCATCACCGAACTCCTGGCAGTCCTGAGCGACGTGCCGGTGCTCACCGCCGCCCAGGCCAAGGGTTTGGAATGGGACGCGACACTCCTCGTCGACCCGCAGGGCATCGCCGCCGAACCGCGTGGCTGGAACGGCCTCTACGTCGCGCTGACCCGATGCACCCAGGAACTCGGCCAGGTGATCCTCACACGCCCTAGCTGACCCAGGACCCGTCGGGTTCAGCGGCGTGGCCGCACCAGGCCCGCGTCGAACGCCGCGATCACGAGCTGCGCCCGATCCCGTACGGCCAGCTTCGCCATCAGGTGCGTGATGTGCGTCTTCACCGTCTTCACCGAGATCACCAGGGCGGTGGCGATCTCGTCGTTCGACAGGCCGCCACCGATGAGCGTCAGCACCTCCACCTCACGGCCGGTCAACCGCCGCAGTGCCGGCGTCGGCCGATCGGGTCGGGGCGCCGTGACGTAGTGCGCGACGAGCCGGGTGAGGA
Organism: Micromonospora sp. DT231; assembly: GCF_049847025.1. NCBI lineage: Bacteria > Bacillati > Actinomycetota > Actinomycetes > Micromonosporales > Micromonosporaceae > Micromonospora > Micromonospora sp. DT231. The sequence goes on along the minus strand of NZ_JBNCNO010000001.1, from coordinate 386,219 downwards.
TCGACGGCGCGAACAGCGACTCACCTCGGTGGGTACGACGGATCGCCTCGATCAGCTCGTCGGGGCGGGCGTCCTTGAGCAGGAAACCCGAGGCTCCCGCGTGCAACGCCTCGTATACGTACTCGTCGAGCTCGAACATGCTCAGGACCAGGACGCGGGCGGTGGACAGGGCGGGGTCGGCGCAGATGCGACGGGTGGCCGTAAGGCCGTCCAGGTGCGGCATCCGAACGTCCATCAGGACGACGTCGGGGCGGGTGGTACGGGCGCACGCCACAGCCCGCGCGCCGTCACCGGCCTCGCCGACGACGGCCAGGTCCGGCTCGTTGTTGATGATCATGGCGAGGCTGTGTCGCAGCAGCGCCTGGTCGTCCACCAGCAGCACCCGGATGTCGCTCACGCCGCCTCGTCCCGGATCCGCGCGGTGAGGCGGAAGCCCGCGTCGACAGGCTCCGCCGACAGGGCGCCGCCGAGACTGCCGACCCGTTCCCGCAGCCCGGCCAGCCCGTGGCCGGCGCCCGGCGACGCTCGCCAACCGTCGACCGACGGGCCGGTGTCCGCCACCGTGACCACCACGTGGGTCCCGTCCCGGTGCACCGACACCCGCACGTCGGTCGGTCCCGCGTGCCGCGCGGCGTTGCTGAGCGCCTCCCGCACGGTCTGGCAGACGGCGACCTGTACGCCCTGTGACACCGGGCCGAGCTGCTCGACCGTCAGCCGTACCCGAATCCCGGCCAGCGACGCCGCGTGCACGATGTCGGGCAGGTCGTCGAGGCTGTCCACCGGCGCACGGCGGCCGGCGGCGGACGGCTCCCGCAGGACGGTGAGCATGCGGCGCAGCTCGGCGGTGGCGTGCCGGCTCGCGTCCTCGATGTCGGTGAGCGCCACCTGCACCTCGGCCGGCTTGGGCAGGTGCCGGGTGGCCGCCGCGCGGACCGTGATCAGACCCAGGCCGTGCGAGACGATGTCGTGCAGGTCGCGGGCGATCCGCAACCGTTCGGCCAGCACCGCCTCGGACGCGGCCCAGGCGGTCAGCCGCGACTCGTAGGCGGTGCGGTCCGCGCGGGACCGCCGCACCGCCCACACCGCGGCCGCGACAGCGCCACCGACGATCAGCGGCGGCAGCACGACGGCGAGCGGGCCCTGCGTGCCGACCGTGCACATGGCCATCACCAGCACGGTGGCCACCACGGCGACCACCGGCACGATCCTGGACCGTCCGGAGGGGCGCGGGTGGACGTTCACCTCCCCGACTGTAGTTCTCAGACCAGGGTCTGACGGTCCGTGGACCGACCGGGCCGCGGGGATCCGAGAACGGTCCGATGTGTGCGGGTCGGCTCACCTGTTGACTCGACCCATGATCACGATCGATCGCGTCAGCAAGACCAAGAGCGGGACGCGGATCCTGCACGACGTCACCTTCGAGGCCCGACCCGGCCGGGTCACCGGCTTCCTGGGTCCGAACGGCGCCGGCAAGACGTCGACGCTACGGATCCTGCTCGGCCTGGACAGCCCGCAGAGCGGCACCGCGCTGATCTGCGGACACCCGTACCGGAAACTGGACCGCCCGCTGACGACTGTCGGCGCCCTGCTCGACGGCAGCGGCGCGCACCGGGCCCGCACGGCCCGTGCCCACCTGCGCTGGGTGGCCGCCAGCAACGGCCTGCCGGACTCCCGCGCCGACGAGGTCCTCGAGACCGTGGGCCTGACCGGCGACGCACGCAAGCGCGCCGGCCGATTCTCCCTGGGCATGAGCCGCCGGCTCGGGCTCGCCACCGCGCTACTCGGTGACCCGGAGGTGCTGGTCCTGGACGAGCCGGTCAACGGGCTCGACCCGGCCGGGATCCGCTGGATGCGCGGATTCCTGCGCGACAGCGCCGCACAGGGCCGCACCGTCCTGCTCTCCAGTCACCTGATGGGCGAATTGGCGGAGATCGCCGACGACGTCGTGGTGATCGACAAGGGTCGGGTCGTGACCCACGGCAGGCTCGCCGACGTCACCGGCGGTCACCGCACCCTGGAGGACGCCTTCTTCGCGTTGACCGCCACCGAGGCGGGTGGCCCGTGGTGAACCTGGTCCGCGCCGAAATCCGCAAGCTGCTCGGCCTGCCCACCGCCTGGATCGGCCTGGTGCTGGGCACCCTCATCGCTCCCGTGGTCGTCCTGCTGAACGCGCCGTACACCCGCCGCGCGATCGCCGACGGCACCCTCACCGACACGTCCGACCTGGGCCTGAACGACCTGGGTATCGGCCTGATCGGTCCGATGGTCCTCGGCGTCATCGTGGTGAGCAGCGAATACACGTCCACCGCTCGGGACGCCCCCGGCGCCCGCCAGCTCACGGCCACCCTCGCCGCGGTGCCCAACCGGCTGCGGCTGCTCGCGGCGAAGACCACCGCGCTCGTGCTCGTCGTCGCGGCACAGGCGGCGGTCACCGCCGCCGCCACCCTCACCCTCACCCAGGTGCTGCACGGCGACCACGCGCCGGTACCCGCCGCGACGCGCATCGCCGCCGCGATCCTCTACTGGACGCTTACCGCGCTCCTCGCGTACGCGATCACGCTCATCACCCGCAACGGAATCGTGCCGCTGACACTGCTGATCATCAACAGCTCCGTGGTGTCCGTCTCGTACCTGCTGACAAAGGTCACCGACCTCGCCTCCTACCTACCGGACATCGTCGGGGCGCAGATGTTCATCCGCGGCGCGGACTTCCCCGTCGAGGTTGCGCCGGTGACCGCCGGCCTGGTGATGACGGCCTGGATCCTCGCGCTGCTCGCGGTCGGGGCCGTCCTGTTCCAGCGGCGCGACGCGTGAACGCCACCCGCGCCGAACTGCGCAAACTGCTGACCCTGCCGTCGTTGCGCCGGACCGCGTTGCTGACCTGGGCCGCCACCGTCCTGCTGACGTACGCGTACGCGTCCGCCGAGTCCCGCGGTGATCGTCTCGGCGACAACGCAGCCCTGGGTCCGCTCGGCTACACCCAGGCCGGTTTCCTGGTGCTCGGCGTGCTGGCGGCCACGTCCGAGTACCAGGAGGGCGACCAGATCCGGACCACACTGCTCGCGATGCCCCGCCGTCTGCCCCTGGAGGCGGCGAAGGCACTCGCGCTGGCCGCGCTGACGCTCCCGGTGGCCGCCGCGACGGCGGCCACCAGCACCCTGCCGGCCGACGGGGCGGGCTGGACGGCCGGCGCGACCGGGTACCTGACGCTCACCACACTGCTGGCGGCGGCGGTCGGCAGCGTCGTCCGCAGCGCCGTGTCCGCGGCGATCCTGCTGCTCGGGCTGTACTTCGTCGCCGGACCGCTGCTGCGGGCCGGGTCCACCGCCAGCGCTGCCTACCTGCCGGACACCGCAGCCCTCGACCCGTCGCACGGCGCCGCCGCCACGATCGCGTGGACGTTCGGCGCCCTCATCCTGGCCGCGCTGACGTTCCGTCGCCGCGACGCGTGACACCCGACGTCGGCGCGGTACGTCCACGCCGGCCGGCACAACATCGCGGAACGTCCACGACGCCGGCCGGCACAATATGTGGTGCGCCGTCGACGTGCGGCCGCGCCATCCTGACCGCACACGGCGAGTTCGGGGTACGCCTGATCGGCCTGGACGGCCGCACCCGGGCCCGGTGGGACGTACCCGCACACCAACTCGTCGTCGCCGATCACGGCGCCAACGTCCTGCTCGTCGCACGGCGCGGCACCTCCGGCGAAGTCCGCGCCCTGGACCTGAGCACCCGCCGGCTGCGGCCACCCGTCGCCATCACGGCGCACCACGTGCTGCCCAGCTACGACGGCGCGTTGCTCACCGTGGTCGACGACGACGGCATCGCGTTCGTCGACCTGACCGCCGACGTCCCCCGCGTCACGTGGCGCGAACTGGACCCCGGCATCGCGGTGCTCGACATCGCCCGGAGCCCGACCAGCCTCGCCGCGCTGCTCCGGATCACCCGTCAACCGGGCGCCGACGCGGACCACACCGAGGTGTGGCGCTGGGACCTGCCCGCGCTCATGCTGCGGATGCGCCGACCTGTCGACCTCGACGGCCTCGCCAGCGTCGCGCTGCTCGCCTCCTCGGCGCTGATCACCACCCGCCACGACGAGCACACCGACACGTACGAGGTGCGGGGGCACGGTGCGCCGACCCGGATGGTGGAGGCGAAGCCGACCCTGCTGACCGGCGGGGGCATGCGCGTCGACCGCCCCACCGACACCACCGTGGAGATCGCCGACGGCAACCTGCGCGTGGTGTTTCCGCCCTCCGTCGGCGCGATCGGCGTGCGACGCCACGCCGACACCCTCACCGTGTGGGAGGAGAGCGGCAGGCTTGTCGTCGTCGACCTCACGCGCCGCCAGGCCGTCGCCTGCCTGCGTACGCGTCTCTAACTGGATTCGTGGCGCTGGGGGGCGGCGCGGACATGTGCGCGTTCGCCCTGCTTGCCGACGAGGCTGAGGAACTCCACAGGGCCTGAGCTGGTGGCGCCGAACCAGTGCGGGGTGCGGGTGTCGAACTCGGCGACCTCGCCGGGTTCGAGGATGAGGTCGTGCTCGCCGAGCACGAGCCGGAGTCGGCCGTTGAGGACCAAGGCCCAGTCGTAACCCTCGTGGGTACGAAGGTCGGGTTCGGCGTCGTCGCGCCCGGTCGGGAGGACGAACTTGTAGGCCTGGATGCCTCCGGGTCGGCGGGTCAGCGGCACGACAGTGAAGCCGTCGCTGGTGGGCAGCGGGCGCATGTTGACGCGTGGGTCGCCGGTCGGCGGCGCGTCCACGAGTTCGTCGAGAGTGACGCCGTACGCGCGGGCCAGCGGCAGCAACTGTTCGAGGGTGGGGCGCCGCAGGCCGGCCTCGAGCCGGGAGAGGGTGCTTATCGAGATGCCGGTCTCCGCGGCGAGGTCGGTGAGGGTGATGTCGCGGCGCTGCCGTAGCTGCTTGAGCCTCGGCCCGACGGCGTCCAGGGTCCGGTCAGTCGACTCGTCCATGGCCCCAGTTTGCCATTTGGCAAGAAGTTTTGCGGATCGGTCCGCTACTGGTCACTGTTGAGCGGCTGTGGACGCGCCGGCCGCGTCCCTACCACCAACGGAGACCCTTGATGACGCACTCGTTCGACAAGGATTACTGGGACCGGATCTGGGACGGCGATCGTGCCGCCGCCATGGCCGCCGGCCAGCCCAATCCGCACCTGGTACGGGAGATCGCTGACCTATCGCCCGGAACGGCCCTCGACGCGGGCTGCGGCGCCGGGGCCGAGGCCATCTGGCTCGCCACCGGCGGCTGGCAGGTCACCGCGGCGGACATCGCGACCACGGCGCTCGCCCGCGCGGCCGAGCGCGCCGCCGCCAGCGGCGTCGCCGCCCGGGTGCGGTGGGTCGAGGCGGACCTGGCCAGGTGGCAGCCGGACACACGGTACGACCTGGTCACCACCCACTACGCGCATCCCGCCATGCCGCAGTTGGACTTCTACGACCGCATCGCGTCCTGGGTGGCCCCCGCCGGCACCCTGCTCATCGTCGGCCACCTCCACCACCAGGATCACGCCTCCGGCACCGGGCACGGGCACGACGAGACCGGACCGCCCGCCTCGGCCTCGGTGACAGCCGCCGACATCACCGCGCGCCTCGACCCGCTCGTCTGGCAGGTCGTGACCGCTCGGGAGTCGCACCGGGCCCTGCCGGGGCACGGCGGCCACGCAGCCTCGATCCACGACGTGGTCGTCAGAGCCAACCGCCGTCCCTGACCCGCCCGGTGGTCCGGGTCGCACCGTCAGGGGGCGACGATGATGTCGCGGACCAGGGGCTTGAAGGCGGATCGTCCGCCGTCGTCGACCGCGACGACCACACGCACGCAGTCATCCACATCCGGCAACGCGTACGTCACCACCTGGTACTGCCTGCCGTCGGCACCGGTCACGACCGCTTTCCTGCTGTCGTCGAGCAGCGGCACGAGTGCCGGGTAGGGCACCTGTTGCAACTCCGCCAGAGCCTGCTCGGCGATCGCCGCGGCCACCGTGCTGTTCAGCGTCATCGTCTGTCCCTGTCTGCTACCGCCCGTGCCGTGACCAGGCTAGCGGGACACGGGGACGACGTACCGTGGTCGCCGCCGTTGGCGTGCCCACCGGCCGGGCCGATCGAATCTCGGGTGGAGCCCGTTGCCGTAACTGCGGCACGATGGTCGGATGCTGCTGCTGGTCCCCGCGAACCCCCTACGGCCGCGCCGGCCCGACGACCACTTCGCACCCGAAGCGCACGCCGCACGCGCCGCCGGGATCGACGTCGCGGTGGTCGACCACGACGCGCTGGCCGGCGACGAGCCAGAGGCCGCGGTCACGGCCGTGCCCGCCGGTGGCGTCGCCGTCTACCGCGGGTGGATGCTCCGCAGCGACAGGTACGCGGGCTTCGCCGACGCCCTCGCCGCCCGCGGCGTGACCCTGCGCACCAGCGCCGAGCAGTACCGCCGCGCCCACGAACTCCCCGGCTGGTACGACCGCCTCGCCCCGGTCACCCCCACCTCCACCTGGACGACAGGCGCCAAACGGACCGCGTTCGACGAAGCCCGGGCACGGCTCGGCAGCGGCGCCGCCGTGCTGCGCGACTACACGAAGTCGATGAAACACCACTGGCACGAGGCGGCGTTCATCCCCGACCTCACCGACCCCTCCCCCGCCTGGCGGGTGGCCAGCCGTTTCCGAGAGCTCCGCGCTGACGACTTCACCGGCGGCTTCGTCCTGCGCGCCTTCGAGCGTTTCACCACCGCCGAGGTACGCACCTGGTGGATCGGGGGCGCCTGCGTACTCGTCGGCGCACACCCAGACAGCCCCGACGACCTCCCACCCCCAGGCATCGACCTCACCACCCTCACCCCCCTGATCGCCGCCCTCGACCTACCGTTCGTCACCGTCGACCTCGCCCGCAGAGACGACGGCATCTGGCGCGTGATCGAACTTGGCGACGGTCAGGTCAGCGACCGACCGACAACCATCAGCGCCGACGATTTCGTCGCCGCGCTCTGGGCCGGCGGGCCGCCCGGGCAGCGATAGGCCGCGCTCGCCGCCGCCCTCGGCCGCCGGTCCACTGTGCCCCCGCCGCGAGCGGCCCAGCGCTCCTGGCCGGTAGGGACCGGTTGGCCTAGCGTGGACACCGGAGGTAGGCCATGGGCGTTCCCCGACCCCATCATCCGACATCCCCGGTACGCGGCAGCGGGCCCGAGTCCGCGCGGCTCCTGGCGGCCGTCGAGGCCGCGGTGGCGTACTACCGTGCCCAACTGGGACAGGCCGACGGCCCGCGCGCGTATCTCGCCCACCGCGGCCTCGGTGTTCTCGTCGAGCGGGAGTGGCCGTGGCGGGTCGGATACGCCCCACCGGGCTGGAGTTCGCTCACCGACCACCTGCTCGCCGCCGGCTTCACGGCGGAGGAGGTGGTAGGCGCCGGCGTGGCACGGCGCACCCGATCGGACCCACACCGGCTCATCGACGTCTTCCGCGACCGGATCATGTTCCCGGTACGCGGTCCCGCCGGACAGGCCGTGGCGTTCCTCGGCCGCTGCCGCCCTGATTCGGTGGTGCGCGTACCGAAGTACATAAACAGCCCGCGGAGCGCGATCTACGACAAGGGACAACTGCTGTTCGGCATCGCCGAGCAGCAGGAGCGTATCCGCGCACGATGGACACCGGTCCTGGTGGAAGGGCCGGCCGACGTCCTCGCGGTGTGGCTGTCGTACTCCCGGTCGGGCCCCTCGGGGGCGGTGGCCGTCGCGCCCTGCGGCACCACACTCACCGACGACCAGGCCGCGATACTGCGGAATCTGCCCGGCGCCGCGCAGGGCGTCGTGGCGGCATTCGACGCGGACCCGGCCGGCTGCGCCGCCGTGGACCGGGCCTGGCGCCTGCTGCGGCAGCAACGCCTGCCCGGCCCGTTGCTGGTGGCCGAGTTCGCCGCCGGCGCCGACCCGGCCGACCTGCTCCGTCGGCCGAACGGCAGGGCCCAGTTACGGACCGCCCTGCGGCGGCGGGCCCGTCCCATGCTCGACGCGGTGCTCGACCACCGCCTCACCCGGCTCGTCGAGCGGCATCCCCGTCTGCTGGAAGACATCGACGGGAGGTGCGCCGCCGTCCGCGTCCTGGTGCCGCTGCTGTTTCAGGCCGCCAGCCCGGACGACGCGATCCGGCTCGCCCGACGCATCGTCGCCACGACCGGGGCCGGCGTCGACACCGTCGCGATCGCCGCGATCACACACCTGGAGGACACCCTGCACGCCGCACGGCCAGGCGCGGGCGCAGGAGGAGTCCCCCCGTTGTGCTCCTTGCGGAGCTGACCCCTCCCACGGCGCCTCCCCGTTCGGCTGGCGGACCTCGGGTTCGTCCGCCACGCAACGGGCGTTGAGCAGATTGGCCGATCGCTCAACACGCGTTGCTCCAAACAGGAGCGAGCATACGCTCACGTTCCGTGCGGGTGTCAACATCTGTTTCGTTGCCGCATCCATCTGCGACACTGTCGTTTCGGTGCCTGGAGGGTGAAGAATCATGGCCGACGATCGGCACACAGAGCAGGAGCTGCCGCCCCTCGACACGCTGGCCGCGAGGCTCGAATACCTGTTCGACGAGATCCGCCCCACTCGCGACGAGCTCGGCGACTCCGACGAGCCGGGGCGCAAGTACACGAACAAGGAGATCGCCGACAAGATCAACATAGCCGCGACCGAGACAGGTGTCACGATCAGCGCCGCCTACATCGGAGAGCTACGCCGCGGCGTGGCACGTGATCCCCGCACCTCACACGTCCGCGCCCTGGCCGCCGCCTTCGGGGTCAACTCGGGCTACTTCGTCGACGACGCGGCGGCACGGCGAATACAGGACCAGATCACGCTGCTCAGCGAGCTGCGTCGAATGGACGTCAAGCAGGTGGCGCTGCGCCAGGTGCTCGCCGACAACGGCCTCTCGGCGACCGACACCCAGCTCATCGAGCAGATGGTGGTCCGCCTGCGAGCCGTGGCCGAGGGTGCTGGCGTCACCGGTTCCGGGCCCGGCGAGCGCACCTAGCCGTGCACATCCTCCGATGGGAGTACGTCGACGAGCAGGGGAACGCTGACGTGAGGTTGTACCGATTACGCAAGCGCTGCGAGCGGATCGTCGCCGAGCTCGAGGTGCCCGAGCCGTTCGACATCCAGACGCTGTGCGACGTCCTCGGCCAACGCCGCGGCCGGCCCATCCACCTGGTGCCGATCAAGCTGCCGGCGCAGACGGTGTGCGGGATGTGCGTGCCGACCGGCGACTTCGACGCCATCTTCTTCGAACAGGACACCTCGCCGCTGCACCAACAGCTGATCATCGGCCACGAACTGGGTCACCTGCTCGCCGGCCACCGGGCGACCGAGGTACTGGACGCGGACGCGTCCCGCCTGTTGCTGCCCGACCTCGATCCGCAACTGGTCCAGCGCAGCCTCGGCCGCAGCAACTACGCCGCGGCCGAGGAACGCGAAGCCGAGATGATCGGCTCGCTGCTCCTGCGTCGGCTCCGTGGCGGGCGCGGCGACGTGGACGACGAACCGCTGGACGGCCAGGACGCCGAGCTGTACGGCCGGCTCCGGCACTCACTCGAGCACCCCCACTGGTAGCGGAGCGATGGATACCGTCCTGTATACCGTGTGCGCCGTCGCCGGCTGGATCGCCGTCGTCTACATGGTGCGACTCCAGCGCCGGCACCCGAGCCGGGCCCGCCGCGCGATCTGTGTGGGCCTCGGAGCCTTCGCCGCCGGGATCACCGCCGCCATCCCGCCGATCGCGTCCGCCATCGACCAGGCGTCCGGCCTGCCCAACCTGGCCAAGGTCATCTCCCATGGCTGCGCGCTGACCATCTCGGCGAACGCCGAGATCATGCTCCTGCACTTCGCGCTTCCCCCGACGAAGGCCGCCGCCCGTGCCCGCGTCTGGGTGTGGATCACCGGGCTCGCGTTCCTCGTCATGGCCGGCCTCTTCGCCTACACCCTCAGCTACGACGACCCGGTGCTGCTGACCGTCGAGTACGCGACCGACCCCGTCGTGACCGCCTACCTGCTGATCTTCCTGGTGCTCGGCTTCTTCGCCTACTGCTTCGACATCACCCGGCTGTGCTGGAGCTTCGCGAAGATCTGCGGTCGGCCCTGGTTGCGCCGTGGCCTGCGCATCACCGCGGTGGGCGCGGCCTTCGCGCTGCTCTACAGCGTCAACAAGATCGTGTATCTCGTCGCCTACTGGGCCGGCCACCAACCCACCGGTGAGCGACAGATCGCGGCGGTCCTGGTGACCATCGGCGCGCTGCTCATCACGATCGGCCTCACCATGCCGGCGTGGGGGCCCACCCTGCGGATCACGCGCCGGTGGGAGGACTTCCACTCCTACCGGCGGCTCGAACCGCTCTGGCGGGACCTCATCGCGGCCCTGCCCGAGCTGGAACTCGACCCCGCCCTGCGCCGGCCCCTCACGGCGGCGCGCGACATCGACTACGCGCTGACCCGCCGGGTGGCCGAGATCCGCGACGGCCGCCTGGCACTGCGCCCGTACAGCGACGTCGGTGTGACGACGCTGGCCGAGCAGCTCGCCGAGCAGGCCGGACTGACCACACAGGAACGGCAGGCAGCCGTCGAGGCCGCACACCTGGCCTGCGCGCTGCGGCGGCACGGCGCCGGTCTCGTGGCCGCCACCCCGCAGCCCGCGGACGAGTTGCACCGCCCGGACGATGGCTACGCCGGCGAGGTGGCGTGGCTGACGCTCGTCACCGACGCCTACGCCCGCTCACCTGTGGTGGCGCAGACGCTCGGCGCGACCCGGAAGCTCACCGCTGGAGACGCCCGCCGATGAGAGGCCGCTACGCGAACCTGACCCGTACCCGTGCTCTCGACCCGGAGCGCGACTACCTGGCCATCTACCAGACCATGCTGCGTCACGAGTTTCCGTGGGACCTGAAACTCGGGCTCAACCTGGCCTTCAACAGGTCCTTCTCCATTCCCGCCATCGCCGCGGTGCACACGACCACAGGTGAGCTGACCGACCGCACCCAGAAGCGGATCGACGACACCGGCCTGCTGATGTACGAGATGGTGCTCAACGGGTTCGAGCAGCCTCGTGGCCGGGACGCGTTGCGGCGCGTCAACCAGATCCACCGCCCGTACGACATCAGCAACGACGACTTCCGCTACGTCCTGGGTTGCCTCGTGGTGGTCCCGACGCGGTGGTTGCGGGAGTACGGTTGGCGCCCGCCCTGCTGCCACGAGCGGCAGGCCACATACCTGTTCTACCGGGAGTTGGGCCGGCGGATGGGCATCACGGACATCCCCGGGTCGTACGACGAGTTCGAGACCTGGTTCGACACCCACGACGCAGTGCACCTCCAGCCCAACGACGACGCGGCGGCCATCGAGCGGGCCACCCGGATGCTGATGCTCACCCGGATCCCCCGGATGCTCGCGCCGCTGGGAAACGCGCTGGTCAGCGCGATGTACGATGCGCCGCTCCGCCGCGCCATGCGGGTTGAGGCGCCGGCGTGGCCGGTCCGGGCCGGCCTGCACCTCGGTCTGAAGACGCGGGCCAGGGCGCAGCGGTGGTTCGGAGCGCCCCGGAAGACGGCGCTGTTCGCCGACGGGATCAACGCCAGGAGCTACCCCGACGGGTACGAGATCAGCCAGCTCGGTCCGCGGCCCGACCGCGTACCCGAGTAGCGCGTCACCGTGGAGTTGGCGGAACGGCGCCGATCAACCGCAGCTCACGGTGCTCACCAGGAGCTGTCCCGTCAGGTCCGGGCTCCCGGGTTCGACGCCGTCGCCGTCGAGGGCGGTGAGGTGGGCGCGGATCTCCTCGGCCTCGGGCATGTCCAGGTCGGCGTAGAGGGTGAGCGCCCGTAGGAAGTGAGCACGGGCGGACGTGGGGGCCCCGAGAGCGCGGTGGGCGTGACCGAGGCCGGCGTGGGTACGGGCGTGCTCGTGGTACGCGCCGATCTCGACGACGATCGCGTGTGCCGCCCCGTGGTGGACAAGGGCGTCGGCGACGTTGCCCGTGACACGAGCCGCCTCGGCGATTCCGTTGAGCGCGCTGGCTTCCCCGTACCGTTCGCCGGTCTCGCGAAAGATGTCGAGCGACTGCTGGTGATGGCGGCTTGTCTGGCCGAGACGGGTGTGCAGCGTGCCGAGGCTGTTCAGCGTCCAGGCCGTGCCCGTGTGATTGCCGAGTTGGCGGTACACGGCCAGGGCCCGCTCCAGGTGGATCCCCGCGGCCCGGTGCCGACCCAGCCGTATCTCGATGTCGCCGAGGGTGTTCAGCGTCCAGGCTTCCCCGGTACGGCCACCGAGTCGCTGGAACAGGATCAGGGACCGTTGCACGTGCTTGGCGGCCAGCCCGTACCGACCCAGTTGCGCTTCGACCTCACCGAGGTTGTTCAGCGCGTGTGCCTCCCCGGCCTGGTGGCCGGCCTGCCGGAACAGGGTCAGGGCTCGGCCGTAGCTGGCGGCGGCGGATCGGTTGCGGCCGAGCTGCGACTCGATGACACCGAGGTTGACAAGTACGCGGGCTTCGCCGACCTGGTCACCCACCCGTCGGAACAGGTTCCGGCCCTGCTGGAGGTGCTCGGTGGCCGGCCCGTACCGGCCGAGCTGCGCGTAGGTGGCGCCGAGGCTGGTCGAGGCGTGGGCCTGTCCGGCTGAGTCACCGGCACGGCGAGCGGCGGTACGCGCGTGCTCGTGGATGGCGAGGGCGTCGGTGGGATACCCGCCGTGCAGGTACGGGAACAGGCTGGCCGACAGCCGGGTGGTGTGGGAGGGCCAGCCGTGGGCGGCGGTGTGAGCGGCGACGGCGACCAGAGCCGGGCGCTCGGTGTCCAGCCAGCCGCGGGCGGTGTCCGCGTCGAGCGGCGCCGCGACCCGCACGCCGCCGGATGACGGCTCGCGGTGCGATCCGGCCGGGTACAGGACGCCCACGGCGGCGGCCGTGGTGGCCGCGTAGTAGTCGAACAGACGGGTCAGGGCTGCCCGCCGTTCGGGTGGTGGGTCCTCGTCGCCGCACCGGGCGGCGGCGTACGCGCGAATGAGGTCGTGCAGGGCGTACCGACCGGGGACGGCCTGTTGCAGCAGGTGGTCCCGGTGCAGGTGGCGCAGATGGATCTCCGCGTCGGACGGGCGGACGCCGGTGAGGGCAGCGACGGCCCGGGCGTCGAAGTCATCGCCGGGATGTGCCGCCACGAAGCGCAGCAGCCGTCGCCGTTCGGTGGGCAGTTCGCGGTAGGAGAGGTCGAAGGCGAGCTCCACGCTGACGTCGAGGCGGCGCTGGTGGTGACGCTCGTCGAGCCGGTCGGCGTGATCGGTGAGCGTCCAGCCGGAGGTGCTTCTGAGGTGCGCGTTGACCAGCCCGAGCGCGAGGGGGAGGTGGCCGCACCGCTGCGCGATCCGGGCCACCGCGTTCGGGTCGGGGCCGGCGGGGAGGGGCGGGCCGCCCCCGGCGAGCAGCGCGGCCGACTCGTCCGGAGTGAACAGGCCCACGGTGAGCCGTGTGGCGTGCGGCAGGTCGCCGAGGTCGCGTCGACTGGTGATCAGCACCGGGCAGCCCGGGGTGTCGGGCAGCAACGGGCGGGCCTGTTCGGCGTCGCTGGCGTTGTCCAGCACCACGAGCGTGTGGGTGCCGGCCAGGATGCGGCGGTAGGCGGCGGCCCGGGCGGGCAGGTCGTACGGGATCTGCTGGCCGGCGACGCCGAGCAGGCGCAGGAAGCCCTCCAGGACCGAGGCCGGGTCGGCCGGCGGTTGACCGGGGTCGGGGTGGAACCCGCGCAGGTTGACGAAGAGGATCCGGTCGAACGGTTTCCGTCGGTGCACGGCATGCGCGGCGTGGATGGCGAGGTGGGTCTTGCCGACGCCCGCCATGCCCTGGATCGCCAGGACGACCGGGTCGTCGTCCAGGTCGCTCCTGTGTAGCTCCCGTCGGAGCCGGTTCACCACGGCGGTACGACCGACGAAACCGGGGAGATCCTGCGGCAGGTCGTCCTGGACCCGCACCTGCGATGCCGCTCGGGCCTCCCCGCCGACGACCCGAAGCGCCTGCCGCCACTGCGCCACGTACCCGACGTCCGGGTGCATGGCCTCGACGATGGCGATCACCAGATCGGTGTTGAGCCGCCGTCGACCGTCCCGGAAACAGTCGGCGACCGTCGTCCGCCTGGCCAGCAGACCACCGGGCCGGCCGGTGGCCTTCCCGGCGGCGTTGATCCGACTCTTGATCGTGTCGTAGGACGGGTCACCGGCCCACACCTTCAACATCCGTAGCCGTTGGGCCACGTCGTCGAGTGAGTCGGCAGGCCCGGGATCCGGCGGCGCCACACCGCCTCCACTCGGCAGCGACTCGGTCACGGCGACTCCTGCACGGTCCTGATCTCGGGCTTGTCGTCCTACTAGACCCGCACGGTCCGGCGGCGTCACCTGATTTGTCCTTGATCGGATCCGCCGAGCGCACCGGAGGGCCGCCGGTGGTGGCCATCCGGGATCGTCCGGGATTCACCCACGGCCCGGCGGCCCGCCACAGACTTCACCGAGGTGCTGGTCCGGGCACCGGCGGCCTCCGCCGGTCACGGTCGGGCCGGTCGGAAGACCCGGGAGGGAGGTGTCGCCATGAAGATCCAGATCCGTCGTCTCGAGAAGATCGAGACCACTGTCATCTGCGCTTGCAGCCCCTGCACGGACTGCTGACCCGAGTGTCCTGGTCACCGCCCGTGCGGGCGGTGACCAGGACCGCCACCACGACCTGAGCACCCGAAGGAGTGAGTACGGATGAGGCGACCCCGCATCAAGAGCGTGTTTCCACCCATCCCGCTGGGCGACGGCCGCATCCGCATCGGCGGCGGCGACTACGGCATCGCCTCGGAGATGGTCGACGACGAGCGCGGCAATACCTGGCACCTGTTGAGCCTGCTGGACGGCACCCGGACCCGGCCCGAACTGGCGGACGCGATGGCGGAGCACGATCCGGGCATCAGCGCCGGCGACGTCGACGACTCCGTCGACGCGCTGATCGGGATGGGCTTCGTGGAGGACGCCGCCGTACCCCCGCCGGCTCGGCTGCCGGCCGTGGAACGCGAGCGGTACCGGCGCAACCTGGAGTTCTTCTCGTACTTCCACAAGCCGCCGCTGACCGCGGCCGACTTCCAGCTCCGGCTGCGCGACGCCCGGGTCACGGTGCTGGGGATCGGCGGCCTCGGGTCGTACGTGGCCATGAGCCTGGCCGCCATCGGGGTCGGCGACATCCTGCTCGTCGACGACGACGACGTGGAGCTGATGAACCTCAACCGCCAGGTGCTGTACACCGACGCCGACGTCGGGCAGCCCAAGGTGACCGCCGCCGTCCGCCGGCTGACCGAGATCAACCCGCACGTGCGGATCAGCGCACGTAACGCGCGGGTCGACGGGGTGGAGGCCGCCCGCGCCGCCATGACCGGCCGGGACCTGGTGATCTGCGCCGCGGACCGGCCACGCCTGACGCTCTACCAGTGGCTGAACGAGGCTGCCCTGCGGGAGGGCACCGCGTGGATGCGTGGTTCCAACGACGGGCTCACGGTCAGCCTCTTCCTGCACGTGCCCTACCAGACCGCCTGCTTCCAGTGCGTCGAGCAGGACGCCGCGGCCAACCACCCGGAGTACACGCCGATGGCCGAGTACGTGGTCGGGGTGATCGGCGACCGGACCATCAACCCGTGCAACGCGCCGATGGCCGGCATGATCGGCAACCTGGCCGCCCTGGAGGCCGTCAAGCACCTCACCGGCATGGCGGAGCCGGTCATCGTCGGCCGGAAGCTCGTCGTCGACGTGCACCGGATGGAGACGCAGTTCGCCGAGGGCACGCTGCTCGACGACTGCGCCGCCTGCGGCCCGGACGGTCGGGTGCCCCGCCCCGGCGGCCCGCGGGCCACCGTCGCCTCCGGGTCCGCGGCGTGACCAGCACGCTCGCCGACACCACTGTCGTCCGGCTGCATCCGCTGCACATCGGCGAGAGCGAGGACGGTGTGTGCGAGGTCGGCCGGGTCGACACCGGCGACTTCGTCGAGCTGCCGGCCGAGGGCGTCGACCTCGTCCGGTGGCTCGGCGAGGGGCTGCCGCTCGGCGAGGTCCGCCGGCGGTTCGCCGACCGGTACGGCACCGAGCCGGACCTCGCCGACTTCCTCGACGGCATCGCGTCCTGCGGCTTCCTGCGCGTGGACGCCACGACGGGTGACGGGAACGCGCCGGAGAACGGCACCCCACCGGTCGCCGCCGAGGTGTCCCGCCGGGGTGTGGCGCTGCTGGCGAACCTGCCCCCGCACCGGGTGGCCTGGCTGCTCGCGCCGCCGATGCGGCTGCTCTACGTCGGCGGTTGGTTGACCGTGCCGTCGCTACTGGCGCTCGTACCCTCGCTGCGGCCCGCCCCGGCCGACGCGTTCCTGCTGGACGGGGTGCTGGCCAACGCCCTGGTCGTCGCGATGGTGGCGTGGGTGCTGGTGCTGCTGCACGAGTTGGCGCACGCGGCCACCGTGCGGGCGTTGGGCGTCACCGGACGGCTCTCGATCAGCCGAAGGCTGTGGTTCCTGGTGGCGCAGACGGAGATGTCGGCCGTCCGGTCCGTGCCCCGACGCCGCCGGTACGCCCCGTACCTGGCGGGGCTGACCTGGGACCTGTTGCTCATGTCGGTCTGCCTGGTGTTGCAACTCGCCGGCGTGCACGAGCGGCTGGTGCGCGGCGTCGTCTACACGCTCACGCTGTCGGTGGTCTACCAGTTCCTGGTGTTCATGCGCACGGACGTCTACTACGTGCTGGGCAACTGGCTGCGGCTGGGTGACCTGATGGGTGACACCCGGCGGTGGCTGGCCAACCAGGTGCGGCGGCTGGTCGGCCGCGACCCCGGGCACGACCTCGGCGGTGTGCCGGTCCGGGAACTGCGGATCATCCGTTGGTACGCGCCGTTCTACCTGCTGGGCTCGCTCGCCGTCACCGCGGCGCTGCTGGCCCTCACGGTGCCCGCCATGGTCACGATGGTCCGGCTGGCCGTCGACGGGCTCGACGCTCCGGTCGACGGGCTCGCCTTCTGGAACGGCGTCGGCTTCCTCGCGCTCGTCGCCCTGCAACTCGCCACCTTCGGCTGGGTCCTCGTCACCGAACGTCGCGCCGCCGCCTGATCGGCTCGTCCACCGCCACCACCAGCACGTAAGGACGCCCACCGTGCCACTGACCGCCCCGCACCGACTGCTGGCCGCCCTCCTGACGCCGGCCCTGGCCACCGGACCGGTAGCCGCCGTGGCCCCACCGGCGGCGGTCGGCGCCGGTCCGGTCCGGGCCGTCATCGTCGTCCTCGCCGACCAGCACGACACCGCCGGCGGGCGACCGCTCGCCGACCGGGCCGCCCGGATCACCGCCGACCAGCAGCCGATGCTCACCGACCTGCGCCGCGTCGGCGCCACCCGGGTGGCGCCCTTGCGCCTGGTGAACGCCATCGCCACGACCCTGCCGGAGCGGGCCGTCACCGAGTTGGCGACCCGACCCGGGGTACGAGCCGTCCTGCCCGACACCCCGCTGCGACTGCGCCAACCGGTCGCTTCGCGCCGGCCCGCGCCACCGGTCGACGGAGCCGCGACGGGTGCCCGTAGCTGCGCCGGGCCGGATGAGCCGCCGCTGACCGAACCGGAAGGGCTGGCGTTGACGCGTACCGTCGGATCGGCCCTGGGGCCCGGCGCCCACGACCTGGCCGACGGGTCCGGGGTGCGGGTCGGCGTGCTCGGCGGGGCGATCGACCCGGCGGCGGCCGAGTTCGTCCGCGACGGGCGGTCGGTCGTGGCCGGCTACGCCGACTTCACCGGCGACGGCCTGGACGCCCCCTCGTACATCCTGGAATCCTTCGGCGACGCGAGTGTCGTGGCGGCCCAGGGCGTCGGCGTCTACGACGCCGGGCGGTACGCGCATCCGGCGCACCGGCCCGACGGACCGTGTCCGATGCGGATCCTCGGCGTCGCACCGGCCGCCACCGTGCACGTCGCCAAGGTCTTCAGCAACGTCGCGGCGCCCACGTCGGTCGTCCTGCAGGGCATCGAGTGGGCGGTGCTGCACGAACGCGTCGACGTGCTGAACGAGTCGTTGGTGGGCTACGGCTATCCGGACACGGCCGCCAACGCCCTGCGGCTGGCCAACGACGCGGCCGTCGCCGCGGGGGTGACAGTGGTGGTGGCCAGCGGGGATGCCGGGCCGGACGGCACCCTGGGTTCGCCGGCCAGCGACCCGGACGTCATCGCCGTCGGCGCGAGCACCCAACTGCGCGCCTACGGCCAGCTCGGGTACGGCGGGTCGCCGCTCGGCGACGGCGGCCACCGGTCCGACTCGGTGTCCGCGTTGAGCTCCGGCGGCACCGCGCAGACCGAACCCCGCACCGTCGACCTGGTGGCGCCCGGCGACACCGGGTGGGCTGCCTGCTCGACCGACACCGCGCGCTACCAGAGCTGTGTCTCCTTCTTCGACGGCGGCACCCCCAGCCCGTTCTTCCTGTTCGGCGGCACCAGCGCGGCAGCGCCGTTCGTGGCCGGGGCGGCGGCGCTGGTGATCCAGACGGTCCGCCGGCATACCGGCGACTCCCCGACCCCCGAGCAGGTCAAACGCATCCTCCTGAGCTCCGCGACCGACCTGCGCCAGCCGGCCGACCAGCAGGGCGCCGGGCGGGTGGACACCCTCGCCGCGGTGCGGCTGGCCGCAGCTCTGACCGACCATCCGGCTCCCGCCGCCCAGCCCGCCGACGCCGCTGGTCGGCCGGTGTCGCGGGACGCGGCGGGGTTGCTCGTCGCCACCTCGACGGCGCGCGTCACCGGCGCGGCGGGGCAGGTCACACCGGTCGCGGTGCACCTCACCAATCCGGGCGGGCGTGCCCGTCGCGTCACCGTCGGCCTGCGGTCCACCGCGCCGGCTCGCAGCCTCGCCGTCGGTCAGGTGACGCCGGCCGCGGGGGCGGGGACAGCCTTCGTCGACGCCGACGGCGTACCGGCGAGCGCCCGCCGGGTGCCGGTCACCGTGCCCGGCGGTACCGACCAGCTCCAGGCCGCGGTGGCCTGGGACCCCCGAGCGCATGCCGCGCCCGTCGCGGTGAGCGTCTTCGATCCCGCCGGCCGGCTCGCCGGTTACTCACTGCCGCTGGGCAACGGAGGGTACGGGCGGGTGACGGTGGCCCGACCGCGGCCGGGCCGCTGGACCGTGGCGATCTGGACCCGCGACGACGGGACGCCGCCGGTGGGTGCGGTCCGGTACGACGTCACCGCGCTGCGGTTGACCGTGCGCGACGGCCCCTCGGTCGTCGTGCCGCCCGGCGGTACGACGACCGCCTCGCTGCCGGTCCGCCTGCCGACCACGGCCGGTGACTCGTCGGCCGCCGTGACCGTCGCCGGCGCGACGGGTTACGCGGCGCTTCCGTTGGGACTGCGGGCGCTGATCCCGACCGGTCCCGCCGGCGGCAGCTTCGGCGGCACCTTCTCCGGCGGCAACGGCGCCCTCGCCGGGTGGGCGCTGCTCGGGCAGCGGCGCAGCTTCCAGTTCGACGTACCGGCCGGGAAGCCCGCGCTGGCCGTGTCGGTACGGGCCGGCGACGACCCGGGGCTGGAGGTGTGGGGACTGCTCGTCGACCCGGCCGGGATGCCGCTCGCGGCCAGCAGCTCGCGCTCCGCGGGAACCACGGCGCCGCCCCGGCTGGACCTGGTCCGGCGTACCCCGCAGCCAGGTCGCTGGACCGTGGTGCTGGTGCTCACCGCACCGACCGCCACGGTCCGGACCAGCCAGCCGTTCCACGGCCGGGTGGGGTTCGCCCCGGCGTCGGTGCTGGCCACCGGCGTCCCGGCGGGAGCCGCGCTGCCGGCGGGGCGGCCGACCGAGGCCACCCTCACCATCACCAACACCGGTACGGCGCCGGCGTCGTACCTCGTGGACGCCCGGTTGGACGCCGTGGGCGAGGTGCCGTTGCGGCCGGTGACGTCGGCGACGTATCAGACACCGGTGTCCGCCGTCGACGTCTACCCTCGCTTCGCGGTGCCGACCGGCACGACGCGGCTGCGGATGGCGGCCGACTCGACGGTGCCGCACGTGCTGGACACGCAGCCGTACGGCGAGAACGGCTACTACGTCGGTGACCCGGACCTGGCCGGAACCGCCGGCCGGCACTCGGAGGTGCTCGTCTCGTCGACGGAGGTGTCGGCCACGACCTGGATCTGCAACGCCAACCGGGCCGGGCCGTTCGGCGGTGCTCCCCAACCGCCGGCCCGAGTGGACTGCCAGGCGAACGCCCTGACCCGACTCCCCGACCGGCGGGTCACCTCGTCCACCGGCAGTCACTGGCGGCGGGTGGTCGAAGGGTCGACCGGGCCCACCACGCCGCTGACGCTGACGCCGGGGCAGAGCGGCCGGGTCACCGTGCTCTTCAGCGCCGACGAACCGGTGGGAGAACCGGTCACCGGGTCATTGACGGTGACCACCCTCGACGCCCGTACCGGATTCGCCACGGAGGTGGCCGCGGTGCCCTACTCGTACACGGTGGGTGGTGGTGCGGTCGACCATGGTGCCGGGAGCGCGTAGGGTCCCAGAACCATGAAGGCACTGATCTCGGTGGACCTGGAGGGCATCTCGGGGATCGTGCACTCCAGCGAGACGAATCCGGATCGGTACGACTACGAGCGCGGCCGGGCCTTGATGACGGCCGAGGCGAACGCGGCGATCGCCGGTGTCTTCGACGCCGAACCCGCGGCCGTGGTGTGGGTCGCCGACGCACACGGCACGTTCCGGAACCTCCTGCCGGAGGACCTCGACAGGCGCGCTCACCTGGTCCGGGGCAAACCCCGTCCGCTGGGCATGCTCGCCGGGCTGGACGAGCAGACCGACGCTGTCCTGTTCATCGGCTATCACGCTCGGGCCGGCGCCGGGCCCGCCGTGCTGGCGCACACCATCAGTGACGCCATCCTCGACGTGCGAGTGGCCGGACGGTCACTGGGCGAGATCGGCCTCAACGCCGCCATGGCGGGACACCTGGGCGTGCCTGTCGTACTGCTCAGTGGGGACGACACCGCCTGCGCCGAATTCAGCGAGCTGGCACCCTCGGCGGTCACCGTCGCCGTCAAGCAGACCCTGGGTCAGGCCGCCGCGGTGGCGCTGCACCCGCAGGAGGCGCGGGAGCGGCTGCGCCGCGCTGCCGCCGACGCGGTCACCCGCCGCGCGTCGATCCCCGCGCCGAAGCTGACCGGGCCGGTGGACGTCGAGGTCGACCTGTACGGCCCGTACATGGTCGACCTCGCGCTCCTGGTGCCGGGTGTGAGCCGCCTGGCCGGCGGCCGGACGGTCGCCTTCCGCGCCGCCGACATCGCCGAGGCCTACCGGCTGGTGCACCTGCTCGTCCACCTCGCCAGCGTCAAACCTGGCTGACGCTTCGCGTCCGTGCCGCCGGCCGGTGTCGCCCACCGGCGGGGCCGGTCACGGCGGCCCGGTGACGGGCCGCCGTGACACGTGCGAACGGGATCAGCAGCCGAGCCTCCTGGTGGAGAGCGCGATGTCGTCGATCCAGAGGTCGAACTCCCCCGGTGTGGTGCCGCCCTGGTAGAGCTGCCAGCCGATCTTCACCGTGTTCACCGTCGGCAGGATGAACGGCACGTCGTTGCCGCCGTGCTCGGTCGTGGAAGCGGTCAGGTCCGGGTTCGCCACACCGTCGATCCACACCGTGACGCGGTTGTCGGTCGGGTCGAGTTTCCACTCGAAGCACTGCCAGGTGTCCTCGGTGACCGGGGCGGACTCCCGCCAGTTGGTCCAGTCGCCGGTCGGGCCGCCGTCGGCGCCCACACCCCAGAAGATCCCGGGGACCGTGGGCGCGTACTGGCCGCCGACCGGACGGACGACCTCCGGGCTACCGCTGCCGGTCGCCTCAACGAGTGTGAAGTGCGCCCAGTCGGGCGCGGTGGGGAAGGCGTCGACGCGCAGCCGCATCCGGCCGTAGAAGCGGTTGCCCGGCGCGGCGAAGTCGTCGACGCGCAGGAATGCGCGCCCGTTGTCCACCGTGTGGACACGCAGCACCTGGTTGCCGTGGCGGGCACGCTCGACGGTGAGCGTGCCGTTGCGCGTGTCGATGCCCCAGTCCAACGAGCTGGCACCGCCGTGCGGCAACCGCTCGAAGTCTTCGCAGAAGAGCAGGCCACGGGTGCACGAGCGCGAGGAGGCACCGGACGCGGCGGCCGGAATGCTGCCGGCCGTGGTGCCGAGGATCAGGGCGGCGGTGCACACCGCGAGGAAACGGCGCATGGTCATCCTCCATGATGTTGGGCCCCACCCGTGTGGGTGGAGCCGGAATACCGTGGAAGTGGCCCGGCGATGCGGCGGCGTCTGCCGACGTGGCTCCACGTCGACACCGCGCTGCTCCCGTGCTGCCCGTTTTCCAGCACGGTTGCCCCCGTGCTGCGGCGATGCCAGCCATTCCAGCACACCCGCGGCCGATCCAGCAATATCGACTGGTGTCGCTACGCTGGTCCTCGCGGCCCATGCCGGAGATGTACGGCCCCGGGCCGACCGTCGCTCAGAAGGTGGCGATCGGGTTGACCGGGCTGCCGGACGTGCCGGCGAAGCGGATCGGCGCGACGGCGAGCTGGAAGTCCCACTGGCCCAGCTCAGCCGCCGTCGCGGCGCACGCCTCCAGGTCGCAGTTGTCGAGCAGCCACAGACCCATCGCGACGAGGCTCACGGCGTGGACCGGCATCAACACGTCCTCGTACCCCGACGGCTGAACGTCCTGGGGGGTGTCCGCGCCGATCAGCGCGACCTGCCGTTCCTGCAGCCACGGCAGGCAGGACGCATGCCAGCCGGCCTGCGTGAGACCGATGGCCGCGCCGGTCTCGTGCCGGCGACGACCAAAGCCGGTCCGCAGGAGCACCGCGTCGCCGGGTCGCACCCGCACACCCTGGCGTCGCTCGGCCTTCTCCAGATCGTCGGGAAACACACCCTCCCCCGGCTCCAAGCACGGCACGTCGCGGACCGCCGCGACGTCCAGCAGGACACCTCGGGTGATGATCCCGTCCGCCGCCGCCGTGACGGCCGCCCACGCCGATCCGGTCGCGGCGTCGACGAACGAGTGCGACCGCCCGTTGTACATCGCGCCGTCCCAGAAGAGGTGGCACGGCGAATCGATGTGGGTGAGGGTGTTGCCGTGGAACGTGATGCCGAGCCGCTCGGTCGAGAAACCCCAGCGCCGGTCGGCGTGGAACGCGGGCACCGGGATGTTCTCGGCACCGGGCATGTCGGCGGCACACGGGCACGTCGTCGTCGCCCGCTCCATGTCCTCCGGTACGGCGATCTCCCACGCGCACGACACGCTCCTGCCATGGCGAACGGCCTGGGCCGCCGCCAGCCGGACGTCGTCGGTGACGTGGTTCAACGTCCCGCGCTCGTCGTCGTCGCCCCACCGCCCCCAGTTCGACAGCGTGTCGAAGTATCCGAGCACCTCGTCCTGGGTGGGCAAAGACCGCTCTGCCGTCATCTGGGCATCGACTCCTCCGGTCACGCGGCCCGAGGTGCCGCAGGCAGCCTCTGCCCGACCTGCCACGGCCCGCTGAGCTGGCCCGACACTACCTCAGCGGGCCAGCAGCAGATCGGGCGCGGCCCACCCGTAAAGCGGTGACGCCGGCCGCCGTTGACGGTGCGCGTCACGGCGGGCGGGGTGATCAGCGATCTGCTGTCCCGAGCCGGACGGCGAGGCCCTCTTCGGCCGCGAGCACCGCACCGTCGAACTCCAGCTGTGCGGCTGCCACGGCGGCGGCCCGGTCATTGCCCGGCCAGAAGTGGGTGAGCATCAGTCGGCGGGCGCCCGCCCGGCGCGCCCAGTGACCGGCCTCGGTGGAGGTCATCAGATTGCGTGTCGGCTGGTTGGTCTCGCCGGCATGGTCGGTGGCCTCGACGATGAACAGGTCGGCGTCGCGACCGAGATCGGCCAGCACGGGGGTCGGGCCGGTGTCCCCGGAGTAGGCCAGGGCCATCCCGTCCGCCTGTAGTCGGATGCCCACGTTCGGCACGTAGTGCGGGAGCGACAGCCCGGTCAGGTCGAACGGTCCCACCCGGTAGGCGCCGGGCAGCGGATGCACGTCGAAGACCGCCCGTAGGTCGGCGTCCGGCTCCAGGCCGCCGAGCCGGTCGAGCACTCCGGGTGGGCAGTACAACGGCAGCCGTGGTCCAGCGACGTCACCGTACAACCGCATCCGGAACAGCCCGTGCAGGTCAATGCAGTGATCGGGATGCTCGTGGGTGATGACGACGGCGTCGACGGCGCCATCCGGCCAGTGCCCGAGCAGCCGCGGCAGCGTGGCGTAGCCCAGGTCGAGGACCAGGCGGTAGCCGCCCCATTCCATCGCGAACCCGCTACAGGCACGGCCCGGCTCGGGAAAGGCACCGCAACTACCGAGCACGGTGACCTGTCGCATCCGCACAGCATGCCCGACCACCGGGAGTCGCACCGGCCCGGACGACGTCCGGCCGCCAGCAGCAGAGCCGACACCACCAAGGCCTTGACGCGCGGACGGGCAGCACGCATGGTCAGATGATATCGACCGTCCCGAATGTCTTGCCATGAGGAGAACTGATGAAGGCCCTCGTCACCACCGCCTCGGCCGCGGCTCTGCTGCTCCTGGTCACGGGCGGCGCGTCCCCCGTCCAACATGCGGCCGACGCGCCCTGCGCCGGGCAGATCCACCCGAACCCGGGCTTCGAGCACGGCACCACCGGCTGGACCGCCGGCCCCCGCATCGTCGTGTTCGGCGACCCGGCCCGGCCCGCGCACGCCGGTAACGCGTACGCCACCTTCGCGGGACTGGACGTGACGCGTGGCGACCTGCTGCGCACCACAGCCACCGTGCCGGCCGGCTGCGACCTGACGGTCCGCTTCTGGGTCCGCACCACCACCACGGAGACCAGCCGCGGCGACTACCTGAATGTCGGGTTGGCCGTCACCGGGGTACCCCCGAAGACGAGGTTCTCGCTGGCCTTCGACGGCGGGTCGCCGTGGCGGCAGTACGGGATGTCGACCGGGACGGCGACGACCGATCGCACCGCGACGGTCAGCTTCCTCGCCAGCGAGACCGCCGGCAACGGCGTCACCGCCTTCGACGTCGACGACGTGACTCTCTCGTTGGGCTGACCACGACCGGGCCCTCAGTTCCAGGCTCTTCCGGACCGGACCCACGCGTCCCGGTCCACCGGTCGAGGGCCCTGTCGCAGCCAGGTGATGATGCGCTGTGCGTGCTCCTCCGGGGCCTCCGAGGACGACTCCACGCGGAGGGCTCCGTCGAAGTAGGGGAACGCCTCCGCCCGCTCGCGGACGAGCGTCTCGTCGAGATCCGTGGCTTGGTGACGCTCCCGGAACCGACGCACGGCCTCGTCGGGAGTCACGAGAAACTCGACGACCCACAGTGGCGCGGCGGAGCCGACAAACGCTTCCCGGAGACTGGCGCGCTGGTCACGGCGCGCGTAGGTGCACTCCAGGACCACTGTCTCTCCACCGTCGACAAGCATGCGGGCCAGGAGGTGCGCGCCGGCGTACGCGTGCATGCGGTCGTCACGATTGCGATCGGAGTCGGGGAACAGCAGCGCGAACAGGCTGTCGACCTCCAGGTGGACCCGGCCTGGAGTGGCCCGTTGCCGCGCCAGAACCTTTCGCGCCGTGGTCTTGCCCGAGCACGGAGGGCCGGAGAGCACGACGATCCCGTTGCTGGCCATGGTCCTCGCGCTTTCGTGATCGTTGACCGGTCCGCCCGTCCGGCCACCGCAGTCTAGTGATCGACAGAACCAGCTCGATACTGTCTCCCGATGACCACGGGGGGTTACTAGCATGTTCATTGATGCGGGCGCACTTGGGGGCGCCGCCTGACGCGTCCGAGGGCCCGAGTGTTCGGCGACGTCGTCCGCAGGCACCGCACCAGATTGTTGATCACCCAGGAACTGGCCGAGAAGGCCGGCCTGAGCGTGCGCCACATCCGCTACATCGAATCCGGCCAGGTCGCGGCGCCGGGCTCCGGCACCGTTCGGCTGCTGGCCCAGGCGTTCAGGCTGACCGACACCGACCGGACCGCGTTCGAGATGGCCGCGCACGCGGCTGGGGACCGTATCGCCGCCTCGGCGCCGCAACACGTCGCGCCGCCGCCGACGCGGATACATCCGGCCCGGCCCCGCGCACGCCGATGGCGGTCGACAGTGCTGCGGACGGTGCCGACTCGGTGGTGCCCTCGCTTGCGCGGCGGTGATTGGATGTGCGGATGGATCCGTGGGTGTCAACGTTTCTCGTCATCGCCGCGATCGGGTCGGTGGGAATCGCGGTCGGGGCGATGTCCCAGGAGAGGCGCCGCTCGGCGACCCAACTCGCGGCCGTGCAGCGGAAGCTCGATCTGATCATGGATCACCTCGGCATCGCCGAGCCCGTGGACCCGGAGGTCGTCCGGCACCTGGAGGGCGGCCGGACGATTCACGCCGTTCGCGCCTACCGCAACCAGACCGGCGCGAGCCTGGTCGAGGCGAAGCAGGCGGTGGACCGCATCGCCGGCACGCTCCACCTCGAGCGGTAGCGCCGCGTTCAGGAGATGCGCCGTCGAGCCGTGGAGAGGTCTTCGCGCGGAGAGCCTCAGTCGCCGTCGGTGTGGCCCGCGCCGTTGAGGTAGGCGAGGACGGCGAGGACGCGGCGATGGCCGCTGTCGGTGACGGCGAGGCCGAGTTTGTGGAAGATGTTGCCGATGTGCTTGTGCACGGCGTTGTCGGTGATGACGAGCCGGCCGGCGATTGTGTTGTTGTCGTGCCCCTGCGCCATCAGCGCGAGGACCTCGCGTTCGCGGGGGGTGAGGACGGCGATCGGGTCGCTGCGGTTGACGAGGAGTTGGGCGATGACCTCGGTGTCCATGGCGGTGCCACCGGCGGCTACTCGGCGCAGGGCGTCGACGAACTCGTCCACCCGGCTGACGCGGTCCTTGAGGAGGTAGCCGACGCCGCCACCGGTGGTGGAGAGGAGTTCGGCGGCGTACTGCTGCTCGACGTACTGCGACAGCACCAGGACCGGCAGGCCGGGGTGCTCCCGTCGGGCCTGCAGGGCGGCTCGGATGCCCTCGTCGCGAAATGACGGCGGCAGCCGGACGTCGACGATTGTGACGTCGGGCCGGTGGTCCCGGACAGCGGTGAGGAAGCCGGTGGCGTCGCCCGCGATCGCGACGATGTCGAACCCCACGCTGGTGAGCAGCAGTTCCAGTCCGCTGGCCAGCAGCACGTTGTCTTCGGCGATCACGACCCGCACGGCAGCTCCATGGTGATCGTCGTCGGCCCGCCGGCCGGACTGTCGACGTCGACGGTGCCGTCGAGCGCGAGCACCCGACGCCGGATGCCGGCCAGACCGGTGCCCAACTGATCGTCGGCGCCGCCGGCACCATTGTCGGTGACAACCACCGACAACAGGTCCGCCGTGCGGCGCACCCGTACGCCGGCCGTGGTCGCCCGGCTGTGTTTGGCGACGTTCGTGAGTGCCTCGGCGACGGCGAAGTAGACGACGGACTCCACCGCCGCCGGTACCGTTTCGAGGTTGTCGACGTCCAGCCGGGTCGGCACGCCACAGCGGGCCGTCACGGCGGTCAGTGCGCCGGTGAGACCGCGGTCGGCGAGGATCGGCGGGTAGACGGTTCGGATCACGTCGCGGAGTTCGGTCATCGCCTCCTCGGTTCCCTCGTGCGCGTCGCGGAGAAGTCCTTCCAGGAACTGTTCGTCCCGGGGACTGTCGGACAGCGCCCGCCGGGCCACGGCCAGCCGCATCGCGATGGCCACCAGCCGCGCCTGGGTGCCGTCGTGCAGGTCGCGCTCGATGCGGCGCAGCTCCGCGCCGTGCGCGTCGAGCACGTCCGCCCGGGTACGGGTCAGCACGGCGACCCGGTCGGCGAGCTGTTCGGCTGCCGAGTGCGACAGCACCACCAGGCAGAGCCGGGCGTGCGCGCGGGCGATCGGCACGAACGCCAGGTACGCCAGCGCGGCGAGCAGCAGGATCTGCAGCGGACCGAGGGTGAGGGCCGCCGCCCAGTCGGTCACCGGAATGTCGACGAACAGCCGTGGTCGACTCTCCGGCGCGAACGCCCACCACAGTGGTGTGGCGACCGCCGCGGTCAGGAGGTTGCCCACGCACAGCAGCGCGAACAGGCCGAGCGCCACTCCGGTGGTGACGTTCACCGGCAGCCAGAGCAGGTCGCGGGGCGTGGCCGGATCGGTCCACGCCTGGCGTCCCCTCGCGCGCAGGGGCGGGCGGGACGTCAACGGCGTCCCGAGCAGTCGCCCGGCGCGGTCCCGGTGCCAGTTCGCCCACCGTCGGGCGAGCCTCGGATGCCACAGCAGCGGCAGCGCGAGCAGCGTGGCGATCCCGGTGGCCAGCGATCCCAGGAGGTAGACCCCGGCCCGCCACACCTGCGCCCATCGTCGAGCCGACGTCACCGGATGCCCCTTCTGCTCGGGGTGGCGTCCCCTCGCGTTCCCGACACGACGGCGAGTCTGCCCGGTGGCCACCGCCCGCGGCACTACAGCCAGCTGTACCTCGCATCCGGTGGTACAGGGTATCGGTATCCGATACCGCGGACCCTAGCGTCGGACGAATGAGGTGCGACAGCAGGAACCCATCGAGACGGCGCGGCGCGCTGGTCGAGGCCACCACGACCGGGTCGCGGCCGCCGGACGCGATGCCGATGTCCACGACGCCACCGTGCGCCGTGCGACTGCACTCGGTGTCGAAGGTCTACGGGTCGGGGAGGAACGAGGTACGCGCTCTCGACGGGGTCACGGCCGGGTTCCCGCGCGGCACGTTCACCGCCGTCATGGGCCCGTCCGGGTCCGGCAAGAGCACGTTTCTGAACTGCGCGGCCGGTCTGGACCGCCCGACGTCGGGCCGGGTCGTGCTGGGTGACACGGACCTGTCCGGCCTCTCCGAGACCGGGTTGACCGAGCTGCGCCGGGACCGGATCGGGTTCGTCTTCCAGGCGTACAACCTGCTCGGTGCGCTGACCGTGGCGGACAACGTCACGTTGCCCGTCCGGTTGGCCGAGAGGTCTGTCGATCCCGAACGACTCACGGATGTCCTCGCCGCGGTCGGGCTCACCCAGCAGCACGACCGGCGCCCGAGCCAGCTCTCCGGTGGCCAGCAACAGCGGGTGGCGATCGCCAGGGCGCTCATCAACCGGCCCGACCTGGTGTGCGCCGACGAGCCGACGGGTGCGCTGGACAGCCGTACCGGCCGGCAGGTCCTGGCACTGCTCCGGAAGATCGTCGACGACCTGGGGCAGACGGTGCTGATGGTGACGCACGACCCGGTGGCGGCCGCGCAGGCCGACACCGTGCTGTTCCTCGCCGACGGCCGGTTGGCCGGCGAGATGGCCCGACCGTCCGTCGAGCAGATCGCCGAGCGGATGACCCACCTGGGAGAGCCGTGAGTCGCCGGGTGCTGTCGAAGCGCGTGCTGGCGCTGGCCTGGAGCACGATCAGGGGGCGCAAGGGCGGGTTCGTGGCGGCATTCGTCGCGGTGCTGTGCGGTTCGGCGGTGATCACGGCCTGCGGGATCCTGCTGGAGAGCAGCGAGCGCTCGGGCGTGCCGCCCGAGCGTTACCAGGCTGCCGACCTGGTGGTGGGCGCCAGGCAGGCGCTGCCGGTGGCCGACGACGTGGATCCCCGGTTCGGCGAGCGGGCCACTCTACCGGCCGACCTGGTCGGCGACGTCGCGCGACTGCCTGGCGTGCGGGAGGCGATCGCCGACGTCACCGTCCCGGTCAGCCTCGTGACGGCGGACGCCGAGGTGCTCGCCGGGCCGGCCGGTACTCCCACGCTCGGGCATGGCTGGCAGTCGGCGGCGCTCGGACCGTTCGTCACGACCGCCGGGCGGGCCCCGACCGGGCCGAACGACGTGGTGCTGGACTCCGCGTTGGCCGAGCGGGCCGGCGTCACCGTCGGCGCGTCGGTGCGACTCGCGGTCGGCTCGAACACGTCGACGTACCGGGTGGTGGGCATCGCTGGTCCACCCGGAGGTCGACTCGCCCGGCAGTCCGCCGTGTTCTTCACCGACGACCGGGCCCGGGAACTGACCGGCCAACCGGATCGGGTGGACGCGATAGGTGTGCTGGCCGCACCGGGTGTCAGTGCCGACGGGTTGGCGAGCGCCATCGAGGCGGCCCTCGCCGACGTGGTCGTCTACGCCCACCGGGACCGGAGCGAGGCCGAGTTCCTCGACATCGGCAACACGCGTTCGTTCATCAGCGAGCTGTCCCTGGCGTTCGGCGGCAGCATGGTCCTGGTCATCATGGTCGTCGTGGCGAGCACGCTCGCCCTGTCCGTCCGGCAGCGGCTGCGGGAGCTGGCGCTGTTGCGGGCTGTCGGCGCGACCCCGAAGCAGGTGCTCGGCATGATCTCCGCCGAGACCATCGTGGTGGGCACGCTGGGGGCGGTGCTCGGGGTGATTCCCGGCATCGGCCTGAGCCTCCTCCTCCGCGAAGCGTTCATCCTGGTCGGCGCGGTACCCGACGACTTCGAGCTGTCGATCAGCCCGCTGCCGGTGCTCGGGGCAGTGGTGCTGTGCCTGGTCGGCGCTCGTCTGGGCGGCTGGATAGCCGCCCGGCGCGCGGCCAGGCTCAGGCCGGTGGACGCGCTCGGCGAGGCCGCGGTGGAACCACCCACACTCGGGTGGATCCGATTGACCGTCGGCGTGCTGCTGGTCCCCGCCGGTCTCGCCATGGCGTTCGTGCTGCCGCTGGCGCTGCCCGGCGAGGGGGCCGCGGAGAGTGCGGCCTTCTCCGCGTTCCTGCTCATCTTCGCCGTCGCGCTGCTGGGGCCGCGGTTGCTCCAGGGCGCCGTCAGCGTGCTAGGACCCTGGTTGAACCGCCGGTCGGGCGTCAGTGGGTTCCTCGCGACCGCGAACGCGCACGCCAACTCGCGGCGACTCGCCGCGGCGACCACTCCCCTGATCATGGGCATCACCCTGGCCGCCGGGCAACTCTTCAGCGGAACGACCGCGAGCGCGGCCGCCCAGGACCAGGCCACCGACGGACTACGCGCGGACTACACGGTCACGTCCACGTCCGCCGGCGTGTCGCCCGAGGTCGCGGACGTACTCCGGGGGGTTTCCGGTGTCTCGACGGTGACCCCCGTCGTCCGCACGCGGACGCTTGCGGTTTTCGGACCGGTGGGCAGCTCCCAGATCAGGACCTACGCGGCTCAGGGGGTGATCGGTGACCGGCTCGCCGAGACGATGGATCTCGACGTGCTCGACGGCGATGTCGCGAACCTACGGGGCGACACGGTGGCGTTGAGCCGGATGGCGGCGGACACCCTCGGCGCCGCACTCGGCGACACCGTCGACCTCCGCCTCGGTGACGGCACGCCGATCAGACCCACTGTGGTGGCGCGGTACGACAGGGGGCTCGGCCTTGGTGACGTCACGCTGCCGCACGACCTTGTCCTGGAGCACACCACCGACCGCCTAGACTTCGCGATGCTCGTCGCGGCGTCCGCGGGCACCGACGTCGGGGCGCTCGGCGACGCGTTGCGCGCCGCCGTCCAGCACCTCCCGACCGTTCGGGTGAACGACCGTGAGTCGTTCATCGCCGCGCAGAGCGCCGCGGTCGCCGGCGAGTCGGCCACGGGTCTGATCCTCAACGCGGTCCTGCTCGGCTACCTCGCGATCGCCGTGGTGAACACCCTGGTGATGGCGACCGCCGCACGCTTTCGCGAGTTCGCGCTGCTCCAACTGGTCGGGGCCACCCGCCGCCAGGTGTTCGCGATGATGCGCGGCGAGACGAGGATCATCGTGGTGGCGGCAGTCCTCATCGGAAGCCTGGCCGCCACCCCGTCGGTGGTCGGCACGAGCCTCGCGCTGACCAGGATGCCGATCCCGTCCGTTCCGCCGCTCGTCTACCTGGGAATCGTCGCGGTCGCCGCGCTGCTCGGCTCGGCCGCCATCATGATCTCGACTCGGGTCGCCATGCGGTCGCGGCCCGTCGTCGCGATAGGTGTCCGCGAGTGACGCCCGAGGTCCGGGTATGGCCACCTGGCCTGGTCAGAGCCCGGCCGCGGCGTCGTACCGGCGGCGCTGGTCGGCCATCTCCGACTCGGCAAGCGCCTCCTTGAGCGCCAACTCCGCGTACTTGGCCGGGAACATCTGCTTCACCCGGTCGGTGAACATGACCTCCGCGGTCGCCTCGACGACCTGGATGCCCGGCGGCTCCTTGGACATGTCCATGATCACGGGACCGGCCAGCTTGACCGCCACGTCCCAGGGGCGCCCCCGCTCCGCGACTCCGCAGAGGTGGAAGCCGTAGACCGTGCGTACGTCGGCGAGCGCGGTGACCTCGGTCGGCTCGTAGCCGTAGACGCGGACCCCGCAGATCACCGCCGGCTTCTCCGCGGCGGCCGCCTGCTGGGCATTGTGCCCGGCGTGGTTGTGCTGCCCCGGGTCCGCCTGTTCGAGCGTGGTCCGCATCCGGGCCATGATCTGCGTCTGCAGATCCGCCGGCTTCGTCTCCGGGTCGTCCCGGTTGACGAGTACGACCGCGCCGGCCGACACCGCCAGCAGGATCACCGCCACCCACACCAGGCGGTGCCGGTACCAACCCGCGAAACTCTCTCGGGAAACCATGATTGCTTCTCACCTCGTCGCCGGGTCTGTGCGCTGGCAGATACGTACGGTGGGCGCGGATGCCTGCCCGGCAGGACGCCCGTCGTCATGGCGATGGCCCGGCGATACGGCGGGCGAGCGCCCGCCAAGGCGGCGCGCTGCCGGCACTGCGCTGCTCCCGTGCTGGCCGTTCTCAGCACGGTTGCCCCCGCGCTGCGGCGATATGAGCCCATTCCAACACGTCTGGATGCGCGCTGGCAACATCGACGAGCGTCAGCGTGGGTCCGGCCTGGTCACCCCTCGATCGCGGCGACGTCGGTGACCCGGCCTGATCGAGGCGGGCGCACGTGTCGTCAGGAGACCCCGAACTCCCAGAGTGAGTAGCCGTACTGGTTGACGCGCTCGGTGCCCGTGACACGGACGAACCGCGCGGCCGCCTTGTCAGCCGGGATGAGCACCGGGCCAGCCGCCCCCGCCGTCGTGGCGAAGATCCTCTTCCAGGAGGCGCCGTCGACCGAGACGTCGACGTGGTAGGCGGTGGCGTAGGCGTGCTCCCAGTTCAGCGTCACGGTCGTGATCGCATACACCTCGCCGAGATCGACGGAGATCCACTGAGGATCGGCGAACACGCTGCCCCAACGGGTCGTCGCGTCGCCGTCGACCGCGTACGAGGCGTTCCACCAGGCCTTCTCGGCACTGGAGGCGGTCGCCGGGCGGCGCAACGCCAGGTTTCTGCCCGAGGGGTTCGCCAGGCCGGAGACGGCGCCGTTGGTCTTCGGCGCCGAACCGCCGGGGGGATTCGCGGCGCTGCTGGCGGGGGCGCGGGTCGTCGCGGGCGATGCCGGTGCGGGCGGCGCCGGAACGGGTGGCGCGGACGCCGACGGGGCCGACGGGCCCGACGCCGACGAGGTGGGCGCTGCGGCGGGCGGGCCACTCCCGGGCGGCAGCGGCGGCCCGTAACCCGGACCCGCGGTGATCACGATCTCGCCGTCCCCGGGCGGGGGCGTCGGGCCCTCGGCGCGATCGTCGGGCAGCCGGCTGCCGAGCGTGATCGCGGTGACCGCCACCAGCCCGACCAGCAGCAGCGACACCGACCAGGGCCGGAGCAGAACTCCGAAGGGACGACTCCCGGTCGCGGCGGTCGGCTGGTCCGGCGCGGCCTCCAGCTCGGCAGGCGCGGCGGCTGAGGGCGACATCGGCTCGGTGCGCGGCGTGGCAGCAGCAACGGGTGCCGCGTCGTCCGACGACCGGTCGACCGGCGCCGGAAGCGGTGCCGGCGGCAGCGGGGTCCCGGCGTCCGGCTGGGCGGCGACGGTCTCCGGCCGAGCTGGCGGCGTGCCGGCCGGAGCGGCGGTGGCCACCGGCACCGCCGGTGGCGCGGTCGACGCCGGTGTGACCGGCCTGGGTGGCCGGAGCACAGTCGGTGGAGCGTCCGATCGGTCCTCGACGGGCCGGCGCGGCACCGGCATCCGGGTACGGTCGGCGATCGGGACCGGCGGCGCGGACCGCGGCGGCGCAACTGTCGCGGAATCGGGGGACGGTGTCGCGAAGGGTGGCAGTCCGCTCAGCGCCACTGCCCGCTGCACGGCGGGTCGGCGTTCGCCCGGGGCCGCTGGCACGCTCGCGCCCGAGCCCCGGTCACCGGCTTCCGGCGTCGGTTGGCGCGCTGCCCCTGGGCCTTCGCCGGCGGGCACGGACTCGGACGTCGACCCTCGCTCAGGACTTTCCATGCTCGTGACTCTCCCGCTCTGTGCAGCATCCGTGCTCGTCCTGGCCGGAACCACTCTCTCCACCGTCGACACGCGGCGGCACCGCGCACCATCCGGACGCGAGCGCGGCCGGCGGCGCGTCCTCCACCAGCAGTGCCCGTGCGCCGACCGGGCAGCCGAGGTAGTTGGCGAGCAGCCGCAGCAGGGGCTCGGTCAGCTGGCCACCCTCCACCCAGACCACCTCGCCGCCGCCGACCCATCCCGGCCGCCGGTCGGCGACGACAGTGGCGAAGTCCCAGGCCGTGACCGGCTGGCCCGCCAGAAGGAACGGCCGCCGCCAGTCCGGCCCGCGCGCGGCCACCACGGTACGGAGCCCGGACCCGTCGGTCCGTCGCCGGATGTCCGCGGCGGATTCCTCGGCAATCCGGGCCAGCGCCAACAACGGCTCGTCGTCATCCGGGGCGCCCTGGGCGCGCGGCGGCGTGGACCGGGTCGGTGCCCGCAGCTCGGCCAGGTCCTCCTCCCGGAAGGGAAAGGACGAGGCGAGGCGCACCGCCGGGCGGGGCGTACGGTCCACCCGGCGGGGCAGGCTCGCCCACCAGCCGTCCGCCCGTCGACCGATCGTCACGACCTGCATCTGGTCGGCCACCTGCTGCTCGATCTCCGGGGCGACGGGCACGGAGGACACCAGCAGGACCGGACGCGGATCCGCCTCCCGGTACGCGGCGATGATCTCGCCCAGTTGGCCGGGTTCGACCTCGCCCGCATCGGTGTGCACCGTGCCGGCGCGGGCGTCGGCGGTGAGCAACACCGCGAAGAGCCGGTCGTCGCGGTGCCACCAGCGTGGGGGTGTCGAGCGCTGTGCCGCGAGCACCACGTCGGGTCGGTCGACCGGGTCGGGGGCCAGCAGATGGCTCAGTTCCTCCGGAACGAACCGCGTTCGGGCCCGCACGCTGCCCGGCAGCCGGTTCAACAACAGGTGCAGGATCGGCAACACGTCGTCGGACAGGGGCAGACCGGGCAGGCCGACGACGATCGTGAACCACTGCGGATGCCACGGACGGCGACGGACGTCACCCGTGTGCTGGCCGGCGAAGGGGGGCCGCACCCAGAGCCCGAACTGGGTGGGCTCGACCACCCAGCGCTCGTCGAGCCGGAACGTGCCGGGGCCGGCCGGTCGCAGGTCCGCGAGGAAGTCGACAGTCCCGACCGGCGTCGGCGGGACGCCCGGAGCGCACCGCAGCCGTGCCACCGGGGGCGTCCACCAGGTGTCGCCGCCGGGATCGATCGCGACCGACACCAGTCGGTGCTCGTCGTCCAGGATCGGCAGGCCCGCCGCGACCTCGACCGGGCGGTCCCAGCGGTCGGCGATCGTGACGGCCAACCGCATCGCCTCGTCCGTGGCCTCGCCGTACGGGGCGATGACCATCGAGGGGTCCAGGGCGTCGAGGATCGACAGTGTCGCCTCGACTCCGGGCGTGGCCGCGCCGGGACGCCCGAGCACCACAGTCACCCGCTCGGCGTCCATCGGCACCGCGAGCGCCAGGTCGTCCGGGCTCGGTGCCGGCAGCTCCGGCGAGTCGGCGTAGAGCCACAGGCCGGCCGGCACGCAGTGCGCTCTGATGCCCGAGCCGACGTGCCGGACCAGGGTGTCGACCTCGGCCTCCCAGTGCGGCGGCGGGTACCGGTGGCCACCGTCGGAGATGCTGCCGTCGGCCCGGAACCAGCGCCACCCGTCGACGGCGAACAGGCCGCCGCCGGGAACGAGCAGGAGTTGACCGCTCGGCGCGTACACGTCGGCCTGGAGCTGGCGGGCCAGGGTCGCGGCCGGCGGCGGCCCGGTTGTCGGGGTCGTGCCGGTGCCGCTGACCGCGAGGCGGGCAGCCGCCCCGGGCGGAACCGCGATCGGCAGGACCTCGGTGATCAGTGCCCAGTCGTCGGGGTCGACGATCTGGCCGACCACTGTCACCACACCACGCTCCGAGGGCAACAGGCGTGCCATCGCGACGATCGTGCCGTCCGGGTCCGGCCCGACAACCGCGAGGTTGTCCGCGACCCACCGCAACGCGTTCGCGGAGCCACGCCGTGGGCCGCTGCTCAGCGGCGCTGCGGCTTCGAACATCACCGGCGACACCCGGGACGCATCCAGAGCAACCGATGAGACCGCTCCCACGCGAGACTCACCAATCCTGTCTCATCTCGTTCCACCCGCACCCCACCCCGAGAACCACCACATAGTTGACTCGGGACAACAATTTGTCAATCGGTGGGATGCCGCCCACGGCACGCCTCGTCAAGCCGGACGCGACGCATGTCGGGAAATGATAAGGCCCCGGTGTTTCCGGCGTGCTGCGTCGGCTGAGCCTTACCTCACACCCCGGCGACGCCCACCCCGACCACGGCGGTCGGCAGATCCTCGACGGTGAGCAGCGCCAACTCGGCGGTCGTCACATCCGCCGCGGCGGCCAACCGGGAGGCCTGCAGGTCCGCCATGCGCTCGAAGACCTTTCGCGCCTCCCGGCCGTTGCCGAAGGTGCCGTCCTTGGGGATCCGGTCGAAGTGGGTCAGCAGCGCCGATGCGGCGGCGGGGTCCAGTTGGTAGTCGTGCCGGACACACTGGTTCTCCACGATGGTCACCAGCTCCGCGGGCGTGTAGTTGGCGAACTCGATGGTCCGACTGAAGCGTGACTCCAGACCGGGGTTCGCCTGGAGGAAGCGTTCCATGTCCGCGGAGTAGCCGGCGGCGACGACCACCACCTCGTCCCGGCGGTCCTCCATCAGCTTCACCAGGGTGTCGATGGCCTCCCGACCAAAGTCCGGCCCGGTGCCGCCACGGCTGTTGCTGAGGGTGTACGCCTCGTCGATGAAGAAGACACCGCCGAGGGCCGAGTTGAACGCCTCGGTCGTCTTGATGGCGGTGCCGCCGATGATCTGCGCGACGAGGTCGGCGCGGGCGACCTCGACGAGGTGCCCCTCGCGCAGCACCCCCAGCTCGGCGAGGATCCGCCCGTACAGCCGGGCGATTGTGGTCTTGCCGGTGCCGGGTGCACCGGCGAACACCAGGTGCCGCGCCATCGGCGGGGCCGACAACCCGGCCTCCAGACGGCGCTTGGACATCTTGTTGAGATTGATCAGAGACGTCACCTCCTGTTTCACCCCGTGCAGTCCGACCAGGGACTGCAACTCACGCAGCGGGTCGGAGCCGCGGGCGACGATGTGCCGCTCCCCCTCGGGCGTCGTCTCGGCGGGGGCGCTAGCGGCGGTGGCAACGGCGGCCGTGCCGTACGCGTCGGGAAGCCTGTTGCGGGAGCTGACGAGTTCCTCGACCGTCAGGTGGCTGTCCGGCACGGTCTGCCGTACCCCGGAGCCCTGGTTGTCCCGCACCACGCAGCCGATCAGCCGCACCGAACCGCCGGTCCGCACCGCGATGCCGTCGCCACCGCTCGCGGTGAACTCCGAGTCGGTCACCGTCCCCCGCGACCCGTCGCCGAAGACGCATCCGTCGCCCTCGGCGGCGTGGACCCTGCACCCGGTCAGCGAGACGTCCCCACCGGCGCCCACCGACACACCGTCGCCACCCGCGTCGGCGATGTCGCAGTCACTGAACGAGGCGGTGGCATCGGCGACGACCACACCCGCGGCGGCACCGCCCCGCATGCTCAGACCGCTCAGCGACGGCTGGGCGCGGCCGCTGACCGAGATGCCGACGCCACCGCAGCGTTCGATGGTGAGATTCTCGAACCGACCACGGGCACCGCCGGCGACCTCGACTGCCGCTCCGTCACAGCCGTGCACCTGCATCCGTTGGAAGAACGGGTCCGCGCCACCGTCGAGGTGCACCCCGACCTCGGTGCAGTCGCTGACCACCAGGTCGATGAGTTCGGGTGTGCCACGGTCGTCGACGCTCACGCCGACGCCGTCGATCTTCGTGGCGACGCACGCCTCCAGCCGACCGCCCGCACGACCTGTGAAACGGAATCCGGTACGCCGGGCCCCACTGACCCGACAACGGCGCAGGACCGGTGTGCACCGCTCGTCGGTGAAGACTCCGTCGGCGGCGCAGCCGTCCACGGTGCAGTCCTCCAGCAGGCACGCCCCGGCGGTGGCCAGGTAGATGCCGACACCGTTGGTGTCCCGGATACTCAACCGACGCACGGTGGCCGTGGACTGTTGCTCGGCGGCGAGCGCGGGCTTGCTCGTACCGATGATCTCGGTGTCCTCGATGGAGATCCGGCCCTGGCCGTTGAGGCAGATGCCGTTGCCGCCGGCGTCCCGCACGGTGCAGGCGCGGACCCGTAGCTCGCCGCGCTCGGCGACGACGACGCCCGAGGTGCCGAGCCGCTCGATGCGGCAGTCGTCGAGCACGCTGCCGGTGGAGGAGGTCACCACGACCCCGGCGCCGACCTCGTTGCGCACCAGGCTGGCGCGCATGGTGAGCGAGCCGCTGTCCCGGACGAAGACGGCGGCCCACGACGACGCGACAAGCTCACACTCGGTAACGCTCAGTTGGCCCATCACCAGGGCCAGTGCCGGGCTGTCGGCGTCGGTCGCGATGATCGACAGCCCGGACAGCGCGGCCGACTCCGCCGCGAGGACGATCGGTACGCCGGACGGCGCGGTCAGTTTCACGGTGCCCGGCCCGTCCTCGGCGGTGATGGTGACGATCTTCGTCAGCACCAGGTTCTCGGTGTAGCTGCCGGGCTGGACGCTGATCACCGACCCGTCCGACGCCGCGGCCAGCGCGTCCGTGAGTGTCCGGTACCCGGAGACCGCCGACTGGGTGACGGTGATTCGCCGCTGGTTCACGCTCGTCCTACCTCCACAGACACCGAGACTCCCCGATGCGGCTGGTTACGCGGACCTACGAAAGGTTGGCGCTGTTGTCTTTGTCCTGGTCCACGAGCGCGTCGACCGCGCCATGCCCCTCACCGGCCAGCTCCCTGATCCCGTCACGCACCGTCGCGACGTAACCCAGCGTCTGTTCGGCGTTGGGCTCCTGCTGCTGCGCGAACTTGCGACCGTATTCGTCGGTGCCCCACGGCTCGTTGAGGCTCGTCCGGATGTTCCTGACCCGCGTCAGGGCGTCGTCGATGTCGTCGGCGACGCTGCCGACCACCTTGAAGAGATGGTGGGCCCCCTCCGGGTCGATCCTCGTCTCGTCAGCCATCGGCCCGGCCCGCCTCGCTCTTGGCGGCCCGGACGATCGACGGCAGGTCGATCGCGGAGGTCATCAGTGATCCGACGACCACGTCGAGATCCACCTTCCCGCCGGCCAGGTCGCCGAAGGAGACGCCGGGCGCCAGGTCCCGGCCGGCCATTTCGTCGATCTTCCCGAACGCCTCGGCGCGGCCCCGGCGCAGCGTCTCGACCAGCAGGCTGCTCAGCTCGTTGGGTGCCATGCCGCGGTACTTGGTGTTGTTGAACGTCAACTTCACCAGCTCGCCCCGGCCGTCGAACACGGCGCTGAGCATCTTGTTGGGCGACTCGACGGTGGTGCTCGCCGCGCGCATCTTGGCCTGGAACTCGTCCAGTTTGCGCCGCTCCTCGGCGAGCATGGCGAAGACCGCGTTCAGTCCTGAGCCGCCTGGTCCGTGGTCGGTCTGGTCAGCCATTCCGGTCACCCTTCCTCCCGTCCCCGAGCTCCTTGCGGAGCCCTTCCCGAATGTGCTCGTCGACCCGTTCGCTGCGCCCGAGCACGTTCCACCCGGCATCGGCGTCCTTCCACACGGTCGGGTCGCCCTGGGCGAGCGTGCTGCTGCGGCGCTGCCCACCGGCCTCGCTCTGCATGCCGCCCATGCCGCCCATGCCGCCCATGCCGGCCCCCATGCCGCCCATGGGCATGAGCGGCATCATCGGGAGGCCGCCGCCGCCCGCCCCGCCACCACCGCCGGACGGCGGAGCGGCAGCGTCGCCGGGTTGACCCGCCCGGACCGTCGGGGCCGCCGGGCGGAAGAGGTCGGCGGCAGTGGGGTCCGCCGCGAGCACGACCCCCGGCGGATCGTCCCGCGCCGACGCGGAGAGGGCCTGGCGGATCCCCGGCTCGTCGACGGTCTCGGCCGTCGGTGGGTGCTGGCCGCCGAGTCCGAGTCCGACCTCGCGGTACGTCTCGGCGAGGCCCTGGAGGACGACCCGCGCCCGGCGGTCCCACTCGTCGTCGGACGGGCCGCTGTCCGCGGCTCGCTGCACCTGGAGGTCCCGCACCCGCGCCTGCCCGACACCGAGCGCGTTCGCCGTGACCCGCAACTGCTGTCCGCACTCGGCGTCGTCCAGGCGGTGCACCAACTGCCGGGTACGACGTGACGGTTCGCCAAGTCGGACAACTGTGGCCTGGGTGCTCCGCCACGCGTCGTCCAGCTCACCCAGCGCACGGTCGAGCGACTCGGCGATCGCCCGCAGGCCACTCCGGGCCTCGTCGAAGAGTCGGGCGGACGTCTCCAGGTCCGCCGGGGACGCCGCGTCGAGAGCGTGGGCGATGTCCTGCAGTGTCTGTGGCTGCCCGGTCGGGCCTCTTCTCGCGCTGCCCACGGGTCAGTTCCTCCCCACGGCCTTGTTGGAAACCGCTTCGCCGTCGTCGCCCCACATGCCGTCCTCGCCGACGAGCCAGGTGTTGCGTTCGCGGTCCCGATCGCCCTGGTTGCCCATGCCGCCACCCATCGGCGGGGACATCGGCATTCCGGACCCGGCGCCCTGACCGGCCTGAGCGCCGGCCGACAACGCGGACGACGGAGAACTGCCGGGATCTCCCGAGACCACCGGCGCCAGCTCAAGTGGGGCGGGCAGGTTCTCCCCACCCCTGTCGCCGCCGCCGCCGGAACCACCGCCATCACCACCACCGCCGAACCCGCCGCCCGAACCGCCGCCGGGGCCGCCACCGGGACCGCCACCCGAACCGCCACCTGAGCCGCCGTCCGCGCCGGCGGTGGACTTGCCGTTGAGGTAGTCCGAGATGGACGAGTGGCCGCCGGTCTCGTCGAGCAGGTCGTCGATGGCCTCGTCGGCGGCCTCCTTGGCGTCGGTGAGCGCCTCCACCCGTGTCTCGCGCTCGGCCGGAGTGTCGCCCTCACCCTTGCCGGCCCGCTCGTCCTCGATCATGTCGTCGAGCGCGTCGTTGACGGACTCCTTGGCCTCGACGAGGGCGCTGTCGCGGGCCTTCTCGGCGGCCCCGTCGCCCTTGCCGTCACCCTCCTTGCCGCCCCGGTCGGACTGGCCGTCACCCTTGTCGGACTGGCCGTCACCCTTGCCCGACTGGCCGTCACCCTTGTCCGTCAGGTCCTCGATCGCGTCGTCGGCCGCTTTCCGGGCGTCCGCGAGGGCGTCCTCGCGGGCCTCCTTGGCCTCGGCGTCCGCGCCACCGCCCGTCGTACTCCCGCCGTCAAGATCGTCGATGGCGCCGTCCACGGCTTTCTGCGCCTCGTCGAACGCCCGCTCGCGCGCCTCCTTCGGGGTGCTGTCGCCCGCGTCCTCGTCCTTCAGGTCCTCGATCGCCTCGTCCGCCGCCTCCCGGGCATCCTCCAGCGCGTCCTTGCGGGCGGCGTCGACCTCCGGATCACCTGTCGGCTTCTCGATCAGGTCCTCGATCGCCTCGTCGGCCGCCTCCTGCGCCTGCTCCAACGCGTTGTCGCGGGCCTGCTCGGCGGCCGGATCGGCGGTCGAACCGCCCTGCAGACCCTCGATCGCCTCGTCGGCTGCCTTCCGGGCATCCTCCAGCGCGTCCTTGCGCGCCTCCTCGGCGACCGGGTCGGCCGACGACGTCGGTGGTGTCCCGTCCTTCGAATCGCCGCCGCCGGCGAGGCCGTCGATCGCGTCGTCGGCCGCCTCCCGGGCATCCTCGAGGGCGTCCCTGCGCGCCTGCTCGGCGGCCTCACCCGGGGTACCCGAGCCGCCCCCCGCCTTGCCGGATTCGGAACCGGGACTCTTACTCCCGGGTTCACCGGACGTCACCGGGACGCCGCCGCCAGCACCCAACAGGCCATCGATCGCGTCGTCGGCCGCCTTCTTCGCATCCTTCAGCGCGTCCTTGCGCGCACCCGCGCCAGGCGCCGCACCCGAGCCGGGGCCGCCGCTCGTGGGGGGCGCACCAGCACCCGCCGAGCCGAGCCCCTGGATCGCGTCGGACGCCGCCTTCTTGGCGTCGTCGAGCGCGCCGTCACGTGCGGGGTCACCGTTCTTGAGGTCATCGATGGCATCGGTCGCCGCGCCCTTCGCGTCACTGAGCGCCTTGTCCCGCGCGGCGTCACCACCGGAGCTCCCACCGCCGATCGGCGCACCACCGCCGGAACCGGAGGGCGCTCCCCCGCTGGAGGTCAGTGGAGCCAGCTCCGCCGGGGTCGTGATGCCCTTTGTCGGTGGCGCACCACTGCCGGACCCGTTGGACAGGCCCTCGATCGCGTCGGTCGCGGCCTTCTTCGCCTCGTCGAGCGCGGCGTCATGCGTGGGGTCACCGTTCTTCAGATCGTCGATGGCCTCGGACACCGCGCCCTCGGCCTCGTCGAGGGCCTTCGCACGGCCATCGCCACCGCTGTTGTTCCCACTGTTTCCGCCACTACCGCTGCCACTGCCGCTGTTCCCGCCGCCGCTACCGCTACCGCTCCCACTACCGCTCCCACTACCGCTGCCACTGCCACTACCGCTGCCGCCGCCACTGCCGCTGCCGCCGCCACTGCCGCCGCCCTCGTTCTTCTTGTCGTCACCGCTGCTGGTGTCGATCGGCTTCAACACGGCGATGTCGAGCTTGGGCAGCCGGCCACCGAGGTCCTGGTACGTCGTGGACAACTCCATCAGCCGGGCCCGCAGGTTGGACATGATCCAGCGCTCGCCGGCCTGGTAGGCCTGGCCCAGCCCACGCTCCAGGTCCGCCTGCTTGGAACTCTGGTCGTCGACTCCGGTGTAGATCCTGTCCATCTCGGAGACGACCCAGTCCCGCAGCCGGTCGGTCAGCCGGTGACCGGTCTCGATGATGTCCCAGAAATCCCGGCGGAAGCTCACGATGGCATCGCCGACGTCACCGATCTTGGTGCCGTAGGCGTTGCTGTCGAGGACGTTGTAGACGCCCTTCCTGCTCTTCCCCACCACCTCCGCGACATGGGTGTCGAAGGCGGCGGCGGCCTCTCCGGCGAAGGCCGGTTTCGCCCCACCGGTCAGCTCTTTGGCCAGCTTGTCGAAATCTTCCAGGACGAGGTCGAGTTCGACCTCCGCCTTGTTGAACGCCTCCTCCGCCTCGGCCCAGCCGCCCTCGGCGTTGAGACCGGGCTCGGTGATGTCCGCGACGAACGGGCCGATCTCCGTCCACACCCCATAGTTGCGGAACGTCTCTCCCGTGGGTGGGCTCTTCTCGTCGAAGGACCCAACTTCACCCGTTGGCACGATTCCCCCACCGCTCGGACTCGTCACGATCTGCCGGAATGCGCCGAGGAGCCCGCGGGCCCCCCGGCGTCACCTCGAAACGCTCAGCGGTTGCCGAACCGGTTGCCGGAGCGGATGTCCTGCTCCTTCATGTCGTCGGCACGAATTCCCAGTTCCTT
Source organism: Micromonospora sp. DT231 (assembly GCF_049847025.1). NCBI lineage: Bacteria > Bacillati > Actinomycetota > Actinomycetes > Micromonosporales > Micromonosporaceae > Micromonospora > Micromonospora sp. DT231. The sequence goes on along the minus strand of NZ_JBNCNO010000001.1, from coordinate 342,371 downwards.
GGCCAACTCCGCGACGATGGTGTTCATGTCGGCGAAGTTGTCCTCGATCTGCTTCGAGAGCTGGTTGTAGTTCGCGGCCGCCGGCCCCGTCCAGGTGTCGAGCGCGTGGCCGGTCTCCTGGGACAACTTCTCGATGTAACCCTCGACATCACGGTTGACCCGCTGCATCTGCGAGATGCCCTCGAAGATCTGGTCGTACTGATAGCCGATGAGGCCGTTGCCGGACATGGCCGGTCCCCTTTCCGATCGCTTGTGCTGGCTCAGATGTCCTTGAGAATGCCCACACCGATGGCACCGACCTGGCCGGCGTTCGCCAGATCCTGCTCGTCGAAGTCCTGCACCGTGCCGTCCACGTTGCCGGCCATCTCGTTGAGGTCCGCGACGATGCGGGTCACCTCCTCCATCCAGTCGTCGCGCGCCTCCAGCAACGCCTTGATCATGGCGCCGTCGCAGTAGTCGTCCATCAGGTCGACAGCCGCACTGAACCTGTTCTTCGCGGCGTCGACGTCGCCGGCCGTCTGTCGGTGGTCCCCCGCGACCCGATTGGCGGTACTCGGATCGAGGGTGGTATTACCGTTCGCCATGGCTTCCTCTCCCTGCTCTGGACTGTGGTGATCCGGTATTTCTCGCCTGGTGGGGCTCATGCAACCAGCGGGTCTGGCGACAACACCGCCGCAGCGGGCCCACCGGTCCCTTCGCGGGGAAAACCCCCGTCAACCACCCCAGGTCTCGCTCACCAGCGCCGCGGCCGGATCCAGCGCCGGACCGGTCGGCAGCAGTTCCAGCAACTCCGAAGGGACGTCGACAGGCGTCGTGCCGGCGTAGCCGAGCGCCTCCGCACCCCTGGGCGGCAGCGGGAACTTCACTCCGTACTCGGAGACGAGATAGAGCGCCCCACCACCGCCCGGCGCGTACGGGTTGCGGGCGAGCACCCCCGTGCCGGCGGCGATCAGGATCCGGTCCACGATGCCGCCCGCCGCGACGGCGGTCCGCGGCACCGGCAGGGCGGACCGTGCCGCCGACGTCGAGATCCTGGTCAGGGTGACAGTCACCGCGTCCCTCGCCGGCCGGAAGCCCACGCAGGGCAGCACTGACGCACCGCTCACCGGTTTCGGCGGCTCGGGCGGATAGCCGTCCACGAACTCGGTGCTACTGGCGACCGTGGCGCCCGCCAGTTCGTCGGGCCGCGCGGGAATCGGCGCGACCCCACCTCCGGGGTACGCCGCCTGAATCGCCGGATCAGCCAGGACCAGGGCTGCGGCGGTACGACTCAGCCGCACGAATCCGTCCGAACGGGACAGGAACAGCTCAGGCGCGTCGCCGATCGGCTTGCGTACCTCGTACACCTGGCCGAGCAGGCTGGCTCGCCCGCCGATCGCCGGTCCCGGCCGCCCGCGGTCGCCCACCGCGGGGAAGGCCAGGTCCCGACCGGCCGGGATGGGGTTGAGCCACGCCGGGGTCACGGACACCGGTTCGACGGCTGCGTAGCCCAGCGCCACCGCGGCCTGGTCGGCCAGGTGGTGACGGCGTCCCTGCCAGACCAGGTATCGCTGGCGGTCGGTCGTCTGGACCAGAAACCCCTCCCGGTCGGTCAGTGCGACAGGCCGGACGAGGTCACCCAGGAGCAGCATGGTGGCGGCCGTGCCCGAGGGCTCGGGCGGTTGGGCGCACACCGTCCACGCACCCGAGTAGAGCCGGCCCGCCACCGGCACCGTGTCGGGTGCGCCCGATATGCCGATCGGGGCTCCCACCGGTACGCCCTTCAGCGAGTTGCGGGAGACCTGGACGAGGCGTGCCGGGCTGCCGCTGCCCAGCACCAGGCGGGCAGTGGCGTAGTTCAGCACCGGGCGGAGCTGCCCCTCGATCAGCAGGTACCGCGCGCCGGTCTCCTTCACCGCGATGACGACACCCGCCTGCCGCCAGGAGGAGTCTCCGCCGGGTCGGAAGATGCCGTAGATGCCGAAGCCACCGGCGACGACGATGGCCAGCAGGATCCCGATGACCAGGCCGAGGAGCGGACGTTGGTTCGGCGGCTCGTGCGGGTCGGGACGGCCCTGCATCACCGCCGAGTTGAGGCGGCTGACCGTGTAGAAGTAGGCGTGGACCTGATCCTTGCGGGACTCCATCAGCTGGCCCAGGCCCGGACCATCTGGTAGATCCCGAGCACCGCGCCGAGCACCGGGATCAGGGCCACCGCGAGAAGGATCTCCAGCACGTCCACGGTGCGCGCCCAGTACGGCCGCAGCCGACGGCCGGGCAGGGTGGACGCCGCGGTCAGGAACGCGCCGGCGGCCGCCACCACGGTGGGCACCAGGACGGCGGCCCGCGCCACGGTCCCCTGGTCCGCGGCGTACCGGAGCAGGGTGAAGAGGACGAGCGCCACGGCCGGGGTCATCGTCGCCCAGCGTGCCACCAGGCCGCTCAGGTGCCGGGCTCGCATGCCCAGCAGGGTGGCCGCCAGCAACGCGAGGATCATCTCCCAGCGCCCGCCGGCCACCAGCAGCGCCGCGGCCATCAGGACCTGCGCGGCACCCACCCCGATCGTGAGCGCGGCCAGGTACGCGAGACCCGCGCTCCCCCGCTCCACGACGATCCGGTGCGGCTCGGGGTCGATGTCCTCGGAGAGTTGCTCGGGCTTGCCGGGCAGCAGCGGCAACGTCAGCCCGCCGAGGCGGAACGCGGCCGGCGGCAGCATCAACGCCGCCACCATCGAGAAGACCAGCCCACACGCGGCTGCCTCCGGTGGGGTCACCGGGCCCGCCGCGGTGAGCAGCGCCGGAAGCGCGACGGTCACCGCGAGGGCGAGCGCACCGGCGAAGAGCAGACCGGCGTCGGCCACCGCGGAAAGCCCGGCGGCGAGCGTCACCACCGCGGCCAGTGCCGCCAGGCAGATCCGCACCGAGAGTGCCGAGTGCGGGGCGATCGCGACCGCCCCGAGCCAACCGGCTGTCGCCGAGTATCCCGCCGCCGCCATGGCCAGCAACGTCCCCGTCTGCGGGTCCGGAACCGCCCGGCTGACCAGGCCGGCGGCGGCGAGGAGCACGACGGTGAGCGCCGCGGCGACGGTGGCACGCACCACCGCCGGCCCGCCGAGCCAGAGCACCACCAGGCCCACCGCCAGCAGCACCGCGCCGTCGGTGAGCAGCATCGCGCGGGTGCGGGCAACCGTCCAGCGCCACGGGCTGGTACGTGCCTGCTCACCCACGCCGTCGACCAGGTCGTCGAAGTCGATCGGCGGTAACTGCTCGGCCCGGGGCAGCAGGTGCAGCGTCTCGCCGTCGAGCAGGTTCAGCTCGAGGGCCGAGTGCTCCTCGTCCAGCGACGGCTCGCCGACGCGCTGCACCACCCACCCGTCATGCTCGGCGCCGTGGTCGGCGGCCTCGGGGTTGAGTTGGAGCAGCACCGACGGCAGCAGATCGACAAGCGGCGCGTCCCCGGGCAGGGCCACGTCCACGGCACGCGAGCCGAGCACGAACCGGAGACGTACGGGTGCCGAGAGGCGCTGCGTGCTCAACCGTTCCATCTCGGGGGGTGTCAGTGCTCGTACGGACGGTAGTAGCGGCCGTCGTAGTAGTAGGGCTGCAGGTCCGTCCACCAGATCTCGACGCCGCCCGGACCGGTCTGGTGCTTACCGTCGATCTCGTAGTACCGGTACGTCTTGCCCCGGAAATCCTCGTCGTTGGACGGGTTGTGGACGTACTTTTCCCCCACCGGCTCGTGATGCGGATCGAAGTGCTCACCGGTGGAGAGCGGCGTCTCCTCCGGCTTCTTCTCGTCCGGCTTCTTCTCCTCCGGTTTCTCCTCCTCCGGCTTTTCCTCCGCGCTCTCCTCGCTGAGCCGCGAGTCGGGATAACCGTCGATGTCCTTGAGCTGCGGGCTCTCGCGGAGGTCGAGGTTCGTGTCGTCCTTGGGCCCGATGCCCTTGATGTCGAGGAATTCGTCCATGCCCTCGATGTCGCCCGGCTTGAAGGGTTTGATCAGGTTTTTTTCCGGGTCGATCGTCGACTTGTCCACCTCGGAGCCGTAGTCGCCGGTCTTGTAGCTGGACTGCTCCTTCACCTTTGTCGGCTCGAACTCGGCGTCACCCATCCCGCCGACCACCTTCTTGGCGTCCTTGTTGAACGCGGACACCGCGTCGGCGTTGCTCCCGTCGATCCGCTCGTAGTCGTCGGCGATCTGGTACAGGCCGGTGTTGATCTCGTCGAATGCCCGTTGCAGGTACTTCACGTGTTCGACGATTCCGTCCCGGCGATCGACGAAGAGATCCTCCAGCCAGGTCGCCGCGTCGAACTTGCCGGCGTTCGGCTCCATCTTCGCCAGCTTGTTGAAAACCGACTGGTGGTCTTCCAGAAGGGCGCCGATCTTCTTGCCGATCTCCCGTAACTGATCCGGGGTAACGCGTGTCTCCGCCACAACCGCCCCCTCCTGCTATGGTCACTGCTGTTCGTTTCTCCGGTGCCCGGTCTGCCTCCACAAGCGAGACCGCGGCCTCCGACATCGCTTCCGGGTCGAGCGCCGAATCCCCAGGACGATAAGCCCGCTGTCGCGCGCCCGACGGGTGCTCGGCAGGCAACCGGGCCGATCGGAGGGAAACCCCTCACCGAAGGAGACGAACGTGGGCACCGTGCCGTACGTCCGTAGGGCTCGCCGCGCCGGCCCGGTCGCGCCGGCCGAGGAGATCGCGCTCCAGGAGCCGCCGGTCATCCCCGAGCCGGCCGAGCGGGGCCTGAGCGCCGTGCTGATGCTGGCGCCGATGGCCATCGCCTCGCTCGCGATGGTGCTCATGTTCCTGCGACCCAACGCGGGCGCACTTGCCTATGTCGGCGTCTGCCTGATGGTGCTCTCGGCGATCGCGATGTTGATCGTGCCGTTGATCCGCAACGCCGGGCAGCACAAGCACCGGCTCAACGGTGAGCGCCGCGACTACCTGCGCTACCTCGGCCAGGTTCGGCGCAAGGTGCGTGCCGCGCTGACCGAGGAGCGGCGCGCCGCCCGCTGGCTGCACCCGGACCCGGGCGCGCTGTGGTCGATGGCGCTCAGTCATCGGCTGTGGGAGCGGCGTACGGCGCACAACGACTTCGGCGAGGTACGTGTGGGGCTCGGTACCCGCCGCTCCACGGTGCGGTTGGCCGCACCGAACAGTAAGCCGCTGGAGGATCTGGAGCCGTTGGCCGCGCATGCCCTGCGTCGCTTCCTGCGGGCCTACTCCACCCTGCAGGACGCGCCGATCGCCATCTACCTGCGCGGCTTCGCGCGGATCGGGTTCGGCGGCGACGTGTCGGTGGCCCGGTCCACGGTGCGCGCGATCCTGGCTCAGCTCACCGTCGCCCACTCCCCGCAGGATCTGTTGGTGGTGATCGCTTCCGCCCGGGGCCCGGAATGGGACTGGGCCAAGTGGCTGCCGCACGTGCAGGACGACACCGTTCCCGACGTGACCGGCACCCGGCGGAGGTTCGCCACCGACGGGACCGAGATCGAGGAGGCCCTCGCCACGCTGAACGTGCAGGACCGCCCCGGCTACGAACCGGACTCCCCGGTCACGGCCATCGAGCCGTTCGTGGTGCTCGTCCTCGACGGACCACGCCTGCCGGCCGGCCACCGCCTCGGAATGGAGGGCTATCGCAACGTGCTCACGCTGGACGTGGGCGCGACGCTGGGCTGGGAGGCGCACCCGCACACCCTGCTGGTGCGGGCCACCGAGCAGCAGTTGGACATCGTCTCCTTCGACCACCTCGGCAAGTCCAGCAGCAGCCGACTGTGCCGTCCGGACCGGTTGGGTGTGGTGGCGGCGGCGGCGCTGGCCCGGTCGATGGCCCGTTACCGGGTGGGCGCGGGCACCGACACCGAGGAGCCGCTGGCCACCGACTACGACCTGGCCGGCCTGCTCCAGCTCGGTGATCTGACCGCCCTGGACCCGACCGCCTACCGGGCCGGGCGGACGGCGGCGCAACGGCTGCGGGTGCCGATCGGCATGTCGGCCACCGGCACCCCGATCGAGTTGGACATCAAGGAGGCGGCCGAGGGCGGCATGGGCCCACACGGGATGCTGATCGGCGCCACCGGTTCGGGCAAGAGCGAGTTGCTCCGTACGCTGGTGCTGGCGCTGGCCGCTCGGCACACCTCCGAGGAGCTGAACCTCGTCCTCGTCGACTTCAAGGGCGGGGCGGCGTTCCTCGGCTTCGAGCGGCTGCCGCACACCTCGGCCGTGATCACCAACCTGTCCGAGGAGCTGGAGCTCGTCGACCGCATGCAGGACGCGCTGACCGGTGAGTTGAACCGTCGCCAGGAGCACCTGCGGGCGAGCGGATACCCGTCCCGGCGCGACTACGAGAAGGCGCGGACCGAGGGTGTCGTGCTGGAGCCGATGCCGGCGCTCTTCATCGTCGTCGACGAGTTCAGCGAGATGCTCAGCAGCAAACCCGAGTTCATCGACGTCTTCGCGATGATCGGCCGGCTGGGCCGCAGCCTTGGTGTGCATCTACTCCTGGCCAGTCAGCGCCTCGACGAGGGGCGCATCCACCAGATCGAGACCCACCTGTCGTACCGGATCGGTCTGCGGACCTTCTCCTCGATGGAGAGCCGCAGCGTGCTGGGTGTGCCGGACGCGTACGAGTTGCCCAACGTGCCGGGCAACGGTTACCTGCGACCGGACACCCAGACTCTGATCCGGTTCAAGGGCGCCTACTGTTCCGGGCCGTGGCGGCCACCGCACCAGCGCCGCCTCCAGGCGGTCCAGGGTGGTCTCGTTCCGTTCGGCACCGAGTATCTGCGCCCCGAGGCGCCGGTGACGCCGGAGCCGGACGAGGCGCAGGAGAACGAGGAGAAGCCGCCGGTCATGGCCGACGTGCTGCTGTCCGTGCTGCACGGGCACGGCCCGGCCGCGCACCAGGTGTGGCTGCCGCCGCTGACGGAGACCACGACGCTGGAGAAGCTGCTGCCTCCGCTGATCGACCACCCCACCCTCGGTCTGGCCCCGGTGGGCGGGTACGGCACCGGCCAGCTCGTCGCGCCGATCGGGCTCGTCGACCTGCCCGCGCAGCAACGGCGGGAGCTGCTGCTGGCCTCCCTGGCGGGCAGCAAGGGCAACGTCGGTGTGGTGGGCGGCCCACAGAGCGGCAAGAGCACCCTGCTGCGGACGCTGATCAGCGCGTTGGCGCTGACCCACACCGCCGCCGAGGTGCAGTTCTACTGTCTCGACTTCGGCGGCGGCGCGCTGGGGGCACTGTCGCGGCTGCCGCACGTGGGCAGCGTCGCGGGGCGGCTCGACCGCGACCGGGTGACCCGTACCGTGTTGGAGCTGACGAACCTGATGGCCCGCCGGGAACAGATCTTCGCCCAGCACGGCATCGACTCGATGACCAGCTACCGGCGGGCCCGGCAGGCCGGCGGATACCAGGACGAGGACCCGTACGGAGACGTGTTCCTGGTGATCGACGGGTGGTATACGGCACGACAGGACTTCCAGGAGCTCGACGACCGCTTCGGTGAGATCGCGGCCCGGGGCCTGAGCTTCGGCGTTCACCTGCTCGTCTCCGCCGGTCGGTGGTCGGAGATCCGGCCCTGGCTGCGGGACGTGCTGGGCACCCGGTTCGAGCTGAAGCTCGGCGACCCGGTGGAGTCCGAGGTCAACAGCCGGGTGGCGGCGACCGTGCCGGCCATCCCGGGCCGGGGCATCACAGCGGACCGGCGGCACTTCCTGACGGCACTGCCCCGCATCGACGGGATCCCGGAGACCGAGGACCTGGCCGAGGCGACGGCCGAGCTGGTCGAGGCCCTGGACGTGCCCACCGCACCGCGCGCACCGCAGGTACGGCTGCTGCCGGAGGTGCTGCCGGTCGCGGATCTGCCGGTCGCGACCGCGCCCACCCGCGAGGCCGAGATCCGCGTCCCGCTCGGGCTCGACGACGTACGCCTGGCTCCGCTGTGGCACGACTTCGACGCCAACCCACACCTGCTGATCTTCGGGGACACCGAGACCGGAAAGACGAACCTGCTGCGGCACATCGCCCGCAGCGTCGCGGCGCACCACCCGCCCGCCGAGGCAAGGGTGGTCTTCGGCGACTTCCGCCGCGAGCTGCACGACGCGATCCCGCAGGCGAACCAGATCGGCTACTCGATGTCGGCGGAGCGCCTCACCGCGACCATCGCCGAGGCGGGTCAGGTGCTGACCGGCCGGCTGCCCGGCCCGGATGTCCCGCCGAGCCGGCTGCCCCGACGGGACTGGTGGACCGGCGGCCGGCTGTTCATCATCGTCGACGACTTCGAGCTGATCGAGGGCGGCCGGGACTCGCCGCTGCAACCCCTGCTGCCGCTGTTGCCGCACGGCGCGGAGATCGGGCTGCACCTGATCATCGCGCGGAGCACCGTGGGCGCCTCCCGGGCGATGATGAGCCCGGTGCTGCGTCGGGCCTGGGAGTTGGGCTCTCCCGCGATCCTGTTCTCCTGCCCCCGGGAGGAGGGCACCTTCCTCGGCAACATCCGGCCGCGGACGCTACCCACCGCCCGCGGCCAGTACATCGACCGCCGGCGCTCGGTCCGCCTGGTGCAGACGCCCGAGGTGCCGACTCCGGACCGGCCGGAGCAGTGATGTCGTACCGGGGCCTCAGGTCGTCGGCGGTCGGCGGACCTCGACGACGCGGGCGGGCCGCCAGCGGCGTCGGTGCCCGGCGGGCATCAGCACGGTGAGCAGGGCGACGAGCCCGGTCAGCACGACGGCGAGCCCCGCACCGAGAGTGACCAGGTAGCGCCCGATCGGGTCGGGGGTCGGCAGGTCGGGGTGGCGAGCGGCCGGCACGGGCAGGCCGGGCCGGGCGGCGTCCTCCTCGGGCAGCACGGTCGCCACGGCGGCGGCCGGGTTGACCACGCCCCAGCCGTAGCCAGGGTGCGGCAACGCCACCGCCGGGTGGTCGGCCGTGACCAGCAGCCGGTGCCGCACCTCGGCCGCCGTCAGAGCCGGCCGGTACGCCCGGACCAGCGCGGCCACCCCGACCACGAACGGTACGGCGTAGCTGGTGCCGCTGCCCTGCCAGTGCCCCGGCCCGCCGGGGCCGATGCTCACCACGTCCACACCGGGTGCGGTCAACCCCAGGTGCCGGCCGGTCTGCGAGAACCCGGCGAGGGCACCTGTGGCGTCGATCGCGCCGACGGCCAGCACGGTGGGCAGCGCCGCCGGGTACGCCACCTGCTGGCCGTGCTGGGCGCTGTTGGCCGCGGCGGCGACGACCACCACGTCCCTGGCCTCGGCGTACGCGATGGCCTCGACCAGGCTGGGCTCCGGGGCAGACGTGCTGGCGGAGATGTTGATGACGTCCGCGTCGGCGTCCACCGCCGTGCGGATGCCCTTGGCGAGCAGCGCCGCCGTTCCGTCGTCCGTGCTGGTGGCGACCCGGATCGGCAGGATCCGCGCCTCGGGTGCGACGCCCACGAAGCCGGTGCCCGCGGCCGGCGCCGCACCGATGATGCCGGCGATGAACGTGCCGTGGCCGAAACAGTCGTCGTCGGCGCGCGGCCGGCCGGCGGCGGTGAGGTCGACGCCGGCGAGCACCCGGCCGCTGAGTTGCGGGCTGTTCGTGGCCACGCCCGTGTCCACGATCGCCACGGTGACGCCCTGACCGCGCGACAGCGGCCAGGCCCGCTCCACGCCCAGTCGTTCCTGCGCCCAGGGCACTCCGGTCTCGACGGTCTCCGGCGGACGCAGGCAACCGCCGGCGCGCGCCGGTGGGGTGGGCGCGGCCACGGCCACCGGCCAGCCGGTGACGATCGTGAACGCCACGACCACCGCGCCGGCCAGGCCTCCCGCCACGGCTAGCGCGGGGTCGCCGACCGCGATGCCCGGTCCACGACGGCGACGACCGCCAGGGACCCGTCGGCCGCGGTGACGCTGAACCGGTCGAGTCGGTCTAAGGGCACGGGGCAGCCGCGGGCGACCTCCTGCCGGAAGTCCCCGCCGGTCACCACGGCCAACTCCCAGCTCTGCTTGTCGACGTCGGTGACGAACAGCCGATAGGACGCACCGACCTGCAGGCCGGCCAGGGTCGCCCGCAGGTTCACCGCGCCGGCCTGCTGCGAGACGACCACCGACAGGGTGGCACCGCTGGGCGTGTCGGTGGCGTTCGTGACAAGCGTGACGACGGTGTCCGGGCCCTTCGGAACCGCCAGGTCCCCGGTGGTCGTCTGGCCACGCAGCGACTGGCCGACCAGCAGACCCGCGAAGACCAGGGTCACCACGGCGAGCCCGGCGCCCGCGAGTCTCATCCGCCGCCGGCGCTGCTGGCGGCCGGGCCGGGTGGCCGCCGTGGTCGGCGTACGCCCCGGACCGGTGCTGGCGCGGTTCGCGACAGGTCCACGGGCCGGCTCCGCCGTACGGGCCGTGACCGGCGGAGCCGACTGCGCCGCGGGGGGCGCTGGCGGTGGCTCCGGTGCTGCTTCCCGCTCGTCGACACGGGCCGGACCGGCCACCGTCGCGCTCGGCGGGACGCCGTACTCGGCCACCAACTCCCGGTGGTCGAGGTCGGAGAGCAGGGCGAGCATCGCCACCGCCTCGGTCAGCGCGTCGGCCTCGGCGGAGCACGGGGCACAGGTGGCAAGGTGGCTCTCGACCGCGTCGCGCTGGTCCTCGGCCAACCCGCCGGCCAGGTACACGCCGAGCGCGCTGCGGAGCTGGGGCTCGTCGCACACGTCGTCAGCCATGTCGCACCAAGTCCTCAATCCCTCGCCCGCGCGGCTGGTCGCCCGCGGTCCCCGACCTTCTAAGAACGGAACTGCCCACGGGGGAGTTCACGACCGGGGACGTCTGTGCTGTCACGAAACCGACCGTCGCTCAGTGCGCGCCGGTGAGCGTCGGCTGACTCGGCTGTTCGTCGGGGGCGGTTCCCGCCGGCCAGTCCGCGTCCAATCCATCGTCCTCGCCTCCGGTCTCCGTCTCGGCCCGCCGTACGCTGCGACGCAGGCGGAACACGAGCAGCGCGCTGAGCACGAGCCCCACCAGTACGGTCAGCAGGAACGCGACCCGGGTGCCGTCGCCCCCGGTGCTCTGACCGGAACGCCGACCGGTGGACACCTGCGTCGCCTCCTCGGGCAGCTCCCGGGTCACCGCGGCTTCCAGATTGATCATGCCACCGCCGTACCGGGCATCCGGCTGCGCGTCACCCATCTTGTCGGCCGTGGCCCGAACCCGGTGGGCGACCTGCGCCGCCGACAGGTCAGGGTGGGCGGCACGCACCAGGGCGACCTCGCCGGCGACAAGTGCGACCGCGTACTGCGTGCCGCTGCCGACGAACTGCTTCGTGCCGTTGATGCCGATGCTGGAGACGTTGACCCCCGGGGCCACCACGTCGACCAGGTCCGCGGCGTACTCCTCCAGGAGCTTGCCGTCCACGCCGACACCGGCGACGCTGATCAGCTCCGCCGGCGGGGCGGCGGCGCCCGTACCGGCCGGAGCGCCGGCCACCACGACGATGTTGCGGCTGAGCGCCGCCTCGATGGCCCGCAGCACGCCCTCGGCGGTGACATCCACGTACGAGCCGAGCGCGATCACCGTCGCCCCGGCGGAGACCGCCACCTCGATGGCCGTCGCCTGGGCGACCGCGTCCGCGGACGGCACGTCGGTGACCACCCGCACCGGCATGACGACCGACTCCGGGGCGACACCCGCGAAAGCGTCCCCGTCCACCGGCTGCGCGGCAACCAGGCCCGCCATCGCGGTACCGGTGCCCAGGCAGTCGCTGTCCCCGCGGCCGTCTCCGGTCACGATGTTGGCCCCGACCGACACCCGGCCGACGAGTTGAGCCGCGCGACCGTCCACACCGGAGTCGACGATCGCGACGAGCTGCCCCACACCCCGGGTGTGCGGCCAGGCCAGGTCGGCGGCCAGCCGCACGGTGGCCCAGTTCGACGGTGCGCTGGCGGCGGTCGCCGTGACGCATTTGCCCGGCGGTGCGGGTGGTGGCGGCGCGGACGGTATCTGCGCCGGGCCCGGTGTCAGGGTGGGGATCGGCGGCGTTCCGCCGGGAGGGGAGGCCGGAGGCGACGGCCTGCCCGGAACGGCGGGAACGGCGGGAACGCCTGGTGCCTGCGGCGTGGACGCCTGCGGCGGGAGGGCCGGAGCACTCGCGACTGGTGCGGCGGCGGGAGCGGTGTTGGGCAACACGCCGTGCTGGAGACCCGCCCCGACCGCGTCCCAGGGCACGACCAGGTACCAACCGGCATGGAGGGTGTTCGGGTCGGTGAGCGCGCCGCCGTCCGGCTGCCGTCGGGCCGTGTTGAGGTTGAAGATCTCGGTGGAGCGCGACGAGTTGCCCAGCAACCGGCCGGCGATCTCGCCGAGGTTCTCCGGCTTGCCCTGGTAGGCCGAGGTGACGGTGTAGTAGAGGACGTACTCGTCGAGTGCGGCACGCGCCGGCGCGGCGGGTGCGCCGGCGACGAGCACGACCGCCGCGACGATCGCCGCCACCCAGCCCGTCGCGCCGCGTCGATCCGTGTCCCGCGTCCCTGTCATCTGCTGAGCACCCAGCGCTGGTCGACGGCCCAGCTCTGCCGACTCCACTGGGTGATCGGGGTGCCGTGCTTGCCACAGCAGTCGTCACCGAGGATGTCGAGCGCCTTGCCGGAATTGCGGTTGATGAGGGTGACCCACGTGCCGCCGTCGATGAACGACCACTGCTGGTTGGGGTTGTCGAACGCCGGGTCGAGCTGCACCAACTCGGCGGCGTCCTTGATCGAGCCACCACGGATGCCGAGTGCCTTGTTGTTGAACGCGTTGGTGATCACGACGTACCTGGGATCGGCGGCCTTGGCGACGTGCCAGTACTGGTCCTTCTGATGCAGGTTGTCACTGAGCTGGATGGTCGTCCCGCCGGCGGTGACGTTGTCCTTCCCCGGCACCTCCATGACCCGGCCGTTCAGGACGTTGATGAACTGGTAGGAGACGGCCGGGTCCCATTTCGCCGGCAGGGCGGTGACCGGCGGCGGTGGCACGGGCGACGGAGTCGCGGCGGGCGTCGGTGGCGCAGCCGGTTTCGTCGGCGCGGGGGTGGGCACCGCCGAGGGCGACAACGACGGCGGCGAGGACGGCGGCGAGGACGGCGATGCCGAGGGCGACGGCGGCGGGGCCGGGCGACTCACCGACGGTGACGGGAACGCGCTGGCCAGTCGGCTGTCCGAGGTGTACGCGTCGAGGTAGAGGTCGACCGTGTCGACGAGCTGCGGAACGGCGGCGCCACGCGGCACTCCGCCCCTGGCCCGCACCGCGGTGACGCCCCACTGGTACGCCGCGAGCGCCAGCGAGTAGGGGTCGGTCTCCTCCCCCGACTGGCGCAGGTTCATTCCGGAGAGCTGGTTGCGCAGGTCGCACATCGCGGTGGCCAGGGTGGGGATGGCCACCTGCGGGTCCCAGACCGATGCGCTGTCGGACGGCTTGTACTCCTCCCACAGCGACGGCGTGAACTGGGCGATGCCCTGGCCGCCGCCGCTGCCCTTCAGGTTCGGGTTGAAGGCCGAGAGCGACCTCAGCTGCGCGGCGATCCGGGCAGCGGACACGGTCGACGGGCAGACCTGACCGGCCTGGACCACCGCGTCGACGTACTCCTCGGGAATGCCCACCTTGTCCGCGGCGGGAGTGGCGGACGGCCGCGCCGGCTTCGTCGCGCCCGAGAACTGCGGCTGCTTGGCGTACCAGTTGGCGTACCCGGCCACCGTGTCGACGTGCTCCTGGGCGGACGTCGGCACGCCCTTGGCCTTGACCACCGCGTCCAGACCGACCTTGTCGGCCGCGACGGCCGCCTTCCAGAGGTCGCCGCCGGCACCGCCGGCCCGGACCTGACCGATCGCCTCGCAGGTGCGGTGCGCCAGCGCGAGCACGTTGGCTCGGACGTCGGCGCGCTGGGCCTGCTGCCACGGCGCCCACGCCTGCCAGGCCCGGGAGTCCAGTCCGGCGATGCCCTCGCCGGACTCGGACACGGCAGTCGCCTTGAACCCCGAGGCGGCCATCAGTTGTGCGGCGAGTCGCGGCCCGGTCAGCGCCGGGCAGGAGGTGGCGCCGACGACGATCGCCGGCAGCACGTCGGCGGGGACCGGCTCACCCTCGACTGTGGTCTCGGCCAACGCCGGCCCGACCTGCAGGCCGGCCGCCACGACGCAGACGACGGCCGCGGTGAAGGCGACCCCGGCCTCGATCCGCTGACGGGTCGTCCGCAGTGAACCCCATGCGCGCCGGCCCGAGGTGTGCAGGTTGGCCAGGCGTCCGATCACCGATCTCAGTGTCACGGTTGCTTCCCTCTCCGACGGGTGTGCGCTGTGAACGAGCCGAGCGACAGGTTGGTTCACGGTTGGGCGGGCCAACTTCGGAACTTCTGCCGGTGGGCCACTCAGATGGTGAACCCCCGCCCGGCGAGATCCTCGCGCAGCGCCCGCAGCGCGTAGAAGGTCCGTGACTTGACCGTCCCCTCGGGGATGGAGAGGTTGCGCGCGGCCTCGGCGACCGTGTGTTCCTGAAAGTAGATCTCGATCAGCGCGCTGCGCAGCCGCTCGGGCAACCTGGCCACGGCGTCACGCACCTCGCGGCCGTTGAGCAGGCGGTCGATGTCGTCCACGGCGGCGTGCCGCTCCTCGATGCGCTCGTCGAGCTGCTCGGACGGCCTGCCCCGGGCCGCCCTCAGGTGGTCGATGGCGATGCGTCGGGCCACGGTGAACAGCCAGCCCCGGCTCCACTGACCCTCGGTCGTCCGCGCCTCCGGATGGTGCCAGGCACGCACAAGCGTCTCCTGGACGATGTCCTCGGCAAGGCCACGATTGCCCATCGTGAGACGCAGCAGGTAGTTGAGCAGAATCGGCCCATGTGTCTCATAGGCGAGCCGCAGCGCGTCGTCGTAGGTCGGCTCCGGCGACGACGCACCCGAGAGCATGTTCCCCGCGGCCTGGTTCATGGCAGCGATAACGAGTGCATCGGTACCCGCGTTCAGTGTTCGTGGGGGTTTTCCCGAGGAATCTTGGCAGACCCTCGCGGACCGGCTCGACGTCGGAACCCCATTGCGTACGCTGACCTGCCGAAACATCGAACCGGTCGGTGCGGCTCGGTGCGGTCGCGATTGGACGGGTCGCGCGTCGGCTCGACTCACGTCGGATCCGGTCCCCCGTCCGGTCGCGGCGATCCCTTGACCACGTCGGCCGTCACCAGAACCCCGCCGTCGACCTGACGGACGCTGAGCTGGCTCAGGTCGTCCACCGACACCGCGACGTCACCGGCGTAGCCGCCGCGGCCCGGGTTGCCGTTCAGCCGACCGAGCAGCAACTCCTCGCCCGCCGTGGTGCGTGCCCACAGCTGGTACGACGCGTCCGGCGCCAGACCGTCGGTCGAGACCCGCAGGTTGACCTGACCGTCGTCGTCGTAGAGGACCGCGGAGAACTCCACGCCGCTGACGCCGTCGTCGGTGGTCGCCACCGCCACGACCGGGCCGGGCGAGTCAGTGGCGTTCCAGGGCTCGATGAGCAGTGTCGTGCTGAGCGCGACGGCGAGCAGGCCGGTCAGGCCCACCACCCCACCGATGCGCCGACCGCGTGGCCTGGGGCGGCGGTGCGAGTGCGGGCCACGGGACAACGGGCCGGTCGCGGGTCGTGGGGGCAGGAAACCCTCACCGGGTCCGGCGCGGTACCGGTCGGCCGCACCGGGCGGGTGGGCCCGGGTCACCGGACGGACGTCGTCGGGGACGCCGGGACGGGGCACCGCACGGGTCTCGCGCACGATCACGACCGGAGCCTCGGCGCGGGCGGGCCGGTCCCGCGCCGGCGCGGCGCCGGGTGCGCCGAAAAGGTGATCACCAGGAGGGGTACGGTCCGGCTCGGCCGGACCCGCCCCGAAATCGGCGATCAAGCGTCGTACGTGTGCGGCGCTGAGCAGGCCGAGAGTGTCGACGGTGTGGCCGATGTCCTCCCGCTCGGCCCGGCAGCTCGCGCAGTGGTCCAGGTGACTGGCGACGTCGCGTCTCTCCACCTCGGACAGCAGACCGAGCACGAGCATGCAGACACTTGTCCGCATCGTGGCGTCGACGCAGGTGGACGTAACCATGGGAGGTCACTCCCCGCGGGGGGTGGCGGCAGCGGCCATCAGTCGCCACCCGCTGCCGATCCCCCGTGCCCGGCGGAAAGGCCGGACGTACGCTCGGACCACCTGGTGCCGACAAGGTCCGGCAGGGTGATCCGCACCGCGTCGCTGATGATGCCCAACACGCCGGTCGGGCCGAGCAGACCGTCCGTCGCGATGGCCCACTCCTCCGCCGGATCGAGGTAGTCGTGGCTGTCGGCCCACCGCGCCCGCGTCGGCTCCAACTGCTCGCGCAGCGTGGCGAGCCGCCTGGCGACATCGGTGGCCAGCGCGTTGATGGCCGGCCCCGGGTCGGCCGGGTCGCCCGCGCCGTCGGGGACCGGTGCCCACTCGG
The DNA here is from genome assembly GCF_049847025.1 of Micromonospora sp. DT231. Taxonomy (NCBI): domain Bacteria; kingdom Bacillati; phylum Actinomycetota; class Actinomycetes; order Micromonosporales; family Micromonosporaceae; genus Micromonospora; species Micromonospora sp. DT231. The sequence goes on along the minus strand of NZ_JBNCNO010000001.1, from coordinate 325,941 downwards.
CGCCGCTCATCGGGACCCACCGGCGGCGAGCGCCAGATCGGCCGGCCGGAGGTCGGCCTCCGTCTGCAGGTCACCGGCGATGTCGTGAAGCGCGTCGTCGAGCATCCGGGCGTAGATGTCGTACCCGGTCAGCAGGGCGTCGCGACGGGAGGCGGACATCCGCAGGCGCGTCGGGTCGAGGCTCGCCAGGTGGGCGCGTAGCCGGTCGAGTTGCGTACTGATGCCGGCCGCGGCATCGCGGCACGCGTCGGCGATATTGCCCTGGCCCTGCGGATACGGTGTAATTCCCCTCATAACGCCTCCGATCTCGGGAGAACATCCTGAGAACGACGGGTGGCACGCCCCGGTTCACCATTCCTCCGACGATCCTTGGATCGCGGCAGCACCCGACGACCCCGGCGAAGGACGATGCCACGATGAGACGACGGCTCGCGGTGCTCGGCCTCTGCCTGCTCATGCTGGGCGTCAGCACACAGGTGACCGCTCCGGCGGCCGTCGCCGCACCCACCTCGACGCTGCGCGCCCCGGGCGAGACCGGCAAGTACTACGTCGTCGGACCTCCGGTCGACGGCCAACGGGAGTATCTCTTCGCGATCGCGGCGAAGACACTCGGCAACGGCAATCGGTCCCCGGAGATCTTCGCGCTCAACGAGGGGCGACTCCAACCCGACGGCCGTCGGCTGACCGACGCGACAAGTCTGCAGCCCGGCTGGATCCTCGTCCTGCCCCGGGACGCGACAGGCCCCGGCGTCCAGACCGGCGCCCTTCCGGCACCGACGCCAGCACCGACAGCGGTGTCACCGTCCCGGCCGTCGACCGCGTCCACCGCACCCGTCGACCCGCCGGCACCGTCCACAGTCACCCTGCCGCAGCTGTCGGCCCTCTGGTCCCCGACCGGGCTGCGGGTGGCGTTGATCGCGCTCGCCGTGCTCCTGCTGCTCTGGGCACACGTGGCCCTCCGTGCACGGCATCGACCCGCCCGTGGCGGCGCCGCACCGGCCAGCAGCCCGGTCCGGCCCGTCCCGACGGCGACTCCCCCGGATCCACGGCCCGCACCGATGACCGAGCCGCCGGCGGAGCCACCGCCTCCCCCGGCGCCCGCGAAGCCAGCCCTCGTGACGCCACCCCCGGTCGCGATCGAGCCGCCCACCCGGCCGCTCGTGGCGGTCACGACCACGCCACCCGCCCCGCCGCCGGTGGCGGTCCCATCGCCGCGAGCCGCAGATCGCACCCCGGCTCGGGCGGTGCCCGACGTCCGGGCGGCCGGCCTTCTTCCGCTGTCCCGTCCCAACCCGTTCGCCACCCTGGTCACGGATCTGACCTGCGGCCCGGACCGGGCGACCGTGCGGCTGGTCGGCGCACGACCGGCTCGCTGGGGATCCCCCTACGGGTGGCTGACCGACGGGCAGCGACCGCCACCGTCGAGTGCGCCTCTCGTGCTGGGCGACCGGGACGGGCGTCGACTGTGGATCGACCTCGCGGTGGCCCCCGACGTGCTCACCCTCGGGGGTGACCTGGCCGCCTGCCGCCGGCACACGCTGACCCTGCTGGGCCAGTTCGACGCCGACACGGACGTGGTGGTGGTCGGTGACGTGCTCGGCGACGCGGCACCCGACGGTTGCCGCCGGGTCGACGCCGTTGCCGAGTTGGCAGCCGAGGAATCGTCGGCGGGGGTACGGGTGGTGGTGTGCGCGGGCCCCGATGCCGTGGCGCGGTGGGCTCCCTTCCGCGCCCTGTCGCACAGCCCCCAACGAACCGTACCGATTGTCGTCGGCGCGGGACCCGCGGCACGGTGGTCGTTGCGGCTGGGTCCACCGGTCGCGGCCCAGACCGGACGGTGAGCTGGCCCAGCGCCGGGCGTACGCCCAGAATGGACGCCTCGCGGCCGGTGCCGGCCCGAGGCGGGACACAGAGCGAGGACTACGTTGCGACCCAGCCGACAGCGCACGCTCGGGGCAGGCCCGGAGCAGGTTTCCCCGATGGATCTGCCGCTACCCGTCGACGGTCTGTGCGACCTCGTGCTGGCCCGCACCGAGGACGGCGGGTTGGCCCGGCAAGCCGATGACAGCACGGCCCTGACCGCGGACGAGATTGCCGAAAGCGCGCGGGCGCTCGGAGTCGCGGGACGGGACCTTCGCATCCTCGTCGACGACGGTGCCCGTGACGCGGCCCTGTTCGGGCAGGTCGCCACCGCGCTGAGCTGCGACGTCCTGGTCGCGCCCGCCGGAGCGACCGTGCGGCGCCGGACCGGCCCGGGCCTTGCCGGACCGGCCGAGGCGGTCCCGGTCGACCGGGTCAGCGGGGCGGTGGTCGACTGGGTCCTGGTGCAGCCCACCGCACTCCAGACCACCCGGCCCGGATGGTTCGACCTGGCCGGCGGCCTGGTGCTGCCGAGGAGCGGGCTGGCGACACTGCCGCTGGCGGGCGGCCTGGAGTTCGCCAACCGCGAGGACTTCGTCGTACGCCGGGCCGCTGCCGCCCGGCTCGGTGTCGGTCATCCGGACCTGGTGACGGTCGCCCTCGCGACTCGGGCCGGCCAGTTCCGGCTCTCGACGTACCGGCAGGACGCCGCCGGGGAGGGACCGGGCCGGCACTCCGGGCAGGACGTGGCCGCAGCCCTGTCCGCGACGTTCCTGTACGGCGGTGACCTGCGCCTGTGGATGCGCTGGCCGGACGATCCCGCACAGTGCGCGCGCCTCGACACCGAGGTGACGGCACTGGCCGAGGCGACCGGCGCGACGGTGTGGGCCCCGGAGGTCGGCGGCGAGGCAGTGCTGTTGCGCGGCTGCCTGGACCTGGCCGCCCGGGACCGCTCCGGCGCGGTCACCCGCTGGCGGGAATACCGCCCCCCACACGCGCCGGGCGCCGCTCGCTTCGAGACCGATCGTGACGGACGGCTCGTGCCCGGTGGCGGGCCCACGGTCAGCGCCGCCGGCGGGGTGGCGCTGATCAGCTCGGTTCGGCCGTCGGAGGTCACGTTCCTCGAACGGTACGCCGACCTGTCGGCCGAGCCGGGCATGACGCTCGTCGATCTGACAATTCTCGACGGGGGGCGTCTCGCTCTGCGCTACCCAGATGGCAGCCACCTCGCGGTGAGCGCGGTCGAGCTGCGGGCACTGTTGACGAACGCCGGGTGGCAGGGTGCCGACCTCCAACTGCTGACCCCGGTGGCGGACGAGTGGACCGAGGGCCTGCGGGAGCACCTGAGCGTTCTGGAGTCGGACCTCGGCGTCGAGATCTGGTCGCTGGCCCCCGGCGCCGTCGTCGTGGTCCGCGACGGCCTGGCCCGCGCCGTCGACGAACAGCGACGCCCGGCGCGCTGGTTGCGCGCCGCCGATGCGGATCTGCGGGCCGAGACCGGTCGGTGGCGCAACGACGATGGTTGGCTGATCCCGCGTCGGCGGGGCGCGGACGAGCCGTCGACACCTGCGCCGGGACCGTCGCCCGCCGAGCCGGCGGCAGCCGAGCGGTCACCCGCCGCACCGGCGGCAGCCGAGCGGTCGCCCGCCGCACCGGCGGCAGCCGAGCGGTCGCCCGCCGCACCGGCGGCAGCCGCGCCGCCGCCCGAGCGGGTGTTGCCGGCACCGAGCCCGCGCCCCGCACTGACCGTTCCCGCACCCGGCAGCCGGCCACACGGTCTGCGGTGGTTGCCGGACCGCCCCGAGGTGAACGCCGACCCCGTGTGGGTCTGGCTGGCCAGCCCGTGGTCGCCGCGGCGGGTCGCGGTCGAGGGTGTGCCGTCGGCCGACCTGTTCCTCGTCGGCGACCTCGACGGCGAGCGCGTCGCCCGTGCCCACCCGTACCAGCATCTGCTGTGCCTGCGGGTCGAGGCCGGCGGCCTGGTGGACCTGGACCGGGTCGGTGACCTACCGGCGGACCTGGGTCACCGCGTCGCCGGTGCGGCGGGCGAGTTCCTGCTGCCGGCGGGCTGGCTCGACCAGGCGCGGCTACAGGCGGGCTACGACATCGACGACGCCGGGCGGCCACAGGAGGAAACCGCGCTACCCGGACATGACATCGTGCTGCGCTGCACCGGGGCGCGACACGGCACGGACGGTCTCCCGGACGACGTGGTGCGTTGGCCCGCAGGTGGGCGGAGGGCTGGCGTCTGGGCCCTGATCCCGGCCCCCGGGGACGAGCCGACCGACGACTTCCTGCCACTGCACCAGGGTCGACCGTCGGTGCGCGACGGATATCTGTTGGTACGTCTTCGGGTGGCGGCGGGCCGGGCGATCGACGCGCGGGCCAGCGCCGCCGCGTTGGCCGCCCATACCTCGATTCGGTCGCGCCTGCCCGAGTTGGTGGCCGACGGTGTGACGCTGCTGTTGCCGCCGGGCTCCTACGACGACACCCGGGTGGAGCAGGTGCTGCACACCGACGGCGGGCGCTGGCGGCAGCGGGCGAGAGGAGTCGACCTGGACCTGCCGAACCTCCTCGGGCATCGGCCCGCACCAGACGTGTGGCGGCCTCAACCGATGCGGTAGTCACCGAGCAGCACGGCCGTGGCCAACTCCACCCGGGACCGGTAGCCGGTGCGGTTGAACAGTCGGGTGAGCCGGCCCTCGATGCTCTTCGCGCTGTTCTGCGTGGCGGCTGCCAACTGTCGGTTCGACAGTCCCTCCGCGACCAGGGCGGCGAGCAACCGTTCGCCCTCGGCAAGGGTCTGCGCCCGTCCCGGCACCGTGATGCCATGGTCGCGCATCGCCTGGCGGACCCGGGACCGGTGCAGGATCGCACCCAGGTCGCCGAGGATCTCGTACGCCTCACCCAGCAGCTCGACACTCCGACCGGTCCAGCGGACCACCCGCTCGATCGCCCTGGCCACCTCGTGGGGCTGACCGACGACCCGGGCCAGTGCCACCAGGTCCCCGGCCCGCACCCGGTCCGGTCGAACGATCAAATGGGCGGTGGCGACCCGCAGCGCGCCGATGGCGGTGGTCTGGTCCGCCGCCGTCACGGCGGATGCGGCGGCGGTGCGGGCCGCTTCGCCGTCGCCGCGTTCGGTGGCGAGTTCCGCGGCCACCAGCCAGAGTTCGTCCAGGCCGACGACCAGCCCGTGCCGGGTGGCGGCGGCCAAGGCGTCGCCCACGACGCGTTCGGCGGCCCGCGCGTCGCCGAGGATCCACTCCGCCTCGGCCGCCACGGGTGCCAGCAGGTACGGCAACGGGGCGGCGTCGGCGCGGGCGGCGTCGAGCAGTGCGCGGGCCCGCACCGGCCAACCACGGGCGAGCAGTATCTCGGCCGCCGCCCGATGCACGGTGCTGTGTGCCACCGGGCGGGTCACGGGGAGATCGGCTGCGATACCGAGCAGCGCGGCGTCGTTCGCGGCGTCCCACCGGCCCGCGCGCCAGTGGACCAGACACCGCTCGGGCGGCGGCAGATCGTCCACCGTCAGGCCGGCCGCCGTCAGCTCACGATCCGCCCGGTCCAGCGCACCGACGACCGCCGCCAGGCTGACCCGCGCGACGGTGTCCGCGAAACGTCGGCGGGCAGCGCCCCGAACCGACCCGCCGAGGCCCGAGCCGTCACCGGCCGAAGCGCCGCCCACCGGGAGATCGCCAGCCGAAGCGCCGGCCACCGGGACGCCGCCGCCCGAGCCGTCACCGGCCGAGGCATCGACCACCGGGAGATCGCCAGCCGAAGCGTCGGCCACCGGGGCGCTGCCGGCGGTGATCGGCGTGCCGATCAGCAGTTCGCTGTCGGAGCGGGCCGGGTCGGACGGCAGCAGACTCACGGCCTCGGCCCAGCGGTCCAGGAAACAGAGCGCCGCGGCCCGGGTCGTCCGGGTCGGCACCGGACCCTCGGGCAGCCAGGGTTCGCCGGCCGCGATGGCCTGTACGTCAGGCGCCGCACGCGCGCCCCGCGCGCTGGCGAGGGCGAGCAGTTCGGCCTCCTGCCGGGCGGCGTCGGGCAGAGCGTCGGCGTACTCGCCGAGCAGGTGGCGCATCTGCGCCTGGGCGACGGTGTACCCGCCGATGCCGACTTCGGCGACGGCTCGGGCCAGCAGGGCCTCGGCGCGGTCCGCGGGATCGCCGCTGAGGTCGGCCGCACCGGCCCACCAGCGTGCCGCCGCGGCGGGCGCGCGTACGCCCGCGTCGTCCGCGTGCCGGCGCAGCAGCGCCGCCGCCCGCTCGGCGTCGACCAGGCCACCGGCGGCGGCGACCTGATCCGGCAGGTACGCCGGATCCGCGCACCGGGCGGCGCCCGACCAGAGCGCCTCGACGGCCACCTGCGCGAGCCGGCGTCGTTCGTAGGGGCCGAGACCCGCGCGCAGGGCCAGTGCCAACGCGGGCACCCGGATCCGCCAGCCGCGCCGATGCTCCCGCACGAAACCCTCCGCGCGCAGGGCATCCAGCTGCCGGTGTACCTGCTCCGGTGTGGTGTCGAGCGCCTGTCCGATCAGCCCGGGGACGGCCCTGCCCAACGGTTCGAGCACTGCCAGGGCGCGGGCGACCGTGTGGGTGGCCGGGCCCAGCTGGCGTACCGGCCGGGTGAGGTCGTGCTCGGCGGGGATCCGGGGTGTGCTTGCCGCATCGGTCAGGTAGGCGCGGCGCTCGACGATCCGCAGGGCCGCCGCGGCCCGGTAACCCTCGACGACGGCCAGCACCGCGGCGGGCACACCCCGGCCGAGTCGGTGTAGCTGCGCCGAGAGGGAGTCGTGTGGCGTTGCCTGCAATGCCTGGCGGGCGAGCGCGTCGACGTCGGCACGGGACAGCGGCCGCAGCCGCTCGATCCGCACGAGCCCTCCCTGGCGCAGGCGGTCGAAGGCGGCCGACTGGTCCGGGTCGGCACCGACGGCGTCGGAACGCAGGGTGGCGACGCACCGTACGGGCACCGGGTACACCTCGTGCAACACGTTGCGCAGGGCCTCGACGGACTCGGCGTCGGCCCACTGGGCGTCGTCGACGAGGAGCACCAGGCCGGGGTGTCGCCGCAGGGCGCGGGAGAGTGCGTGCGCTGGCGGCTCGCCGGTGAGGGCGTGGCCACGACCGGCGGCCAACCGGGTGGGGGTCGGGATGAGCGCGGCGAGGATCCGCCCGGCGAGATATCCCGCGTCGTGCCGACACTCCGGCGCCAACCGCAGGTCGAGAACGGGTCTGCCGGCCCGCGTGGCGGCGTTGCGCAGCGTGCGCAGGGCATGGGTGCGACCGATGCCGGCCGGACCGGTGAGCACGGTCAGGGTGGGCCCGTCGAGGTCGACCGGGAGGTTCACCGCGACGCTCACGACGCCGGACCGAGGATGTCCGTGGTGAGGCTCACCGCGGCCAGTTCGACACGCGAGCGGCAGCCGGTACGCGCGAAGAGCCGGGTCAGGTGGTTCTCGACGGTCTTCTCGCTGATCCGCACCTGCGCCGCGATCTGCCGATTGGTCCGTCCGTGACCGATCAACTCGATGATGTGCGTCTCCACCGGGCTGAACCCCGTCCGGGGCGTACGGGTGCGGGGCTGGCGGACGTCGCGCTCCCGCATCGCGGCGGCGACGGCGGACCGCAGCCAACCAGAGGTCATCGTCTTCGCCACCGCCTGTGCCTCGACGAGCCACGGCCGAGGGTCCTCGGCGACCCGGCCGAGCGCCAGACAGGCGTACGCGAGGGCGAGGCGGTTCCCACCGGCACGGACGAGATCGACACCGCGTGCGGCGGCGTTCGCGTCACTCCGGCACAGCGCCTGGACCAGCAGCGTCGTCTGCCTGCTGACCCGACGCCGAGGCTCGGCCGCGTCGGCGTCGACCACCGCCGTCAACCAGGCCATCTGCTCGCCGAGACCGAACCGTGCCGCGAGACCCGCCGCGCGTACCAGGAGGTGCTCGACGCCGATGCGGCTGCCGTGGCGCCGGTGGCTCTCGTACGCCCGCCGCCCGTCTCCCAACCGCCGGGCCGCCTCCTGCGCCGTCTGGGCCTCCCCGGCCGGCCCGTTCGCGGCCCACCACCGAAGTGCCGCGTACGGCGGTTCCTCCGGGACCGAGCGCAGCCAGGAGGGCGCCTCCGTGGCTCGACCCAGCAGGCCGAGCGCCTCGGCCGCCCAGAGCCGGGCGAGACAGCGCGGCAGGGGCGCCTCAGCGCCGGTCAGGTCGAGCTCGCGGGCGGCCGAGAGCAGGCCGGAGAGGTCGCCGCCGGCCTGGCAGGTGTGCAACCGGTGGTACGCGGACAGGAGCCCGTCCTTCGGCACGCCGTAGCGGTGCGGACCCAGGACCAGCCCCAGGAGTGCGGCCACGTCCCCCGTCTCGCCGGCCAGCAGCAACTCCTCGGTCGCCGGGCCGGCATCCGCCAGCCCGGGGCCGACGGCGTCGGCCAGGACACCGAGTTCCGCCGGGTGCAGCAGCGCTCCGGCGTCGGCGAGGGCGACCGGCGGCCCCGGCTCCCGCTCCGGCGCCGGCTCCGGCCCCGGCTGCGGTTTCGCGGGCGGTCCGCCCGTGAGCCACCAGTCGGCGAGGTCCACGATCGCCTGGCCCGCCGGTGCTCCCCGCAGAGCGGACCGGATGGTGGTGGGCACCGGCTCTCCGGTGTGCACGGCGACAAGCGCGGCGGCGGCCGCGAGGTCCGCGGCGTGCCGGGACGACGCGCCGTGGCCCCGCTGGATGGCCGTGTCCACCACCTCGCCGAGGCGGGCGACCTGGCCGGTGCGCACCAGCAGCCGCAGCAGCCGGGCGAGGATGTCGTCTCCGGCCCGCCCGTCGCCGGCGTGCCAGAGCGCGGCGCGCAGCCAGTGCGCCGCCCGGTCCGGCGCACGGTCGGTGTTCTCGTCGGCCGTGGCGGCGAGGGTCACCGCCGTACGCCTGTCGAACGGCAGGGCGACGCCCGCCGAGGTGACCTGGTCGGCCAGGGCCGCCCCGTCCGCCGGCCGGCCGGACGCGGCTCGGCGGAACATCGCCGCGGCACAGGCGCGGTGCAGGCGGGCCACCGCGTCCGGGCCGGCATCGGCGATCAGGCGGGCGGTGAGCGCCGGGCTCTGCGGAACGATCCCGTCCCGCGGCCCGGCGACGAGCAGTCCGTCGTCGATCAGTTCGTCGATGATCCAGCCGTAGTCGGACAGTCGCCCGCGGGTGGCGTCGGCGAACAGCGGCAGGTCGTCGACGCCGAACCTGGTGACGGCGGCCATGGTGGCCAGCCGGACGGCGACCGGGCCGCGCGCCCGCAGCGTGGCAAGCAGGCTGTGGTCCGTCGGCAGCGCGATCGGGGCGTGCGGGTCCAGCAGGCACAGGTGCCCCCGGACGACCGCGAGCCGCCCGGTCCGGGTCAACTCGTGTGCGACCTCCAGCACCGTGCCGGGGTGCCCGGCCAGCGGCCCGAGCGCGGTGGACAGGGCTGAGGGCACCGCGTCGTCGAGCGGCACGGCGTACCGGCGGGCGAGCATTCCGCGTACCGCCTCGGCGCTCATCGGCGGCAGGTCCACCACGACGTCGGCGAGCGTGCCGAGTCGGCCGTCGCCGGGCCCTCCGGCGGCCACGACGAGGCAACCGGCGCGGACGGCGGCGGCCAGCGCAGGGGCCAGCGCGGGACCGGCGTCGTCGGCGATCAGCACCGTCGGCCCCCGCCGGCCGATCAGGGCGAACGCGGCGGCGGCCTGCTGGGCCAAAGCGATGCCACGTCCGGCATCCTCGCCGGCGGGCATGTCGCAGAGCGCACCGAGCGCGCTCAGCGGGCCGGCGAGGGGCGGGTCGGCCAGCAGCTCGTACTGGTCGCGAACGGCGTTCAGCAGCGCCGCGAAGCCTGCGGCGGTGTCGCCCGGTGCGGCGGGTGCCACCCGGAGCACCACCACCCCGGCAGTACGCCAGGCACCCGCGGCCGCCTCCAGCAGCGACGTCCGGCCGCTGCCGGCCGGACCCCGGACCAGTGCGAACCCGCCACCGGTCGCGGCAGCCGCACGGGCCGCGTCGAGGGCGTCCAACTGCGTCGCGCGACCCACGATCGCCCGCCGTCTCGGGATGGCTCCCGGCCGCACGGTGCGTGGTCGCGGCACCTCCGGCGCCGTCATCCGACCGCCGCCCCGACGCCGGGGCGGCCACGCCCACCCGCTGCCGCACCGACGGCGTCCTGCCGGATCACCAGGAAGATCTCACCGGCCACGGCCAGCGAACGTACGTAGGACTCCTCGTCCTCGGTCTCCAGCCAGATGATCCGCCCGCCCGCCTCGCGGGGGCGATCCGCGCCGGCCTCGGCGAAGTGCGCGTCGATCAGCACCAGCGGCACCGGGGCCGACCACCGTTGCGGGACCCTGCGGTTGGCGCGGTCGTTGAGCAGGACCTGCATCTCCTCCGAATCGCAGTCGAAGGAGTCGTAGGCGTCGAGCACCCGCCGCTGGATCCGCCGCAGGGACAGCTCGGCGTGCTCCGTGCGGACCGCCCGGCGCCTCCCCTCCGGCACTGCCTGGTATCCCGCGATCAGTTCGGCGAGCAGCGCCGCCGGGTCGTCGGCGCTGACGCTGCGTTCCCCCGCCGCCCAGACCATCCGGTAGCGCCCCTCTTCGTTCCCGACCCGTGCCACGTGCTCGCCTCCATCCACGCCCGACGGTGTGCCGGACGCGCCTGTTCAAACGAGACGCGGCCCCGAGTCGTTCACGGTGTCTCCGGTGCGTCGGCGATGAGCAGGATCAGCCGGTCCACCTCGGGGAGACCGATGTCGCCGCGCTCGCCCAGGTGGCTCAACCGACGGACCCAGTAGTTCCGGGACGTGGAGTCGAGGTGAACCACCGTGTCCCGAATGATCAGCTCCGCCGCGTCGACGTCGTCACCGGCAACACGACCGAGGGCCGTCAGCATCGCGACGTCGGCCGCGGGCGGGCTGGCCACCTCGATGAGTCGGTGCAACCTGTCGTACTCATCCGGGTCGGCCTTGGCCACCAGAGCGCGCAACGCGTCCTGGCGGGCATCGGCGCCGTCGGCGGCGAGCAGCGCCAGCGCCTCGTTCCCGACGCCCGCACTGGCGAGGTCGATGACCGCGGCCGCCGCCTGATGCGCGGCCTCGCCGCCACCGCCGACCGTCTGCCAGGGCGGGTCGTCGAAATCGTCCGGCAGGAGAATCTCCTGGACGAAGGGCACCAGTTGCCGGCCGCCGTCGACGGCGAGGATGTCGTTGAGCGGTTGCCACTCCCGCTTCGCGGTTTCCCAGGTGGGCGCGGCCAGCCAGAGGCTGATCATCGGCATCGCGATCTCGGCGGCGAGACCCAGCAACGGACTTCTGGCTGCCGGACCGTCCGCCACGACCCGCGTGTGGTTCAGCGACGTCAACTGCATGGCCCACTGGGCCCGCTGTCTGACCGTCAGGTGCCGGCGGGCCGGCTCGAGCGCGTCGAGCGCGCCCGGCAGGTCGTCGGCGAGGGCTCGGCTGACGGCTTCGAACAGCGGTGCCGTGACCGAGCGCGCCTGCGCGGTGGTGGTCGGCCCGGCCTCCGGCAGCGGTTCCTCCCGCAGCGGTGGTAGGTCCTTCACCTCCAGGTACAGGTCGCGGGCCAGGCTGGCGAGTTCCTGGTACCACACACGGGCCTGCGCGACAGTGCCCCGGCGGGCCCCGTAGGACCGCACCTCCACCACTCCGAGCTCGGCCGAAAGGCTGCCGTCCGCCGTGTCGAGCTGGTCGTGCGTCGTCATCCCGGGGAACACGTGCTGCTGGTCGACCAGTTTCCCGTGCAGCGCCGAGAGCAGGTACATCATCGGCGACATCAGTGGTGCGGCGCGGGACGCGGTCCAGGGCTGTTGACGGCTCGACAACCGCACACCGACCCCCGCGCCGGCCACGGCTCCGAGCTCGTCCAGGTAGCCGTTGTTGTGGTCGAGGTAGAACCGGGCGAAGCGGTTGTGGATCGCGTCCGCCTGATCGCTCAGATAGAGCCGCGCCCACCAGGGCAACTGTCGGACGTAGAGGCCCAACGCGGGCCGGGACAGGGCGGCGACGTGTGCCTTGGTCAGGCTCATCGGGGCGAGCAGGTATTCGGCGGCCCCGGCCGTGTGTGCGTACACCAGCGCGAGCACACCCTTGATCGCGTCGAGCACCCGGGCGCTGGGCACCTGACCCGCACCGGCGAAGTACCGCAGGACGTGCTCTGCCTCGCGATCACCGAAGGCGACCCCGTCCTGCTGGTTCTCCTTCGTGCGGTAGGCGAGCAGACCGAGCGGGGCCGACTCGTAGGTGACAGAGCTGTCGCGCCAGGTGCGCTCCCCGACGTGCGCCAGGAACCGCGACAGGCGCTCGATCGGCGTACCCATCGAGATGTGCCAGTGCCAACCACCCTCGTCACCTCGCGGTGGCGGACCGATCGTCCCGCTGGCCGCCGGTTCGGCCACCACCTCGGCGGAGGCGAGAGTCGCGGGCAGGGCGACAGTGGGCAGGCCCGCAGGCCCCTGGACCGCCTCGAACCGGTCCTCCAGCTCCTGCAGCTGCCGCCAGAAGTCCTCGGTGTCCTCGATCCGGCCCTGCTCGCCGGGCAGGTTGCTGATGATCCCGGTGACCAGCTCGGGCATGGCGACCCACACCGGGTCGCCGCTGGCCGGGTCGCCGGGGAGCAGGTACCCGCGGGGCTCGCCGTCCTCGGCCTCCTGGGCCGCATAGCGCAGCTCCTTGTGCTCCACCTCGATGTGGAAGCTGCCGTCGCGGGCACGGGCGAGAATGCCGTCCGATGACGCCTGCTCCGAGTCGTTGGCGTGGAGGTCCATCGGCATGGTGCGTTCACCCTCCAGCCCGCCGCCGCGATACCCCTTGCTGGCCACCGGGTCCAGCAGGGCCTCGGCCAGCGGCCGCCGGGACGTGCCGCCGCCGCGGACCACACCGTCCGGACCGATCACCAGCGCACGTGCGTGGACGTCCGCGTCGTACTCCCCCGGTGTCTCCTGCGGCGCGCCCACCCGCGGCGTCGCCCCCGGATCGGTCAGGTTCAGCCACAGCACACCCTCGTCCGCCGTGTGATACGCGGCGTACACGTGCCCGAACCCCGACCGCGTCCGCTCCACCAACACCACCGCCACCGAACGCCGGCCGAGGTCATCCGCGCCCAGCCGCGCCGTCAGCCCGTCCCAGCCGTCGAACCGCTCCCAGTCCCGCCGATCCCCCAGCCACGCCTCCGCCGGCCGACCGAGATCCGAGTCGTCCCGCGTCCGCGGCACCCGGACCGCGTGCGCCAGCGGGCCACCCGGAAACAGCCGCGACACCAGCGCCTGCACCACCGCGAGACAGTCCGCCACCGTCGCCCGACCGGCCGGATCGACGCCGCGGCCGGCGGCGACGACCTCGCCGAACAACCTACGCAGGCCGTCACCGGTCAGGGCCGCAGAGCCCTCCAGGGAGTCGGTCGCCGACTCCGACCGCATTTCGTCGTCCCGGCTGACCCGGCCGCCGAGGTGGAAGAGCCGGGCCAGGTCACGTCGGTGTGCCGGCCCGGTCCCGACCTGGTCGATCAGGGCCCGTGCGGCGGACGGGCGGGCAACGGCGCTGGGGCCCGGCGTTGCCACGATCGAGGTGTGGTCCACGGCCCGCACCGCCACCACCAGGGCGAGTTGCGCCTGGATGGTGCCGAGGTCCAGCCGCGCGGCGGGCATCCGCGCGGTGATCGCGTCCGGCGTGAGCAGGAGGGCACCGGGCGCCGTGTGCGGATCGGCCGTCGCCGCCAGCAGCACGCCCCACTCGGCCGCGTACCCGTCGACGAGCGTGGCCAGGCCCTGCGTGTCGGCAGCGGAGTCGAGAGCGGCCTCGATGCCGCCGTGCACCTGTCGTACGCCGGCGGAGCGCAGGTGACGGACCAGCTCCCGCAGGTCGGTCCAGGTGTCCGCGGAGTCGTCGGTGATCCGCATCGTGACCGTGCCGCCATCGGGCGCGACCGTGACGTTCTCCGGTCGACGCAGCCGCGCCGCCACGGCGCCGCCGTCGACCGACGCACGTGCCGGATCCGCCGGGTCGAGTCCCAGGGTCAGGGTCAGCGCGGCGTCCGCGCCGGGCGCGAGGCCGGACAGCACGCCACCGGTGCGGTACGGGAGGGGATCGTCACCCACGTCGAGACGGTGGCGCACGTCGTCCTCGACGGCCCGGAACTCGTCGGGATTGTTGACGAACCCGTCGGCCGGCCACCGGTGCGGGGCCGGTGTGCCGGGTCCGTCGTCGGCCGACGCTCCGGCCAGGTTCACCGCGCCGTCCGTCGGTGCGGGCGCGACCGGCGGCGCGGCGGGATCGGGTACGCCCTCGGTGGTGGCCACGAACCGGATCCGGGACGGGTCGGGAGGCGCCGTCGCGGGCTGACCGGTCTGTTCGTCCCAGTAGGTGGCCTCACCGTCGTCGTCGCGGAACACGTTGAACGCGTGCGCCACGTCGCCGTCGGCGCCGTTGACGACCACGATGCCGGCGGCGCCGTCAGTCGCGTTGCGCATCGCCTCGGTGACCGCGTCGAAGCCCGTGACGTCCCGCAGCGGATGCCCGGCGTACCAGGACAGCACGCCCACCTCGGTCGCCACCGACTCCGGAACGACGAACGAGCCCTGCCCCCCCGTGCGTATCCGCAGGTCCGTCACCATCGACGCGAAGACGCAGTCGGTCCGTGAGGTGGTGGGATCCGTGCCGCTCGATCGCAGATACGGATGCCTGGTCAGCACCTCGCTCGCCACCCGGGGCGGACCGACCTCGGTCCACCCGCTGCGGTCGGCAGGCGTCGCACCGGCCAGGTCACCACTTCCCGGCCCCGGGGTGGGCGGGCCGGTGGGCGGACCGGTGGGCGGACCGGTGGGCGGACCGGTGGGCGGACCGGTGGGCGGACCGGTGGGCGGACCGGTGGGCGGACTGGAATCCTCTGGTAAGGCCCAGTGCACCCTCCGTTGCCGCCCCCCGCCACCGGCGTTCCCGCTGTCGCTGGCCTTCCCGACGCCGCTGGCCTTCCCGACGCCGCTGGCCTTCAGGACACCCCTCGGCTTCCCGACACCGTCGGCTTTGCGTGCGCCCTCGTAGGGCTGGTGGTCGGGCGGTAGCGGCCGGCTGGCCGACGGTGCCGTCAGGGACACCGGCTGCGACTCCGTACGGACCGGAGCCGGCGGTCGCCTGTCGGAGCCGTACCGCTCGGCCAGCACGTCGGCGAGGTTGTGCGAGGGAAGCTCCTTGTGGAACCGACCACCCCGGAACTCCTCCCAGTTGTGCGCCGCTCGCAGGCCGTCGCGGACCTCCTCGTTCGTGTAGCCGAGCACCTGGCCGTCCTTGTCGACCACCACATGCCGGTTGGCGAACACGGGACCGACCCACCCGCGAGACAGCTCCTCGACGAACGTCCGGTCCGTCCCGGCCATCACGACCAGGGGCGAACTACGGGAGACGCCCGCCGTTTCCAACGTGTCCAGGACCCGTGCGGCCGTTCGGCCGCCGATGGTGGTCGTGCCGTCCACGGTGATGCCGCGGCCGATCACCATCGGCGCGTCCGGGTGTCCCCGCAGCCCCTCGATGGCGTCCACATGGGTGTCCCGGTCGGCCGCGCCGGGCAGGTAGACGCCCGCGTCGACCTGCCGGCCGGGATCCACCAGGGCGAACGGAATCCGGGTCTCCACGGTGCCGGCGAGCAGCCAGGTCCGCGTTGTCTTGCTCCCCACTGGGGCGTCCGGGCTCAGCCGCTCGGCGAGGGCGTCGACGGACCCGCCGAAGCCGGCGAGATCCTCGACCCACTTGGCCGCGTCGCCGACGGTCTGGCCGGCGTTGCGGACCGTGTCGACGATGCCCTCCCAGACGACGCTCGACACCGTCGAGGTCTCGCCGGTGATCTCCAGGAGCACGTCGCGTTGGCGCAGTACGACCGGGTGTTTCTCCTTGTGGGAGCCGGTCTTGGCCGGCGCGAAACGCCGGCCGCGTCGGTCGGACCAGCGCAGTTGGGTACTCGCGCCGATGGTCTCCGAGCCGATGAACGACACGCCCAGGATGGTGAAGTTGATGAAGCTCTGGCCACCCGGGGCCGCACCGAACTCCGGCCGACCCGCCGAACTGGTGCCACCGCCGCTGTCGCCCGACGCGTCGCCGGAGTCCAGTTGGCGCGACGTGACAGTGGGGCTGCTCGCCGCCCGGACCCCGTCGCCCTGGTTCAGCGAGACGAGGGGGGCCAGTGCCACGGTCACGCGTTGCTCGACCTGGCTGGTGGAGGTCAGGACCTTGCCGACGATCGGGAAGTACTCGAACACCGCGCTGGCGTCGTGGCCGGGCACGAAGTCGACGGGCACATCGGGGTCGCCGGGGTTGGGCTTGTGCTGTTCGGCGGGGGGCCGCCAGGGCGACGCGGCGATCGTCTTGATGGTCAACGTGCCGTCGACACCGACGCCCATCCCTCCACTCGGGAAGGTCTGTTCGACTCCGCCGCGTTTGAGCAACGAGTAGAGGTTGCCCCCGCCGACCTCCCCGTCCACGAACCCGGTGAGCTCCCACTGGTTGACGCCGGGAAGCACCTCGAGCACCAGCTCCTGCAGCTTGGGGAGGCCGCTGAACCAGCTCACCCGGAACTCCGGTCCCAACCCCTCGGTGGGACGGAAGGACCGGAGCGCGCCGAGGGTGAACCCGCCCATCTCGTTGGCCCGGGAGGTCGGGTTGATCCGGACCCCGTGCAGGGTCTCCCGCCCCGCCGGGTCGCCGCGCAACACCGTGACCCCGGGCGGGCGTCCCGTACCGTCCGGCACCAACGGCTGGGTGGAACCGTCGGCCGCCATGAACTCCAGCACGGCGCCGGCCTTCAGCCAAGACTCCTGGCCCGCCTCGTTGGCCGGATTGGTCCAGAGCGACTTCGCCCAGGAATAGATGGTCGGCGTGATCGCCGTCATCAGCCAATCCTTCAGTGTCATCACCTGCACGTCGACGCTGATCTCGAAGGGGTAGTACATGCGGGCCAGCCCACCCTTGGACTTGGTGATCACCCGCGGTTCCTGCCGGTCCCGCTCAAGGTCGGCCTCGCTCCGCTGCCGAGACAGCTCGATCTGCGGAGTCCCCCCGATCAGCCGCACCGGCTCGTGCCGCTGCGCCCTCGTGTGCACGGGGCCGGAGAGGCGACCGGTGTGCGACTTCACCCGTTGCCTCGCCTTGCCCCGGGACTCCAGGTGGGTCCCGTGCATCTCCATGTCGGACTCCGGCGCGGGTACCGGATCGAAGGGGCGACCGTTCTCGTCGACGGCGCCGGTCGTGGAGGGGTCGATCTGGTGGGGGATCTTCCGGCCGTGCAGCCGCAGCGGGTCGTGCAGTGGGTCGGGGCGGGCAAGCAGTTTGTAGTCGACCACCATGGTGCCGCCCCGGTGGGTGATCGCGCGTTGGAACCCGGCCACCACCACCGGGTACGGGGACGGCCCGGAGCTGAAGTACCGGCGGATGTCGCCGCGCGTCACGATGCTCGACGCGTGCAGGGTGATCCAGTCGTAGAGCCCGGCCGAGTAGCTGTTGGAACCCAGGTCGGTGGCGCCGTCGGCGTCCACCTTCAGGCTGCGCAGCGTGTGGTGCAGCAGCTCCCGACCGGCGGGAAGTCTGATGTCCAGCACCGAGGCGTCACCCAGGCCCAGCCGCTGGCTGATCCGTCGTGGTGGATACACGGCGTCCGGGCCCGGTTTCTCGCCCGGCTCGGGGGGCAACAGGTCGAGGGCGGCCTTGACCTGGGCGTGCAGCGCGGGGGGCAGACCCGCGATGAAGTCGACAGGCCGCTGGAAGTCGGCCGGCACACCGTCGATGTCGGCGAAGTGGTCGACGTCGGGCCAGGACCGCTCGAGATCCCGCCAGATGGTCGCCATGTCGAGGATGCTGACCAGCGCCTGGATGCCGTCCTCGACGTCGATCGCGCTGTCCGACGCCGTCGCCGGCAGTGCGGCCTCCCACATCCCGCCGAAGAGTGAGCGGAGGCTGCTCACCAGGTTGCGGGAGGCCCCGGTGAAGGTACCGACCATCGTGACCGGGATGGTGATCGTGTAGATGCGGGCGCTGATGTTGTTGATCCGGTAGTCGGTGCCCGCCAGCGTCTTGGTATCGCTGACACGCTCACGCGTGGACGTGAGGTACGTGGCACTCGGCGCGTTGCCATGGGGGTGCACCGCATTGGCGCCTGCACTGTGGTACCGCGTCTCCTCCCGGCTCCGGGTGAACGCGCTGGTGCCGGTGACCGGGATCCCGTCCTCCACGTAGAGCTCGTAGTCCCGGGGCTGTGGCACGTACCGGGGCACCTGATGGATGTAGGCCTGCAACTCGTGCCGGCCTTCCGCGTCGGCGAGGAAGCCCGGCTCGAATGCCTGCTCCGAGGAGTGCGCGCCGCGCAGCGCCACGTCCATCACCGCCAGCAGCCGCTCCTCGCTGATGAAGACCCGGCGGGTGTGCGCGGACAGGGTGGTCGGCCAGCCGGGGTTGTTGCCGATCAGCTTCGACCACCGTGCGACGAGGATGTCCGGAAGGTTGCTGAGCCATTCCTGTAGCGGGGCGAACTGGCTCGTGGCGAGTTCCGCGAACATCTCGTCGAGCGCGGCGCTGCCGCGGACGGCGTCGATGCCCGCGAGGTTCGGCAGGCTGGGTCCGACGCTCAGCATGGCGTGGTCGAATTCGGTAAGGGCCCGGTGACTGATCGGCCCGCGCCGGGGCGCGGGTGCGGTCAGCACGCGCATGTCGGGCACCCACGCCTCGTAGGAGACGGGTTGGTCCCCCGGTGTGAACGTCTCGTCCGGTGTGTCGTGGCCCTCGTCGTATGCCTCGGCGCGAAGGTTCGTGGAGAGGACGAACTTGTGCATCGCCTGGTCCTGCTCGGTGTCCAGGACCACCGACCGGCCAGGGACCTGGCCGTACCCGAGGGAGGTGGTGTTCTCCCAGGTCTTGCCGATCACGGTGCCGCTGAGCACCGAGTTCGTCCAGCCGGGCAGCCGCTTCTTCAGCCACTTCCGGACCGGCAGGCTGAGGTTGCCGTCGAGCGCGGCGCGTTTGGACCGGAACATCGACCGGACGCTGTCCAGCCGGAAGAACGAGTCGATTGTCATGTTGGCGCCGAGCTCGTCGGTGAGACCCTCGTACCCCACCTCCGGGTCCTGGTCGGCGGGGATGGAGTACTTGATCCATTTCCGGTGCGTCCCGGAGGCGGTGAGCTTGTCGTAGGGCACCCACAGGCCGGTGCCGCGCAGGGCACCGATCATGCCGATCCGGTGCGCGCCGGAGCTAGTTTCCAGCAGACGCCTGTGGTTCTTCGCCAGCAGCTCGGTGGCCGGCGCGGTCTTCGGCAGGTACCCCTCGCTGCGCAGGTAGTCCTCCACCTGCATGTCCAGGTCCGGTCGCGGATCCTCGGCGGTCCCCTGGGGGGCCACTGTGAAGTTCTTGAAGACCGCCATGCCGGGACCGTCACCGTCGACGACGCCGCGCGGTGGGTGGCGGACCTTGTCCGCGTCGCGCAGCGTGTACGGCAGGTATCGCACCCGGGCGCCATGGCCGGCGGAGTTCCCGGACCACGTGCGGGAGGGTGGCGCGGCGTGCCGCTCCTTCCCGCCGGTGATCAGTTCGAGCTTCCACCTCATGCCGACGTCGGCGACCATGCCCCGTCGGATCGCCTTGGTGGCCGTGGGGTCGGGTGCCATGCCGGGCCGTTTCGGGTCGGGTTCCCGGCCGGACCGGAACCCGCGGCCCACGAACGAGACCGCCCCGCTGTTGTGGCCGATGGTGGCACCGGTCCCCAGGCCGAGGGTAACCGAGGGGCCGCCCGAGAAGAACGTGCCGGGAGTCGTGGCCCCCTTGGTCGGCGCCTTCAGGAGTGTCACGCCTCCGCTGACCGGCAGGTCGAGAGCGTTGCGCAGCACGACCGATCCCCGCTCGGTCATCTGCGCCTCGGTCAGGAACTCCAGCGAGTTGTCGCTGGCCCGGCTGACGATACGGCTGGTGTCATCCGTGAACGGCACTCCCGACAGGCGCAGGACGCCGAGCAGTCTGCCGTTCGCGTCGTGGATCGGGTCGCTGTAGGCAGCTCCGTCGCGCGCCCGCTGGAAGACGTTGTGCATGTTGCCGTGCCCGGCGAAGCTGAAAATGTGCTTCTGCGACCTCGTGTTGAGCAGCCCCGCGCGGTTCCCCCGCCGGGCACCGAGCCGGCGGCCACGGCGGGGCGAGCGCACGGCCGGCGCGCCACGGCCGGCGCGCCGACCGCCGGCGTTCCTGCCCCCGGCGGCCCTGCTCCGCTCGCGTGCCTCCGCGATGAGACCGGGCAACTCGCTCAGGATGCGCAGCGGCAGCTCCGTTGGGTCGTGCAGCGTGTCCAGTGACATCGGGTACGAGGCGAGAGCCGCGTCGTCCGCCACTGTGGTGTCCTCCGGAGGATCCGGCACGGCGATGTGCTGTGGAAAGAACACCACCAACCGCTCGCGTACGCTGTTCGACTCCGGGTCGCCCTCGATGTCCTGCCAGGGGTCGTCGGGATCGTCGAGAGTGGGTCGCCCCGGGGGCGTGACCAGCCGGGGCGGGCGGCCCGCCGGCTCCGCCGTGACCCTCATCTCCCAGGTGTAGAAGTGCGCCAGTCCTGGTTCCCGCAGTCGCTCGATGGTCGCCGGCCCGGTGCCGGTCTCGACGAAGGCGGTGCGGGTCTGCCGGTTGTGGGTCAGCCGGGGCACCGCCGACACGTTGAGCACCCGCAGCGGGCCGGTCGTCCCCAGACCCAGGAACTCCTGGATGGGCAGCGGCAAGTCGCGGTAGTTGATGTTGCTGTGGCTACTGGTGGAGGAGACATCCGAGAAGCGCCGCTTCTCGCCCTGGGTGACCGGGGGCGGCGGGTAGTCCGGGGCGAGGTCCCGCTCGTCGTGTCGGGTGAGCGTCGAGTGGAAGGTCAGCCGTACCGCGTGGCGGCCGCTTCCGACCACCTGTACCGACCCGCTGCGCCCGGTGGAGGACGGCAGATCATCCACCAACGCTATCGGTGTGGTCAGGCGGGCGATGTCGCCCTGGATCTCCGCGTCCTGAGTCCAGCGCCCCAGCGGGCGGACGGCAGCGAGCGCCAGCTCCCGCATCCGAGCCGCGGCCTGCTCGGTGATCACGCCCTCGGCGCCGATACTCAGATAGCTACGATCGCCTTCGGCCTCGTCACGATCGCCGAAGATCGTCAGGTCCGACTCGCGCTCGTCGGCGATGCCCTGCCACTCGTGGAGGGCCTCGCGGGCATCATCGGCTCGCGCCGTGGCGGAGTCACGCACCATGCCGGCGTCCCGGGCCGCCCGGGTCAGGCGGGTCGTGGTGTTCGCCAGGTCCGTCTCGGAGGGCAGGCGCTCGACCTCGGTACGCAGCACATCCCGTTGCGCGGCGGCCTCGTCCCGGCTCGCCGTGGCGGCCTGGGCGGTGGCCCTGTTCTCGGCGTGCTCCTCCTCGGCATGGCGCAGGCGTGCCCGCAGGCCGTCGTCGCCGTCCAGGGCGGCGCGCCGCTGGCGCAGGCTCTCCGTCACCGTTTCCAGGCTCTTGTCCGTCGTGGTGATCGTGGCCCTGGCCTTGGTGAGGGCGGCGTCGGCTGCTCTGCCCCGGGCGCCCTGTTGCCGCCCCTCCCCGACGATCGCGTCGAGCCGTTCGTTGAGCTGGGCCTGTTCCGCCATGAGGTGGATGCGGCGCCGCTGACCGGCGGTACGCTCAGCCGGGGCGAGCGTCGCGAGGCTCTGCTGGTTGAGGTTGTCGAGCTGTTCCTCGATCTCCTCCAACCGGTCCTGCGCCGTGTCCCGCTCGTCCTCCAGCCTGGTGATCTTGGCTCGCGCGGCGGCCCGGTCGGCTTCGGCCTCGGCCCGGGCCCGCTCCGCGTCCGCACGCGTCTCCCGCAGGGCGTCGTGCTGCCGCTCGGTCTCTGCGAGCTGCTCGGTCGCGTCCGCCAGCGCCTTCGTTGCCGCGGCCACCTCGCCCTGGCTGACCTGTAGCGCCCGCACCGCACCATCCGTCTGCTGCTGCCGGTCCCGCACCGTCTGTTCGGCACTCGCCAGGTCGTTCCTGGTCTGCGTCGCCGCCCGTACCTCGTCCCGGTGGTCCCGGAGGCTCTTGTCGGCCTTGTCGGCGACGTGCTGGGCGTCGCGCTGCCCGGGTTCGAGCACCGTACTCAGGAGCAGTTTGGTCTCCCGGAGCATCGCGTGGATCTCCGGATTGGGGTAAAGCTCACCGTCCTCGGGATGGTCGGCGAAAGCCCTGGGAGCACGCGGGGCAGGGGTGGATTCGTCACCGCCGTCCCGGGCCCCGCCCCGGCTGTCCGCGCCCTTCCCACCGCCCGGACCCGACGGGCGCCCAGCCCCACCGCCCGGACCGTCCGCGCCCTTGCCACCGCCCGGACCCGACGGGCGCCCAGCCCCACCGCCCCCGGTCGCCGACGAGCCCTGTCCCCCGGCGCCGCGGGTGTTCGACGTCGCCTTGCCCTTCCCCTTGCCGGTCGGTGTGTCGTCGTCCGAGGTCGACGACTCCAGCATCGCCTCGACCGGCGGGAGCAGGTCCTGGTCATAGGTCAGCGCCAGCAGCTGGCCTCGGGCGACCCGATAGTCGCGCACCAGGTCGACGAGGCCAGCCCTCAGCGTCTGCTCGGACATGCCGGCCATGCCCGCTTCCAGGGCGAGGAGTCGCCGGTCGAACGCGGTGACCGCGGAAAAGGCGGCCGACGAGCCCGGCTGTCCCAGAGCGGTCCTGATGTCATCCAGCCGGTCGTCCCGGAGCGACACGAACGCCTGCACGATGTCCTGCGCGTTGCCCGGCAGCGCCGCCACCAGCTGCGCGGCGTCGTCGACACGGGCCAGACCCACGGTGTACGTCGGCAGCGCGCCGGACGAGCGCGGGGTCACCTCGGTGTCAACTGTCTCGGTCGCCGCGCCCCGCAGGCGTTCCACAGTCGGTACGGTCTCCGCGCCGGTCGCCCGGTTCACCTCGTGGCGGGCGTGGTCCACCTGGAGCAGCGCGTCGCGCAAGTGCTCGCGTGCCGGCCCCGAACGGCTCTGGTCCGAGTTGACCACACCGGCGAGCCCCTGCCGGGCCGCGTCGAGGACCGCCCTGGCCGTCTCCACCTGCTCGGTGCGGTCCGGGCCGTCCGCCGTGCCGGCCTGGTCGGTCAGCGCCTCCCGCAACGCCGACTCGACCCGATCCGCCAACCCGTCGAGCTGGTCCAGGACCTCCTGTGCGGCGCGCCGCACGCCGTCGACTGTCGCCGGCACCAGATGGTCCACCCGGGCGACGGAGTTGGTCTGCACGCTCGTCAGCGCGTACACCCAGGGGTTGTTGGCGTAGCCGCCGAGATCCGGATCGACGACCAGTTCCCAGCCCTGCGCGGTCGACTGCCAGTAGTTGCCCTGCGCGTCGACGTTGAGCACCGAGTTCGGGATCGGCGTGAGCTGGCCGTGCGCTGCGCCGTACGCCTGTGCCGCCGCCTGGACGCCACCAAACGGCGCGGTCTCGGTGGGTGCCCACTGCTCGGAGCGGGCCCGGGCACGCTCGGCCACCTCGTGCGCCTCGTTCGTCAGGGCGAGCATGTCGGCGACGAAGTCGTCGGTGCTGTCGAGCGTGGTGTACGGGTCGTACTGCACCCCGGGGGTGGCGTCCTGGTGCGCGCGGTTGTTCCGCTTCTCCACCACGAAGATCGCGCGCGTGCCGTCGGGCGACAGGTGTGGGGGGAAGCTGGCCAGCTTTCCGAAGAGGTCAGCCTGGCTGATGTTCACCACCGGCACGCCGGTGAGTCCCTCCTGGATCAGCTGTCGCACCGAATACCGCCGGTCCGTGCCGGAAACCCGGTACAGGGCATCGATCCACGACAGTCCCTGTTGCTCGGCCGGGTGGTTACCGAGGCCCTGCTGCTCCTGCCGGTAGGCGTTCTCGATCGCGTTGGTGATGTCCAGGATGTTGCGGCTGACGTAGTCACGCACCGCCGGGGGCAGGTTCGCACCGTAGTGGATCATGTCCTGCCGGCTGAGCAGGAGCACCGAGTTCTTGCTGATATTGGATCCGGCGATCGGACCGATCACCTCGCCTGTCGCATTCGTCAGGACCTGGACGAGGGCGCCATGCAGTTGCGTCGGCTCCTCGAACTGCACGAGGTCCTCGATGTCGGCCGGGGAGAGGGGCTGCCCAGGGGCAAGGGAGCGAACGAAGTCGGCCATCAGGCGCCGGGCAATCCGGTCGGCGACCCCCACCGCCTCCGACACAGTGCCGGCGGTGGCAACGCCGAGCCCCGCGGCGTCCCACTGGGCGGAATTCATCAAGGTGGGAAGCGCCGCCAGGGATCCGCCCGCGGAGAGCTGCAGGTTGATGTTCTGCCCATGGACGTTCGTCGGATGAAAGAGCGTCTGATCGGCCATGCCCTGCTCGACCTGGACGTTGTCCGGGGTCTGCAACGCCTGGTACAGCGCGTCGGCGTAGTCGCGGCTCTCCGGTGGGACCTGGTTGAGCCAGTCGTCGAGATACCCCCGTTGCCAGTCCGCGGACGGTTGCAGGGCTTCGCCCATCGTCAGCCCGATGCGTCCCGCGTCCTGCAGCCACCGCATGAGCGCCTTCCCGAGGCCGTGATACTGCGCCACGGTGAAGGGGACGGTTCCCTCCTCCCCCGGCACCGCCGCACCCGGGTCGTAAACCACCTCGGCGGCGAGCCACAGCTCCTGCCGGTGGCCCTGGTAATGCCGCCCCTCGACCGCTCGGAGATGAGCGAGACCGGGGTACCAGCGGTCCGAGTAGCGGCCGTACACCGGGGATTTGTTCTCGCCCTTGACCGTCAGCCCGAGTGAGTGCACCGTGGCGACGGTCTCGCCCAGCCACGCCTCCTGTTGGGCGGTTGTCGCAGGGCGCACCGGGGCGCCGATGCGGACATAGCCCTCCAGTTCGCCGCCGATCAGGCCTGGTTCGTGGGTGTGCGGCACCCGGTCGAGGAGGGCGTCCGCCAGCCGGTCACCACGCGTCGGCAGCGCCGACTCGGCGGCGCCGGCCAGCACCGCGCCGCTCGTCAGGTCCACCTGCCGCAACGCGCCGTCGGCGTCGGACACCAACCGCACCGCGCCCCGCAACTCCCCCGGCGGGCGATCCACCTCGAAGTCGACGAACCGACTGTCGGACCCGTCCGGCGAGACGTCCCCCTGCGTCTCCACCAGCACGAACCGTGACCCGGAAGCACGCCACACCAGGGCCATGTGTGCCGGCGTCTCGCCGTTGCCCGTCGGCGGCAACCACACAGGCGTCATCGCGCCAACGGACAACCCGGCCAACCGGCCGACACCACCCGCCGGCCCGAACCAACCTCCCAGCGACTGGGCCACCACATCCCGGACTCGCGGGCCATCCACCTCGGCCACGATCGGCACGCCGACCCGGCGCAGCACCCCCGCGACCCGATCGGCGCAGTCCGCCGCCCTGTCCCAGGCCGGCAACTGGCCCACCGCCGACCACAACCGCCGATCCACATCGCCGCGTTCCGGGGCGACGCCGTCCGCCCCCTGCCCGACCGGGCCCAAGCCGCCCGGCTCACTGCTCGGCTCGCTGCTCGGCTCGTTGGCCGGCTCGCTGGCCGGTCCGTTGGCCGGTCCGTTGGCCGGCTCGCTGGCCGGTCCGTTGGCCGGCTCGTTGACCGGTCCGTTGGCCGGCTCGCTGGCCGGTCCGTTGCTCGGCTCGCTGGCCGGCGACTGCGCCGTTGCCGGCAGATGCTCGACCTGGTCGACAGCAGCCGGATGGAACCGCTGATCGGTGGACGTCGGCACCGTCGAGTGGTCTCCGCCCACCACCTCCGGGCGGCTCGGGCCGACAAGCGTGTCGACCGACGGCAGGAGCGCGGCGCCGGCGACGCTGCGCACCTGTTGGTGCGCCGAGTCGTACGCGGTCAGCACCCTCGCGATGTCGGCCCTCGCCTGCTGCTTCGACAGGCTCGGCAGCGACTCCTCCAGGTGCGTCAGCGACTGCTGGACCGACCGGACCGAGTCGCGGGCGGCCGCCACCTCCGGGCCACGGTCCGGCGGCGACGCCTGGAGCGCGCCGATGATCGCGTCCTGCGCACCCACGAACGCGGCGCGGGTGTTGGCCACCACGTGCGACACATCCTGGGTCGACGACGCCAGCAGGCGCTCCACATTGCCGCTGCGGGGATCGCTCCTGCCCACCGAGTCCTCTGCGGACCGCGGCAGAGACGGATCCGCACCGTCCGACCGGTCGGTGCCGAAGCCCGGTGTCTGCTGGACACCGGGGTCCGAGACGGTCCGCAGGTCGGCTGAGCTGCCCGGGTCGGTGGTCGCACGGTCGGCCCCATGAGTACCGTCGCCCCCGACCACCGTGGTCGGAGGGCCCGATCGGGCGGCGCCGCCATCGAGCGACTGGCCCGCGCCCACCTGTGCGCGCTGCTGCCCCTCCCCTCGGGCACCGCCAGCGTCACCCACCGGTGACGCCACACCACCCGACGACGCCACACCACCGTCGGCCTGTCCCGGACCCGACCCCACACCACCCCGCGAGGCACCACCAGCACCACCGGTTTCCGGGGCTCCGGCCGCGGACTGGCCGCCGGTGATCTGGTCACCGCCGACGCGAGCGCCGTCCCTCTGCGCGACCTCGCCGGATTGGCCACCAACGATGTTCTCGGCCGGCAAACCGTCCGACAGGTGGCCGGCATTCTCGTTCGAGCCGACAGGCGAACCATCGCCGAGCCCTCCGCCCGACCGGTCAGCGACGCCGTCGCCGGTTGGCGTGCCCGCGACACCGCCGGCCACATTCGTCCCGCCCTGGCCTATGGAGTTGCCAGCACCCTGCCTCTCACCCCCGTCCACCACGCCACCGTCCGCCGCACCACCACTGGCCACACCACCGTCCGCCGCACCCCCACTCGCCACACCACCAGCCGCCGCACCCCCACTCGCCACACCACCAGCCGCCGCACCCCCACTCGCCACACCACCAGCCGCCACGCCACTCGCCGCGTGGCCGTCTGCCACACCACCACTCGCCACGCCACCACTCGCCACGCCACCGGCCGCCACACCACCACTGGCCACGCCACCGGCCGCGTGGCCGTCCGCCACACCACCACTCGCCACGCCATCGGCGATCCCCGCCCCACGACTGACGGCCGCGCCGGCGTCGCCGTTGGACGACTGAACGCCGGAGCCGGCCGCGCTACCCTCCGAAATGCCGCCGGTTCCCGCGCCTGTCGACGCCTGCTGATCCGCTGCGCTCGACGCGCCGGCACCCAGCCCGGCACCCAACCCGCCGCCCAGCCCAGCGCCCAACCCGGCACCCAGCCCAGCGCCCAACCCGGCGCCCAGCCCGGCGCCGGCGCCGCTGTCCCCGAGGAGGGACTGCCGAACCTCATCGGTGGCGGCCGACGTCTCTCCGGTCCCGGCGTCACTCTTCTCGTCGCCGACCAACTTCTCGTCGCCGACCAACTTCTCGTTGTCCCAGTCGATGCCGCTGTTGTTGCCGTCGTCGACGGAGTAGGCGGGTGGTTCGCTCGTCGGCTTCTCCTGCTCGCCGTTGACGCCGGAGTCGCCACCGCCCTGCTGCCCGTCGCCACCCACGGGGGCCGCCTCGTCGTACCCGTTGAGGTCCGGCAGGTTGAGGCCGTTGGCCAACTGCTCCGGAGTAGCGGCGTTGCCCTCGTACAGGCCGCCGACGAAGGCGCTGGTCGCTGTCCCCCACCGCCACTCGATCGGCGCCCCCACCGCAGCCTGTCCGGCGGCCTCAGCCGGCATCGCCACGGCCGCCTGCGCCGTGCCCTTCGTGAAGAGGGCGCCGGCCCGGAACACACCGTCGGTGATGTAGAGCGTGCCGTCCGCACCCACCCGGTCGACCTTGGCGATCCTCCCCGCCGCCCAGTCGACGGCACCCGAAGCAGCGGAATTGGCCAGACCGGCAGCCGCACCCGCGATCACCGTCTGAACCAGAGTCTTCTTGATCGCGTCCCAGTCGATGCCCTCCCGCACCCCATCGGCATCCTGCGCCGCCTGAATCACGATCATCAGCAGCGGCTCCTGCGCGATCTCCTGCCCGATCTCGACGAAGAGGTTGCGAAGAATCGCGGTGATGATGGCGCGAAACCCACCAACAACCAGCGGAATCGCCAACGCTCCGAACAGCGACGCGATGAGCCAGGCCAACTGGATGGCCAACAGCGCCAACTGCACCACCAGCAGGATCTTCTTTTCCTGAAGCTCGGCCGCACCGTTCTTCAGGTCTTTGCGCATGCTTTCCACAGTCGACCGCAACTGGTCGATGTAGTCGACGAGGCTGTCCAGCGACTTCGTGACCCCGTCGGCGAACACTCCGCTCAACACGGCCGGCACCCGAGAACGCTCAGCCACGAGCGTCTCCTGGGCCGTATCCAGAACGTCCCGAAGGTGCTCCCACTCCCCGGAGTGCGCCCGCATCCCGCTCTCACTGCCCGTCGGCCAGGTCGCGCCGACGAAGAAGTTCAAGATGTGGTTCAACCAGTCAGGAATGGGGGTGTCCATGCCGGGCCGCTCCCGCTATCCGGTGCTCGTCGACGGCGCGACGGCGTACGCCGACCCGTCGACGCTTTCCCGGCTGCCCACCGTCAGGTTGCCGCGCGGTCGCAGTGACAGCGTTCGCATCTCGGCTCCACCCCCCTGTCACACCCGCACCGGATGAGCATGCGACGGCGAACGCCGACGCGGCGGTTTCCGACGCCGTACCGGCGGAGTTGGGGGTTATCCCTCATGACCGGAGGGTCAGTCGGTGCCGGCACCGACAGACGCCCCGGCTTCCTCCAGGTAACCGAGCGGTGGACCGAGCAGCCGCTCGATGGTGTGCGCGTCGGTGAGCAGGCGAGGCGAGGCCGCTCTCCGCCGGGTCAGCGCCCGTTCCAGGCGGCTCAGAACGCTCCGGTCGGCATCGTCCAGACCGGACACGGACTGCTCGTCGGGCAACACCTCCCGCAACAGTACGGCGGTCGTCGGGATGCCGACGCGATCCGCCGCCACCGCTCCCTCACGGACGGCGAGCACCTTGAACCGGGCCCCGGCCAGGAACACCGCCTCGTCCAGATCCTGCTGTTCGGCAAGCGCGCCGGCCTGCCGCGCCGTACGCGACCAGACCAGGTAGTCGACATCGGCACCCTCCACGGCGAGGTCGGTGGCGCCGCTGACACTGCGGAAGCCGGGCTCCACCAGCAGGCCGCCCTCGGGGTAGAGGTGCCGCGCCTGGTCGGCCACCCGACCCTGGCAGAGCATGGCCCGGCGGTACGGCGGGAGGCGACGCAACCCGGACACCAGGCACGGCAGGTAGCCGGGCAGGGTCGGTGCCCGCCCGGCCCGCAGTCCCGCGTTGAGCCGGGCCGCCCCCGCCTCCGACCGGCCGAAGAAGACGTGCACGGCGACGAAGTCCGTCTTCGCCGACGCGGAGATGCCCTGGCGCAGCGCGGGCCACGCGGCCAGTGCGGCGTTGACGGTGGTGATCGAGTCGGTGAAGGCCGGGCCGAGGCTGGCCGCGAGGTCGCGCTGTTCCGCTGCGGTGCTGGCCCGGTCCTCGGCGGGGTCCGCCACGGCCGGCGCGTAACGGTGCACCGCGCGCCCACCGGGGTACGCGGCAGGCGCGCCTCGAAGCGAGGGGGTGAGCGCTCCTTCGCCTGCCGAGGCGGGGGCGCTGGCGACAACCGGGCGTTCGGGCTCGCCCAGGTACGGCCCGGAGCTGGTGATCACCGGTGGCGGACCGGCGGCCGGTCGAGGCGGGGGTGAGGGCTCGCCGGTCAGATCCTGCACGGCCGGTTGGCCGCCGGCGCCCGGCAGCGCCTCGGCAGCGGCCGCCGACCGTCTCGCGACCGGCAGGGACTCCACGTGCCGCCGCGCGGCGGCGGCCGGCGCCGCCGGGTCCACGAACTGGTGCACGGCCCCGGCTGCCACGGCCGGCTCCGCCGAACGTTGCGCCGCCCTGGCCGGATCCACGAACTGGTGCGCGGTCGCCGGCGGCCAGCCCCGCCCGGGGGCCTCCACCGACGTGGCCGCGACCGCCGCCGTCTGCGGACGCGGTGACAGCGGCACCGCAAGCGTCGCCTGGTTCGCGACGCTGCTCCGCCGATCGGTCGCCACGGAAGGCTGGCCGGTCCCCGTCGCCGAGGTCGCCCGGACGTCCACCGGCAGCCCCGCGAGGGGTGCCGCCTCGGCGCGCAGCGCCGCTTCCAGGCGTACCCTCGTCGCCTCGCCGGTCTGCCCCACCAGGGTGAGGCCCGGTGCTCCGCCGGCCGCGACGAGCATCCGGCACAGTTGGTCGACCAGTCGGTCGGAGTCGCGGACGTCGACCGCCAGCACCCACTCGGCGGGGTCGACGAAGGCCATGCCGTCGGGCTGACGGGCGCCAGCCGTGCGCAACAGGACGCCGGATGGGACCACCTCGGCGAGCAGGTCCGGCACTGTCGCGTGGCGGTAGAGGCGGCTGCTGGCGCGTACCCAACCGTCACTCAGCACGGGTGGTGACTGGCCGGATGCCCGTCGGTGCTGGCCCGGCTCGGGCACCCCGATGGGCTCGGCGACGGCGGCCGATTCGTCGAGGGCCGCCGCGAGTGCGGTCACCCAGTCGGCGCGCGGCGGCGGTGCCGTCGGGTCGAGCAGTGCGGTCTCGATCCGAACGATCGTCCTCGCCGGCAGACCCGCGAAGATCCCGGCGAGCGACCAGGGATCCGGTGGTGGCTCGCCGACATGGCGCAGGAGCAGCGTCGGCCGGTATCGGTCCACCGGCATGTCAAAGGCCGGGTCACCCACCGCGGCGGGTGCGGCGGCCGAGGCACGCAGAAGCACTCCGGCGGGGACGGGGTCGGCCACCAGCCCGGGCAGCACCACGGCCTGGTCCGGCAACGCCGGCTCCCAGGACGGGGCCGGGTAGCGGTTGCCGACCACCGGGCTGCTGACGCCCGGCCGGAAGGACCGCCAACCCCAGGCGCCCGTGCCGCCCGCCGCGTAGAGGGTGCCGTCCGGTGTGGCGTGTACGGGACCGTCCGGGGCGAGCAGTTCGACGCCGGTGCGGGCCGCCAGGCGGGTCAGCCAGGAGGCGTACGCCTCGTCCGGCCGGCCGAGGCCGCTCGCGGCCACCCAGACCCGTCCGACGCCCCACTCCTGGGCCGCGTCCTCGACCACCCCGCGCAGCACGCCACCGCAGGCGGCGCTGCGCACGGCGCGCTCGGAGGTCAGGACCAGCACGTCGTCGGACGCCGCGACGGCGGTACGCACCAGCTGCCACAGCAGCGACGGCGGATCGTCCCCGTGTGAGATCACCGCGGCCGAGCCGTGCCACTCCACGAAGAGTTCGTGGCCGGGGGGCGGTGCGACGCGGACCGGTCGGCGGAGCCAGCGCGGCAACCACAGCAGCGCCATCGGCCTCGGCCCCCCAGTTCGTCGGAGTCTCGCACCAGCCGCACCCCGATGTGCTGAGACTGACGCACCGTCGCGGCCACGGCGTCGGCCGCCGGCCGGCGGTGTCGGTTCCGGGGGAAATCCCCCGCCAGCGGCCAGACCGCCGGAGGCTCGTGCGGCAACTCGGTCAGGAGTGGCGGACAGCCGACATCGCCGCACACGCTTGCCGACTGTGACCATGGAGTCACCACGCGCACACTCCTCTCCGACATGTTCCCGTCGAATGGAGGAATAGATGCGTCTCCGATCGTTCGTCACCGCGGCACTGGCCGCCGTCCTGGCCGCCGGCGCGCTCGTGCCGGCGGCGCCGGCCGCGGCGGCCACCGCCGACCGCTGGGGCTTCGCGTACGTCAAGGACCCCACCGTCGCGGTCTGGACCGTGCTGGACACCAGCCGGCAGTGGGGTAGTTGGAAGACCGCGTTCCCGGCCGCCTGGGCCACCGGCATCAAGCTCGCGCCGGGCCGGTTCCAGGTACGGTTCCCGCAGGTGGGCGCCGGCGCGCGGGGCGTGCCGCACGTGACCCCGGTGAACCGGACCGGGCACTACTGCGAGGTGGTTCGCTGGTTCCAGTCCGGCGTCGACGAGATCGTCGACGTGCAGTGCCACAAGCCGGGCGGCACACGCGACGACACCCCGTTCACAGTGCTCTGGACGACCAGCTCCGGTGTGCTACCGGCCGGCACCTCCCACGCGTACGTGCAGTGGGCAAGCGCCCTGGTGGCGCAGTCGTACAACTCCACGGGCGCGGTGAACACGGCCGGACCGGTGGGCGTCGGGCAGTACCTGGTGCGGCTACCCGGGGTGGGGCTGGCCGGGGTGCTCGCCGGCAACGTGCAGGTCACCGCCGTGCAGCCGAACGCCGGCCCGCGCCGGTGCAAGGTCTCCTCCTGGGGCGCGGTCGGCACCGGCGTGCAGGTGTACGTCTTCTGCTACGACCAGGCCGGCGCGTTCGTCAACACCGACTTCGTCCTCTCCTACCACCGTCGGCGGCCGGTGATCGGCTCGCTGGCGCCACCGTCGCACTTCGGTTACCTCGGCACCGCCGTGGGCGGTCCGACGAACGACAACTCGGTGCTCGGTGTCGGCGCGAACACGGTGGCGCCGCTGGCGCCCGCCGGCCGCTACCTGGCGACCTTCCCGCAGGTCGGTCTCAAGGAGACACACGTCCAGGTGGTCGCGCAGGGTGCCGGCAGCAACTACTGCCACCTCACCCAACCCTGGCCGTACGCCACGAACGCCGACGTCGACGTGATCTGCTTCGACAACGCCGGCGTGGTCACCCCACACCGTTTCCTGGCCACCTTCACCTCCCGGCTCTGACGCCGGACCGGACCGGCGGTGGCCGTCCCCAGGTCGCCGCCGGGCCCGGCGGCGGCCTTCGGGGCGTCCCGGCGGGTCAGGGCGTCCAGCGCACGCCCGGGTTCACCCGCCCGGACCAGTCGAAGACGGCCATGTTGTCCCACTGGTTTCCGGTGCCGTTGATGTTGGCCGGGTCCCAGCCGTTGCCACGGACGGCGTACCAGGTCGGTTCCCAGTAGAAGACGCCGACGGCCCCCGCGTTGCGGGCCGTGTTCTGGACCCAGTCGAACTCCTGGGCCTGCCCGGACCAGGTCGCGCTGATGCCGTCACACGTCGCGTTGCCGATGGCGTTCGGCTCGCTGTCGGCGTTGTCGCGGGTGAAGGGGTACGCGGTCTCCGCGATCACCACCGGCTTGCCGTAGCGGCCGCGCAGGTCGACGATGGTGTTGTAGAGGTTCGCCAGGGTGCCGTGCCACATGCAGTAGTACGACAGGGCCGTGATGTCCCACTGCACACCCTGGGCGCGGATGCCGTCGTAGAACCACCTGGCGTTGGCGGTGCTGTCGGCGTTGGCGGTGTGGATCATCACCGGGATGCCGCCGCCACACGCCTTCGTCGCGTTGTAGCCCTGCTTCAGCAGCCCGGCCAGCGGGGCGAAGTCGTTGTTGACGACCTTGCCCTCGTTCCACAGCATCCCGACGTTGATCTCGTTGCCGATCTGCACGCTGTCCGGTGGGGTGCCCTGCCGACCGAGGCTGGAGCAGACATCGTAGGTGAAGGCGTACACGTCGGTGCCCAGTTGGCTCAGGCTGTGGCCGGCCCAGGCGGCCGGCTTGTACTGCTTGCCGGGGTCGGCCCAGGTGTCGGAGTAGTGGAAGTCGATAAGCACTTTGAGGCCCTTCGCCCTGGCCGTCCTCGCCTGGGCCAACACCCTGCTCTTGTTGTTGTAGCCGCTGGCCGGGTTGTTCCAGACACGCAGGCGGACGTAGTTGACGCCGGCGGACCTGAGGATGTCCAGTGGGTCGCGGGCGACCCCTCCGGCGTCGTAGTACCTGGCGCCCAGATCCAGGCTGCGCTGCAACGAGGAGACGTCGGCGCCCCGCATGCTGAGCGTGTTCGCGGCGGAGGCGGGCGCGGGCACGCCGCCGAGCGTGGCGCAGACGACGAGGAGGCCGGCCGTGACCGCCCCGATCAGGGTCCGGGGGCGGCGGTGCGGTGTGGCCGAAGAGGTGTTCACGAGGTACGACACGGGCGCCGCGATGTCATAGGTCGACGATGGGCCAATCCATCGATGATCGCCAACGTGTCTCACGCCTCGGCCGACCCCACTCGGGCGACGGAGGACGAAAAGGAGGGGATCGTCTTCCAGGCGGCCTTCGTCACGCCCTCCTCCTGGGCGCTCGCCGAGGCGGGCCGCTGCGTCGCTGCCATGATCTCGGCGGTGCCGGGGTCGACGTCGGCCGCGAACACCTCCGGGAACGTGTCCTGCAGGATGTACTGATCCATTCCGTGCCACCGTCGTCGGAGGGGATCGGCACCATCGTGATCCTGGAGGCGAGCTGGCGGCAGACACCCGTTGACTCGAAGGGAACGACAGACGAATGTCGTTCGATGTCGGACGCCGCGTCAGCGTCCTGCTGGCGATCGCCCTCTCCGCCTTCATCTTCAACACCACGGAGAACCTGCCGATCGGCCTGCTCAGTCTGATGTCGTCCGACCTCGGCGTGTCCCTCCCGGCCGCCGGTTTCCTGGTCACCGGCTACGGTCTCGCCGTCGCCGTCGTGTCGTTGCCGATGGCGCACCTCACCCGGCACCTGCCCCGCCGTTTCGTGCTCTCCGGCGTGCTTGTCGTACTGGCCGTGGCGACCGTCGGGTCCGTACTCACCGACTCGTACGGCGTCCTGCT
This sequence comes from Micromonospora sp. DT231, assembly GCF_049847025.1. Taxonomy (NCBI): domain Bacteria; kingdom Bacillati; phylum Actinomycetota; class Actinomycetes; order Micromonosporales; family Micromonosporaceae; genus Micromonospora; species Micromonospora sp. DT231. The sequence continues at coordinate 291,477 of NZ_JBNCNO010000001.1, read as the reverse complement.
GGGTGCTCGCATCGTCGTGGCCGTCGCACAGGCGGTGTTCTGGGCGGTCATGGGTTCGGTGGCGGTGGGGCTGTTCACACCCGCGATACGCGGCCGGGTCCTCGCCGTGACCTCCGTGTGCGGCTCGCTGGCGAACCTGCTCGGCGTTCCCGCCGGCACCTGGCTGGCGCAACACAGCCGATGGCAGCTGCCGTTCATCGTTCTCAGCATCAGCGCGCTCGTCGTCGCCGCCCTCATCGCCGTGCTGCTGCCCACCACCCGACCGGAGGAGAGCCACGCCGCGTTCGGCTCGGCCCCGGACCGCCGGCACTTCGTGGTCGTACTGCTCACCACGGCGGTGGCGATGACCGGTCTGTACACCTGCTTCACCTACCTCGGTGAGTTCATCACCGAGGTCGCCGGCTTCCCGGCACGCATGGTGGGCCCACTGCTGTTCGTCTACGGCGGCGCCGGAATCGTCGGCGTCGTGACGCTCGGCCACCTGCTGGACCGACGTCCGCGCGCGGCCCTGGTGCTCGCGGTCTCCGCGCAGGCGGCGGCAATGCTGCTGCTCTTCCAGTCAGCGGGCAGTCCGGCCCTGGTGATCGCCGGCCTCGCGCTGCTCGGTTGTTCCGCCGCACCCATCTTCACGGCCACCCAGGCGCGCATCCTGCACGTCAGCCCGGGCCGCACGGAGATCGGCTTCGCCGCGAACTCGGCCGCCTTCAACGTCGGCGTCGGCGCCGGCGCACTCGTCGGCGGGGCCGCGCTGTCGGCATTCGGGGTCCGCGGCGCGTTCCTCGTCGGGGCACTGCTGACCCTCGCCACAGTCGCCCTCCTGCTGGGTGAGCCGTTGCTGGCCTCGGGCCGACGCCGAACGCCCTCCCCCACCGGTCTGGTCGACGCGGGCAGGTCTCCCGGGGGCCGGTGAGTCTCCCCCGCCCCGTCGCGGGCGTCAGAAGCTGCTGACCAGCTTTACGAACGCCTCGTTGATGGTGGCCGGATCGGTGGCGTCGAAGGCCTTGCCCGACGACGCCTTGGCGATCCGGTCCAGGGTGGCGAAGTCCGAATCGCGGTCGAAGGCGATGCAGAACACCTTCACCGGACGATCCGGGTCCAGGGCCACCTCGGCGAGCAACCCGTCCAGGTCGTTGTCCTGGTTGTACTCGTTCTTGCCGTCGGTCAGCACGACGATCGCGTTGATCCGCTGCGGGTCGTACCTCTCGAGCAGTTCCCGGTGTGCGGCCCGGATCGTCGCGTAGAGGGCGGTGCCGCCGGCGACGTGAAGGCCGGCGATCTTGCTGTTGATCCGCTTCTCGTCGAACTCGCCGAGCGGAACCTCCTCCCGGTAGGGGCGCTTCGGTGGCGTCTCGGAGGAGAACGACCAGAGACCCACCCGGTCCTCGGTGTTGAGCAACGCGAGGCCCTTGTCCGCCGCCGCGGAGGCGACCTGGAAACGGTTACCTGCGGTGCCGACCTGCACGTCCATCGACCCCGAGGTGTCCAGGGCGATCAGGATGTTGGCCTTCTTGCGGAGCGTAGGCCAACCGTCCAGCATCGCGCCGACCACCTGCGGATCCGGGGGCTTGAAGTAGGTGAGTCCGGCGGTGGGCTCGGGGCCGACGCTGGCGAGCAACTCCGCCGAGGCGCGTTGCTGGTGATCCCGGAAGCCGAGGCGGGTGAAGCTCTTCTGCTGGTCGTCCTCGGTCAGGAATTTCTGGAAGTCGGCAGCCGCCGCCTGCTGCCGCCCATCGGCGGAGGGCAGCACCACGAACGGGTGGTCCAGGTTGAACGTGCCCTCCTTCGGATGGACGGCGACCAGCGGCACGTTCGGCCGGCGGCCCCGCTCCTGCCCGTCCTGCCGGGGGCTCAGCGCGCCCGAGTTGTAGAGGTCCACCAGCTCCTCCTGCAGGACGATGGCACTCATGTCGCCGGTGCTGCCCGCCCCGCCGGCCAGGTCCGCCTCGGCGAGGCTGCGCAACAGCTCCACCGAGTCGTCGCTGTAGTGCGACACGTTGGCCTCGATCCGCCTGACGAACTGGGTGACCGCGGGGTTGGCCAGGTCGGCGCGGGTCAGGTCGCTGGACAGTTGCGCCGCCGCGTAGTACGTGGCGATCGTCGCCGCCAGCCCTGAGGTGGACAGGTTCGGGTTGTCCTTGCCGAAGGTGAAGCGGCCCCACTCCGGCTTGCCGAAGCCGGCCCACCCCTCCCGCCCGGAGAGGCCCAGGACCTCCCCCCAGCCCAGCGCCCCGCGCTGGCGTACCAGGTCGGCCTTGGGCTGCGGCATCGCGATCACCAGCGGGCTGTTCGCGATCGACGGGTACTGGTCCGGGGTCTGCGGATCCCGCCCGGCGGCCTGGTCGAGCAGCCGGAGCTGGCCGGTCCAGAGGCTCGACGTCGGCAACCAGACCTGTGGTTGCGGCAGGCCGGTGTTGGTCCAGCCGGCGGCCAGCGCCTCGGTGGCCTTGCCCGAGTTCAACGCGCTGACGTGCACCTGGGCGCAGCCGCCGCCATCGATCGACCGGTCCTTGCGGTTGTAGCGTTCGGCCAGGTCGACGAGCAGAGCCGCCTTCTCCGTCGAGGAGTTGACCTCGAGCGTGGTGGTGCAGTCGGCGTCGCGCTGCCGGACGATCACGAACGCCCCGGCGATGACCACCAGCCCGGCGGTGACGGCGGCGGTGTACGGCAACCACTGCCGCGTACGCGTGGCGGTTGGGGGCATCGGGGCGTCCTCCTCGGCGGGCGGGGCGGTGGCAGTCAACCTATCGATCCCGCGCCAGCCGGCGACCCCGACCCCGGCACACCTGTCAGAGCCGGTCGGACCGTCCCCCGATCGCCGTCGCGACCAGCAGCCGGACCAGGTAGACCACGACGAAGGCGACCGCCCCGACCGCGGCGGCCGGGCCGACCGCGCTCGACGCGACGTAACCGGCGGCGGCGCCGACCGAGCCGAGGAAGAGCGCGGTCGAGATGCCCCAGGCATCCGAGGCCTCCCGACGCAGCCGCCGCAACGCGCCACCGCTGCGCTCCGTCACCTGCGGGTATGCCGGCTGCGTCGCCACCGGCGGGTATGCCGGCTGGGTCGGCGCCGGCGGGTGTCCCGGCTGCGTCACCACCGGCGGGTATCCCGGCTGGGTCGGCGCCTGCGGGTACGCCGGCTGCGTCGCCACCGGCTGGTACGCCGGCTGCGTCGCCGCCGGAAGGGATACGGGCTGGGTCGGCTGGACCTGGGTCGGTATCCGCGGCTGCGTCGGGCGCGGCTGCGCTGCCGTCGGCGTGACCGGGGGCAGCGGGTGGTTCGGTGTCGGCGCGCCCGCGGTCTCGTTGCCGACCTCGAGCAGGCTCTCCCGAGGGAGCGGAGCGGCGACCCTGCCGTCCTGCCGGAGCAGCCGCACCAGCACTCGCTCGGCGGCCGGCCGGTCCGCCGGATCCTTGGCCAGGCACTCCCGGATCAGCTCGTCCAGCACGGGCGGCAACGCGGGCAGCTCGGGCGGATCGTTCAGCACCCGGTGCATCACGGCGAAGAGCGAGTCGTTGCCGAACGGCGGCCGACCACCGGCGGCGAAGGCGATCGTGGCCGCCCAGGCGAAGACGTCGCAGGGTGGACCGACCGCGTCGTTGCGGAACCGTTCGGGCGCCATGTACGCGGTGGTCCCCATGACCCGGCTGGTCGCCGTGTCGGTGACGCCCAACGCGCGGGCGATGCCAAAGTCGATCACCCGGGGACCGTCCTCGCCCAGCACCACGTTGTCCGGCTTCAGATCGCAGTGCACCACGCCGGCACTGTGGATCGCGGCGAGCGCGGTAACGGTGCCGACCGCGAGCCGGTGCAGGGCGTTGCCGGTCACCGGACCACGCTCGCGGACGTGCCGGTGCAGGGTCAGGCCCTCGATGAACTCGCTGACCACGTAGGGCCGATCACCGTCCACCTCGGCGAAGAGCACCTGCGCGGTGCAGAACGGCGCGACGCGGCGTGCGGCGGCGATTTCCTTCACGAACTGCGACCGCGCCCGTGGATCACTCAGATCGACGTTCACCATCTTGACCGCGACCCGGTCACCGGCGTCGTCCTCACCGAGATAGACGACCCCCTGACCACCCGCGCCCAGCCGCCCGACCAGCCGATAGGGGCCTGCGGTGACCGGGTCGTGCGTCCACAGTTTCGTCAACCCCGGCACCGGCGCGCCGGCCAGCTCTGACATCCCGACTCCATACGTGTCGCGCCCGGCCACCGGCGGCGCAGGACACGGCCATCGTGCCATGTCCTGCGCCGGTGGCCGAGGACGGAAAGGGAACCTACGCGCGTGGCGGCGCGGTCGAACCCCGGATCCGCAGTGACGGGCTGATGACGATCCGGTGGGTGGGGCGGCCGGGGTCGACGAGCCGGTCGGCGACGAGGCGTACGGCGGCCCGTCCGATCGAGCGTCGGGGCGGTCGGACCGCGGTCAGCGGCGGGCTGAAGAGCCCGGCGACCTCGTCGTCGTACGCCACGATGGACAGGTCACCGGGGACGGAGAGGTGCCGCTCCTCGCAGTGCTGCACCAGCGCGATGGCCTCGGCGTCGGCGTGCACGAGCAACGCCGTCGTCCCGGTCGCCCGGCACCTGTCGAGCACGTCGTTGAGGACGGCGTCCCGCTCCGGTGACCGCGCGTCGGGTGCCACGGCCACCACCGTGGCGTCCGAGTCGAGGCCGCACTCGGTCGTGGCGTCGAGCCAGCCGCGCCGCACGTGCTGGCTGGTGGGGCTGTTGGCGTCGAGCACGAGGCCGACCTTGCGGTGTCCGAGCGAGGTGAGGTGGCGTACGGCCATGGCCGCGCCGAGCGCGTGGTCGGTGACCACCGACTCCATGACCGCGTGGTGACTGCCCACCGTGGCGGTACGTTCCAGCAGGACGACCGGGACGCCGACCTGGTCGAGCCAGTCGATGGTGCGCTCGGCGCTCGGCGCGTCCATGCTCGGCGCGATGATGAGCCCGTCGACGTCCATCCGCTCCACCAGGCGGGCCAGTTGCGGCTGGTCGTCCTCGGTGTCGTAGGAGGATCCGCGCAGAACCACGCGCATGTCGAGCTCCCGGGCGGCTCCCTCGACCCCGCGCGCCACGTCCGGCCAGTAGTAGTCCAACGAGGGCACGAGCATGCCGAGGGCGCGCCCGACAAGCGGGTCCAGGCCGGCGGCCGGTGCCTCGTCTGCTGCCGGGACGTCGTCGGGCAGGATCAGGGCGACCCCGCCGTGGACGCGGCGCACCAACCCCTCGGCGGCCAACTCGGCGATGTCGCGCCGGATGGTGACCGGCGCGGCGCCCAGCGCGTGGGACAGGTCGGAGACGCGCATCGAGCCGTCGCGGTGCAGGGCTGCCAACAGTTGCTGGCGGCGGACGACCTGAAGCGGCCCGCGGGAGGACTCCGCCGTGGTGACGACGGGATTGTCCTTGGTCATGGGGGACCTCCGAGGAACGCTTCGTGCGGTGGGAGCTCTTGCATGATGACGACGAGTTCGCCGGCCGGGCCGAACGCGGTGACGTCGATCGCGAGCCGGGTCAGCTGTTCTCCCCACACGTCGACGAGCAGGGGGTCCGTGATCTGCCGGATCGTCGCGGCGCAGGGCGCCGATGCCGGCTGCCAGCGCAGCCCGAGTCGGCCGGCGCCGTCGGGCGCGGTGACCTCGGCGCGGCCGTCGCCGAGCCGGACCTGGCCGGCGACGAGCAGGTGGACGTGGGTCGGCGGGGCAGCCTGGCCGGGTTCTGGGGGGTCGAACTCCCAGGCGTCGGCGATGACGACCCGTCCACGCTGGCGCTCCAGTCGGGAGCTGCGCCACCAGTGCCGGACATCCGCGCGCGGGTACGCCCCGGCGAGGTCCAGACGCAACTCGGCGTCGGCGCCGCCGGTCGTGGCGGTGGCGTGCCGGGCGGCGTGGGTGCGGCCGGGCGCCTGCTCGGTGCCGCGGACGCGCGGAACGTTGTGCCAGTCACCGCGCATGGTCCAGATGTCGTACCGACCGGGGCCGAAGGTCTGCGCCGTGTAGGTGGGACGCCCGGCGTCGACGATCACCGGCACCCCGTTGAGGGCCACCACGAAGCTGCCGACGTCGTTGTGGTTGTGGTGTTCGCCGTTGTGTCCGCCCTTGACCGCCAGGGTCAGCCCGTCGGGACTGCCGGCCGCCGCGCGGGCGAGCAGCACCTGCACGGAGGGCAGCCACACGTCGCGTGGCAGCGGTGGTGACGCCGGGGTGGCGGAGATCCACGCCGGGTCGGTCAACGCCCGCAGCAGCCGGCCCAGGCCGTGTGCCTCGTCCGCGACGGGCGCGTCGGGACGGCGGTGCGCCGCGGCGTGCGCCAACGCGTCGGAGTCCTCGACCCGGCGGGCGGCCCGGTGCAGGGCGTGCCAGGGCTGGCCCCCGGAGGGCCGGGCCGAACCGTCGGCGTGGTTGAGGTACCAGTCGCCGCCCAGGTGCATCCGGTGTGGGAAGGCGACGGTGTGCCGCAGGGCGTCGGCCGGCGCACCGTCGAGCGCGCCACCGGTGGCGTGGGCGAGCAGGTCGAGTGCCTCGTGGGCCCGGCACGCGCCGTTCCACCAGTAGCCGTAGCCCTCGTCGATGGCGCCGTCGGCGGGCAGTGACGCCACGTACCTGTCGAGCCCCTCGATGACCAGGTCGACCAGCCCGGCGCGCCGGGCTGGGTCCTCCACCAGGCGCAACACGGCGACGAGCACGTTGCCGTGGATCCACGGGTTCCAGTTGTGCACGTCGCCGTCGAGGCCGAGCCAGTGCCAGTCGCGGCGCTGGGCGAACGGTGTGAGCACGCGCCGCTCGACCTCGTGCCGGATCCGGGCCCGTAGGCCGGGGGCGTGCGCGTCGAGCGGCTCGCCGAGCAGGTGGTCGACCCAGGCCAGTTGAGCGGCGACCTCCCCCGCGCCGAGGTCGAGGTAGGGATCGGTCACGGTCGGCAGCACCGCGCCGTGCACGGTGTGGGTGTCGTCGTGCGCCGGCCAGCACCAGCTGCTCTGCTCGCACAGCAGGGTCACGCCGTCGACCCCCTCGTCCAGCCAGGTCGGATCGAGGGTGACCGCGGCGAGCACGGTGGCCCGGGTCAGGCGTCGCTGCCGGGCGAAGACCAACTGCTCGTACGCGTCGCGTTCGCCGTCGCGGAAGTACCGGGCGTACTGGTGGGCCAGTGGGAGTGGCCAGGGGGCGGCGAGGTCGTCCTCGGCCCGGCTGCGCAGCTGTCGTAGCGTGGGTGGGTGCGGGTGCGCCCACACGGCACGCTCGCGCGCCGGCGGCACCGGCAACGATCGGTCCGGTGGCGCGAGTGCCCGTGCCAGCAGGTCGGTGCGGTTGCCCGGCCAGGCCGCGGCCAGAGGGCCCGCGAAGCGCTCTGCGACGGTCATGGCCCCTCGGACTGGTAGAGCGAGTCTGAACGATTTTGATCGTATCAGAGCACTTATGGCAGTCGGGGTCCTGCGGGGACGGCCCATCGAGGCCGCAACGTGCGTTCTTTTGATCAGGTGTGTTCACATCGGTCGAGGAGAAGCATTGACTTGCTCTGTTGTGAGCGTTTTACTTCGGAAACCCTGCGGATGCCTGCGCGTCACATTCAGGGGCACGCCCCGCTCGCCACCTTCCACGGAGACGTTTCGATGCGACAGGACCTCGGATGACGTTCGGGACGGCCGGCTGGCCGGCACCGGGGACAGACCCGGCTGCCACCACCGCCGCGACCTGGAGCCGGGACGACTGGTTGGCCCTCGCCGACCGGATGCTCGCCGCCACCCGGCCGTACGCGTCACCCGGGCACGCCCTGGTCACCTTTCCCGGGCCGGAGGGCGGTTACGGGCGGGCCATCGACGGCCTGGAGGGCTTCGCCCGCACCTTCCTGCTGGCGGGTTTCCGCATCGCCGGTGCCCGGGGAGTGGGCGTGGACGACCTCGTGGACCGGTACGCGGCCGGCCTCGCCGCCGGCACCGACCCGAGCTCTCCGGACCGCTGGGTGCGCCTGGACGAGCACCCCCAGGCCAAGGTGGAGGCCGCCTCCATCGCGCTGGTCCTGGACCTGACCCGCCCGTGGATCTGGGACCGGCTGCCGTCGGCGGTGCGAGAGCGGGTGGTGGACTATCTGCGTCCGGCGGTCGGCGACGACACGTACCCCCGGATCAACTGGGTCTGGTTCCGGCTGGTCGTCCAGACGTTCCTGCGTTCGGTGGGCGGGCCGCACTCGCTCGACGAGATGAACGAGGACCTGACCACGCACGACGGCTTCGTCCGCGGGGACGGCTGGATGTCCGACGGGCCGGAGCGCGCCTACGACCACTATGTGGGCTGGGCCCTGCACCTCTACCCGACGCTGTGGGCCCGCATGGCCGGCGCCGCCGACCTGGCCGAGCCGCGCCGCGAACGGGACCTGGCCGGCCTCGACCGCTTCCTGGGCGACGCGGTCGCGCTCGTGGGCGCCGACGGGTCGCCGTTGATCCAGGGGCGAAGCCTGACCTACCGCTTCGCCGCGGCGGCGCCGTTCTGGGTCGGCGCCATCGCCGGCGTGCCCTCGGTCAGCCTCGGCCGGCTGCGCGGCGCGGCCACCCGCATCGTGCGCCACTTCGTCGCCAACGGCGCCCCGGACGAGCGCGGCCTGCTCACCCTCGGCTGGCACGGGCCGTGGCCGCGACTCGCGCAGTCGTACTCCGGGCCGGGCTCGCCGTACTGGGCCTGCAAAGGCCTGCTCGGCATCGCGCTACCCGCCGACCATCCGGTCTGGACGGCCCCGGACGAGCCGCTGCCGGTGCGGGAGCGGGACACGGTACGGGCGATACACGCGCCCGGCTGGCTGGTCTCCGGCACCCGTGCCGACGGGATCGTCCGCGTCGTCAACCACGGCACCGACCACGCCGTCGAGGGTGCCACCGTCTCGGATTCCCCGCTCTACGCCCGACTGGGTTACTCCACCGCCACCACCCCCGTCCTCGACGACAGCGGCTGGGCCACCCCGCTCGACCAGTCCGTCACTCTCGTCGACGACGCGGGTCGGGTCACCCACCGCGCCGGCATGCGCCTGCTGACCGTGCGCGTCGACGCCGACGGCGTGGGTGTGGCCGGGTCACGTGCCCTCGCCCACTGGGTCGATCCGGATCCGGGTCAACGCGATCACGGCGGCGGCCTCCGGGGCCGGTCCCGAGCGGCCGGGCACCTCACGGTGTACTCGCTGGTCCGCGGCCCCTGGGAGCTGCGTCTGACCCGCGTCGACGACCTCGCCGACGGCGTCGAGGCCGCTGCGCTGCGGCTGCGCGTCGGCGGCTGGGCCATCGCCGGGGATGCGACGACCGACCTCCGCGGCGGGGTGGCGGCCGTGACCGCCGCCGGCCTGACCAGCAGGCTGGAGAGCGTGCACGGCGGCGGAACGGCCGGCGTCACCGCCGTCCCGCAGGGCGGGCCCCTGGCCGGCGGGCTGGTCGTGCCCTGGCTGGACCACCCCGTCCGGCCGGGTGCATGGGTCGCCGCCCTCACCGAGTTGTCCAGGACGCCGGTGACCACGGGCGGGCAGGCATGCCAGGCCGTGGTCGACGAGGACGGCCACGGCCTCCACCTGGCGGTCGACTGGCCCGACGGGATCAGCACGTCGTCCCGTCTGGACACGGAGCATGCCCGGCCCACCCCAGCGGCCTGGTAGCAGTGCGGGCCCGTCCGGGCCCTTGACCTGAAGGAGAGAGGGATGAAGCGTGCGATACCGGCCGTCATCAGCGCCGCGACGGCCCTGACACTTGTTCTCGCCGGTTGCGGCGGCGGCGACGAGCCAGTCGACCCCAACGCCCCGGTGACGATCACCCTGGCCGGCTGGAGCCTGTCGTCCACGCCGGAGTTCAAGACGCTCGCCGACGGCTTCAAGGCGACCCACCCGAACGTGACGGTGGAGCTCAAGGAGTACGCCCCGGGCAACGACTACGACACCCAGATGATCACGGACCTGGCGGCCGGCACCGCCCCGGACGTCTACGTCATGAAGAACCTCAAGAACTTCTACACGTACCAGAGCGGTAGCCAGCTGCTCGACGTCTCCGACGCCGCCTCCGGTCTCGGCTCGACCCCGGGGCTCGCGTCGTACCAGGTGGACGGCAAGGCGTACGCGGTGCCGTACCGGCAGGACTCGTGGGTGTTGTTCTACAACAAGGACCTGTTCGCCAAGGCGAAGGTGACGCCGCCGGACGGCAGTTGGACCTGGGACGACTACACCGACGCGGCGAAGCGACTGCACACCGGGCTGAAGGGGGCCGGCTCCAACGCGACAGGCGCCTACCAGCACACCTTCCAGTCGACGGTGCAGGGATTCGCGCTCGCCCAGACCCCCAACGCGGACCTGCTCTCCGGGGACTTCGGCTTCCTCAAGCCGTACTACGAGAAGTCACTGGACCTGCAGGCGTCCGGCGCGCAGCCGACGTTCGGCACGGCGAAGACCAACAAGCTCACCTACCAGGCGCAGTTCGGCAAGCAGCAGTCGGCGATGCTGCTGATGGGCACCTGGTACGTGGCCACGCTGCTCAACCAGCGAAAGACCGGTGACGCCGACAAGTTCCAGTGGGGCATCGCGCCGGCGCCCCAGTTCGACAAGTCCACCACCGGCACCTCCGCCACGCCTGTCACCTTCGGTGACCCGACCGGCCTGGGGATCAACCCGAAGATCAGCAAGTCCAAGACCGCCGCGGCCAAGGACTTCCTCAAGTACGCGGCCGGCCCGGAGGCTGGCAAGGCGCTGGCCGGGATCGGCATCACCCCGGCCCAGGTCACCGACGCGGTCACCACGTCGCTGTTCGGGCTGGACGGCGTACCGCAGGACGAGCTGTCGAAGTTCGCCTACTCGAAGCACACCATCAAGCCGGAGAACCCGGTGTCGAAGCACACCGCCGGTCTGCAGAACCTTCTCAACGAGACGCACTCGGCGATCCTCTCCGACAGCAAGGGCGTCGACGAGGAGCTGAGCAAGGCGCAGACCCGCGCCAAGAACGAAGTCCTCAACCAGTGAGCTGATGGCGGGACCGGCGCGCCTGAGCCGCACGCCGGTCCCGCCGTCATGCTGAACGCTTCCGGAGACTCCCTATGGCAACATTGCCGCGCACGAGACCCAGGAACCGGCGGCTGGTGTCGCGCAACACGGTCGCCGGCTGGTCGTTCATCCTTCCCAACTTCCTCGGCTTCGCCCTGCTCACCCTGCTACCCGTCGTCGTGCTGTTCTACGTGGCGTTCACCAACTGGAACGTCTTCGGGGTGGCCGAGTGGACCGGCACCGCCAACTTCCGGCGGATGTGGGACGACGCGAGCTTCTGGACCGCACTGCGCAACACCGTCTACTACGCCGTCTTCCACATCCCGCTGACCCTCGCGGCAGCACTCGGGCTGGCGCTGCTGCTCAACCGCAAACTGCGCGGCGTACGGTTCTTCCGCACCATCGCCTTCTTCCCCTACATCACCTCGATCGTGGCGATCGCGGTCGTCTGGAACCAGCTGTTCAGCCCGGAGTACGGCCCGATCAACGCTCTCCTCGGCGCCCTCGGTGTGGACAATCCGCCGGGCTGGACCGCGTCGGCGACCTGGTCGATGCCGGCGGTCATCATCGTCGGCACCTGGCGGTACATGGGCTACTACATGCTGCTGTTCCTGGCCGGCCTACAGACCATCCCGGCCCAGCTCTACGAGGCGGCCGAGACCGACGGCGCCTCACCGTGGCAGCGGTTCGTGCACGTGACCCTCCCCGGGTTACGTACCACGACGTTCTTCGTCACGGTGCTGCTCACCATCGAAAGCTTCAAGGTCTTCGACCTCATCCTCGTGATGACCGGCGGCGGACCGGGCCAGTCGACACTCGTGCTCTCGCAGTACATCTACCAGAAGGGCTTCGAGGAGAACCAGTTCGGCTACGCATCGGCGGTCTCCATCGTCCTGTTCGCCATCTGCTTCGGCATCACGGTCATCCAGTTCATGGTCAACAAGCGGAGGAACAGCTGATGACCGCGACCGACCTCTCCCTGCCCACCCCGGCCCTCGCCGCGCCCGGCAACCGCGCGCCCCGCCGACGGGTCCGGTCCCTGGGCGGGCGGATCCTCGGGTACGCCGCCCTGGTGCTCGCGGCGGCCGGGCTGCTGCTGCCGTTCTTCTGGATGGTGGTGGCGTCGTTGAAGACGAACAACGACGTCTTCACCATCCCGATCACCTGGCTCCCCGATCCGGTGGTGTGGCGCAACTACGTCGACATCTGGCAGCGCTCGGACATGACGACGTGGCTGTGGAACACCCTGCTGCTGTCGGTGATCGTCACCTTCCTGCAGGTGCTCACCGGCAGCTTCGCGGCCTACGGCTTCGCCCGCGTCCGCTTCCCCGGCCGCAACCTGCTCTTCCTGGCGTACGTCGGGACGATCGCGGTGCCCTGGCAGTCGTACATGATCCCGCAGTTCATCCTCATGTCGAAGCTGCACCTGGCGAACACGCTGTGGTCGATCGTCGCGATCCAGGCGTTCGGCGCGATCGGCGTGTTCCTGATGAAGCAGTTCTACGAGACGATCCCCGAGGAACTCAGCGAAGCGGCGCGTGTCGACGGGCTCAGCGAGTACGGCATCTACCGGCGGATCATTCTGCCGCTGTCCCGGCCGGCGCTCGCCAGCCTGGCCCTGCTGATGTTCACGACCACCTGGAACGACTACCTCGGCCCGCTCGTCTACCTGCGCAGTCCGGAACTGCGCACCATCCAGTTGGGGCTGAACACCTTCATCTCCCAGTACAACGCCGAGTACGCGCTGATCATGACGGGTTCGGTGCTGTCCGTGCTGCCCGTCGCCGTCATCTTCCTGCTCGGCCAGCGCTACTTCATCGAGGGCGTCGCCTCGACCGGACTGAAGGGTTGAGGCCCGTGCGTTCGCGCCACCACACCATCACCGCCGTCTTCGACGGGGTCTACGTCGCGCTCACCACCAACCTGCTGCTGGTGCTCGGTTGCCTGCCACTGGTGACGCTCGCGTTCACCACCGACGCGGCGCGGTCCTGGCCGCTGTACGCGCTGACCGCCCCGCTCTGCGCGCCCGGGCTCTGCGCGGCCTTCGCGGTCATGTCCGCCTACTCGGCCGGCGACACCGGCGGCGTGCTGCGCACCTACGGCCGCGCCTGGCGAGCCACCGCCCGGCCGGCGATGCTCTGGACGGCGGCGGCAATGACCGCCCTGGTGGTGCTCGCCGTCGACGCCCGTGCCGCGTGGGGCCACCGGGTCGGAGCACTTGCCCTGCCGGTGCTGGCGACCCTGATCGTCCTCACCGTCGCGACCGCGCTGCTCGGGTTGGTGACCCTCGCCGACCGGCCCACCGCGCGGTTGCGCGAGGTGGCCCGCACCTGCGTGTACCTGGCGGTGCGTCGGTGGTACCTCACCGCCGTGTCCCTGCTCGTGCTCGTGCTGCTCGCCCAACTCCTGGCGGCCCGCCCCGCGATCGCGCTCGGCCTCGCCGCCGCGCCGCTGCTCTACGTCGTCTGGGCCAACAGCCGCTTCACCCTGCGCGCCGCCCTCGACCCACCGACGGCCGCACCCCAGCGCGCCTGACCCACACGTCCCGGCCACCGAGCCGGGACGCCGATGACACACCCGCCCGGCACCGGACCGGACCCACGAGGGAGAACAGCATCCATGACGGCGACCGACGTCCGTCCCAGCTCCGACGCAGAGGCCACGGCGGCCGCGGTGGCCGCCGCGATACGTACCGTCGAGGCGAACATCGCCACCTTCGGCGACCGGTACCCCGCGGACACCACCGACGCCAACCGCTACCCGCTGCGGCCACCGAGCGCCGGCCAACCCGAGGGCGCCAACGTCGGCTGGACCACCAGCTTCTGGCCCGGCCAGCTCTGGCTGGCCCACGACCTGACCGGTGACGACCGCCACCTGCGGGCCGCACTGTCGCACGTGGACAGCTTCGCGGATCGGGTGGACCGCGGCGTCGACCTGGACACCCACGACCTCGGGTTCCTCTACACCCTCTCCTGCGTCACCCCGGCCCGCCGGACGAACGATCCGCGGGCCCGAGGCGCGGCGCTCGCCGCCGCCGACCACCTGATGACGCGCGTCCTCGAACCAGCCGGAATCATCCAGGCCTGGGGCGACCTGAACGACCCCCGCCAACGGGGCCGCACCATCATCGACAGTCTCATGAACACGCCGCTGCTCTTCTGGGCCAGCCAGACCACCGGCGACGACCGCTACGCCGCCGCGGCCGGTCGGCACACCGCGCAACTGCGCCAGCACATCCTGCGTCCGGACGGCACCACCTTCCACACCTTCTACTGGGACACGGCCAGTGGCGCGCCGCTGCGCGGGGAGACCGAACAGGGCCACGCCGACAACTCCTGCTGGGCGCGCGGGCAGGCGTGGGGCATCTACGGGTTCAGCCTCAACCACCGGCACCTCGGCGACCCCGCGCTGCTCGCCGCCGCGATGACCTGCGCCGACCGTTTCCTCGCCCACCTGCCCGCGGACCACGTCGCGTACTGGGACCTGGAGTTCGGCGACGGCAGCGGCCAGGAGCGGGACAGCTCCGCTGCGGCCATCGCCGTCTGCGGCCTGCTCGAACTCGCCGACAACCTCACCGACCCGGCCAGCGCCGGCCGGTACCGCACGGCCGCCGCCGAGATCCTGCGCTCGCTCATCGACCACTACTCCACCGGCGGTCAGCCGGGCTCGAACGCGCTGATCCTGCACGGCGTCTACGACAAACCCAAGGACGTCGGCGTCGACGAGGGAACCCTGTGGGGCGACTACTTCTACCTGGAAGCCCTCACCCGCGCCACGATCCCCGGCTGGACCAGCCCCTGGTGAGCACCCCGACCGACCCGCACCGCCCCGCATCCTGTGAAAGGTGACCATGGACTACCGCTACCACTGCACCATTCCCGCCGCCGAGGGCCGGAACACGCTGCCCGTCAATCCCTGTCGGCTGCTGGACTTCACCCTGCTGCGGCTGTCGGCCGGTGAGTCCTGGACCGGCGAGTCCGGTGACCGGGAGATCCTGGCCGTCATCCTCGGCGGCACCGCCAACTTCACCGTCGCCGACCACCATTTCCCGCAGGTCGGCAGCCGCCCGGACGTGTTCTCCGGCAAGCCGCACTCGGTCTACCTCCCGGCCGGCTCCTCGATCACCGTCGAGGCCGTCACCGACGTGGAGATCGCCCTCCCCAGCGCCCCCAGCGACCTGGCCACCGACCCCTACGTCATCGCGCCCGAGCAGGTCGCGACCGGCCGTTGGGGAGCGGCCAACTTCGGCCGCGACTACCACCAGATCCTCACCGAGGTCGCCCAACCGGACCTGCCCGCGCGTCGGCTCATCGTCGGGGAGACCTACACGCCCTCGGGCAACTGGAGCACCTACCCGCCGCACCGGCACAAGGTCGACGACCTGCCCGCCGAGGCCGCACACGAGGAGATGTACTACTACCGCGTCAACCCGGCGGACGGGTTCGGCATCAGCCGGGTCTACACCGACGAGGGGTACGAGGAGAACGTCACCATCCGCGAGCATGTGATGCAGATGATGCCCGAGGGCTACCACACCGTGGTCAGCGCACCCGGTTACACCACCTACTTCCTGTGGTTCCTGGCCGGCACACAGCGCACCCAGGGCGCCCGCGAGGACGCCGCCCTCGCCTGGGTGGGCAAGACCGTGCCGACCCTGCGGAGTCTGGGCCTGTAGCGACGGCCCCGGGTCACGCCTCGGGGTCGCGAACGTCGGTTGCCTCCCGCCCGATCGGCGGGGCGGGAGGCTCCAACGGCGCTCCCCTGCCGCGCAGCATGTCGAGCAGTGCGACCAGGGCCAACACTCCGGCCACCACGAACGCCAGGTCGAAGAACAGCTCGAGGAACGTCGCGCGGCCCGCGCTGCTGGAAGGACGCAGCAGCTCGGCACCCCGCCCCGCCGCCATCGTCCGCCTCCATCCGCCCCGACGGACCAACGAGCCGGCCGCCGCAGGAGTTGCGTCAGCTCGCTCCCTCGGAGGTGGTCCCGCTCCACGAACGCGTCTGATCGGGTTCGAGGTGCGGCTGCTCGAGGCTCCCGGTGAGCCACCCGTCGAGCCAATCCACGAGAGAGATCCCCTCCGCGTAGAACGAGTGCTCGCCAAGGCCCGAGTTCGGGTCGAAGCCCCACATCATCGCGCCCCGACCCCGGCAGTCGACATACGAGTAGATCGCGCATCCCCAATAGGCGATCGGCAGCAGGCCGGCGGGTTCTCGAGGGCTGAGCCGGTCGATCGCCGTACGCCCGAGGTCGTCCGTGCCACCGCCCGCGACGCCCAACACGGGACCGAAGCCGCCGTTGGCGACCTCCAGGTAGATGCGTCGAAGCAGCGGCGGCAGCGGGTGCCCGAGCACCCGTTCCGCATCGTCCACCGCCTGCGCGGAGGCAGGCGCGAGCGGCGGCAACGGGTCGACGGCGTCGGCTGCCAGCGCGGCACGATGCTCCTGCGACCCCCGCACCACAAGCCACCTGGTGTCCCCGGGCAGGGGACTCGCAATCCACGTGCCGTCCGCGTCAAGGTGGCCGGGGTGGATCGACACGTCATCGCTGTAGTCGCGAGCTGCCACGCGAGCGGCGATGCCCCGCAGTACGTCGTCTTCGCGCACCCGCTCAGTATCCCCGCCGGTCGACCCGGCCGATGCCCGCGGGAGGCCAGAGGCCGTCCGAGGAGGACCACCGGAGGGCATCACCCGATGGGTACGGCCGGCAGGGTGTCGGGGGTCGGTCGTAGGTTCTGCAACCGTGAGCGCCCTTCAGACCTACCGCTATCGCCAGCCGTCCACGCTGCACCGGGGTGACCTGGCGTTGCAGACCAGCGGCGGGCCCGCGACCAACCCGCGGTTCTTCTCCGGTTTCCTGACAACTCCGCAGGCGGCAGCGGCCGGGCTGCTGGCGGTCGCCGAAGTCGCCCGGACCCGTTACCACCAGCCGGTCAGCCCGGCGAGCCTCGATCCGGTGGTCACCGGCAGCCGGGACCGGATGCGCTTCGAGTCGTTCTCCGGCTGCTGCGGGGTGTACGCGCGGCTGGACGTCGTGCCGGCCGGGTTCGACGGCGACATCGTCGAGCACGGCACAACGAACGTCGACGTGAACGCGCCGCTGCGGGAGGCCCTGGCCCGGGTGGGTGGCATCGACCCGTTGCACCTGTCGGTGGGGCCGGATGACCTGACGGTGTCCACCCTGGACGGCGCGGTGGTGGAGAAGAAGGTGCCGCTGCCCGGGCGGTGGCTGCGGGGGTTCGCCGAGGTCCATCTGATCGCCACGACCATGCAACGGCGGGCGGAGGTCCCGGCGGCGGAGGCGGTCGCCTTCCTGCGCCGACTGCCGGCGGGTAACGACCGGTCGGTGCTCTGGGTCGTGCCGGCCGGGCGTTCGCTGCGGCTGACCTCGCGCCCGGTGCCCGGCGCGGTGTGCCTGGCCGGCGCCGGACGGCTCACCACGCTGCGGGGGCTGCTCCGGTACGCGAAGACCCTGCGGGTGTACGGGCCACCGGCGGCGGCCGGGTCGCCGCCGCTGCCGAGCGTGTGGGAGCTCGACACGGGCGCGCTGCGGCTGTCGCTGACCCTGTCGCCGGAGTCCTACCGGGGCTTCTCCGGCGAGGGCGGCGCGCTGACCGCGCTCGCCTCGGACGACGTCGCCGACGACGCCGCGCTCGTCGCCACGCTGCTGTCCTGGGAGCCGACGATCGACGTCCACGCGATGGCCGCCGCGGCGGGGATCTCGGCGGACCGGGTCCGGGCGGCGCTGACCCAGCTGGGCACCGCCGGCAGGGTCGGCTTCGACGTGGCCGAAGAGGGCTACTTCCACCGGGTGCTGCCCTACGACGCCGGCCGTGCCGAGCGGGACAATCCTCGGCTGGTCGGGGCGCGGGCGCTTGTCGAGGCGGGCGCGGTCACCCCCGACGGCGAGGCGGCGACCGTACGCCACGGCGACGAGGTCTACCGGGTCCGCCGCCGGCCGGACGGCTCGTACACCTGCTCCTGCCCCTGGTGGGCGCGACACCGCGGCCAGCGCGGGCCCTGCAAACACGCGCTCGCCACGACGATGGTGGGCGCTTCGGTGGAGGTCGGGGCGTGAGCGATCCGTACGAGTTCCTGACCCGGGGTGACGTCGGCGCGGCCGTCGACGCGGTCACCGGCCTCGACGAGCAGGGACGGCGGTCGTTCGCCGACGGGTTGGTGGCCCACGTGCGCCGGCGGCGCGACAACTGGTGGTGGAACACCGCGGCGACGGCCCTGGCGGTGACCGCGGTGGGGTGCCTGCCCACCGCCGCCGCGACGGCCGAGCTGCTCGGCCGGCGCAACGTGTCGCTGCGGGGCGCCGACGCCGAGCTGGTGGTCCAGGTCGCGCGGGCGCGCGGGGTGCCCTGGCTGGCCGAGTTGGCAACCCGGCTGGCGGATCGGCTCCGCCGGGGCGACCCGATGGACGGCTGGGCATTCGTCGCCGAGCTGGTCGCCGCCGAGAAGGCGGCGGCGCCCACCGGTGACCAGTTCGTCGAGGGGTGGCTCGCCCTGATGGCGTGGCCGCCGGAGGCGCAGCGACCGGTCCCGCTCGTGGACCGGCTCCGGGCGGACGTGTTCCTCGACGCCCTGGTGCCGCGCCTGTTCGAGGTGGACGGCGTCGGGACGCGGATGACCTTCGACGAGTTCATGACCGACGAGGATCACGCCCTGCCGCGAGCGCTGACGCGCCTGGCCGGCGAGGGCCGCCTGGACCGGACGATGCTGCTCGACGGCTGTGTGAGCCGGCTGTTGCGCGGCGACCGACCGGCCGCATTGCGCGCGTTCGTCACCCTGCACGGCCTGCTGGAGCCCACCGCCGGCGAGGTCGACAGGCGTCGCGGAGACTACCTGCGTCTGCTCGCCGACGCCCCCGGCAACGTGGCGTCGATGGCGCAGAAGACGCTGCGGGTTCTCGACGGCGTGGAGGTCGAGGGGCTGCTCGACGCGTCGCGGGCCGTCCTCGTCCGGCCCGACAAGGCGCTGGTCCGCGCCCAGCTCGGCTGGCTGGACCAGCTCGCCCGCCGGCACCCCGACCGGGCGGCGGAGATCGCCGAGGTCGTCGCGACGGCTGTCGACCATCCGGCGGCGGACATCCGCGACCGGGCCGGCACGCTGGCCGCCCGGCACGGGCACGTGGTCGCCGCACGGGTCGTCATCGGCGTGGTGGGTGACGACCTGCCGCCACCGGCCGGACCGCTGCCCGCGCCCGCGGCCATCACCGACCCGGACGAGCTGGCGGAGGAGGCCGCCTCCCTGCTCAGCGGCCCCACGACGGCGTCCGGTCTGGAACGGGTCCTCGACGCGGTGGTCCGCCTCGCCGGTGCCGACCGGGCCCGACTGAAAGACGCCCTGCTGCCGGTGCTGCGACGGCACCGCACCAGCGCGGAGGAACACCCGTGGGATCCGTGCTGCCTGTGCGGTCTCCTCGGCGGGGTGCTGCACGCGGCGGCCGACCCGGTCGAGGCGGGCGCACGGCGGGGACGGTGGGCCGCGACGCTCGCGGCATTGCGACGCCGCACGCCGGGCGGACCGTCCCGCGATCCACGGGTACCCCCGCCGCATCGGCTGCTACGCGCCCGGCTGGCCGAGATCGGTGACCGCGTCGGCGCGCCCCAGCACCCCGGTCTGCTCGCGGCCCCGACCACGGCGAACGGCGCCATCGACCCGGAGGTGCTCTACGACCGTCTGGCCCTGCTCGGCCAGCGCGACGCGTGGGAAGTGGACCTGACGCAGGCCCTGCTGCGGCTGCCCGCGCGAGTCGACGAGCCCCTCGCGGCCAGGGCGGCGGCGCTCGGCACGCCCGCCGGTGACCGGCTCGCCGGATGGCTGCGGGCCGGCGGTCTGCCGACGCCGGACCATCAGGTGGTCATCCTGCCCCGCCAGGAGCGCCGACAGAGCTACTACCGGGGGTACGACGAACCGCCTCAACAGCGGACCCACGTGGCCCTCAGCCCGCCGGAGGGCGTCGACGACCCCTTCGGCCTGCTCACCGTGCCGGCCGGATCCGTGGAGAGCTACGTCGGCGACGCCGCCCGGCTCTGGCCGGCCGTGCTACCCGGCTACCGGGGGTTGGTCGCGGCGTACGCGCTGCCCGACATCGCGAGCGGCGCCGACCAGGACGTGTCCGGCGGCGCCGCGATCCTGCCACTGCTCGCCGAGTGCGGCGGCGACGGCGGTCCCGCCGTCGATCTCGCCCTCGCCTACGGCCTGGGCGCCCGACACGAGTCCGACCGGGTCGCCACCGTGGACGCCCTGCTGATGCTGGCCGCCGCCGGCGACCTGGACGCCCCCCGGGTCGGAGCCCACCTCGGCACCCTCGCCGCCGTCGGTGACCTCACGCCGAACCGCGCCGTGCAGCCGCTGCGCGACGCGGCCGCCGCCGGTGCACCGCTCAGCATCTGGCGCCTGCTCGCCGCCGCGCTGCCCCCGCTGCTGGCTTCGCCGAAGGCACCGCGCGGCACCCCGGACCTGTTGAGCCTGGCGGCGGAGACGGCGGGCGCGACCGGTGCCCGGATCGACGTGCCCGGCCTGGCCGAAGTCGCCGCGCGCGGCGGGTCGAGCCGGCTGGTCGCCGAGGCGCGGCGCCTGGCCGGCGCTCTCGACAGGTGACGCCTGGCCGAGGGGATTGGTCGGGTGAACAACAACCCGGCCCAACCAGGGGTGAGCCCGCCTCCGTGCCGGACATACTGAGCGGTGTGAATAAGCCGTACACCTATCTCTTCGTTGGATACGCCTCCGACCGGGCCGCCGTCCGCTACCTGAACAGCCTGCACGGGCTGGTCGAGACCATGCGCCACGACCACCCGGGCAGAGTCGAGGCGCGCGTCGAACTCGCCACCGGTCCCGAGCACCTTCGCGATCTCCTCTCGACCGAGTCGGATCTCCTTGTGTACGGCGGCCATGCTGGCGTGGAGGAGGGAAGCCCCTACCTGGGCGGTGGTGACGAGTCGCTGTACCTGGACCATCTGCCCGACCCCCAGGGCACAACGATCAAGGCAGCAGGGATCGTCTTCGACTGCTGTGAAAGCGGCACAGAAGACTTCATCGCCGCCGTCGGCAGACGAGTCGATGCGCCAGCCGCCTATCTGGGATGCAACGGCACCGCGCCCTACACGCACGGACCCGTGCTACTCCCGGTCCTTCTGGCACAGCTGGCGTGCCCGAAAGAACCGGCAACGCCCAGCTGCACGACATACCGCAGGGCGATGGAGCAGACCCTGCTGGTGGCCAAGACCATCTGGCGCGCCGACTGGGAACGGTGGGTCATCACCGATCTCACACCGCCGGCCAGCCATGGCACGCCGCCTTTCCAGCAGCGTTCACCTGCGGGGCCAACGGGCACCGCCGCGCTCAGTGCTGGTTGAGCTGCTGTTGGATCCGGGCAATCGCCTGGGTCAGCTCGTGCAGGGCGGTCACCTCCCGTGCCTCGGACGAACCCTCGCGGCTCAGCCGGTCCACGTCCCGGGCGAGCGCGCGAAAGCTGTATCGGGCGCTGTTGAGCTGCTCGATCGTTCGGATCGGGGACCTTTCGTAGCGCTGCACCAGCGAGTTGAACGTGGCCACGCAGGCGGCGACGGCCTCGGCGCGCGCCACCTGCTTCTGCACCTCCCGGACAGTGTCCAGGCTGGCCCGGATCGTCCCGGCCAGGTCGCGGCTGGGCGCGCCCACCTTGGGGTCCCCGGTGGCCTGCGCGGCCAGACGCTCGGCCTCCACCAGCACGTCGTGCGCCTCGTCGAGAGTCGGCGTCCGCTGCCCCTCGAACTGGTCGAACAGGCTGCGGAACAGCGCCACCGCGTGCAGGAAGGCGACCAGGTTGCAGCGGTCGTCGATCGCTTCGGCCGCTTCGAAGTACGGCTGTGCGCCCTGGTAGTCCTCGTTCTCCAGGGCTTCCATGCCGACTGTCAACTCGTCCTGGACCAGCCACTCGATGAGCCACTGCAGGGTGTCGTCGTCGATCGGCTCCGCGTCCGCCCTCCGTCGTGCGCGCCCGATCAGGCGGAACCCACGGGCGGCCGCCCGTTCCTGGGCATACGAACGGATCGCCAGGAAGTGCTCGCTGTCACCGATCGCGCCCGCACACGTCTCCAGGAGGTCCAGGGCCGCACGGGTGTTCCCACGGCGCAGCGCGTGGCGCGCGGCCTCGATCTGCGGCTCGCTCTCACGCTGGGCGATGACCCGCAACAGCTTCTCGAAGCGGCCGGCCTCGGCCGTCGCCCGGGCCTCGCCGAGCTTGCCCGCGAGCAGGAGGACCACGCACAGGTTCTGCCGCAGGGTCGGGTGGTCCGGTCGGTCACGCAGCCGGTCCCGGATCCGCTGTTCCGCCTTGTCCAGCAGGCCCTGGTCGATGAGGTGGTTGAGCTCGGCGGCGAACGCGCTCAGTTCGGCCCGGTCACACTCGGCCGCCAGCGCGGCCGCGAGCCGGATGCCCTGCGGATCCTTGGCCTGCTGCCGGGCCACCGAGATCGTCTTGGCGGCCTCGGCGAACTCGCCACGCGCGATCTGGCAGCGGCCTCGCAGCAGCCAGGCCGAAAGGCTGCTGCGGGTCAACTCCAGCGCCTCGTCCACCAGGTCCAGGGCGGTGTCATAGTCGTCCTGGCCGGCAGCGCGCTCGGCACGCTCCAGCAGCCGCTGGACCTTGAGATCCGACTCGCGGGCCCGCACCGCGCGCATCTGCTCGGCGAGCACCGCGGGGTCGTCCACGGTCACCAGGCCGCCGGTCATCGCCACGTCGTCGGGCGACGCGGTGGCGAACGTCCGCGTCCGGCCGATGTCGACACCCAGGTCGCGGCTCAGGCTCTCGGCCTGCCGGCGCAGCCGGTCGAAGGCCTCGTCGCCGTTCGGCTCGTAGTGCAGGCCACCCATGTCAGTCCCCCACCGGCGGAACCGCGCCGCGGACATTCACCACAACCCCGCGGACCTGCGCCGTCTCGCTGACGTGGTCGAGTTGGGCGATCAGGAGCACGGACCGGCGCAGCTCCGCGCCGCGCAGCTCGTCGCCGGGCGTCAGCGCGGCGATGTCGAACGTCGGGTCAGGCAGGGTACGCAGGCAGTCGGCTGGGGTCAGTCGCTGCCGGCGCCGCCACAGTGCCGTCATGGTCACGTCTCCACTTCGCTCAGCAGCTTGTCGCCGAGCAGCGCGAGCAGCTCGGCCTCCTGGTCCTCGATGGCCCGGGCGTACTCGGCGATCTCCCGGCTGCGCTGCTCGATGCTCACGGTCAGTTGCCGAGCGCCGCTGAGGTCGGCGGTGCCACCCTGGTGCTGCACGAGGTCGTTGATCCGGGCCATCAGCAGCTCGGACCGGGCGTGCATCTCGGCCACGGTGGGGGTCGACACCCGCTTGCCGATCAGCGCGGGCCGGGTGTCCCAGTCGCGCACCTTGCCGTACCGGGACATCCGGGCCAGCAGCGCCTCGCGTACCTGCTCGCGAACCGTCGAGTCCTGCACGTACCGGTCGAGGATCTGCAGGTACGTCTCGGCCGCGTCGCGGTTGGCCCGGCGGGCCCGTTCGTCGTGGTTGAGGATCTGGAGCACCTCGGGATCGCGGGTGCCCAGCTTCTGCGCCTCGCGCAGCACGGCCACGGCGGCCCGGGAGTCGGTCTCGCTCTCGGCCAGGTAGTAGCGCAGCAGGCCGACCACCACGTAGACGTCGCTGAACTCGGGGTCCAGCTCCCGGGCGCGGGCGAACCGCTGCAGGGCCCGGTCGATGTAGTCGCGGGCGGCGGACTGGGCGTAGCGCGGGTCGGCCTCGGCCCAGGCGCGCAGCACCGCCATCCCGCGCAGGAAGTGGATGTCGCGCAGGGTACGTTCGGCCTCGATCTCCTCGGCCGGCCGGTTCGCCCGGATCATCATCTCCTCGATCCGGGCGGTCAGGCCCGGGTCGGCGGACTGCGGCGGCCACGTGGCGGTCAGCGCCTCGGCCGGATTCAGCAGGGCCAGCGCGGCCACCAGATGTCGCTCGGTCTCGGCTGCCGAGTGTGTGCCGTCGGCCAGCCAGGTGCTGAGCGCCAGGCCCAGCTCGGCCGAGGCCAGCAGCGGTCCGCGCTGGGCACCGTCGATCCGGCCGGCGGCCCGCAGCAGCGACTCGAACTGCTCGCGCGCGGCCGGCACATCTTTCTCGAAGAGGGCCTTGGTGCCGACCAGTATGTTGCGGTTGCGCAGGTCGACCGGGACGTGTTCGGCGAAGTCGTCGAGCCGCTCGACCTTCTCGAACAGCTCGGCCGCGGCGTCGACGCGGCCGTCCCGGAACGCCGCGAACGCCCGCTGCGCGGTGACCACGCCGTAGAGCTTGCGCACGTTACCCGGGGCTTCGCGGACGGCCGGGTCGAGCCGGTCGAGCACGGCCTCGGCCCCGTCGAAGTCACGGCGGTCGGCCCGCAGCTGGGCGAGAAGGTACGCCGCCTCGACGTTGGCCGGGTCCTCCCGGTGCAGCTCGGCGAGGCGGTGCTCGGCGGCCCGCCGGTCGTCGAGGCGGTACATGGCGAAGGCGATGAAGAACCGGGCCTCGGCGCGGGCCTGCTCGGGCAGGGTCGCCTCGAGCCGGGTCAGCGCGGGCAGGGCCAGGTCGTACCGTTTGGCCTGGATCTGGGCGAGCGCCTGGAGGTAGGGCCGCAGGTACCGGCGCGGGGCCAGCACCCGCAGGTAGAGCATCGCGCCGCCGACGGCCACCAGGAGCAGCACCACGCCGAGCAGGAGGGTTTGCCCGATCCCCCCGGAGTTCTCCGTCTCCTCGGCCGCGCCGCCGCCGGCGGCCGGCCCGGTGGTCGTGGCGCCGGTCTGGCCCTCCGTCTGGCCGGCGGCCTCGGGTGGCACGACGATCGTGACGTTGATGTCCTTGTCGCCGCTGCGCACGGTCGCCGGGTACTCGCCCGGCGCCAGTTTCTGCCCCTCCGGAACGGTCACCGTGACCGGGCCGCCCGGGGTGGGTTCGGCCGCGGCCGGCGACCCGATCGCGATCAGGGCGATCAGCGCGGCGATCAGGACAGCGGCCGGTCGAATGCCTCGTGCCACCATTGCGCCTCCGTCTCGGTCAGCATTCCCACGGCCCGCATCCGGTCGGCGCGGTGGTGCCCGATCTTCGACACCTCGGTGGCGTTCGCCTGCTCGCCCAGCTCGAGCCAGCACTCCCGGTAGAGCCGGAGCACCTCCAGATCGCTGGGGTCGGCCTCGGCGGCCGCGTACAGCTCGTCGGCGGCCCGGCTCGGCTGGTGCCATCGCCGGTACAGCCGGGCGGCCCGCAGGTACGGGTCGGTCCCGGCGTCCCGGTCGCTCTTGAGCGCGTCGAGGTCGGCGAGGAGTTCCCGACTCGCCGGGTCGTCCGGGCCGGGTGGCGGATCCGCCTGCTCGGCCAGCTGCCAGAGCGCGTCGGCCCGCAGCCGCCGGGCCCGCCGGGCGTCGGGCAGGTGTCCGGGCAGGACATCGAGGACCTCGCCGACCAGGTCCCGCACCCGCCGTACGTCGCCCAGCTCGGCGCTGACCTCGGCGGCGAGCAGCGCGCCCCGCAGGTACCGGCCGCCCTCGTCGCGCCGTAGCCAGGAGAGCATCTCGACGGCATGGTCGGGGTTGGCGCTGCGGCGCGCCTCGGCGAGGGCGAGCACGTCGGTGACCGCGTCGATCGCCGCCTGCAGGCCACTCACCTCGGCGGGGCGTACGGCCGGGTCGGCGAAGCGGTAGTGCCGGACCACCTCGAAGAGCGAGCGCACCTCGGCGGACGCTTCCAGGAAGGCGGGGATCTCGCTGGTCCCGGCGGCGGGGTGCAGCAGCGCGTTGCGTGCCTGGTCGGTGACCGCGTCGTCGCCGGCCGGCTCGCCCGGAGCACAGCCGGCGGCCTGCGCGGCCAGGGTGCCGAGGGCGTACCAGTCCTGGGCCCGCGGATCGGCGTGGATGCCACGGACGGCCTCCGGTGCGATCGCGGCCAACACGTGCCGGTCGACGCCGAGCAGGTCGCGGGGTGAGGGGAGGCTGACCGGAGGGCAAGGCAGCAGCCACGGATACCACCGACCGGCGGTGCGCCGCAGCACGATGTTGCGCAGGTTCAGGCCGAGCGGCCGGACCGGGCCGGCCAGCCACTGCGGGAGCACGTCGCAGACCTGGCGCAGCAGGAGCAGCCGGTCGCGCCAGTGCGGCGCGGCCGACATGCCCTCCTCCAGCGTCCGGCACTCCGCGCCGGCCTCGTACTCCACGTAGTAGTGGGAGCCGGAGAAGCCGTGCCCCGCGATCGGCGCCATCCGCGGGTGCTCGCGCTGCCGCAGCACGGCAAGCGCGTCCCGGAACTGGCGGTCGCTGAACCGCTGGCCGACGAACCGGATGATCCGGGGCTGCTCCGGTTCGCGGTGCGCGCGCCACAGCGACCCGCGGTCGGTGACGCCGAGCGGCTCGCCGAGCCGGATACCGTTCGGGGCTTCCACCTGGGTTACCCCCTCAGCTCCCGGTACAGGTCGTAGAGCTCGTCGCCGAGATCCTCCACGTCGGGCGAGCCGGACTGCACGGCGGCGACGAAGGCGCGGTACTTCTCGGTGAGCTGCTCCCGGCCGAGCGGGTCGAGCTGCGGGACGAGCTTGTAGACGCGGCGGGCGGTGGACTTGAACTCGTCCGGAGTCTCGGCGGGCGGCGGTGGGAGGGGCTCGGCGCTCGCCGGCGGCCGGCTGCCCGGCGGCTTGGGCAGGCCACTGTCCGGCGGCCTGGGCAGGTTGGTGCGCGGCTTGGGCAGGGTGGTGGTCGTGGGCGGCGGCTCCTCGGTCGCGGCGCCGGCAATCACCGCGGAGAGATGCTTGCTGCTCTCCTCGATCTGCTCCCTGGAGGCGCGTACGTTGCACTGCAGCTCGGTCTGCCACACCTGGTTGTCCGGCAGGCCCCGCACCGCGACCTTGAGCAGCCCGTGCACGTCCAGCGAGAAGGTCACGGCGAACTGGTAGTAGCCCTGCTCCTTGGCCTCGGGCAGGACGATCGGCAGCGTGCCGATGAGGTCGTTCTCGAAGGCCACCGGGTGCTCACCCTGGAAGATCAGGACGTCGATCTCCTTGGCCCCGGCGCCGTTCGTGAAGTTGTCCTTGGTGACCTCGCCCGGTATCCGGCTGTCCTTCTCCAGGATCGGCACCATGTCCGCCCGGTTGGCCAGGATGCCGAGCGTGTGGCTGGTGACGTCCTGCAACACCAGAGCGCCCTCGCTGGCCGCCGGGCGGTCCTCGCTCAGGTCGATCGCGATCTCCTCGCCGCCGTACGACTCGGACGGCGTGTACTCGCGGGCCACCATCCCGGCGCCCCGCGCCACCACCTCGTCCGGCTTGATGTCCGCGCGGATGTCCTTCGGCTCCAGCCCCAGGTGGTCGGCGAGCAGGTTCCGGATACAGGCGATCTTGGTGGAGCCGCCGACGAGCAACACCTGCTCGATCTCGTCGCGTTCGATCCCGTTGCTCTGGTGCGCCGACTCGATCGCCTCGTCCAGGCACTCGAGCGACCGCTGCAGCAGGTCGCTGATCAGGCTCTCGAAGACGGCCCGGCTCAACGGGATGTTGACGCTCAGCGTCGGGGTGAGGAACGGCAGGTTCAGCGTGGCCGTGTTGGCGACGGAGAGCTCCCGCTTCCGCATCTCGGCTTCCCGCTTGACCCGCTGCCAGACCGCCGGGTCGCCGGTGAGGTCGACGCCGTGCTGCTTCTGGATCTGCTGCAGCACGTACCCGGTGATCCGGTCGTCGAAGTCGCCGCCGCCGAGCCGGGCGTCACCGCCGGTGCCGACCACGCTGACGTTGCCCGGACTGACCTGCACGATGGAGACGTCGAAGGTGCCGCCACCGAGGTCGTACACGGCGTACGTGTGGGCCTGGTCGTCGTCGATCTTGTCGGCGCCGAAGCAGACGGCCGCGGCGGTGGGCTCGTTGAGCAGCATGCGGACGTTCAGCCGGGCCATCTGGGCGGCGTCCTCGGTGGCCCCGCGCTGCGGATCCTTGAAGTACGCCGGCACGGTGATGACCGCATCGTGGATCGGCTCGCCCACGATGTTCTCGGCCTGCCGCTTGAGCTCCATCAGGATGAAGGCGGAGATCTCCTGCGGCAGGTACTCACGGCCGCGGAACCTGATCCGCCGGGGCACGCCGGGGTCGCCGGGGTTGGCCGGCTCCACCTCGTACGTGCCCATCTCCCGCTTGACCTCGATGACCGTGTTTGTGGGATCGCTGACCAGGTTGTTCTGGGCCGGCGTGCCGACGATCACCGCGCGGTCGGCGTCCAGCCCGACCACCGACGGAACGGTGCTGAGACCGAACGCGGTCTCGATGATCCGCACGTCCTTGCCGTCCCAGATGGACACGGCCGAGTAGGTGGTCCCGAGGTCGATGCCGATCACCTTGTGGAATGGCATGGTTCTCCTATTCGTCGCCGGCTTGGATCTCGACGGTCGCCGGGGTGAGTGGCCGCCCGTGCAGCAGGTAGCCGTCCTGCACGATGCGGACGACGGTGCGCGGCGGCGCGTCGGGGAAGGACGACTCGGCCGGCTTCACCGTGCTGACGCAGCGGTGCCGGCTCGGGTCGAAAAGCTCGGCGCCCACGTCGATCGGCACCCTCTCGGCGCCGAGGCGCGACAGCACGCCGGAGAGCGTCAGCGACAGGCTGCGGACGTGCCCCTCGGTGGCCACCGGGTCGGAGAAGTCGGCCCGCTGCAGCATGGCGTCGATCGCGCTGAGCGGCCCGATCAGCTCGGTGGCCAGGTCGCGCAACGCGCGGAACGCCAGCTGCCCGCTCAGGTCGGAGCGGAGCGCCGCGATCTCGCGCAGCGCGTCCCCGGCCTGGCCGGCCTGCTTCTGACCGGCCTGGTCCAGCCGGGCGACCAGGGCCGTGTTGTCCTCGGCCACCTCTTCCAGCAGGCTGTGGATCTGGTCCAGGCGCTCGGTCAGGTCCGTGGTCGCCGGTGCCGGTTCGACGGATCGGCTCTGTCGTCGCATCATGGCCTCCGCTGGGCGGTCGGGTCGTCGAGCAGTTCGTCGAGCAGGTCGTTGGGCGTCTCGTCCGTGGTGAAGCCGGTGCGGTACAGGTCGGACGACGGGCGCAGCCGCGCCCCCCGGGCGGTGAGGTGCGCGAAGAGCACCCGGTAGAGCACGTCGGTGCGGTGTGCCGGGTCGGTGAAGAACGGCGCGGCCGCCGAGCGGACGGTAAGTGTGCGCAGTTCCGGGTGCTCGCGGTCGAACTCCTCCCGACGGGCCGGCCGGACCAGGGGGTCGGCGGCGGCGTTGATGCGACGCTGCTTCTCCTCCAGCTCCTCCTTGCGGGCCGGGTCGCTCTCCCCGCGGGCCTCGGTGCGCAGTCGGTTGATCAGCTCGTCGCGGGCCGTGCGGATCTCCGCGATGGTCGCCGTCGGCGCCACCCCGAGCAGCGTGTACGGCGACGAGCCGTCAAGGTCGATCATGAACATCTGTCACTCCCCTCCGTCCCGCCGCCGGCCGAGCTGGGCCAGGAGTTCGTCGAACGCGGCCAGCTCGCCGTCGAGCCCGAACCGCCGGGCCAGTTCGCGACATCTCGTCGCCTCGTCCAGCAACTCGGGCCCGCCCCCGGCCGACAGCCGGTCCAGCACTTTTCCGCGTATCCGGGCGCAGGCGGACGTCGCCACGCCGGTGACCATCGGCCGCGGAATGTCGTCGAGCATCCGCCACATCTGGGGCAGCGTCTCCTCGGCCGGTGCCCCGAGGATGCCGTCGACGAGCACCCGCGCCGCCCTGCGCTGCCGTTGCTCGCCGCCCATCTGGAGCAGCAGCGAGGCCAGCAACACATACGGCGCTCCGCTGGCCGGATATCGTTCCAGCGACTGGCTGATCCGCTGCACGGCCAGCTCGGCGGAGGCCATGTCGCCGGGGCGCAGCGCCTCTTCCGGGATGTCCTCGTACCCGATCCGGTCGATCAGCGCGGTCAGTACCGTCCGGTAGTGCTCGACGTCGGCGGGCGGGTCCGTCGACGGCTGTTGCAGCGCCGCCACCGCGGCGCGGTAGCACTCCCCCGGCCGCTTCGCCTGTAGGAGCGCGTCGCAGTGCGCGGCCCGCAGGGCCAACCGGTCCGGCAGCGCCTCGACGATCTCCCCGAGGCGGGCGACCTGCCGGTTTCGGTCGGCCTCGGTGGACGGCTCGGCGCGGGACCAGATTCCGGCCAGTTCGAGCACCCGCTGCTCGACGTACGCGGCCAACTCGATGTCGTCCTGCACCAGGCCCCGGTTGACGAAGATCGACTGCAGAATCCGCCGCGGAAGGCTGCGCTGGTGCCGGATCACCGCCGCCGCCTGACCCTCCCGCGCCGCCGCGACCGGCACCCGGCCCAGCGCCCGGAGCAGCGAGATCAGCACCAGGGTCCGCTGCAGCAGCTCCTCGGCGAGCCGGTCGGCCCGGGGCTTCTCGGTCTCGTAGTACCGGTCCCGCGCCCGGTCCACCGGATCGGCCGACTGGGCGTACGCGTCCTCGGCGAGCCCCGCGACCAGCTCGCGGAAGGCCTTGCCGCCGGCCCAGTCACGCCCGACGACCGCCGTGTCGGCCAGCGCGACCAGAGCGTCGCGAGCCTCGGCAAGCTCGTCGGTGTCCACGTCGCGCGCCGTGCCGAGCAGGTGGACCGGGGAGCGGAAGGAGAGCCGGGCGTTGAGGTAGTAGCTGTCCCAGTGCCGCAGCCAGACGGCGAGCGCGTCCCCGTCCGCCACCCACGCGTCGAGGTCGTCCTCGGTGGGCGTACCGCTCGGCGGCGCGGACCCGCAGTGGCGCTGCCAGCTCTGCCGGGTCAACGCCAGGTGCAGGTCACGTCGCTCGTCCAGCAGCAGCTGCACGTCGCCCACCCCGCCGGCGAGCAGATAGGTCAGCTCGAAGAGGCGCTCCCAGGCCGGCCCGTACTCCTCGGCGGCCTTCATCCGGGCCGCGACCAGGGCCAGGTTGACCGCCACCGGCACCCGGTACGGGTCCAGCCCGACCGTCTCCCGCCACAGCAGCCTGGCCTGGCCCAGCGCGCCGTCGGTCCAGGCCCGCGTGGCGTACCCGTCGAGCACGGCGATGCGCAGCTCCTGGAACCAGTGGTCATCCCGCACCGCCGACGGGTAGACGTCGAGCAGCCGCAGAGCGTCGGTCACCGTGACCGCGGCGGACGGCCCGAACCGCTGGTAGTGCAGCGCGCACACCACCGCGACCGGCAGCACCCCGGCGAGCAGGTGCTCCGACGCGCCCCGGACGAACAGCACCGGGTCGCCGGCCTCGGCCAGTTCCAGTGCCGCCGCGAGCGCCCGCAGCGCCGGGTCGTTCCCCGCCTCGGGGTCCACCCCGGCGGCAGCGATCTCCTTGCGCACCTCGGCGGGAGGGTCGCCGGAGAGCAACAGCATCAGGCAGCCGAGTGCCACGTCGGCCGGGCCGTCCACGCCGATCCGGGTGGCCCCGGCCTTCAGACACGCGACCGGCTGGGCCCGTTTCGCGGCGCGGCTCAGCTGGGCCAACAGCCAGACCTGCCACACCCCGGTCAGGTCGGTGGGTGGCTTGGCGCGTCTGCGGGGCTTTTTCTTCTCCTTCTCGTTCTCCCCGGCGGCTTCCGCCTCCGCGTCCGGCTCTCCGCCGGTGAGTACGCCCCCGATCTCCGCCACGGCGGCCTTGAGCCGCTCCGGCTCGCGCGCGGCCAGCGCCGCGATCAGCTCGTCGCCCGCCTGCTGCTCGGCCTTGCCCAGTTCCAGCAGCGCCTCGGCGAGCAGCAGGTGGACGCGGCGGCTGGCCGGGGCCAGTTCGAGGGCCGCGAGGTATTCGGGCACCGCGGCACGAAAGCGCCCGGCCCGGTGCAGCCGCAGGCCCAGGTGCAGGAATCCCTTGGCCAGGAACGGGTCGTGCCGCACCGCCGAGCGCAGCAGCTCGATCCCCTCGCCGGCGTTCGTCTCCGGGTGCACCCCGAGCCGGAACTCGGCCTCGGCCCGCGCGATCACCACCCGGGGGCTGTCACCCATCGTCCGCAGCCGGTCCAGGGCGGCGCGCAGCGTGGCGGAGGCCGTCATTCGTGCTCCGCGTACAGCTCGACCCGGCCGGGCAGGCACACCGCGAGCAGCCGCCCGTCCCTGGTCAGTGTGGCGGCGAGCGCGTCCGGCCAGACCTGCCGCTCGGCGCCGTCGCGCCAGTAGGCGCAGCCGCCATCCGGCAGGTCCACCGTGTACCGGCCCGGCACGTCGCAGGCCGAGCCGATCCGGTAGCCGGCCGGGAAGGTGGTGTGCAGGATGTGCCTGTCGCCCTGGTCGATCGACCAGGCTTCGAGCCGCGCCGCCAGGAGCCGGTTCGGGTCGGCCGCGACCAGCAGCAGGCAGGTCCCGGGGGCGGCGCCCGCCAGCAGCCGCAGGGCGCCCGGTTTCGGCTCGACCGCGTCGGTCCGGTGGTCGACGCCCATCCCGGTCAGCCCGTCCTCGGTGAGCAGCACCAGTCGGGAGCCGGCGTACGCGATGTCGGCGATCGAACCGAATCGCTGCCAGTCCCGCACCCGCGTCTCGCCGTGGTAGATGGCCAGTCGCCCGGAGAGGTCCGCCACCGCGAACCGGTCGCTCTGCTCCGCCACCGCGATCCGGTGCACCCCGGCGGCCACGTCAAGCAGGGCGCGCCGCTGGCCGCCCGCGCTCAGGTGCACGAGCGCCTTCTTCCAGGAACCGGCCACCACACCACCGGACGTGAACCGCACGTCGCCGACCGTGCCGTCCAGGCGGGCCGCGGCGACCAGCTCGCCGCCGGCGAAGTAGCGGACCGTCCCGTCCCAGCCGCCGACGGCCACCTGGGCGTCCCGACCGGTGACCGCGAGCCGCACGGGGACCGGGCCGTCGTCACGCCAGTGCGCCCGGGGTCCGTGATAGACGGCGAGCGTCTCGGTGTCGGCCTCCCAGACCAGCACCCGCCCGGCGCCGAGCGGCCAGGCCTGCCGGGCAACCACCGGATAGGACTCGATCAGCTCCGGCCCGGACGCGGCCGGTGCGGCCGGCGGTGCCAGCTCCCCCAGCAGCGAGCCGAGGTCCGGCTCGTCTGGCAGCCGGCCGTGTTCCTCCTCCAGGAGACCGCGCAGGCTGGCCACGCTGCGGCACCCGGCCAGCCGTCGCAGCGTCTCCGCGGCGCCGGCCGGCAGCGCCTCGTCGCCCGCCTCCGGCGCGCCGGCGAGCAGGGTGCGCAGCAGCGCCGGCACCGCCCGCAGGTCGGCCTCCGGCGAGTCGGGGTCCCGGCCCGGGACGCGCAGCCGCACCGAGCCGTACCGGCTCAGCAGCACGTCGGACGGCGATAGGGCGCCGTGGGCCAGCGGTGGTCGCGCTCCGTGCAGACGCGCCAGCACGCGGGCCACGCCAAGACCTATCTCGTACGCCGGGCCGGCCGGCAACCGCCCTCCGTGCCGGGCCGCGAGCTCCGCCGCCGAGATGTCGCGGACCGGCGGGAACACCAGATATACGCAGTCCGGGCCGTCACCGACGCGCAGGGTCCCGGTGTCGCGGGGCACTATCGCCTCGGAACCGGCGACGCTCGCGTACCGGCCGATCAGCTCGGCGAACCGGACCTCCCCCTGGGCCGGAATCTCCGCCAGGACGATCGAGATCTCCTCGCCGACCGCCGTGTCCCGCCCGGCGAAGAGCGGGCCCAGCGCCGTGCGGGCCAGCTCGGGCTCGCGCAGCAGCAGGCTGGTGCCCGGGAGCCGTACCTCGCCGGGGTCGCCGAGCCGCGGCAGTGCGGCCAGGATCCGCTGCGGGCCGCCCCGGCGCGGGCGGTCCGGGAACGCCCAGTCGGCAAGGCCGTCGAGCGCCGCCAGGGCGGGATCGATCGATTCCCGGGTGAAGGTCGCCCGGTCGATCTGCTCGCCGACCACCATGGTGCCGAACGTCCGGATGTAGGTCAGCGACTGCGCGACCTCGGCGGGGAGCTTCCCGGAGACGAGAAGCTCGTGGAAGATGGTTTCCAGCGGTGTGCCGCTCCCGGGTTCGCCGATCTCCCGGCGATGGAGGAACCAGGCCAGATTCCCGGCCGCCTTCAGCAGCAGGAAGAGCGCGACGTCCGGCTCGGACAGATGCTCGAACGGCGCCTCGCACGCCGCCAGGACGCTCTCCTCGTCGACGTGGCGCCGCGGCCGGGGCGGCGCGTCCCGGATGCTCCGCTTGACCTGTTCGTACGCCTTGTCCACCGTCATCGGATCGGTGAAGTCGCAGATGGTCACGTTGCGGATGAAGCGCGGCAGCTCCACGGTGAGCGGCATGAGTTTGATCGGGATGGTGCGCCCTCGCAGGCTAGCCGGATCGTCGTTGCTGCTCGACACCATCTCGAACTGCGTGTATTCGCGGCGCAGGTAGGTGTCGGTGAGAAAGACAATCGTCTGCACCGAGTCGTCGAGCCCGATACTCAACTGCGTCATGATGCTGCGCCCGGCGCGCATCTGGTCCTGGTCGAACCAGACCGAGAACCCGTCACCCCTCAGCCGCTCGACCCAGGGCATCACGAGCGTGATGTCGGCCGTGGCGTAGCTGACGAAGATGTCGAATCCGACGGGTGCGCTCACGACCGACCCCGCTCCCCGCCCCGGACGTGCACGCACCGGAACCACGTAACCATGGCAACCCCCTGCCGGTTCTGTGCAAGAACGTCAAGAGTGCTGCCCAGGCTATGCGGTGATCCGGATGCCGCGCACCGTCCTCGACTGACGGATCGTCGACAGCGGATATGTAAGGCAAACGGCGGGCCCGCGCGGAATCCGCACACCGGCTCGGCCGGATGTCACTGATCCGCGGAACGACCCAGCATCACGTCTATGTTGCGCACCCCGGCCAACTGCCCGAGGCCCCGCACGTAGTCGAGCAGGCCCAGGCGCATGGCCTCCAGCTCGGCGCGGCACTGCGCGTTGCCCGGCCACTGCGACTCGGGCACGTCGGGGTTCACCCTCTCCCACTGCAGCAACTGTGGGTGCCACTTGGCCAGGAACGGCCGCATCTGGGCGTTGAGCATGCCGATGGCCAGGTGCTCGACGGTCTGCGTGCCGCCGACGCCGGCCGTCGGTCCCGCCTCCACCAGGGTCTGGCGCACCGACTGGAACAGGGAGTAGAGCGAGTTGAGCGTCTCACGGACAACGCCGGTGCCCTCGGTCAGCGGCTGCGTGGAGACGCGAGTGACGGACTCGACGAACAGCCGCCACGCCACTCCCTCGTTGGACGGAGTAACCGCGAAGGTCAGATCGGTGAAGTTCGGGATCGACACGGTCAGCTCGGTGAGATACATCGTCCGGGAGTACGCGTAGAACACCAGAGCGGCCACCCCACCCGCCACGGTGCCGCACAACATGAAGAGCGCCGCACCGGTCAGTTGGCTCCCCCAGTAGACCGCGAAGCCGACGACCGCGCCGGTGACCAGCCCGACAAGCAGGGCGAACCAACGTGTGTAAACCCTCCGGTGCCGCAAATCGCTCATGATCCCCCGCCCCGAGAAAACTCACCGTCCTCAAGTAGTAGAGCATGGCAAACTCCGGCCACTGTAGACGTTGGGGCCCGTCCGCTGGCGTCGGACAGTTCGGTCCGTCAGCCGACAACCGTTCTCACATATCCCGGAAGCGAATCAGGTGTTGTTGCGGCGACGGCGAGCCTCGATGTCGCGCTGCACCTCGGGGTCCCATTGGCCGGCGTTCCAGTCTTCGCTCGTCGGAGTGGGCGACAGCGGCCACGCCGGGTCTTGCCCAGCAACCGGCGAGTAGTGTCCGACGCCGACTCGGTTGGCGTGGGCGATCAGCCGCAGGACCCGCGCCCGGCTGTGCAACATGCCCCCGATCAGCGCGGCGGCTCCAAGGGTGCGCAGGGCCGCCTGGCCGAACAGGACTGCCGGGGCGGTCCGATCGGCGGCCAGCCAGGCGATGGCGGCGCTGGCCACGACGCAGGCGGGGAAGACGCGCGTGCCCCAGTGGCGGCTGTAGAAGCGGCCCGAGGAGCCGTGCGCCTCGGCGAGCTGGCGGGTGCCACGGCCCCAGATCAACGCACTGACAGCAAGGCCGATGACGGCGGCGGCCAGGATCAGGTTGGCCAGGACGAAACCGATCGCCGCCCCGAGATCCGACGGGGGCAGCGGCCGGGCCCGGTCGCTCGCGATGCTGCTGAAGACGGCCGCAGCGATGGCGGCCACGACGAAGAGGATGGCGAACCCGACCGTGAACCAGGTCGCGACGTTCCAACCCGCGGTCCGGACCGCCGGCGGAGGTGTGGAGGACCGGCACGTGTGACCCTGGCCGGGGTGTTCGAGTTCGGCTCCGCATGTCGTGCAGTGCAACGTGTTCTCCTGAGCGGCGCGGCCGAGACGTCGCTGGGCCAGGTGACCTGGGCATCGCATGTGTCGTCGCGCGGGGTGAGGGATCCGCCGGGTCCGGCGCGTAGAGGATCATGCCCGGTCGGTGCCGATCCGGCGACCCCGCGAAACGCGGGCAGGAGTTCGCGGCCCCCGCCCGAGACGGCCCAGTAGCCTCGGCTCGTGGGCGATCGTGAGCAGTACGTGCGTTATCAGGGGGACCGGACCGTGCTGGCGGCGATCGGTACTGATCTGGATCGTCAGGTTGGTCGGATCAGCGTGCGGCTTCCTCGATCTCTGGCGGAGCTGGCGGTCGATGCCTGGAACCGCGAAGAACCGCATGATGGTGGCGAGGAGAGCCGCGACGACTACGCACTGCGTGAGGATGCCGCTGAGCTGGCCTTCATCGGCCTGGCGATCAGCGAGCGCGGCACGTGGGACGGTGAGCAGGTCGCCGTCGATCTGGATCTCGTCCAGGTCGCCGCGGCGTTGCGAGCCGCTCGGTAGTCGGGCCGCTCGGGCGGCGGGTTGGCCCCGGCGGCGTTGGCGTCCGCCGCGGACGCGCGCTGTTGGTCACGGCCTTAGTCGCTGGCCTCGAGGGTCATGGCCCGGTCGATGATGCGCTGCGCGCCGGTGTTCGCGTAGGCGATGGCCTGCGCATCCGGCAGGTTCGGGCCGCTGAGGTCCGCGAGGATGTGGGCGTAACGCTCGTCGATCGCCGTTCCCGAGCGGTGGCCTGACCGATCAGGCATGGCCAGAGGGGGCCTGCCCCTCGGCCGCCGACGGCCCTATCGTCGGTCCATGGCCGAGGAAACGCGGGTTCTGGAGGGCAAGGCAGCCGTGGTCACCGGCGGCTCGCGGGGCATCGGGCGCGCGGTCGTGCAGCGGCTGGCCCGCGACGGCGCGACAGTCGTGTTCGGTTGGCGCAGCGACGCCGAGGCCGCCGCCGAGGTGGAGACGTCGGTCGCGGCCGCTGGCGGCGTCGCCCACGGCGTACAGGCCGACCTCGCCGACCCGGACGGTGTGACCACCCTCCTCGCGCAGGCCCAGACCCACCTGGCCGGCTTGGACCTGCTGGTCAACAACGCCGCGGCCCGGCACACGCCGGCGCCCCTGGTCCACCTGTCCGAGGACGAGTACGACCGGCTGATGGCGGTCAACGCCCGCGCGGTGTTCCTGGCGCTGCGGCACGCCGCCCGGCACATGCGCGACGGCGGTCGCATCGTCAACCTGTCCACGATCAACACGGTCATGCCGGGGCCGGGCATCGCCGCGTACGCGGCCAGCAAGGGCGCGGTGGAGCAACTGTCCGCGGTGGCCTCCCGGGAGCTGGCGGCGCGGGGCATCACGGTCAACACCGTGTCCCCGGGCGCGACCGACACCGACCTGTTGCACGCGACGAACAGCGCGCAGAGCGTGGAGATCGCCGCGCGGGTCACCCCGCTGGGTCGCCTCGGTCAGCCGGCCGACGTGGCCGACGTGGTCGCGTTCCTCTGTGGTCCGGACGCCCGCTGGGTGACCGGGCAGAACATCCACGCCGCCGGCGGGCTGGGCTGACCGACCCTCAGGGCGCCTGGAGGAACGGCAGCACCAGCCCCAGCAGCAGGTCGGGGCACGCCAGCAGCGCGGCGTGCGAGGTGCCGGGCAGCACCGCTAGCTGCGACGGCGGCAGGCCGACCAGGTCACCGGGTACGCCGCCGCCGCGCAGCCGGAACATCCGTACCGCGTGCTCGGGCGTCACCAGGTCGGCGTCGCCGATCACCACGAGCGTGGGCGCGGCCAGGGCGCGGACCTCGTCGGTGGTCAGGTCGGTCATGCCGGTCTCCAGCGCCGTGGTGCGCTCGACAAGCGCCGCGAACCCCGACGGGTCGGGGGCGACGGCGGCGTACGCGCGCTCGAACGGTGACCCCGCCAGCATGGCCGGCGTGAGTTGGGCGACGCCGTCGAGCACACCCGGGTGGAAACCGTCGCGGTCGAAGGCGTGGCCCACGAAGACCAGCTTGCGGACCAGGTCGGGCCGCCGCGCCGCGAGGTGCAGCGCGACGCCGGCGCCGAGGTCGTAGCCGACTACGTCGAGCGGCCCCGTTCCCAGGTGGTCGAGGACGGCCGCGGTGTCGTCGGCCATCGACTCCAGCGTCAGCGGGCGGTCCGCGGCACGGGTGTGGCCGTGCCCCTGCTGTTCCACCGCGAGCACCCGGCGGCTCTTCGCCAGCGCGGGCAGCAGGGTGGCGAACGACGTCTCGATGGTGGCGAGCGCGCCGTGCAGCAGCAGGAGCGGGTCGCCCTCGCCGTGCTCCTCGTAGTAGACGTCGAGACCCCCGGCCGGCGCGTAACCCATGGCTTCATGGTGCACACAGGCGATCACGGGCGGTAGCTGCCCAATCGGCTACACCGAACGCAGTCGCCGAAGTATCCCATGGACTGTGGTAAATGTCCGTGTCGATACTTCTGGGCATGAGCGACAGCATCCCGGCTACCGCTGCCCCCCCGACCGACGTGGCCGCCACGATTCGGGCGTTCCTGGCTGAGGTGGTCGGCGACGCCCCGGAGCCGGACGAGGACATCTTCGCCCGCGGCACCGTCACGTCCCTGTTCGCGCTGCAGCTCATCGCCTTCGTGGAGAACACCTTCGGCATCGAGGTCGAGCCCGAGGACCTGGACTTCGCGAACTTCCGGACCATCGACGCGGTCACCGCCTTCGTGGGCGGCAAGCGTGCCGTCGCGAATCGCGGCTGAGCGGGGACGCCGTGGACACCGACGACACCGTCGTGGCCGAGGCCACCGACTTCGCCGACACGGTACGCTCCGCCGCCGCCGGATGGGACCGGGCGGGCGCGCTGCCCTCCGCCGTCGTGGCGGAGGCGGGCGCGGCCGGTCTGCTCGCCCGGGACCTACCCCGACGCTACGGCGGCGCGGGCGCGTCGCCGGAGGCGCTGGGTGAGGCCACCGCCCGGATCGGTGCGGTGTGCTCCTCGCTGCGCGCGCTGCTCACCGTGCAGGGCATGGTCGCCGCCGCGCTCGCCCGCTGGGGCTCGGCCGACCAGCGGGAGCGGTGGTTGCCGGCGCTGGCCACCGGCGCGCGGGTCGCCGGCTTCGCCGCCACCGAGGAGGGCGCCGGCACCGAACTGTCCGCCGTGGCCACCAGCATCGAACCGGTCGGCGACTCGGTGCGGGTCACCGGCCGCAAGCAGTGGGTGACGTTCGGCGCGACCGCCGACCTGTTGCTCGTGATCGGACGCCTGGGCGGGGCGCCGGCCGCGGTGCTGGTCGAGGGCGACCGACCGGGCCTGCGCCGGGAGCCGGTACGCGGTCAGCTCGGCCTGCGGGCGGCCCAGGTGGCGCACCTCGACCTGGACGGCGTCCGGGTCCCCCGCTCGCACCTCGTCGCGCCCGCCGGGTTCGGGTTGTCCCACGTCGCCGGCACCGCGCTCGACCACGGCCGCTACACCGTGGCGTGGGGGTGCGTCGGGATGGCGCGGGCCTGCCAGCGGGCCGCCACCGGGCACGCCGTGGACCGCACACAGGGCGAGGTACGCCTCGCCGACCACCAGGTGGTGCGCGCCATGCTCGGCCGGGGACACGTCGCGGTCACCGCCGCCGAACAGCTCTGCCGGCACGCGGCGCGGCTCCGCGCCGCCCGTGACCCGGACGCCGTGGCCGGCACCGTCCTGGCGAAGTACGCCGCCTCCCGCGCCGCCGCCCAGGTCAGCCGGGACGCCGTGCAGGTGCACGGCGCGGCCGGCTGCGACGCGGACAGCCTGGTGGGCCGGTTCCTGCGCGACGCCACGGTCATGCGGATCATCGAGGGCTCCGACGAGGTGAGCGAGTTGCACCTCGCCGACCACGCCATCCGCGCCCACCGGCGCCGCGACGCGGCGACGCCGACCACGCCGGTACCCGTGGTGGTGCCGTCGTGACCGCACCGGTCTGGCTCGGCCCGGTGAGCGTCCACCTGCCGCCGGAGGCGGTGGCGGTGGCCGCGCTACCGGAGGTGGCGGCGCTGCCGGAGGCGCGCCGGGCCCACGTGCTGTCCCTCGGCATCGACGAGGTGCGCTGCCTGCGCGACCACCACGGCCGGCCGGGACCAGGGGCCGAGGTGGACCTGGCCGCCGCCGCGGCCCGCCAGGCGCTGGACCGGGCCGGCCTGGCGGCCGACGACCTGGACGCGCTGATCCTCGTACAGGGCCGCGCGCCGCAGTACCTGCTGGCCTCCGAGGCGACC
Source organism: Micromonospora sp. DT231 (assembly GCF_049847025.1). Classification (NCBI taxonomy): domain Bacteria; kingdom Bacillati; phylum Actinomycetota; class Actinomycetes; order Micromonosporales; family Micromonosporaceae; genus Micromonospora; species Micromonospora sp. DT231. Next base: position 250,997 of record NZ_JBNCNO010000001.1, on the reverse strand, counting down.
CGGTTGCAGGCCCGCATCGGGGCGACCCGGGCAGCCACGCTCAGCGTCGGCGACCTGGGCTGCGTGTCGGTGTCCGCGGCGATCGACGTGGGCGTGGCGCTGCTGCGCGGTCGGCCGGCCTGGCGGCACGTGTTGGTGGCCATGGGCGCCGCCGCCGCCACCGAGGAGCGCTACCGGCCTCCGATGACAGTCCTCGGTGACGCCGGCGCGGCCGTGCTGCTCGGCCGGGAGACGGGTCGGTGGGGCTGGGTCGAGCACGCGCTGCGCAGCGACGGCAGCTACGCCGACCTGTTCCACATCGACTACCGGGACGTTCCGGCCAGCGACTGGCGGGAGACCTGCTCCGACGAGTTGACCTACTCGTTCCGGCTGGCGATGGAGAGCCGCAACCGGCTGCGCGACCTCAACCGGGAGGTCCTCGCGGCCCGGGGCCTCACCCCGGACCGGCTGGACGCGGTACTCATGCAGAACCTGTCCCGCGGCGCGTTCGCGTTCTGGCAGAGCGCCCTGGAGGTCACGATCGACGACGCCTGCCCGACAAACCTGGCCCGCTACGGGCACCTCGGTCCGATCGACGTGCTCGCCAACCTGGACGACACCGCCGACGCCGTGGCACCGGGAGGGCACGTCCTGGTGATGAACAGCAGCCCGGTCGCGGCCTGGAGCAGTGCCCTGCTGGTGCGCGGGACGGACAAGTGATGAGCCAGACGGTGAAGTGCCTGGTGTGGGACCTCGACGACACGCTGTGGGGCGGCGTCGTGCTGGAGGGCGACAAGCCGGCCCCGATCCCGGCGGCGGTCGGCACCCTGCACGCCCTCGACGAGCGGGGCATCCTGCACGCCGTGGCCAGCCGTGGCCACCACGACACCGCCGCCGCCCACCTCGACGCGGTGGGACTGGCCGACATGTTCTGCGCCGTCGAGGTCGGCTGGGGCGACAAGTCGACGGCGGTACGGCGGATCGCCGAGACCCTCGGCATTGGCTCGGACACCCTCGCCTTCGTCGACAACGACCCGGTGGAGCGGGCCGAGGTGGCCCACGCGCTGCCGCAGGTGCGCTGCTACGACGCCACGCAGGTCGGCGAGTTGCCCGCCCGCGTCGAGTTCCAGCCGCCGTTCGTCACCGACGAGTCGCGGCGGCGCCGGCGGATGTACCAGGCCGAGCACCGTCGCGCCGCCGCCGAGAAGGACTGGGACCAGCCGAACACCGACTTCCTGGCGAGCCTCGACCTGGTGCTGACCGTCCGGCAGGCCACCGAGGACGACCTGGCACGCGCCCACGAGCTGACCGTCCGCACCCACCAGCTCAACAGCACCGGCATCACGTACGGGATGGACGAGCTGCGAGCCATGTGCCGTGACGACGGCTACCAGGTGACCGTCGCCGAGCTGTCCGACCGCTTCGGCTCCTACGGCACGATCGGCCTGGCCGTCACCCGGCTCACCGACACCGAGTCGGTGCTGGAGCTGCTGCTGATGTCCTGCCGGGTGGTCTCCCGTGGCGTCGGCGCGGTGCTGCTGGACCACCTGGTGCGTACCGCGGTCGCCGCCGGCCGCCGCCCGGTCGCCGAGCTGGTGCCCACGCCGGTCAACCGGATCATGCTGGTGACGCTGCGCTTCAGCGGCTTCGAGATCGTCCGGCGTGACGCCGACCGGATGCTGCTCGCCGCCAACCCGGCCCTGCTGCCCCCGACCCGCCCCGGTCACGTACGCGTCGACGACCGCACGGGCGCGCCCCGATGACGCCGTTGGTGGTCGACATCCTCGCCCACGCGAGCGAGACCCCGGAGACGCCGGCGGTGGTCGTGGGAAACGAGGTGCTGAGCTACGGCGCGCTCGCGGACGCCGTCGACCACCTGTCGATGCGTCTGGTCGCCGCCGGTGTGCTGCCCGGCACCGTGGTGGCCGTCCACCTCGAACAGTCGACGGCCACGGTGGTCGCCATGCTGGCCGCCGCACGGGTGGGCGCCGCGTGGTCGGTGGTCGAGCCGGGGCAGCCGGCGGGGCGGCTGGCGGCGGTGGTGCGCGACACCGACTGCCGGGTGCTGGTGCACGCCGGCAGCCGCCCGGCCTGCGCGGACACGCTGGCCCACCTCGACGTCCGTGACCTGGTGGCCGCGCCACCGGTGCCGCTGCCAACGATGTTGCCACTGGACCTGCCCGCGTACGTCATCCACACCTCCGGTTCGACCGGCCGGCCGAAGGGCGTGGTCGTCGGCCACGCCAACCTGGACGCCTCGATCCGCTGCCGCGGCGTGCTCTACGGCGCCGAGCCACCGACGTTCCTGTCCGCCCTGCGCCTGTCGTTCGACGGCAGCCTGGGTGCCACCCTGTGGACGCTGCGCCGAGGCGGCACGGTGGTGCTGCCCGACGAGGAGCGGATGGCCGACCCCGGTGCCGTCGCCGCGCTCGCCGCCACCCACGCCGCGACCCACCTCATCTGCGTGCCGTCCTACTATCGGCTGCTCCTCGACCACGCCGCGCTGCTGCCGCCCACGCTGCGGCACGTGAGCGTCGGCGGCGAGCGGTGCGACGCCGACCTGGTGCGTCGGCACCGCCACCTGCTGCCGGAGACCGAGCTGGCCAACGAGTACGGGCCGACCGAGGCCATCGTCTCGTGCACCTTCCAGCGGGTGGCGCCGACGCACCGCCACGGCGAGGTGCCGATCGGCGCACCGCTGCCCGGGGCGAGCGTGCACGTCCTCGACGCCGCGCTGCGCGAGCAGCCGCCGGGCCGTGTCGGCGAGCTGTACGTCGGCGGCTCGTTCCTGGCGCAGGGCTACGCCGGGCAACCGGCCCGCACCGCCGAGCGGTTCGTCGCCGACCCGTTCGCCGCCGAGCCGGGCGCCCGGCTGTACCGCACCGGGGACCTGGCCGCGTGCCGCGCCGACGGCACCGTGGAGTTCCGGGGACGGGCCGACGACCAGGTCAAGGTACGCGGGCACCGGGTCGAGCCGGCCGAGGTGGCGGAGGTGGTGAGTGTCCACCCCGGGGTACGCCAGGCCGCCGTGTTGCTCGACCCGCTGGTACCCGAGCCGGTGCTCGTCGCGTACCTGGTCTGCGACGGCCCGCCCCCGTCGCCGGTGGTGCTCCGGGCGCTGTGCCGCGAGTCGCTGCCGCCGGCCGCCGTGCCGGCGCGGTTCGTGGCGGTGCCCGCGATACCGCTGACCGTCAACGGCAAGCTCGACCGGGACGCCCTCGCGCGGCTCGGCGCCGCACGCGAGGAGGACCCGGTGGACGCGCCCGCTGATCACGACTGGACCGGGCTGCAACGCGCGGTGGCCGACATCTGGGCCGAGGTGCTGGGGCACCGGGGCTGCGGCCTGGACGACAACTTCTTCGACGCCGGCGGCACCTCGCTCAAGGTCGTCGACCTGCACAAGCGCCTGGACCGCCGGTGGTCCGGGGCGGTCCGGGTGGGTGAGCTGTTCGACGCCAAGACGATCGCGGCGCAGGCGGCGGTCATCGCCGGAGTGGCGGACACGCCCGCCGCCGGCCGCACCGGGCCGCCGCCCGCCGCCGCGCTCAGCTTCGAAGTGTGACCCCCGGGAGGGAGAACGATGGGCCAGCCAGGAGAGGACATCGCGATCATCGGTGTCGCCGTGCGGTTCCCGCAGGCCGACGACCTCGACACGTTCCGCGCCAACCTGCGCGCCGGCCGGGACAGTGTGCGGCCGATGCCCGCGACGCGGATGGAGAGCACGAACGTCGACCCTGACGTCCGCTACGCGGAGCTGGGCTACCTGGACCGCATCGACCTCTTCGACCACCGCTTCTTCGGCCTGTCCCGCCGGGAGGCGGAGCTGATGGACCCGCAGCACCGCATCGCCCTGCACCTGACGCAGGGCGCGGTGGAGGACGCGGGCCTGGCCCCGTCGAGCCTGCGGGACAGCCGGACGGCCGTGGTGTTCAGCTCACCGAGCGCCGACTACGCCGCGCTCGTCGGCGAGACCGGCACCCTGGCCATGCTCGGCACCGTGCCCTGCGCGCTGCCGTCGCGGGTCGCTCACCTGTTCGGCCTGGTCGGCCCCACCTACGGCGTGGACACCGGATGCAACGGCTCGCTCATCGCCGTGCACCACGCCTGCCGCGAGCTGCGGGCCGGCGACGCGGACCTCGCGCTGGCCGGCGGGGTCGCGGTGCGCTCCCTGCACCCACCCGCCGACGACACCGGCGCGTTCCAGGCCATCATCTCCCCGCAGGCCCGGTGCCGGGCCTTCGACGCCGACGCCGACGGCACCGCGGCCGGCGAGGGCGGTGCGGTGCTGCTGCTCAGCACGTTGTCCCGGGCACGGGCCGAGGGTCTGCCCGTGCACGCCGTCATCAGGGGCACGGCGATCGGCCACAACGGACACCGGTCCGCCACGATCAGCACACCGAGTGCCGTCGCCCACGCCGACGTCATCGGCCGGGCCTGGCGGGCAGCCGGTCTGGACCTCTCCACGGCCGGCTACCTGGAGGCGCACGGCTCCGGCACCCGGCTCGGCGACGCCGTGGAGATCGAAGGGCTCGGCCTGGCCGGTCGCCGGGCCGGCACCCGGCGCGGTACGGCGCTGCCCATCGGTTCGGTCAAGACCGCCATCGGTCACCTCGACCACGCGGCCGGTGTGGCCGGCCTGGTGCGGGCGATCCTGAGCGTCCGCCACGGCGAGCGCTACCCGTCGCTGCACTACCGCTCCCCCGCCGACGGCGTCGACCCGGAGGCGGCGGGAGTGCGGGTGGTGACCGCACTGGAACAGTGGCCGGGCAGCCGTGATCAGCCGCGCCGGGCCGGCATCAGCTCCTTCAGCCTGGGCGGCATCGTCGCGCACTGCGTGGTCGAGCAGGCGCCCGAGCCACCCGCCGCCGACGACGGCGGGGCGCGCCTCCTGCCGATCTCCGCCCGTACCCCGGACGACCTGCTGCAGACCTGCACCCGGGTCGCGGTCGCCCTTCGGCCCGGGACGGCCCGCCTCGCCGACGTGGCCGTCACGCTTGGCGCGGGCCGCGACCACCACCCGGTACGACTCGCGGTGGTGGCCACCGACACCCGCACGGCCGCGACCGCCCTGGCCGCCGAGGCGACCTGGCGCCGGACCGTCGACCCGGCGGGCGCCCTGTCGGGGAGCGCGACGGACGCGGGAGGCACGCCGCGAGTGGTGCTGCTGCTCTCCGGGGACGCCGAGGTGCCGGCCGACGCCACGGTTGCCCCGCTGCCGACGTCCCTGCCGCTGCGCGGACCCCGCGCCGACACGGTGGCCTGGCAGCTCGACGCGCACCGCAGGCTGGTGGCCGCCGGAGTGCCGGTGCACGGCATGCTCAGCTCCGGCGCGGCCCGTTACGCCGTGCGCTGGCTGCGCGACGAGCTGACACCCGAGGACACCGTCGAGCTGACCGACCGCGACTCGTTCCCCGCCGCCGACCCGGAGCGGCTGCGGCACGCCGTCGCCGCGGTGCTCGCCGACGGCCCGGTCGCCGTCGTCGAGCTGGGCCTGCGAGGCGAACTCGGCGACGCGCTCGCCGACCCGGCGACGCCCGGCGGACCGCACGACGTGCTGCGCGTGCCGCCCGGCCCCGACGGGATGCTGCACGTGCTCGGCGCGCTGTACTCCGCCGGGGTCGACCTCGACTGGGCCGCCCTGGCCGAGGTGCCGGCCGGTCCGCCCGCGCGCCGGATCCACCTGCCCGGCACCCCGCTGCGCGGGGAACGCTGCTGGCCGCTGCCACTGGGCGAGATCATCCGCCTCGGCCCGCCCGCGGCTCCGGCCGAGGTGGCGGTCGTTCCTGCGGACGCCGAGACGCCGCCGCCCCCGGCGACAGCCGTCGAGCCGGCCGTCGCACGGGCGACCACCGCCGAACCAGCTCTCGCGCGGGCAGCCACTCCCGCCATCGCGCGGGCAACCACCACCGAGCCGGCCATCGCGCGGGCGGCGACCGCTGAGCCCGCCACCGCCGAACCAGGCACCAGCGAACCCGCCACCGCGCAGGCAACGACCGCCGAGCCCGTTGCCGTCGCCGTTGTCGCCGAGCCCGCCACCACCGCCGAGCCCGTCGGGCCGCCGGTCGGACCGTGGCTGCGGGAGACACTGCGGGCTCTGCTGCACGCCGACGACGTACCGGCGGACGCCGACTACTTCGCGCTCGGCGGCAACTCGGTGATCGCCCTGCAACTGATCGACCGGGTCGCCGAGACCTACGACGTCGGCCTCGGCCTGATCGACGTCTACGACCACCCATACGTGCACGACCTCACCGGCCTGATCGCCGAACGCGCCGGCGCGTTCGACCCCGAACCCGCCGGCCCCGCACGGGTCACGCCCGATCCGCAGGCGCTCGACCCCGCCGAGCCCGAGGCCGCCAAGCCCGAGGCCGCCAAGCCCGAGACCGTCAAGCCGGAGGCCGCCGAGCCCTCCGCCCCTGCCGCCCAGCAACGGGGTCCGGCCGCCCAGCCATCCCCGTCCGCCGCCGTACCGCAGCCCGACGCCACCGCCGCGCCCCCGGTCGCCGACCCGGCGCACCGCCCGGCCAGGCCGGCGGGCCGGCGCGCGTCGACGACGCGCGGGCTGCCACCGATCGTGCCCGGCGACGACCTCGTGGTCTCGTTCGGCCAGGAGCGGATGTGGTTCCACCACCAACTGGACCCGGGCACCACGCTCTACAACCTGCCGGCGCCGGCCCGGGTACGCGGCCCACTCGATGCCGAGGCGCTGCGCCTGGCCTGGGAGGATCTCGCGGCGCGCCACGAGGTCCTGCGCTCCAACTTCGTCACCGACGACGGCCGGCCGCGCCTGGTGATCCGTCCCGCCCTGGGCGACTTCTTCACAGTTGTCGACGTCTCCGACGCACCCGACCCGGAGGCGGCGGCCCGGGAGATCCTGCACGCCGAGCAGCGGCACGTCTTCGACATCGCCGACGACCCGCTGGTCCGCGTCGTGCTGGTCCGGCTCTCCCCCGACGACCACCTGAGCATCACGCTCATGCACCACGCGGTGAACGACGGCTGGGCCCCGGCCGTGCTCTCCGCCGAACTGGCGGCCCACCTGGCCGCCCGTACCCGGGGCGAGCGGCAGGAGTTGCCACCGCTGCCCATCCAGTTCCGCGACTACGCCCGGTGGCAGCGCGAGCTGCTGACCGGTCCGGCACTGGACGCGGAGCTGAACTACTGGCGGCAGAAGCTGCACGACCCGCCGGTGCTCGACCTGCCCACCGACCATCCCCGGCCGACCCGCCGCGACCACACGGGCGACCACCACAGCTTCATCCTGCCGGAGCAGGTCACCGAGGCGCTGCGGGAGCTGGGCCGGGCGGAGACCGCGACGCTGTTCACCGTCGTGCTCTCCGGTCTGTACGTGCTGCTCGGCCACTACAGCGGGCAGGACGACGTGGTGGTGGGCACCCCGACGATCGGGCGTACCCGCCCGGAGCTGTGGCAGTTGATCGGCTTCTTCAACAACACCATCGCGTTGCGCGCCGACCTGTCCGGTGAGCCGACCTTCCGCGACCTGGTCCGCCAGGTGCGCGGGACGGTGCTGACCGGTCTGGAGCACCAGGAGGTGCCCTTCGACCGGGTGGTCAAGGCGGTCGCCGGGCCGCGCGACCCGTCGCGCAGCCCGCTGTTCGACGTGATGTACGTCCACCAGACCCTGCCGCCGACCGTCTCGCGGGACATCGGGCGGGGCAACGTGCTCGGCGGCGGCGACCGGGAGGATCCGTTCCCCGGGCTGCCGCCCGGCACCGCCAAGTTCGACCTCAGCCTGGTGCTCGGCGAGCACGCCGAGATGCGGGACCTGGTGGGCATCCTGGAATACAGCACCCAACTCTTCGAGCACTCCACGGTGGTGGGGATGGCCGAGCTGTTCGTGGCGCTGCTGCGGGCGCTCGCGGCCGACCCGGACCGGCCCCTGCGGGAGGTGGCCGGCACCGTCGCGGCCGCCCGGCCCGGGTCTCCGGCTCCGGAGGTCGAGGAGCCCGGCCGGGGCGCCGACGGTGACGTCGCGTACTGGCGGGAGGTGCTCGCCCACGCGCCGGTGATGGAGCTGCCGACCGACCGCCCCCGCCCGACCGGTGGGGACGCCGCCACCGCCGTGCACCGGTTCGGCGTGCCCGCCGACGTGGTGGCGGCCGCCGGGGGCGATCCGGTGACCGCGCTGCTGGGCGCGTACCTCGCCGTGGTCGCGGCGCGGGCCGGCACCGACGACGTGGTGGTGGGCGCGGCGCTGGACGGGGGCCAGGGGTCGCAGCCCGCCGCGATCCGCGTGGACCTCTCCGACGACCCCACCTGGGGCGACCTGCTGGCCCGGGTCGACGCCACGCTCGCCGGGGCGCGCCAACACCTCGGCGTGCCTGTCGACGCACTGGCGCGGGCACTGGACCTGCCGCCGCTGCCGGGCCGCCACCCGCTGTTCGACATGTGGTTCGGGCCGGTGGACGCCTCGGCCGTCGAGCACCCGTACGACCTGGCGCTGACCGTGCGGCCGGACGGCGACGGCGTGGCCGCGAGCCTGACCTACCGCACCGCGCTCTTCGACCCGGACACCGCTGCGGCGCTGGCCGACGAGCTGGTCGGCGTGCTGCGCGCGGCGGCGGCCGAGCCGGGCCTGGCGGTGCTCGATCTATGGCTGCCGGCGGCGACCGGATGACCGGGAAGCAACCGGAGGGCGCAAGGCTGGCCCCGGCTTCCACCACTACGCCCACACCCGCGTCCTCTAGGGGGAGATGACCGTGGCCGACCACACCGGCGCCGTCGCCGCACTCGTCACACCGGACGGCATACTCGACCCGGCGCTGTTCGGCACGGCGGTTCGCCGCGCGCTGGACGAACTGCAGACCGCCACCGGGCTACCCGCGCCCGAAGACGTGGAGCTTGTCGACCTGGGCGACGAGCCCGACCCGGAGCGCGCCGCCGAGGGCTGGATCGGTAACGGCACGGACGCCACCGGCGGTCGGGGCGCCGACCGCGGGTCCGCTCAGGCGCTGCTGCACCTGGGCGCGGGCCGCTGCGGCTGGTACCAGCGCTACCCCGCCCGCCACCTGGACCGGCACGGCGTGGAGCTGGTCACCACCCGGGCCGCCGAGATCTACTCCGGACTGCTGGGCGGTGGCGCCGCCGGGGAGCCGCTGCGCGCGACGATCCCACCGGGCCCGGAGTCGCCGGGCGCCGACGCGGCACGGCGGCACTGGGCCGGCGAGCTGCGGGACGCGCCCCAGCCGGCCAGCCTGTCGACAGCCCTCGACGACCGTCGCGTCGGCCGGGTGACGGCGGAGGCCCCGCTGGACGCGGGCGAGACGGCGACGGTACGCGCCGCGTCGCGCGCCGCCGGCGTCGCGTGGCCCATCTGGCTGGCCGCGACCGTCACCTGTTATCTGCACCGGCGTGGCGCCGGGACCGACGTGCTGACCGGAGTACGGGTGGCCGGGCGCACCGAACGGGGCGACCTGCGCGACCCCGGCCCGCTCGCCCGGGTGCTGCCGCTGCGGGTGCCGGTGCGACCCGAGCACACCGTGGCCGCCGTGGTGCGCCGGGTGGCCGACGCGACCCGCCGGGCCCGCCGCCACCTTCGGCAACCGGTCACCGACGTCGGGCCGTACGGCGTGCTGATCGAGGCGGTCCCCGCGGCGGCGCCGGCCCGTTTCGGCCCGGTCCCCGCGACCGTGCGGCACCTCGGCACCGGGCAACCGGCGCAACTTGTCGTCCGCGTCGTGGAGGACCCGGTCGACCACGGCCTGCGCCTGCTGCTCGACGGCGACGCCGCCCACTTCGACGCGGCCGACCTGACCGCCCACCTGGCCGGCCTGCGCCGGGCGTTGACCGCCGACCCCCGACAGCCGGTGGCCGGTGTCGACCTGGTCGGCGATCCGGTCCGCCGCGCCGTGGCCGAGTGGAACGACACGGCGACCCCCGTCGTCCCGGCGACCATCCCCGGGCTCTTCGAGGCCACGGCCGACCGCGACCCCGAGGCCGTCGCCGTGGTCGCCGGCGCGACCCGACTGACCTACCGGGATCTGGACGAGCGGGCCAACCGGCTGGCGCACCACCTGCTCGCCGCGGGCGCGGGGCCGGGCCGCCTCGTCGCGCTGGCGCTGCCCCGCACGGCGGACACCGTGGTCGCGCTGCTCGCGATCACCAAGACCGGCGCGGCGTACCTGCCGGTCGACCCGGCGTACCCGGCGGCCCGGGTCGCCGGCATGCTCGCCGACGCCCGGCCGGCGCTGCTGGTGACGAGCGGTGACCTGGCCGCCCGGCACCCCGACCACCGAGCCGTCCGGTTGGACGACCCGGCGGTACGCGCCGACGTGGACGGGCGTCCGGCCCGGCGGCCCGGCGACGCCGACCGGCCCGTTGCGCTGCTGCCGGCGCACCCCGCGTACGTCATCTACACCTCCGGCTCCACCGGCCGGCCCAAGGGCGTGGTGGTCGCCCACCGGTCGGTCGCCAACCTGCTCGCCTGGGCCCGCAGGGACATCGGCGACCGGGCGCTGCGCCGGGTGCTCGCGTCCACCTCGCTCAGCTTCGACGTCTCCGTCTTCGAGGTGGTGGTGCCGCTGCTGGCCGGGCACACCGTGGAACTCGTCGCCGATCCGCTGGCCCTGATCGCCGAGCCGTCCGCGCGGTGGCAGGTCAGCCTGGTCAGCACCGTGCCGTCGGTGCTGGGGCACCTGGTCGCGCACGGTGGACTGGACCTGTCCCCGGACACGCTGCTGCTCGCCGGCGAGGCGCTGCCCGTGCAGGTGGCCCGCGCGGTCCGCGAGCGATTCCCGGACGCCCGCCTCGGCAACGTCTACGGCCCGACCGAGGCGACCGTCTACGCCACCGCCTGGTACGGCCGTGGCCCGGTCGACGGCCCTCCGCCGATCGGGCGGCCCCTGCCCAACACCCGCGCGTACGTCCTCGACGGCGCGATGCAGCCGGTCCCGCCCGGCACCGCCGGCGAGCTGTACCTGGCCGGTCACGGGATCGCCGACGGCTACCTGGGCAATCCCGCGCTGACCGCCGAACGCTTCCCGGCCGACCCGTTCGGCCCGCCCGGCACCCGGCTCTACCGCACCGGTGACCTGGCCCGCTGGGACTCCGGCGGCGTCCTGCACTACCTGGGGCGCACCGACCACCAGGTGAAGGTTCGTGGCTTCCGGATCGAGCCCGGCGACGTGGAGGCCACGCTGACCGGACACCCGTCGGTGACCGCCGCCGCCGTGGTCGCCCGGGAGGACCGCCCCGGCGATCGCAAGCTCGTCGCGTACGTCACCGGGTCGGTCGACGGCGCGACGGTACGGGCGTGGGCCGCCGCGCGGATGCCCGACCACATGGTGCCCAGCGCGGTCGTCGTCCTGGACCGGCTGCCCACCACCCCCAACGGCAAGCTGGACCGGGCCGCCCTGCCCGCGCCCGACTTCGCCGCCGCCGCCAACCCGACGGCCAGCGCCGCGACCGTGCTGGCCGGCGTCTTCGCCGACGTGCTCGGCCTGCCGTCGGTCGACCACCGGGCCAGCCTCTTCGACATCGGCGGCGACAGCATCATCGCCATCCAACTCGTCAGCCGCGCCCGCCGCGCCGGGCTCTCCTTCACCCCCCAGGACGTCTTCGAGCACCCCACCGTGGAGGCTCTCGCGGCGATCTGCGGCCGGGTCGACGACGGTCCGGCGGAGGTCGCCGACGACGGCGTGGGACGGGTGCCGCTGACACCGATCATGGAGTGGTTCCGCCAGCGGGGCGGTCCCGGCGACGGGTTCAGCCAGTCGGTCGGGCTCCAGGTGCCGGCCGACCTCGGTCACGACCGGCTGGTGTCCGCCCTGCGTACCGTGCTGGACCACCACGACACGCTGCGGCTGACCCTGACCCGCCGGGGCGGCGGCACCCGGGTCGCCCGCTGGACGCTTGACGTCCGGCCGCGCGGGGCGGTCGACGCCGCGTCCTGCGTACGCCGGGTGGACGTCGCGGGCCTGGACGAGCGCGGGTTGGCGGAGGCGGTGGGGCGCGAGGCCGAGGCGGCCCGCCGGGAACTCGCTCCCACCGACGGAGTGATGCTGCGGCTGGTGTGGCTGGACGCCGGTCCGCGGCACCCCGGGCGGCTGCTGGTGGTCGCGCATCACCTGGTCGTCGACGGGGTCGCCTGGCGGGTGCTGGTGCCCGACCTGGTGGCCGCCTGGAGCGCGGCGCGGGCCGGGACGTCGGCGGACCTGCCGCCGGTCGGCACGTCGTACCGGCGCTGGGCGCAGTTGCTCACCGAGGAGGCCCGCCGCCCCGAGCGGGAGGACGAGGTCGACGTCTGGCTCGACCAGCTCGCGGGCGAGGACCCCACGCTCGGCACCGATCGGCTCGTCGCGACCCGCGACGTGACCCGGACCAGCCGGATGTTCGCCATGCGGCTGCCCGCGGAACAGACCGAGCTGCTGCTCACCCGGGCGCCGGCGCTGTTCCACTGCGGACCGGACGAGGTGCTGATGACCGGTCTGGCGCTGGCCGTCGCGGCGTGGCGGCGGGGTCGCGGCCGGGGCGACGCCTCGGACGTGCTGCTGGACATCGAGGGTCACGGCCGGGAGCCCGTCGTGCCCGGCGTCGACCTGTCCCGCACGGTGGGCTGGTTCACGAGCATCTACCCGGTACGCCTCGACCCGGGCGCCCCGGACTGGGACGAGGTCCGCTGCGGTGGGCCGGCCGTGGGCGTCGCCATCCGTCGCGTCCGGCAGCTCACCCGGTCGTTGCCGGACAAGGGCGTCGGTTTCGGTCTGCTGCGCTACCTCAACCCGCACACGTCGACGGTGCTCGCGGAGGCCGGCCGCCCGCAGATCGGCTTCAACTACCTCGGCCGGTTCGCGGCGGTGGGCGGTGAGGGCGCCGGCACCGGGTGGGGCGCGGCAAAGGAGTTCGACGGTCTGGGCGGCGGGGCCGACCCGGACTCGCCGCTGCCGCACGAGCTGGAGATCGGCATGGTCGCGCAGGAGGGCCCGACCGGCACCCAGCTCACCGCCTCGCTGATGTTCGCCGGCGAGTTGTTCGGCGAGGAGGAGATCGCCGAGCTGGCCAACCGGTGGGCGGAGGCGCTGGTGGGGCTCGCCGCGCACACCGCCCTGCCCGGCTCCGGCGACACCACGCACCCGGACCTGGACCTGAGCCTGGCGCCGCTCACCCCGGAGGAGTTGGACGTGGTGGTCGCGGCGGTGCCGGACCCGGTCGACCTGCTGCCCGTCGCGCCCCTGCAGGAGGGGATGCTCTTCCACGCCCGGTTCGACGAGAACGCCCTGGACGTCTACTCGGTGCAGCTGATCCTCGACGTCGAGGGCCCGCTCGCCGTGGCCCGGCTCGGTCGCGCCGCCGACGACCTGCTGCGCCGGCATCCCAACCTGCGGGCCGGTTTCCTGCACGACGGGCTGACCCGGCCGGTGCAGGTGATCCCGCGGGGCGGCCACCCACCGGTGGACGAGACGGACCTGCGTGGCCTCGATCCGGCCGCCCGGGAGGACGAGTCGCAGCGTCTGCTCGCCGCCGACCGTGCCCGGCGCTTCGACCTGGCCCGGCCACCACTGGTCCGGATCTCGGTGCACCGGCTCACCGAGGAGCGGCACCGGATCTCCCTGCTCTGCCACCACATCGTCGCCGACGGCTGGTCGACGCCCCTGCTGATCCGGGACCTGCTCAGCTTCTACGCGGGCGGCGACGCCGCGCGGGACCTGCCGCCGCTGACGCCGTACCGGGAGTACGTGACGTGGCTGGTGAGCCGGGACACCGACGCCGCGGCGACGGCCTGGCGTGCGGCGTACACCGGGTTCGAGACGCCGACCCTGCTCGCGCCCGGCAGCGACGGGCGGGACCCGGTGCCGGCCAGTGAGGTCGCCGTCGACCTGCCGGACGCGCTCTCCGACGGCCTGGCGCACGCGGCCCGTCGCTGCGGGGTCACGCTCAACATGGTCGTGCAGGCGGCCTGGGGGTTGGCGCTGGCCGCGACCACCGGCAGCGCGGACGTGGCGTTCGGCGCCACCGTGTCGGTACGCCCGCCGGAGCTGGACGACATCGAGGCCATGGTGGGCCTGTCGATGAACGTGGTGCCGGTACGGGTCCGCTGCGCCGCCGGATCGTCGCTGCGCGAGGTGGTGACCCGGCTGCGCGTCGAGCAGACGGCCCTCATGCCGCACCAGCACCTGGGCCTGCGCGCGATCCACCGGGCGGTCGGGCACACCACCCTCTTCGACAGCGTGTTCGCGTTCGAGAACTATCCGATGGACACCGGCAGCTTCCAGCCCGACGGCAGCGACCTGCGGGTGGTCGGCCTGGCCAGCCACGACGGCAGCCACTACCCGGTGACGTTGCGGGTGTACGCCCGGGGCGGGCGGGTCCAGCTCCGGCTGGACCACCGCCCGGACGTGGTCGACGACGAACGCGTCGGACGCCTGCTGACCGCGCTGCGCCGCGTGTTCGAGGCGCTGGTGTCGGACGTGGACACACCTGTCGGCCGGCTCCGGCTGGCCGATCCGAGCGGGGGTGACGCGCTGGCCGGGTGGAACGACACGGCGGCGCCGCTGCCCGCGCTCGGGCCGGACGAGCTGGTGGCGGGAGTCGCCGCCACCAGCCCGGACGCGGTCGCGGTGCTCGACGGGGACACCACGCTCACCTACCGCGAGCTGGATTCCCGCGCGGACCGGCTGGCCGCCGCGCTGGTCGCGGCGGGCGTCGCGGCGGGCGACCGGGTGGCGGTCGCCCTGCCTCGGGGAGCCGCGCTCGTGGTGAGCCTGCTCGCCACCCTCCGGGCCGGCGCGGCGTACCTGCCTGTCGACGTCGACTACCCATCCGCGCGACTGGCGGCCATCCTGGCCGACGCCCGCCCCACCTGCCTCGTCACGGCCGACGACGCGGCGCTGCCCGACTTCCCCGGCCCCCGGCTGCGTCCCGACGGACCGGGCGGCATCACCACACCCCGCGTCCCGGCGGCGGCCGGCCGGCCGGCGTACGTCATGTACACCTCCGGCACCACGGGCGTGCCCCGGGGCGTGGTGGTGTCCGGCGGCGCCATCGTCGCCCTGGCGCTGGACCGGCGCTTCGACGCCGCCGCCCACCGGCGCGTCCTGCTGCACTCGCCGGTGACCTTCGACGCCGCCACCTACGAGCTGTGGGTGCCGCTGCTGCGCGGCGGCACCGTGGTCGTCGCGCCACCCGGCGACCTGGACGTGGCGACCATCGGTCAGCTGGTCGCCCGGCACCGGGTGACCGCGCTGTGGCTGACCGCCAGCCTCTTCCGGCTGGTCGCCGGGGAGGCGCCGGAGGCGCTGGCCGGGGTGGCGGAGGTGTGGACCGGCGGCGAGGTGGTGCCGACCGACGCGGTGGACCGGGTACGGGCGGCCGTGCCGGGCATCACCGTGGTCGACGGGTACGGCCCGACCGAGAACACCACGTTCGCCACCACCTGGCCGGTGCGCCCCGGTGATCCGGTCGACGGCCCGCTGCCCATCGGCCGGCCGATGGACAACACCCGGGCGTACGTCCTGGATCCGGCGCTGCGGCCGGTGGGCCCGGACGTGCCGGGCGAGCTGTACCTGGCCGGCGCCGGGTTGGCGCACGGTTACCTCGACGACGCGGCGTTGACCGCGTCGCGGTTCCCGGCCGACCCGTTCGGCCCGCCCGGCGGCCGGCTCTACCGCACCGGCGACCTGGCCCGGTGGGACGCCGACGGGGTGCTGCACTTCCTGGGCCGCGCCGACGACCAGGTGAAGGTGCGCGGTTTCCGGATCGAGCCGGGGGACGTGGAGGCCGCGCTGCGCGAGCATCCGGCGGTGGCGGAGGCCGTCGTCGTCGCCCGCGAGGACCACCCCGGGGTACGCCGGCTGGTCGCCTACGTCACCGGCGCCGAGGCCGACGGCGTGGCGGTCCGCGAGTGGGCCGCGACGCGTCTGCCCGACCACATGCTGCCGGCGGCCGTCGTCGTGGTGCGGCGGTTCCCGCTGACCGCCAACGGCAAGCTGGACCGGGCGTTGCTGCCCGCGCCGGGGCCGGTGGTCGGCGGGCGGGGCGGCGCGCCGCGCACCGACGCCGAACGGGTCGTCGCCAGGCTCTTCACCGAGGTGCTGCGACTGGACGAGGTGGGTGTCGAGGACCGCTTCTTCGACCTGGGCGGGGACAGCATCTCCGCGCTGCAGCTGGCCAGCCGGGCCCGCCGGGCGGGTCTGGCGCTGACACCGCGGCAGGTCTTCGCGCACAAGTCGGTCGCGGCCATCGCGGCGGTCGCCCAGGCGGTGACGGCGCCGGCCGTCGAGACCCGCGAGGAGGCGATCGGCGCGATGCCGCTCACACCGATCATGCGGTGGTGCCACGAGCGGCCGGGGCCGGTGGAGGGCTTCAGTCAGTCGATCACCCTGGCCGTGCCGGGCGGCCTCGCCCACGCCGATCTGGTGGTGGCCGTGCAGGCCCTGCTCGACCACCACGACGCGCTGCGGATGCGGGTCGACGCGGCCGGCGGGTGCGAGATCCTGCCGGTCGGGTCGGTGGACGCCAGCACCGTCGTCGACCAGGTCCGGGTCGCCGACCTCGACGACACCGAGGCGTACGCGCTCCTCGACGCGGCGCGGGAGGACGCGCGCCGGGCGTTGGTGCCCGCCAACGGGCGGATGTTCCGGGTGGTGCACGCCGACGCCGGCGGCGAACGGACCGGCCGGCTGTTCCTGCTCGCCCACCACTTCGTCGTCGACGGCGTCACCTGGCGGGTGCTCGGCGCCGACCTGGAGGCCGCCTGGCGGGCCGTGCGCGACGGGACCTCGGCCGGCGCGGCGCTCGCGCCGGTCGGCACGTCCCTGCGCCGGTGGGCGGGGCTGCTCGCCGAGGAGGCGCAGCGCCCCGACCGGGAGAACGAGGTGGACCACTGGCTGGCCCAGCTGGCCGGTCGTGAGCCGTCGCTGGGCAGCCGGCCGCTCGACCCGGCGGTGGACGTCATCGCGAGCGCCGCCGTCGTGCCGGTCGAGCTGCCACCGGAGGAGAGCGCCGCGCTGCTGGTCCGGCTGCCCGCGCTGTTCCACTGCACGCCGGACGTGGTGCTGGCCACCGCGCTGGCCCTCGCGACAGCCCACCGACGCCGGGACCGGGGCCGGGCCGACGGCGGCTCGGCGCTGGTGATCGACAGCGAGCTGCACGGCCGCGAACCGCTCGTCGACGGGCTCGACCTGACCCGCACCGCCGGCTGGTTCACCAGCATGTTCCCGGTCCGCCTGGACCCCGGCGCGGTCGACTGGCAGCAGGTGGTGTCCGGTGGGCCGGCCCTGGAGTCGGCGCTCAAGCGGGTCAAGGAGCAGCTGCGGTCGATGCCGGACCACGGCATCGGATACGGCCTGCTGCGCTTCCTCAACCCGCACACCCGGCCGCTGCTGGCGGCGGCCGGGCGCCCGGAGGTCGGCTTCAACTACCTGGGCCGGTTCGCCGGCGGCGCCGACGACCCGAGCGCCGGATCGGACGCCTGGCGTCCGGCTCCGGAGTCGGGCGGGTTGGACGGCGGCGCGGATCCGCGTACCGCGCTCGACCATGTCCTGGAGGTCACCGCCTGGTCGGTGGACGGCCCGCAGGGTCCGTCGCTGTCGGCGAGCCTGATGTACGGGAGCCAGGTCGTCGACGCGGCCGAGGTCGAGGAGCTGGCACGGGCGTGGCGACAGGCGTTGGGCGGCCTGGCGGCGCTGGCCGGGGTCAGCGTCGGCGGACGCACCCCGAGCGACTTCCCTCTCCTGCGCCTCACCCAGCACGAGGTGGACGCGATCACCGCCGAGGTCCCCAGCCCCAGCGAGGTGCTGCCGCTCGCGCCGTTGCAGGAGGGCCTGCTCTTCCACGCGGTCTCCGCCGACGAGGCCCGCGGCGTCTACGTCGTGCAGTTCACCCTGCACCTGGACGGCCCGCTGGACGGGGCGGCGCTGCGCCGGGCCGGCGACGGGTTGCTGCGCCGGCATCCGCACCTCGGTGCCGCGTTCCTGCACGAGGGGCTGCCGGTGCCGGTGCAGGTGATCGGCGAGACGACCCGGATGCCGTGGCGGGAGATCGACCTGAGCCAGTTCGCCCCGGCGGAGCAGGAGAGCCGGCTGGCGGATCTGGTCGACGCGTACCGGGCGGCCCGCTTCCAGCCCACGCAGCCGCCGATGGTGCGGCTGCTGCTGGTCCGGCTGGCCGCCGAGCGGCACGCCCTGGTGATCGGCGCGCACCACATCCTCCTGGACGGCTGGTCGACGCCGCTGCTCATCACCGACCTGCTGGCGCTCTACCACGCGGAGGTACGCGGGACGGCGCTGGCGCCGCCGCCCCCGTACCGCGACTACCTGGCCTGGATCGCCCGCCAGGACCGGACGGCGGCCCGCATCGCCTGGCGGGACGTCCTCGACGACCTGCCCGGGCCGACCATCCTGGCCGAGCCGGCGCCGGAGAAGGAGGCGGTGCTTCCGGAGCACGTGATCTCGGAGTTGTCGGAGCCGCTCAGCACGGCCCTGCGCGCGCAGGCGCGGGCCGGTGGGCTCACCGTCAACACCTTCGTCCAGACGGCCTGGGCGCTCACCCTCGCCGACGCGCTGGGCCGTGACGACGTGGTGTTCGGCATGACCGTGGCGGGCCGGCCACCCGAGCTGCCGGGTGTGGAGAAGATGGTGGGGTTGTTCATCAACACGCTCCCGGTCCGGGTCCGGCTGCGCGCCGACGAGGACCTCGCCGGGCTGCTGGCCCGGGTCCAGGACGAGCAGTCCCACCTGAGTGGTTTCCAGTACCTCAGTCTCGGTGAGATCCAGCGCGCCGCCGGGGTGGGCGAGCTGTTCGACAGCGCCGTCGTCTTCGAGAACTTCCCGCTGGACATGGAGGCGCTGACCGAGGCCAACGGCGGCCTGCGGATGAGCGGCGCCACCGGCCACGACACCCCGCACTTCACCTTCGGGCTGGCCGTGCTGCCGTACGAGCGGATCGCCTTCCGGGTCACCCACCGGCCCGATCTGCTGCCGCGCGCGGAGGTGGAGCGGCTGGTGGCAGCCATGGTGCGGGCCCTGCAACTGCTTGTCGACCATCCGGAGCGGCGGGTCGCCGCCGTACGGGCCGAACCCCTGGTGAGGAGCTGACGATGACGAACCCGTTCGAGGACGACGAGGGCACCTTCCTGTCCCTGGTCAACGAGGAGGGCCAGTATTCGCTGTGGCCGGCGTTCGCGGACGTGCCGGCCGGGTGGAGCGTGACGCTGGGGCCCGCGGGTCGGGCGGAGTGTCTGCGGCACATCGAGACGCACTGGACCGACATGCGTCCCCGCAGCCTGGTCCGGGCCCTGACCGCTCCGGACGTCCGGCTGCAGGAGTAGGCAGCGCCGTGTCCTCGGGAAGTGATGGCGGGCCGGGACCGGCCCGT
Organism: Micromonospora sp. DT231; assembly: GCF_049847025.1. Taxonomy (NCBI): domain Bacteria; kingdom Bacillati; phylum Actinomycetota; class Actinomycetes; order Micromonosporales; family Micromonosporaceae; genus Micromonospora; species Micromonospora sp. DT231. The sequence goes on along the minus strand of NZ_JBNCNO010000001.1, from coordinate 231,686 downwards.
GACAGCATGCCGGACATGGTTCTCGGACTGGACGTGCGTCGCCTGGCCGCCATCGACATGTGGGGATCCGCCGGGGTCCAGTGGCGACGGTGGGTCATCCTCGCGGAGTTCCTGCTGGGCGTCGTCGGTGCGGGCGCGCTCGGCGTCCTCTCGGTGTCCTCCGGCGGCGGCCTGCGCACGGTGGTGGGGTGGTGGCTGATCGGTCTGGCCGTCAACTACGTACCGCTGTCGGTGCACGCGCTCACGCTGATCCGTCCCGGCGCGCTGGAGGCGGAGATCCGGGGTGTGGACGTTCCGGGCGAACTCCGGCACTACACGACGGCGCAGTTGTGGGTCGTGGTGCCGTTGCTGGTGGCGGTGTTGGCCGTCGATCAGTGGCGACGAAACCGTCGATAATGGTCGATCACCGTTCGGCCCATCCCACTTTCGGTTGAGCAATGTGGCCGGTTGGCTCCGACCGCGACCGACATGCGCTGATGCTGTGATCAGGGGACATAGACTCTCGTTTCTGCAATCTTGATCTCGCGTGGCACTCGCGACACTTTGTCACGGGCTCTACACTTCGTTTGTCACGGGGCCAACCGGGGGAGAGTTGATCGACGTGGAACGATTTGGGAACCCGTTCACAGAAGGCCGAGACGGATTCAGCGTCCTCGTCTTCGCCGACAACGAGTTGGCGCGTCGCGGCCTCAGCGACATGCTCAGCTCACTCGACTCGGTGACCGAGGTCAACACCTTCGTCGCCGCCTATCCCGATCACGTACCGTGTGGCCGGCCGTACGACATCCTGGTGCTGGCCTGCGAGGACCTCGCGGCGACGGGGCCCTACCGGGTCGCCGACGCGGCGTTCAGCCAGGGCGCGAAGATCCTGCTGCTGCTGGGGCGCCGCTGCGAGAGCCTCGACGCGGTCACCCGCTTTCCGAGCAACGGCTTCCTGATCCAGGACGACGTCACCGAGGACGTGCTGGCACAGGCGCTGAGCCGGATCGACAGCGGCGAGATCCCGATGCCGGCGATGCTGGCCAACCGGCTGCTGGAGCGCGCACGCGGCACCGCGCCGCAGGTCCGCGCCGACTGCACCAAGCTGACGCCACGGGAGCGCGAGACGCTGATCCTGCTCGCCGAGGGCCTGAGCAACAAGCAGATCGCCCGCCGGATGCTGATCTCGCAACACGGCGTCAAGCGGCTGGTGGCCAACATCCTGGCCAAGCTGAACTGCTCCAACCGCACCCTCGCCGCCGCGGTCGCCATCAAGCAGGGCCTGCTCGAAGAGGTCTGAGGCGTCGCAAGCGGCGGGGCCGGAGCCCGGAGTACCCGGGGCCGGCCCCGCTCGCGCTCAGACCGACGAGGCGCTGGCCACCGGGGTGAGGTGGCCGGCCTCCCGGGGAAGCACGCCCTCGCTGATCAACTGCCACACCGTCTGCGCCGCGTCCTGCTGGGTCAGCGCGCCGGAGACGAGGTAGTCGTGCAGGCTGACCACCATCTTGAAGATGAGCAGCCCGTGCACGTCCGGCCGCAGATCGCCGCGCAGGCCGCCGGTGTCGATGCCGGCCGAGATCGTCTCGACGAAGGCCTGCGGCAGATTGGTCATCAACGTACGGAGGCGGGAGACCGCCGCCGACGAGAGATCCGCCTGCTCCAACGTCACCCAGCTCAACCGGTGTCGCTGGCTCGCGAAGTAGCCGAGCAGCGCCTCGATGCAGCCACGCAGGCGCTCGACCGGGTCCTCCTCGCGTGCGCGGACCGCCAGCAGGGCCGTTTGGCAGTCGTCGACCTCCCGCTCGACGTGGGCGAGCAACGCGTGCTCGACGTCCGGGAAGTACTTGTAGACCGTCGCTCGGCCGATCCCGGCCCGCTGGGCCAACGCGGCCATCGACGCCTTGGCGACGCCCTCCTCGGCCACCAGCTCGATCGCCGCGTCGATGATCCGTTCGCGGTATCGAGCCTTGTGAGTCTCGATGGTGTCACGCCAGTCCTCCGCCACAGCTGCCTCCAAAACCGTCCCGACTCGGCGCACTACCGAGACACAATGTATTGACACCAGACGCACTGTCTCGGAGACTCCTGAGTATATCGGCCCGAGGAGACCAGTATGGACCCAAGAACGGCTGTCTCACCTCCACCAGGTGGAGGACTAGTTGCTCCCGCAATCATCGCGACAGGCCTGCGCAGGCGATTCGGCGCGCACTGGGCGGTCGACGGCGTCGACCTGTGCGTGCCAACAGGTGAGATCTACGGGTTCCTGGGCCCCAACGGAGCCGGTAAGTCCACCACCGTCCGCATGCTCTGCGCGCTACTCACCCCGTCCGGCGGTTCCGCCACGGTGGCCGGGCACGACGTCGCGACCGACCCGGTCGGCGTGCACCTGTCGATCGGCGCCGCCCTCCAGGCGACCGCCATCGACGACCGGCAGACCGGCCTCGAGCACCTGGAGCTGCAGGGCCGGCTGTACGGCCTGCGCAGCTCGGACATCGACCGCCGGATCAGCGAGTTGCAGGACCTGATCGAGCTCGGCGACGCCATCGGGCGCCCGGCCGGCTCGTACTCCGGCGGCATGCGGCGTCGCCTCGACCTCGCGCTGGCCCTGATCCACAACCCCAGCGTGCTCTTCCTGGACGAGCCGACCACCGGCCTCGACCCGGTCAGCCGGTTCGCCCTCTGGGACGAGGTACGCCGACTCAACTCCGAGAGCGGCACCACCGTCTTCCTCACCACCCAGTACCTGGAGGAGGCCGACGAGCTCGCCGAGCGGGTCGGCATCATCTCCGACGGCCGGCTGGTCGCCGAGGACACCCCGGACGCGCTCAAGCGGCGCATCGGCGCCGACATGGTGGTGGCCCGGGTCGACGGCGACGCCGAGTCGGCCGCCACGGCGCTGCGCGCACTGCCGGAGGTCGAGGGCGTCGACGTCATCGGCCCCGAGATCACCGCGCGGGTGGGCGACGGGCCGACCGCCGTCACGCCGGTCGCCGTGGCGCTCGCCAACGCCGGCGTGCCGGTGCAGAGCCTGACGCTGCGCCGGCCCACCCTCGACGACGTTTTCCTCTCGGTCACCGGTCAGCGGTTGGCCGGCGACCAGGCCGACGCGGAGCTCGCCACCGCAGGAGGGGCACCCCGATGACCACCATGCCCGACGCCCTGCCCGCCACCCGGACGCAGGTGCCCACGCCCAGGCCGAACCTCGCCCGGCGCGCCGGCTTCGTCCGCGACGTGATCCACATCGCCGGCCGTTCGCTGCGGCAGGCCCGCCGCGAACCGGAGACGCTGTTTCCGCCGATCTTCGTGCCGGTGTTCTTCTTCGCGATCTTCATCGGCTCGCTGGAGAGCATCTTCGGTCAGGCCGGGATCGACGAGTTCCGGGCCTTCCAGCTCCCGGTGTCGATCGTCATCGCGGTGACCGGGGTGACCCGCGCGCCGTCGGTCGTCACCGACATCATGAACGGCTACTTCGACCGGCTGCTGCTCTCCCCCGTCAACCGGCTGGCGCTGCTGCTCGGCATGATGGTCGCCGATCTCGCCATCGTGGCCGCGCTCACCGTGCCGGTGCTGATCATGGGTGCGATCGTCGGCGTCGAGTTCACCACCGGCGTGTTGGGCATGCTGGCGTTCATCGGGGTGGCGCTCGCCTGGTCCCTGGCGTACGTCGGCATCCTCTACGCGGTGGCGCTGCGCACCGCCAACCCGACGGTGACCGCCCAGACCTTCCTGCTGTTCTTCCCGTTCGTCTTCCTCTCCACGACCATCGTGCCCCGCGAGGAGATGACCGGGTGGATGGACGCGGTGGCCGGGGTCAACCCGCTGACCTACGTCTACGGCGCGCTGCGGTCCCTGATCACCGAGGGGTGGTCGGCGACCCCGCTGCTGCAGGGGTTCATCGCCATCGTGGCGGTGGGCATCCTCGCGCACACCCTCGCGTACCTCGCGCTGCGCGGGAGGGTTTCCCGCTCCCGCCGCTGATCCCTCCCCCCTCCCGCCGCTGATTCGACAGCGCGCAGGACTCACCGGCCCGTGGCTTCCCACCAGCCACGGGCCGGTGTCTGTGCGGGTCACGGCCGTGCCAGGCCGGTGGACGTAGCCACCTGACTACCCCGGTCCTAGCCGAGATGACACCCCGCCCGGGCATTTCAAAGCTGTTGCGGTCTGACCAACATTTCCACAGAGCCCGGTCGCTAAACGCCAGCGCACAGAAGGTGGGATTTCATGCGCACGCATGCCTCCGAGTCCACGCACACCGTCGTCGACCTCCTCCGGATCCGCGCTCGGGAGCAGCCGGACCGGCGGGCCTACCTCTTTCTCGACCGCGACGGCCGGGAACGGGAGAGTCTGACCTTCGCGGCCCTGGACCAGCGCGCCAGGGCCATCGCCGCCCGGGTACGCCAGCACGCCGCACCCGGCGACCGGGTGCTGATCCTGCACCCGCCGTCGCTGGAGTACATCGCCTGTTTCTTCGGCTGTCTCTACGCCGGGGTGGTCGCCGTGACGGCCTACCCGCCCAACTTCACCCGCCGACTGGAACGCATCCGCGGCCTGGTCCGCGACTCCGCCCCCGCTCTGGCGCTGACCACCGACCGGATCAGCGCCGCCGCCAGCGCCCGTTTCGCCCAGGCGGAGGAACTTGTCGGCTTCGACTGGTTGGACACCGCCACCGTCGCCGACGACGACGCCGACTGGCGCCCGCCGCGGATCGACGGCGACTCGCTGGCCTTCCTCCAGTACACCTCCGGCACCACCGGCGACCCGCGCGGTGTGATGGTGAGCCACGGCAACCTGCTGCGCAACGCGAGCACGCTGCACGACGCCGTCGGCTACCACCCGGGTGACCGGATGGTCAGCTGGCTGCCGCCGTACCACGACATGGGTCTGATCGCCGGCGTGCTGCAACCCATCCACGGCGGGTTCGAGGCGGTGCTGCTGGCGCCCGCGACGTTCGCGCTCGACCCGTTCCAGTGGTTGCAGGCCATCTCCCGCTACGGCGGGACCACGTCGTACGCCCCCGACTTCGCCTACAACCTCTGTACCGACCGGATCGACGAGCAGCGGCGGGCCGGGTTGGACCTGTCGACCTGGACGAGCGCGGTGCTCGGCGCCGAGCCGACCCGGGTCGACACACTGCGGCGCTTCGCCGCCACGTTCGCCGGCTGCGGCTTCCGCCCCGAGGCGTTCCGCTCCGGGTACGGGCTGGCCGAGTCGACGCTCGCCGTGACCATCACCCGAACCGCGCCGGCCGAGCTGGACGTGAGCGCCAGCGCGCTGGAGCGCGGGGAGATCACCCCGGCGGCCGACGGGACGGACCGCCGCCGGCTGGTCAGTGTCGGGCCCGGCATCGACCCGGCACAGTCGTTGGTCGTGGTCGACGGGCCGGACCGCCGGTTGCTGCCGGCCGGCGAGGTCGGCGAGATCTGGGTGAGTGGGCCGAGCGTCGCCCAGGGCTACTGGCGGCGGCCCGAGCAGACCCGCGAGACGTTCCAGGCGCGGGTCACCACCGGCGAGGGGCCGTTCCTGCGGACCGGCGACCTGGGGTTCGTCCACGACGGCGAGCTCTACGTGACCGGTCGGATCAAGGACATGATCATCGTACGGGGGCGCAACCTCTACCCGCAGGACGTCGAGCGGTGCGCGGTGACCAGCCACCCGGCGCTGCACTCCGGCCTGGCGGCCGCTGCCGGGCTGGAGACACCGGCCGGAGAGCGGTTGCTCGTCGTCGCCGAGGTACGCCGCGAAGCCACCGAGCCGGACGTGGACGCCATCGTGACGGCGATCCGGCAGGCGGTGACGGCCGAGTTCGAGGTGGCCGTGCACGCCGTGGTGCTGGTACGCGCCGGCACGCTGCCGCGGACCTCCAGCGGCAAGGTGCAGCGGCACGCGGCGAAGCAGGGGTACGCCGAGGGCAGCCTGACCGAACTCACCAGGTGGGTGGCCGACGAGCCGACCTCGGCGCCGACCCTCCCGACGCCGGCCGACGACAGGTCCAACCCGGACGCGCCGGTCGGAGGGTCCGACGACGGGACGTGCCGGGCCGACACCGGGCCGGTCGCGGCCGGTACGGGCAGCCGCACCGCCGGCGCGACCCAGGTGCGGGACCTGCTCGACGCACTGCCCGAGGTGATGCGGGAACCTGTGGTCTGCGCCGAGATCTGCCGGCGGCTCGCCGCCACCCCGGGCGTCGACGCCGCCGCCATCACCCCGGACATCCCACTCACCCTGTTGGGCCTGGACTCGCTGCGGGCACTTCAGGTGCAGAGCGCCCTCGAACGCGACCTCGCCGTGCGGTTGCCGTTGGAGGAGTTCGCCGACGCCACAGTGGACCAGTTGGCCCGCCTGGTGACCGCGCGGCTCGCCGCCCCGCGGGCCGACGACCCGGCCGAGGCCACGGCCCTGCCGGCGCTGGTCGCCGACCCGGCCCGCCGGGGCGAACCGTTCCCGCTCACCGATCTGCAACACGCCTACCTGGTGGGCCGCAGCGGCGCCGCGCGCCTCGGCGGTGTCTCCACCTACTGGTACACCGAGCTGGACTCCGCGTCGCTGGACGTGCCGCGCCTGGTACGGGCCCTGGGCGCGCTCGTCGAGCGGCACGAGATGCTGCGCGCGGTCATCGGCTCCGACGGCACGCAGCGGATCCTCGCGGCGCCCGGCACCGTGCCGGTGCGGGAGATCGACCTGTGCGACGCCTCGCTGGACGAGGCCGACGAGGCCCTCGCCGCGGTACGCGAGGAGATGTCGCACCAGGTGTTGCCCCTGGACACCGGGCCGATGCTGGACGTCCGGATCAGCCGGCTGCCGCTCGGGCACACCAGGGTGCACATCGGTTTCGACCTGCTGGTGGGCGACGTCCGCAGCGTGCAGGTGCTCTTCGACGAGTGGCGTCGGCTCTACCTCGACCCGGGCGCCACGCTGCCCGAGATCGGGGTGTCCTTCCGCGACTACCTGCTCGCCGCGCGGGCGATGGAGGCCGGTCCGGAGTACGCCCGCTCCCGGGCCTACTGGTTGGACCGACTGGACACCCTCCCCGGCGGACCCGATCTGCCCCTCGCGCCGAGCGCGGCGGAGCTGCGCCGGTCCCGTTTCCACCGCCACGAGCACCGGATCGACGCCGGGACCTGGTCGCGGATCAAGCGGGACGCCGCGGCGCACGGCATCACCCCGTCGGCCGTGCTGCTCGCCGCGTACGCGTCGGCGCTCGGCCGGTGGAGCCGTACCTCGCGGTTCTGCGTGGCCACGACCCTGTTCAACCGGCTGCCGCTGCACCCCGACGTGGACGCGGTGGTCGGTGACTTCACGTCGATCACCCTGCTGGAGATCGACCTGGGCGGCGGGCCGGGCCTGGCCGAGCTGGCCATCCGGATCCAGCGCCAGCTGTGGCGCGACCTGGAGCACCGGCACTTCAGCGGCGTCCAGGTGCTGCGCGAGCAGGCCCGCCGGCGCGGGGCCGCGCTGCCGGTGCCTGTCGTGTTCACGAGCGGCCGGGACAACGGCGAGATCCACACCCGGTGGCTGGGCGACACCGCCTTCTCGGTGTCGCAGACTCCGCAGATCTGGATCGACCACCAGGTCCGGGAGGAGGACGGCGCGGCCCTGGTGAGCTGGGACGCCGTGAACGAGCTGTTCCCGGACGGGTTGGTGGAGCAGATGTTCGGCGGCTTCGTCGACGTGTTGCGCCGCCTGGGCTCCGGTGCGGGCTGGACCGCTCCGGCGGAGGTGCAGCCGGCGGGGCTGGCCGAGTTGGTGGCCGAGGTGAACGCCACCCAGGCGCCGGTGCCCTCCGGGCTGCTGTGGACCCGGCTGGTCGAGCACGCCACCGCCGATCCGGACGGGCTGGCCGTGGTGGCCTCGGGCCGACGGTTGACCTTCGGGCAGTTGCTCACCCGGGCGTCGTTCGTCGCGCACCAACTCGTCGACGCCGGCGTGACCCGGGGCGACCGGGTCGCCGTGGTCATCGACAAGTCGGTTGAACAGGTGATCGCGGTGCTGGGCGTCGGGTTGGCGGGCGCCGCGTACGTGCCGGTGGACCCGTCGGTGCCGGCGCAGCGTCAGAGGTTCGTCATCGAGCACGCGGCCTGCTCGGCGGTGCTGCTCCGCGCCGGAGCCGACACCGACGACGCCGGCTCGGGTCTACCCGTGGTCGTGGTCGATGCCGACGACGACGCCGCGGTGGCACACAACCCGCCCGCCGTCGCCACCGAGGTGCAACCCGACGAACTCGCCTACATCATCTACACCTCCGGCTCCACCGGCCGACCCAAAGGCGTCGCCATCTGCCACCGCGCCGCCGTCAACACCTGCGTCGACATCAACACCCGCTACCACCTCACCCCCACCGACGCCATCCTCGGCCTCTCCGCCCTCAGCTTCGACCTCTCCGTCTGGGACATCTTCGGCGCCCTCGCCACCGGCGCCACCCTCGTCCTGCCCGAACCCCACGCCAACCGCGACCCCGCCCGCTGGCACCACCTCATCCAAGAACACCACATCACCATCTGGAACTCCGTACCCGCACTCATGGCCATGCTCGTCGAACACCTCGAAGCCACCAACACCACCACACCAACCCTGCGCCAAGTCCTCCTCTCCGGCGACTGGATCCCCACCGACCTCCCCAACCGCATCACCACCACCGCCCCAAACGCCCACGTCACCAGCCTCGGCGGCGCCACCGAAGCCGCCATCTGGTCCATCCTGCACGACATCGACCACGTCGACCCCACCTGGGAATCCATCCCCTACGGCCGACCCATGACCAACCAAACCTTCCACGTCCTCAACGACCGCCACCAAGAATGCCCCACCTGGGTCACCGGCGACCTCCACATCGGCGGCACCGGCCTCGCCAACGGCTACCACAACGACCCCGACAAAACCCACACCGCCTTCATCACCCACCCCACCACCGGCCAACGCCTCTACCGCACCGGCGACCTCGGCCGCCGCCTCCCCAACGGCACCATCGAATTCGCCGGCCGCAACGACCACCAAGTCAAAATCGGCGGCTACCGCATCGAACTCGGCGACATCGAACACGCCCTCGCCAGCCACCCGGCGGTGCGCACGGCCATCGCGACCACCACGGGAGATCGGCACCACCGCCGCCTGGCCGCCTACGTCCTGCCACACCCCGGAGAACACGACGGGGACCTCGGGGCCGCCGTCCGGGAGCACGCGAGCAGCCTGCTGCCGTCGTACATGCTGCCCAGCACCATCACCGTCCTGGACACCCTGCCGCTCACCCCCAACGGCAAGGTCGACCGTGCCCACCTGCCCGAACCCGGGGTCGTGGCGACCGACCACACGCCACCGCGTACCCCGGTGGAGCGGACCGTGGCCACGCAGCTCGGCCAGGTCCTGGGCATGCCGCAGGTGTGCGTGCGGTCCAACTTCTTCGAGCTGGGGCTCGATTCCGTGCTGATCCTGCGACTACACCGTGAGCTGCGGACCGCCCTCGGGCGCGACTTCCCGCTCACGTTGCTGTTCGAACACACAAGCGTGCGGCGCCTGGCGGGGGTCCTCACCGGCACCGACGACCGCGACGCGGACCTGGACGCGGCCTTCGCCCGCGGCCAACGCAACCGTCGAGCCCGGCGACGCGTCGCCCGGTCCGGACAGGAAGAGGAGACAAGGGCATGAGCACCGACACCGTCGACATCGCCGTGGTCGGCCTGGCCGGCCGATTCCCGGGGGCTCCCGACGTCACCCGCTTCTGGCACAACCTGCGCGCCGGGACCGAGTCGATCCGCCACTTCACCGACGAGGAGCTGCTCGCCGCCGGCGTCTCCCCGGAACTGATGGCCGACCCCCGCTTCGTCAAGGCGTGGGGCGCCCTGGAGGACGCCGAACTCTTCGACGCCCGGTTCTTCGGTTACAGCGCCCGGGAGGCGGCGCTGCTCGACCCGCAGCACCGCATCTTCCTGGAGTGCGCGTGGGAGGCGCTGGAGGACGCCGGGCACACCCCGGCGTCGTACCCCGGCTCGATCGGCGTGTACGCGGGCGCCAGCCTGTCGTCGTACCTGCTGGCCCACCTGCTGCCCGGTCGCGGCCTGGACGCCTCCGCCGACGGCCTGGAGCTGCTGGTGGCCAACGACAAGGACTACCTGGCCAGCCGGCTGAGCTACAAGCTCGACCTGGACGGCCCGGCGGTCTGCGTGCAGAGCGCCTGCTCCACCTCGCTCCTCGCCGTGCACCAGGCCTGTCAGGCGCTGCTGGCCGACGAGTGCGACCTGGCGCTGGCCGGCGGCGTGACCGTACGGTTCCCACAGACCCGCGGCTACCTCTACCAGGAGGGCATGATCCTCTCGCCGGACGGGCACTGCCGCCCGTTCGACGCGCAGGCCCGGGGCACGGTGAGCGGCAGCGGCGCCGGCGTGGTGGTGCTGCGCCGCCTCGACGACGCGCTCGCCGACGGCGACCGGATCGACGCGGTCATCCGGGCCACCGCGGCGAACAACGACGGCGCCGCCAAGGTCGGCTACACCGCGCCGAGCATCCAGGGTCAGGCGCGGGTGGTGTCGGCCGCGATCGGGCTGGCCGGGGTGCACCCGGAGAGCATCAAGGCGATCGAGGCACACGGCACCGGCACCGCGCTCGGCGACCCGATCGAGATCGCCGCGCTGACGAAGGTCTTCCAGCGGCACACCGACCGGCGCGGCTACTGCGCGGTCAGCTCGGTGAAGAGCAACATCGGGCACCTGGACAGCGCCGCCGGCATCGCCTCGCTGATCAAGGCGGTGCTCCAGCTCAAGCACGGCGAGCTGGTGCCGAACGTCAACTACACCGCGCCCAACCCGGAGATCGACTTCGCGGCGACGCCGTTCCGGGTCAACGCGGAGCTCCAGCCGTGGAAGGCCAACGGCGATCCGCGGCGCATCGGCGTGAGTTCCTTCGGGTTCGGTGGCACAAACGTGCACGCCATCCTGGAGGAGCCGCCGGCCCGCGAGCTGTCCGGTGCGCGCCGCGACCGCCACCTGATCGTGGTGTCCGCACGCAGCGCCGCCGCGCTGGACACGGCGACCGACCGGCTGGCCACCGCCTTCGCCGACGCCGACGCGCCCGACGACGCGCCGGAACTGCTCGACATCGCCGACGCGGCCTGGACGTTGCAGACCGGGCGCACCCACTTCCCGCACCGGCGGGCCGTCGTGGTCGACGACGTCCGTACCGCCGCCGGCGCGCTCGGCAGCGGCACCGGTCCGCGGACCCTCTCCGGCCGGGCGCCCACCGAGGAGCCCGAGGTGGCGTGGCTCTTCCCCGGGCAGGGCAGCCAGTACCCGGGCATGGGCGCCGGGCTGTACCGCACCGAGCCGGTTTTCCGCGCCGAGGTGGACCGCTGCGCCGAGGCGCTGACGTCGACGCTCGGCGTCGACCTGCGCGACCTGCTGGTGGCCGCGGACCCGGCCGACCGGGCCGCCCGGACCCGACTGACGGACACGGCGGTCGCCCAGCCGGCGCTGTTCACCGTCGAGTACGCGATGGCCCGCCTGCTCACCTCGTGGGGGGTGCGCCGCGACGCGACGATCGGGCACAGCGTCGGCGAGTTCACCGCCGCCGCTCTGGCCGGCGTGTTCGAGCCGGAGGAGGCGGCCCGGCTGGTCGCCGAGCGCGGACGGCTCATGGGCGCCCAGCCGACCGGCGCGATGCTGTCGGTGGCGCTGCCCGCCGAGGCGCTTGTGGCACGGCTGCCGGTGGGCCTGGACATCGCGGCGTACAACGCGCCCGAGGTCTGCGTGGTCGCGGGCACCGTCGAGGACGTCCAGGCATTCGCGGCGATGCTGGAGGCCGACGGTGTCGGGCACCGGATGCTGCACACCTCGCACGCGTTCCACTCCCGGATGATGGACACGGTCGTCGGCCCGTTCGCCGCCGCCGTGGCCGCCGCGTCGCCCTCGGCGCCCACCGCGCCGATCCTCTCGGGACGCACCGGCACCTGGCTGACCGGGACGGAGGCCGTCAGCCCGGAGTACTGGAGCGGTCAACTCCGCGAACCGGTCCGCTTCGCCGACGGGATGACCCGCCTGCGCGAGCAGGGCATCGGTGTCCTGGTGGAGGTCGGCCCCGGCACCACCCTGTGCACTCTCGCCCGGTTGGCGCCCGAGGCGCGTGGCGTGGTCGCGGTGCCCACCATGCGCGCGCCGGACGCCGACGGCTCCGACGAGGCGGCGGCCCTGGAGGCTGTCGGTCGGCTCTGGCTGGGCGGCGTGGAGGTCGACTGGGACGGCGTGCACGACGGTGCCCGGCGTCGCCGGGTCGCCCTTCCGACCTACCCCTTCGAGCGCCGGCGCTACTTCGTGGAGGCGCCCACCGCCACCGGCAGCACCGCACCGGGCGTCGTGGTCGAGGAGCCGGACGACATCGACTTCGGCGAGGCCGACACCCGCCCGGCGCTGACCACCGTGTACCTGGCGCCACGGACCGACGTCGAACGGCGCATCGCGCTCATCTGGCAGGACCTGCTCGGCGTGGCACCGATCGGCGTCGACGACATCTTCATCGAGCTGGGCGGCCACTCGCTGCTCGCCACGAAGGTGGTCAGCCGGATCCAGCAGGACCTGGGCGTGCAGGTGCCGCTGCGCCGCCTGGTCAAGGCGTCCACGGTGGCCGCCCTCGCCGAGGTGGTTTCGGAGCTGCTGCCCGAGGCCGCGCCGACCACCGCCGAGCCGGCGCCGGCGGCCGACGACGAGATGCCGGTGGCCGTGCCGGATTGGGAGCACCTGCACGAGCCGTTCGGGCTCAGCGAGATCCAGCAGGCCCAGTGGATCGGCCGGATGGGCAACTTCAGCATGGGCAACGTCGGCGCGCACATGTACTGGGAGGTGGACCGGGACGACCTGGACGTCGAGCGGCTCAACCAGGCGTGGAACCGGGTGCTGGCCCGGCACGCGATGCTGCGGGCCGTGTTCACGCGCGACGGTCACCAGCGGGTGCTGCCCGAGGTCACCCGGTACGACTTCCCCGTTGTCGACCTGCGCGACGAGACGCCGGAGGTGGTCGAGGGCCGGCTCGCCGAGATGCGCGAGGCGATGTCGCACGAGATGCGACCCGAGGACGCGTGGCCGCTGTTCGAGATCCGGGTGGTGCACCTGCCCGGCGGGCGTACCCGACTGTTCCTCAGCTTCGAGCTGATGATGGCCGACATGGGCAGCGTCCGGATCCTGCTCGCGGACTGGCGCGCCTACTACGAGCGGCCGGCCGAGGAGCTGCCCGAGCTGGGCATCTCGTTCCGCGACTACCGGCTGGCCGCGGAGAAGCTCAAGGAGACCTCGCTCTACCGCCGATCCATGGACTACTGGCGGGAGCGGGTGGCCACCCTGCCCTCGCCGCCGGAGCTGCCGCTGGCCACCTCACCGGAGCTGGTGCGGGAGCCGAAGTTCGTGCCCCGCAGCGCGCTGATCCCGGCGACGGAGTGGGACGCCATCAAGCGGGAGGCCGCCGCGCACGGCGTCACTCCGTCGGCGGTGCTGCTGGCCGCGTACGCCTGCGTGTTGGGCGGGTGGACCCGCTCGGGCCGCTTCACGCTCAACGTGACCACGAACATCCGGCTGCCCGTGCACCCCGACGCGGAGCACCTGGTCGGCGGGTTCGCGTCCTTCACGCTGCTGCCGGTCGACCTGGTCGAGGACGACTCGATCCTCGGGGTGGCCCGCCGGTTGCAGGAGCAGAACTGGGAGGACCTGGAGTACCGCTACGTCAACGGTGTCGACATCCTCCGCGAGCTGGCCCGTCAGCGTGGCGGCACCGACGCCGCCATGATGCCGACGGTGTTCACCAGCACCCTGGTCAACGAGAGCGAGGCCAACGAGTCGTCGATGGTGGACTGGCTGGGGCAGCTCGAACACCAGGTGATCCAGACACCGCAGGTGTGGATCGACGCCGCGGCGCTGGAGGTGGAGGCCGGTCTCGTGGTCGGTTGGCCCAGCGTGGACGAGCTGTTCCCGGACGGGTTGGTGGAGCAGATGTTCGGCGGCTTCGTCGACGTGTTGCGCCGCCTGGGCTCCGGTGCGGGCTGGACCGGCTCGGCCGAGGTCTCCCCCGCCGGGCTGGCCGAGTTGGTGGCCGAGGTGAACGCCACCCAGGCGCCGGTGCCCTCCGGGCTGCTGTGGACCCGGCTGGTCGAGCACGCCACCGCGGATCCGGACGGGCTGGCCGTGGTGGCCTCGGGCCGACGGTTGACCTTCGGACAGTTGCTCACCCGGGCGTCGTTCGTCGCGCACCAACTCGTCGACGCCGGTGTGACCCGGGGCGACCGGGTCGCCGTGGTCATCGACAAGTCGGTCGAACAGATCGTGGCCGTCCTCGCCGTCGGGCTCGCCGGGGCGGCGTACGTGCCGGTGGACCCGTCGACTCCACCGGAGCGGCAGGAGTTCGTGCTCTCGCACGCCGAGTGCGCCGCCGTCCTGGTCCGCGCCGGCACAACCGGCCACCCCGGCTCGGGTCTACCGGTCGTGGTGGTCGATGCCGACGACGACGCCGCGGTGGCACACAACCCGCCCGCCGTCGCCACCGAGGTGCAACCCGACGAACTCGCCTACATCATCTACACCTCCGGCTCCACCGGCCGACCCAAAGGCGTCGCCATCTGCCACCGCGCCGCCGTCAACACCTGCGTCGACATCAACACCCGCTACCACCTCACCCCCACCGACGCCATCCTCGGCCTCTCCGCCCTCAGCTTCGACCTCTCCGTCTGGGACATCTTCGGCAGCCTCGCCACCGGCGCCACCCTCGTCCTGCCCGAACCCCACGCCAACCGCGACCCCGCCCGCTGGCACCACCTCATCCAAGAACACCACATCACCATCTGGAACTCCGTACCCGCACTCATGGCCATGCTCGTCGAACACCTCGAAGCCACCAACACCACCACACCAACCCTGCGCCAAGTCCTCCTCTCCGGCGACTGGATCCCCACCGACCTCCCCAACCGCATCACCACCACCGCACCCCACACCAAAATCACCAGCCTCGGCGGCGCCACCGAAGCCGCCATCTGGTCCATCCTGCACGACATCGACCACGTCGACCCCACCTGGGAATCCATCCCCTACGGCCGACCCATGACCAACCAAACCTTCCACGTCCTCAACGACCGCCACCAAGAATGCCCCACCTGGGTCACCGGCGACCTCCACATCGGCGGCACCGGCCTCGCCAACGGCTACCACAACGACCCCGACAAAACCCACACCGCCTTCATCACCCACCCCACCACCGGCCAACGCCTCTACCGCACCGGCGACCTCGGCCGCCGCCTCCCCAACGGCACCATCGAATTCGCCGGCCGCAACGACCACCAAGTCAAAATCGGCGGCTACCGCATCGAACTCGGCGACATCGAACACGCCCTGGTGGGTCACCCCGACGTGGATGCCGCCGTGGCGATCGCCACCGGCGACCGCCACCACCGCCGGCTCGCCGCGTACATCGTCACCGGCCCGGAACACGTCGGCGATCCGGACCTCGTCGACGCGGTGCGCGCGCACGCCGCGACCCTGCTGCCGCCGTACATGATTCCCAGCACCATCACCGTCCTGGACGCCCTGCCGCTCAGCGCGAACGGCAAGGTCGACCGCAACAACCTGCCCGAACCCGGGGTGGTCGCGGTCGAGCGGGAACGGGGCGAGCTGACCCCGCTGGCGGTACGGCTGTGCCAGATCGCGGCGCACGCCATCGGCGTCGACGAGGTCGACCCGTGGGCGAACTTCTTCCAGCTCGGCGGCGACTCGATCATCGGCGTCCGGATCATCACGCAGGTCAACGACCAGGGAATCGACCTGCGGCTCCAGGACCTCTTCGAGGCACAGTCCATCGTGGACCTCGCCGAGCGGCTGGAGGCGCGCGGCGCCGTGGCGGCGGCTCCGGGCGGGGACGTCGCGGCGACCCGCGTGACGCCGTTCCAGCGGCGCCTGCTCGCGGTGGCCGCGCCCGGCCTGCCGGCGGGCGCCCACCGGGTCGACCTCCACGTCGAGGCGGAGCTGTGCCTCGACGCCGCCCGGGAGGCGGTCCGCCAGATCATCGGCCGGCACCCGGCACTGCGGACCCGCTTCGCGGCGAGCGGCGACGACGGCTGGTGCCAGGCGGCCGTGCCGGCCGACGAGGTCTCCGCCCACCTGCCGGTCATCGAGCTGGGCACGTTGCCGGCCGAGGTACGGGCCGAGGCGGTCGCCCAGATGGTCGACGAGATGCGCGAGGAGCTCGACGTCGAGCGCGGCACGGTCTTCACCGCCGCGCTGTTCGACCTCGGCGCCGACGGCCGGGTGCTCACCCTGCTCGCCTCGGAGCTGGTCGTCGACGCGGGCTCGTGGGAGGTCGTGGTCTCCGAGTTCCTGAGCATCACCCAGCAGCTGCGCAACGGCGACAGCGTCGTGCTGGCACCGCCCACCGACCCGTTCACCAGGTGGGCCGAGCAGTCCCCGCAGGCGGCCGGCGCCGCGGTCGTGGCACCGGCCGCGGTGCCGGAGGGGACCCCACACCAGGCCGTCAGCCAGCTCACCGCCGACGAGACCGAGCGGCTCACCGACGCGACCCGGCGCGGCTACCGGCTGAGCCTGACCGAGACCGCCCTGGCGGCACTCACCCTGGCCACCAGGCGTACCGGCCTGGACGGCCCGCTGCTGGTGGTCGGCGACCGGCGCGACGACGGCACGGTGGACGCCTCCCGCACGGTGGGCGCGATCCTGTCCGTCGCCGAGGTCCCCGGCGCGCTGGGCACCGACGACCTGGCCGCGCTGCTGCCGGCGGTCAAGGAGTGGAATCGCTCCGCCGCCGACGGCGCGTACGGGCCGGCCCGGATCGCCCTGCACGTGCTGGAACGTTTCGGCGAGCGGTCCCGGTTGGCCCGACTGCTGCCACCGGGCAACCCGGCGCCCTGGCCCCGCTGGGAGCGGGACAGCCTCGGCGCGGCCGTGCGGCTCACCGTCGTCGACTACGCGGGCGCTCTGCACATCCACTGGAGCAGCACCGACCCGGCGGTCGAGCTGCCGAGCCTCGCGGACGCCTTCGAGACCGCCCTGCGCGACATCGCCGCGCACAGCCGCGACCTCGGGTCGGGCCAGGTGTCGGCGGGCGACTTCCCGCTGGCCGACCTCGGCACCGACGACCTGGCCGCGGTGCTCAACGACATGGAGGAGGAGCTGTGACGACCACCGAGACGATCGCCCGCCCGGTCACCGCGTTGTCCGAGCGGCACACCGCCTGGCGGGACGCGGTACGCGACTTCGCCGAGACCGAGGTGCGACCCCTGGTCGGTGAGATGGACGCCGCGTCGGCCCTCGACCCGACGCTGCTGAAGAAACTGGTGCCCGCCGGCCTGATGGGCATCGAGATCCCCCGTGCGTACGGCGGCGCCGGTCAGGACCTGCTCGCGGTGCTCATCGCGATCGAGGAACTGGCCGCCGTCGACCCGGCCGTCGCCGTCTTCGTCGACGTGCAGAACGCGCTGGTGGCCAGCGCGGTGCTGCGCCACGGCACCGGTGACCAGAAGCGCCGGTACCTGCCCCGGCTGGCGACCGGCCTGGCCGGCGCGTACGCGATCTCCGAGGAGCAGGCCGGCAGCGACGCCTTCGCGCTCACCACCCGCGCCGAGGCCAACGGCCAGGGGTACCTCCTGCACGGGCGCAAGTGCTGGACGACAAGCGCCGCCGAGGCCGGCCTGTTCCTGGTGTTCGCACGTGTCGACGGCGCGTCCGGCGGGCTCACCGCGTTCCTGGTGGACCGCGACTCGCCGGGGCTGAGCGTCGGCCCGCCCAAGGCCAAGCTCGGCATCCGGGCCAGCTCCACCTGCGACGTGCGACTCGACGGGGTGCCGGTGGGCCGGGAGAACGTGCTGGGCCGGGTGGGCGCCGCCGACCTGCTGGCGATGGAGACGCTGAACGTCGGCAAGCTGGGCATCGCGGCGCAGCTCGTCGGTCTGGCCCGGGGGGCCCTGCACGAGGCGCTCGCCTACGCGCAGCGGCGCGAGCAGTTCGGCGAGGCGATCGTGGCGTACCAGGGGGTGCTGTTCCCCCTCGCCCGGCTCGCCGCGGAGCTGGAGGCGGCCCGGGTCCTGCTCTACGACGCGGTGCGGGTGCTGCACCACGGCACGCCCACCGACCGGTTGCGGGTCAGCGCGATGGCCAAGTACCTGGCGTCGGAGGTGGCCGAGCGCGCCGCCTCGCAGGCGGTGGAGACGTTGGGCGGCAACGGGTTCACCACCGCCCACCCGGTGGAGAAGCTGTACCGGGACGCCAAGGTCGGCAAGATCTACGAGGGCACGTCGAACATCCAGTTCCGGACCATCGGCGCGATCCTGGTCGGTGCGGGCGGTGAGCGGCCGTGGTGAACGCGCTGACGCTCTACTGCCTCCCGTACGCCGGGGGTTCGGCGCGGGTGTTCGCCGACTGGGCCGACAGCCTGCCGCCCGGCGTCACGCTCGACGCGCTCGAACTGCCCGGACGCGGCCTGCGTTTCCACGAGGATCCGGTGGACCGGCTGGAGCCCCTGGTCGCCGAACTGCTGGGCGCGGTGCTGTCCCGGCCCGGGCAGCGCTTCGCGGTGCTCGGCTACAGCTACGGATCGCTGCTCGCCTTCGAGCTGTGCCGGCGGCTGGAGCACTACTACGGGCTGGTCGCCGAGCACCTGTTCGTGGCGGCGATGCGGGCTCCCGGCGTACCCCGGGTCGAACCGCCCGTGTCGACGCTGCCCGACGACCTGTTCCGCGAACACATCCGTTCCCTCGGCGGTACGCCGCCGGAGGTGCTCGAACACGACGCGCTGATGGAGATCCTGCTGCCGGTGCTGCGGGCCGACTTCACGGTGGTGGACGACTACTCGTACCACGGACTGCCGGTGAGCTGCCCGGTCACGGCGTTCGGCGGGTTCGGCGACGTCGGGGTCGACCCCGACGCGCTCACCGCCTGGACGGGCTGCACCACCGGCCCGTTCGCCCTTGAGATGTTCCCCGGCGACCACTTCTTCCTGCGTACCGCGCGGGACGAGCTGTTGTCGCGCCTGGCCGGCACGCTAGCCCCGATCGCCGGCCCGACACCGCTACGGAGGCGGGCATGAGCCGTACCAACCTGGACGACGTCTACGAGCTGACCCCGATGCAGCAGGGCATGCTCTACCACCACCTGTACGCGCCGAACGAGGGCTTCTACGTCGAGCAGACCGTGCTCTCCCTCACCGGCAGCCCGGACCAGGAGGCGTTCTGGCGGGCCTGGCAGCTGGTGGTGGACCGCCACCCGGCGCTGCGGACCGCGTTCCGCTGGGACGGCATCGCCAAGCCGGTGCAGGCCGTGCACGCCCGAGCGGCGTTGCCCCGGGAAACCCACGACTGGCGGACCCTGCCGGCCGCCGAGCAGCGTCGTCTCCTCGAGGAGCTGCTGCGCGACGAGCGCCGGCGCGGTTTCGACCTGGAGACCCCACCGATCATGCGGGTCGGGCTGTGCCTGCTGGCCGACGACCGCTTCCAGATCGCGCTGCGCCTGTCGCACCTGGTGGTGGACGGCTGGTCGATCGGCCTGATGATGTCCGACTTCACCGCGGCCTACAAGGCGTACGTCCGCGGCCGGGAGCCGGTGCTGCTGGCGCCGGGCCGTTTCCGCGACTACGTGGCCTGGTGGAAGCGGCAGGACCCGGAGGCGGTGGGGCCGTTCTGGCGCCGCTACCTGGCCGGCTACCAGCCCGAGCCGCTGCGCCTCGACGGAGGCGCGGCCCCGGCCGACGGCCCCGCCTTCGACTGGATCGACAGGTCCCTCGGTGACCTCGCCGACGAGCTGCGCGGATACTCGCAGCGGCACCGGCTCTCCCTGCACACGCTCGTGCAGGGGGCGTGGACGCTGGTGCTGGGGCGGGCCACCGGCAGCACCGACGTGGCCGTCGGCACCACCTTCGCCCACCGTCCCGCTGACCTGCCCGGCGCGGAGTCGGTGGTCGGCTGCCTGGTCGGCACCGTGCCGGTACGCAGCACGCTGGGCCCGGAACGCCAGGTGGTGCCCTGGTTGCGGGCCATCCAGGACGACATCATCGCGGTCCGGGACAACGCGGCCACCGGGTTGGCCGACATCCAGCGGTGGAGCAGCGCACCGGCCGGCACCGAGCTGTTCGACAGCATCGTCGGCTTCCAGAACATGCCGCTGCCGCCGTTCACGCTCGGCGAGGAGGGGTTGGGCCTGGAGGGCTTCCAGCTGCACACCCGCCCGCACACGCCGCTGGTGCTGATGGTGCTTCCGGGCGACGACCTGCCACTGCACCTCATCTACGACCGTCGACGCGTCGACGGTGCCCGGGCACGGGCACTCGTCGCGGGCGTGCACGACGTGCTCGCGGCGATCGTGCGGGACGAACCGGCGCGCCTGGGCGACATCCCGGAGGCCGCCGCCCCGGCGCGGCCGTCCACCGACCGGGCGGCGGACCCGGCCCCCGCGCCGGTCACCCCCGCGCCGGCCGCCGGGACGGAGACCGAGGCGGCGCTGAGCGCCCTCTTCGCCGACCTGCTCCAGCTGGAGCACGTCGGCCGCGACGACAACCTCGTCGAACTGGGCCTGCACTCGCTGCTCGGCACCCGCGCGGCCAACCGGATCCACGACGAGTGGCGGACCCTGCTGCCGTTGCAGGCGTTGTTCGCCGGGCCGACCGTGGCCCGCCTGGCGGCCCTGATCGAGGCCGGCGGCGTCGCCGACGACCGTGCCCGCGACCCCCGTGGCCACGTCGACGTGCTCCGGGAGGCGGTGCTCGACGACGACATCACCGGCCGGGAGCCGGTGCGGTGGGCGGCCGAGCCGCGGCGGGTGCTGCTCACCGGCGCCACCGGCTACCTGGGCAGCGCCCTGCTGGAACGGCTGCTGCGCGACACGCCCACCACGGTGGTGTGCCTGGTCCGCTCGCTGGACCCGGCCGACGGCCGCCGCCGGGTACGGGAGGCGCTGGCCGCCGCCGGCCGCTGGGACGACGCGTTCGACGCCCGGATCGAGGTGCTGCCCGGAAACCTGTCGCAGCCGCGCCTGGGCCTCGCCCCGGACACGTTCGGGGCGCTGGCCGACGACCTCGACGAGATCTACCACCTGGGCGCGGTGGTCAACATCCTCCCGCCCTACCGGCGGGTCCGGCCGACGAACGTCGGCGGCACCCGCGAGGTGCTGCGGCTGGCCACGTCGGGCAGCGCCGGAACCGTCCCCGTGCACTACGTGTCGCCGGCGGAGGTCACCGACCTCGCCGACGTCGAGCGGGCCGGCCGGGAGGTCTTCGTGGACACTCCGCCGCCACACCTCTACAACGGCTACATCCAGTCGCAGTGGGTGGCCGACCGGATCGTCGGGGAGGCGGCGGCACGTGGCGTACCCGTGGTGCTCACCCGGGCGGCCCGGCTGATCGGCAGCCCGGTGACCGGGCGGTGGAAGGTCGGCGACGTGGTCAGCGACATCGTGCGCGGCTGCGTCGCCCTGGGCCTCGTCCCGGACAGCGACATCGCGCTTCCGGTGTCCACCGTCGAGCACGTGGCGGCCGGCATGGCGGCGCTGGCCCGCCGCCGGGACGCCCTCGGTCAGGCGTTCCACCTGACCGCGGCGGCGCCGTTCACCTTCGCCGAGCTGGCCGGCGCGCTGTCCGACCGGGGCTACCAGGCCGTCGGGGTGCCGCTGGAGCAGTGGTACGCCGAACTGGTCCGGCTGTCCCGCCGCGACCCGGACGGCAGGTGGGACCTGGTGCTGTCGGTGCTCGGCCCGTGGGTGCGGGCCAACGCCGACGGGTGGCGCGAACCGCTGTACGACACCAGTCGGGCGCACGCCGTCCTCGGCGACGACGTGCCCGCCCCCGAGGTCGGGCGGGAGTTCATCGGGCAGTGCCTGGACTACTTCGCCGCCATCGGCCACGTACCCGCCCCCTCCGCGACCGCGGACGCCGAGCCGGTGCGGGGGTGAGCACGATGACCGACTCCGGCTGCCTCACCGTCGCCCACGCCTGTCCGGAGCGTCCCGCCCTCGTCACCGACGCCGAGACCGTGACCCACGGCCGGCTCGAGGGCTGGACGCGACAGCTCACCGAAACGCTGCGCGCCCGGGGCGTCGGCCCCGGCACCCTGGTCGGCATCGCCGCCGACGACGACGACGTCCCGGGGGCGGTGGCCGCGCTGCTGGCCACACTGCGCGTCGGCGCCGCCTACACCCGCCTGGGCGCCAGCGCCGTGCCGGCCGTCGTGCTCACCGCCGACCCGGACGCCCACCCGGCGGGCACCGCCGTGGTCCTGCCGTTCGGCGCCGCCCCGACCGATCCGCCCACGGTCGACGGGCTGCGCGTCGTGCTCGGCGGCGCCGTCGACGACGACGTGCTGGTCGGCGACGACGGCGCGCTGAGCGGGCGGGCGTTGAGCGCGTACCTGCGGTGGGCGCTGCCCGCCTACGCCGCCGCGGGCGGCGTGGCCGTGCTCCCGACGCTGCCGGGCACCGCCGGCGAACTGGCCGCGCTGCTGGTGCCGCTGGTGGCC
The DNA here is from genome assembly GCF_049847025.1 of Micromonospora sp. DT231. Lineage (NCBI taxonomy): Bacteria > Bacillati > Actinomycetota > Actinomycetes > Micromonosporales > Micromonosporaceae > Micromonospora > Micromonospora sp. DT231. The sequence continues at coordinate 209,245 of NZ_JBNCNO010000001.1, read as the reverse complement.
GGCGGCTGCGTGCAGGTGGGCGAGTTGGAGGACGCCGCCTGGTCCGGTTGGCGGCCCACCTTCGCCAAGCTCACCCCGGCCGACCTGGCGACGCTCACCGCGCTGCCGGACGAGGCGTCGCCCACCGGGGAGCTGGTACTCACCGGGGGACGGCTGCCGCGCGACGAGGTCGCCCGGTGGCGCCAGCGGCACCCGGGCGCGGCACTGACCTGGGAGTACGCGCCCGCCGAAGGCGGCCTCGGCTGCGCGGCGCTGCGCCTGCCGGCCGGCGCCCCGCTGCCGGACCGGCTGCCGGTGGGGCTGCCACTGCCCGGCACCTCCCTGCGCCTGCTCGACCCCGACCTGCACCCCACACCCGCCGGGGACGTCGGCGAACTCTACGTCGGCGGCGAGTCCGTTCCGGCCGCCCGGCCCGGCGGCGACCAACCGGACGACGTGGTGGTGGACCCGTTCGGCACCCGGCTGCGGCGCACCGGGGACCTGGGCCGCCGTCGCCCGGAGGGCTGCGTCGACCTGGTGGGCCGCGCGGCCGCCCGGTGCGCCCCACCGGTGCACACCGGCGACGCCGCCGTGGTCCGGGACTGGGAGTCGATCTACGACCAGCTCTACGCGGGAGACGGTGCCGGGCTCGGCGCCGACTTCTCCGGCTGGAACAGCAGTTACACCGGCCAGCCCATCCCGCTCGCCGAGATGCGCGAGTGGCAGCAGGCCACGGTGGACCGGATCCGCGCCCTGCGCCCCGAGCGGGTGCTGGAGATCGGCGCCGGCAGCGGGTTGCTGCTGGGCCGGCTGGCGCCGGAGTGCGAGGCGTACTGGGCCACCGACCTGTCCGGCGCGGTGGTGCGCCGCCTGGCCGAGCAGACCGCCGCCCGCCCGGATCTCACCGGACGGGTGGTGCTGCGCCACCAGGCCGCGCACGACGTCACCGGGTTGCCCGCCGCGTCCTTCGACCTGGTGGTGCTCAACTCGGTGGTGCAGTACTTCCCGACCCTCGACTACCTCGACGCCGTCCTGGCCCGCGTCGTGGGGCTGCTGCGCCCCGGTGGCGCGGTGTTCGTCGGCGACGTCCGCAACGCCCGCCTGGCCTTCACCATGCAGGCCGCGGTACGGCTGCTGCGCGCCACCCCCGGCGACGACCCGGCGCAGATCCGCGCCGACGTCACCCGCGCGGTGGCGCTGGACAAGGAGCTGCTTGTGGATCCGGACTTCTTCGCCGAGGCCCCGGCGCGCCTGGACGGGGTGGCGTGCGTCGACGTCCGGGTCAAGCGGGGTCGGTGCCACAACGAGCTGACCCGACACCGGTACGACGTGGTGCTGCACACCGCCGCGCCGGCCCGTTCCGGCACTCCCCCGGCGTCCTGTGACCTGGCCGGGTTGCCGGCGGCGCTCGCCGCCGGTGTGCCGGCCGTCCGGGTGACCGGTCTGGCCAACGCCCGCCTCGCCGGAGAGGTGTCCGCGGCGAACGCCCTCGCCACCGGCATGCCCGTCGCGGCCTGTCGGCGCCGGCTGGGCAGCGACCATGGCGCCGTCGACCCGGAGGACCTGGCCGCGCTCGGCGAGGACGCCGGCTACGAGGTGACCATCGGCTGGGCCGACGACACCACCGACGGCAGCGTGGACCTGCTGTTCACCAGGTCCCCCGCACCGCTAGGGCCTGTGTCCACGGTCGTGGTGGCACCGATGCGACGCCGGGCCGTGCCGTGCTGACGCTGGCGCGGCGCTTCGCCGAGCAGGTCGCCCGCGACCCGGACGCGGTAGCGGTCGTCGACGGGGACCGGGAGCTGCGCTACGGGGAGCTGGCCGCCGCCGCGCGGGAGCTGCGCCACCAACTCGCCGAGGCCGGGGTGCCCGAGGGCACACTTGTGGGACTGCGGATGCCCCGCTGCGCCGAGGTGGTCGTGGCGATCCTCGGCATCCTGGAGCACGGTTGCGGGTACGTGCCGATCGACCCGGCGTATCCCGCGTCCCGGCAGGAGCACATCGTCGGCGACGCCGGGATCGACACGCTGGTGCAGGTGGAGCCGGGCACCGGGCGGCCGGTGGTGGTCCGCACCGGCGGCGGCCCGCCGCGGGCGGTGCCGGCCGGCACGGCGTACGTGATCTACACCTCCGGCTCCACCGGTACGCCCAAGGGTGTGGTGGTCGGCGACGCGCACGTGTGCGCGCTGATGGACGCCTGCGCCGAGCGGTTCACGCTGTCCGCCGCCGACGTGTGGACGATGTTCCACTCGCACAGCTTCGACTTCAGTGTCTGGGAGCTGTGGGGCGCGCTGCTGCACGGCGGCCGGGTGGTGGTCGTACCGCCGTGGGTGGCGGCCGATCCGCGCGCGTTCGGCGAGCTGCTCGCCGACGAGGGGGTCACCGTGCTCAGCCAGGTGCCCACCGCGTTCGGGCACCTCGTCGCCGAGCTGGAGGTCCAGCCGGTGCCGCTTCCCGAGTTGCGCTACGTCGTGTTCGGCGGCGAGGCCCTGCACACCGGCGCCGTGCGGGCCTGGCGGGAGCTGGGTGTCGCCCCGGCGGCAACGCTCGTCAACATGTACGGCATCACCGAGACCACAGTGCACGTCACGTTCGTCGCGCTGGACGAGGAGGCGGGCGACCTGCCCGGCGCCACGCCGATCGGTCGGCCGCTGCCGCACCTGCGGGTCCGCCTGGTCGACGAGCACCTGCGCCCGGTGCCGGTCGGCGAGGCGGGCGAGATGCTGGTGGCCGGCGCGTCGGTGTCGCACGGGTATCTGGGGCGCGCGGAGCTGACCGCGCAGCGTTTCGTCACCGTGGACGGGCAGCGGTACTACCGCAGCGGCGACTGGGCGCGGCAGGACGCCGAGGGGCGGCTGCACTACCTGGGTCGCCGCGACCGCCAGGTGCAGTTGCGCGGGTTCCGGGTGGAGCTGGGCGAGCCGGAGGCGGCCATCGCGGCCCATCCGGCGGTGGCCCAGTGCGCGGTGCTCGCCGAGGCCAACCAGCTCGGCGAGCTTCAGCTGGTCGCCTACTACGTGCCGCGCGCCGGCACCGACCTCGCGCCCGAGCAGGTGCGGGACCACGTGGCGGGGTGTCTGCCCGCCCACCTGGTGCCGAGTCGGATCCGCCGGATGGCGGCGCTGCCGCGCACCGCCCACGACAAGGTCGACCTGGCGGCGCTTGTCGGCAGGTGACACCCCCGCCGGGCGTGCTCGCCGGTGTGGTCGGGACACCTGGGCGGGGAGCGCGGCGGGGCAGGACGCCGACGAGCGGTACGACTCCGAGTCACACCTGACGTGGAGTCGTACCGCTCGTCGGTTTCGGCGTCGCGGCACCGTCCGCACCCCGTCGCCGCCTCGCGGCCTTCCCGCCGTCAGGTGGTGCCCGCCGGGACCGCCGGCATCCGCTCGACGTCCACCGGCGCGGCCGACGCGGGCCAGCGGCGGCGGGTCAACGCGAAGACCGGCGCCGCCGCGAAGGTGGTCACCATGGTCATCAGCGCCAGCACGGTGTAGAGCTTCGGCCCGATCAGCCCGGCGCGCAGCGCCACGTCGATCAGCACCAGCTCCATCATGCCGCGGGCGTTGAGCAGCGCGCCGACGGACGCGGACTGCGACCAGCTCAGCCCGGACCAGCGGGCCACCAGCGCGCTCACCCCGCCCTTGCTCACCACGGCGACCAGCACCACCGCGCCCAGCACCAACCAACCGCTCGGGTCCAGCAGGGTGTCGGTGACGATGCGCAGGCCGGCGGAGGCGAAGAAGAGCGGCAACAGCAGGGTGGTGGTCAGCGGCGCGATGCGCCCGGTGAGGTGGGCGGTCAGCTCGCGGGGCATGACCATCCCGCAGACGAACGCGCCGAAGACGGCATGCAGGCCGATCATCTCGGTGGTGGCGGCGCAGGCGGTCAGCAGCACGAGTGCCGCCCCGACGGCGGCGGGGCGCAGCGCGTCGCCGCCCTCGGTCGCCCACCTGGCGTAGCGCCGCAACAGCGGCCGCAGGGCGACAAGCACCGCGACGTAGACGAGGCCGCCCGCGACGGCGAGGACGCCGAGGTGGGCGGCGGCGCCGGCGGTCGCCATCAGGCCGGCCAGCATCATCCAGGCCACCGCGTCGTCGGTGGCCGCGCAGGCCAGCGACACCGTGCCCACCGTGGTGCGGGTGGCGCCGGTCTCCTCCAGGATGCGGGCCAGCACGGGGAACGCGGAGACGGCGACGGCGAGACCGAGGAACCACGCCGCCTGCCAACCGGGGATGTGTGCGCCGAACCAGCCGTCGTCGGACGCGGCGATGCCAAGGGCGCCGCCGGCCAGCGCCAGGCCGAGCAGGCCGCCCACCACCAGCGGCGCGGCCAGGCTGGCGACCGCCGTGGTGGTGGCGGTACGCAGGTGGCGGATGGCGCCCGCGCCGTCGAAGGAGAGGCCGACCAGGAACATGAACAGGGTCGCGCCGAGCTGGCCGAGCACGTGCAGGATCTGGGCCGACGGGTGGGCGACGGTGGCGCCGGCGAGCTCCAGCTCGCGGGGGAAGAGCGCAAGCTGCACCGAGGGGGCCAGCAGCCCGAGCGCCAGCGGGCCGAGCGCGAACCCGGCGATCATGTCGGCCACCACCTGCGGCTGACCGAGCCGGCCGAGCAGGGCGCCGGCCAGCCGGCAGGCGCCGAGCACCACTGCCAACTGCACCAACAGATGGGTTGTCAACGCGACGGAACTCGGCACGGTCGCCTCCTTTTAGGCAGTTTTACAACCGGCCCGAACGGGCACCAAATAATAGGGCCACGACCATTTTCTGGACCTATTCCAATGACCGCACCGGTCGGGCGGGAAAGGTGGCTAGGGGGGACCTAGCCACCTGGCTATATCCGGGTGTGACCAGGCCGTCAGCCCACTCGGGTATTTACCGTGATTACCGCCCCGAACCATACTGAGTTCATTGTTCAGCACTTTGGTGGAGTCGAAGGAACCGATCGAAGAATAGAGTTTTCGACAACAGCCGGTTCTATCCACAGGAGGACTGAATGAACCGTATGGAGGCTGCGGCCGAGCGTCACATCCCCGCCGTTGGCGAGGGCGTTCTCGAGCCGCTGGAGCTGGTCGGCGTTGCCGCGCCGGTCCTCACCCCGTTCGCCGTCGGTGTCGCCGTCGGCGCCGGCCTCTACGCGTACCACAAGTGGGGCGGTGCCGAGGAGACCCCGACCGGCTACCGCCTCGACAGCGAGACCGCCGACCAGATGACCGTCTCCGAGCTCGTGCAGAGCCGCCGCCAGGCGGTCACGCGCTAAGCAAGGACCTCGCCACGTGTCCGGGGAGTCGGCGCAGACTCCCCGGCGCGTCGGCGTCGGAAGCGGCCTCGGCACCCCATCCACCACCCGATCGACGTTGCAGGAGAAGCCGATGGCCGGTAACGAAGTTGTCCCCGTCGACAAGGCGCTCAAGCAGGTCGAGCAGATCTCATCGCTCGGTCTGGCACTGGCGTCGCTGGAGTTCCTCACGCAGCCGCAGGTCTTCACCGACACCGGCCTGCTGAGCTGGCAGGTCGAGCGGTCCCGGCACAAGCTGACCGCCGGCAAGCTCGGCGACCTGCTGGACTACCTGTTCAAGCCGCCGGGCATCTACCTCATCTACCAGCTCCGCCTCGCCGCGGCGGTCGCGCTGATCAACCCGTACAGCAGCAAGAAGGTACGCGACGTCTCGGTCGCCTACATCGCCGCGACGAACTACCTGCTGCACTTCCGGATCCGCTACGGCACCGACGGCACCGAGCACATGTCGCTGCTGACCTACGCCACCCTCACCGCGAGCCGGATCTTCTCCGACGACGAGAAGGCGAAGGAGGCCTGCGCCTGGTTCCTGGCCGGCCAGACCAACCTGTCGTACTTCGCCGCCGGGCTGTCCAAGCTGGTCGGTTCGCCGTGGCGCAACGGCATGGCCATGCCGGGCATCTTCCGCACCACCGTGTACGGCGACAAGCGCGTCTACGAGCTGCTCAAGTCGCGACCACGGCTCGCCAAGGCCGCCGGCTGGGGTGTGGTGGCCAGCGAGCTGGCGATGCCGCTGATGATGGCCGCGCCCAAGCTGCCCGCGTGGGCCATGCTCGGCATGGGCGGGGGCTTCCACGTCGGCAACGCCGTCTTCATGGGCCTCAACCGGTTCGTGTACTCGTTCGTCGGCACCTACCCGGCCATCGTCCACGTCGCCAAGCACATGTCGGCGAGCGACGTGAACCTGCTCGCCGACTTCTTCCGCAAGCTGCGCCGTGGCTGAGCGGGGCCGGCCGGACCGGAAGGCGGAGCCGGCCGCGCCGCCCGCCGTCGGCCCGCTGCGGGTGACCATGCGCCTGCTGCGGCCGCACCGCCTCGGGTTGGCCCTGGCGGTGCTGCTCGGCCTGCTGGGCTCCGCCGCCGCCCTGGTGCAGCCGATCGTCATCGGCAAGCTGGTCGGGCAGCTCACGGCGCAGCGCTTCGCGGTGGGCACGCTGCTCGTGCTGATCACGCTGTTCGTCACCGAGGCCGCCCTCGCCGGTTTCCAGTCCTACATCATCGGGCGCTCCGGGACCCACGTGGTGCTCGCCGTACGGCGGACCATCGTGACCCGGCTGGTGCGCGCCACCCTGCCGGCGCACTGGCAGCACCGACGCGGCGACCTGTTCACCCGGCTGGTCGCCGACACGTCGCTGCTGCGGACCGCGCTCACCCAGAGCCTGGCCGTGCTCTTCCTGACCGGCATCACGGTGGCCGCCACGGTGGTGCTGATGGCCGTCATCGACCCGGTGCTGAGCCTCACCGCGCTGCTGTGTGTGCTGGTCGCCGCCAGCGGCAGCGTGATGCTGGCCCGCCGGATCCGGATCGCCACCGAGGCCACCCAGTCGCGGGTGGGCGAGCTGGGCAGCGACCTGCAACGGGCGCTCGCCGCGGTGACGACGATCAAGCTCAGCCGCGCCGAGCAGCGCGAGGCCGACCGGGTCAACGAGAAGGCCGTCGCCGCGCACGACGCCGGCATGCGCACGGTACGACTCAACGCCCTGCTCGCGCCGACGGCCGACGCCGGCGTGCAGGGCTCGTTCGCGGTGGTGTTCGCGGTCGGCGCGGTGCGGATGGGGTCCGGCGCGCTGACCATCGGCGAGTTCGCGACCTTCCTGCTCTACCTGTTCTACCTGATCGCGCCGCTGGTCAGCTTCTTCGCGGCGATGGGTCAGCTCCAGCAGGGGCTCGCCTCGGTGAGCCGGATCGACATGCTGCTGCGCTTCCCGCAGGAGGACGACTCCACGGTGCCGCCGGCCCCGGTGTCGCCGGCCGCCCCGGTCGCGCCCGCCGCCCGCGCCACGCCGAGCGCGCCGCTGCTGCGGGTACGCGACCTGCACTTCGCCTACCTGCCGGATCGCCCGGTGCTGCGCGGGGTGTCCTTCGACGTGCCCCGGCAGGGCCTGGTGGCGATCGTCGGGCCGTCCGGCTCCGGCAAGTCGACGCTGTTCGGCCTGCTGACCCGGCTCTGGGAACCACCCGCCGGCAGCGTGCTGCTCGACGGCGCCGACGTGCGGGAGATCCCGCTGGACACGCTGCGCAGCCGCATCGGGTTCGTCGAGCAGGAGTCGCGGGTGATGGACGGCAGCATCGAGGAGAACATCCGCTACGCCGAGCCGGACGCCCCGGCGGCCCGGGTCGCCGAGGCCGTCGGGCAGGCCAGCCTGACCGACTGGATCGACACGCTTCCGGACGGGCTCGGCACCCCCGTGGGTGAGGAGGGCCGCACGCTCTCCGGCGGCCAACGGCAGCGGATCGCCATCGCCCGGATGCTGGTGCCCGACCCCGACGTGCTGCTGCTCGACGAGGTGACCTCCCAACTCGACGCCGAGGCCGAGTTCGCGCTGCGGACCTCGGTCGCGGAGATCGCCGAGCGACGGGCGGTGGTGGCGGTGGCCCACCGTCTGTCCACCGTGGTGCGGGCGGACCACATCGTCGTGCTGGAGAACGGCGCCGTACGCGCCCAGGGCACCCACGCCCACCTGCTCGCCACCGACGCGCTCTACGAGCGGCTGGTGCGTACGCAGTTCACCGCGGTGCCGGCGCTGTCGGCGTCCACCGCCTCCTGAGACCGGAGGACCGCCATGCCCACCATGATGCCGCGAATCCTGGCCGCGGGGCTCGGCGTCAGCGCCGTGGCCCTGGCGGCCGGGGCGACCTACCAGGCCGCCGCGACCCGCCGTGACCGCCGCCTGATCCCCGGCCCCGGCAGCGACGTCGACATCGGTGGCCGCACCCTGCGGGTGCACACCACCGGCCTGGGCGAGCAGCCCGGGCCCACCGTCGTGTTCGAGAGCGGAATGGCCACCCCACTGGAGCTGTGGGCGTGGATCCAGGAGGGGGTGGCCGGGTTCGCGCCCACCGTCGCCTACGACCGCGCCGGGATCGGCCGCAGCGCGCCGGGTCCGCTGCCTCGTACCGCCGAGTGCACGACCGACGATCTGGAGGCCCTGCTCGAGGCGGTGGGCGCCCAGCCGCCGTACGTGCTCGTCGCCCACTCGTACGGCGGCCTGCTGGTGCGGCACTTCGCCGAGCGGCACCCGGAGCAGGTGGCCGGCCTGGTCCTCGCCGACGTCGCGCATCCGGAGGAGCTGGTGCGCTCGCAACGTCAGCGTGTCGGCCTGCCGTTCGTGGAGCAGTACCTGCGCGACTCGATGTGGCAGAGCACCATCGGGATGATCCGGCTCAACCCGCACAGCGACAGGCGTTTCCGCATCGACGGCCTGCCCGAGGAGGCGCGCCTGTCGGCGAAGGCGGCATTCTGCACCCGGCAGATGTGGCACGGCTCGTACGCCGAGTTCGAGGCGTGGCAGAGCGACGTCAACGCCGAGGTACGCGACGCGAAGCTGCCGCCGCAGTGCCGGCTGTACGTGCTGACGGCCGGCGCCACCGTCACCGGCGACCCGGTGCACCTGCAGTTGCAGGAGGAGCTGGCCCGGCTCTCCGACGACGCGGTGCACGAGATCGTCGACGAGGTCGAGCACATCGAGCTGATCACCCACGAGCAGCCGGCGGCACGGGTGGTCGCCGCGGTGCAGAACGTCGTCCGGGCCGTCCGGGAGCAGCGGGCGCTGCACCCGGCGGACCACAAGTCCGGAAAGGAGCGGTGATCGAGATGAGTCGGATCAACAGGGGCGCGATCCGCAGGATGGCGCTCTACGGGGTGTTGGGGACCTGGTTCGTGGCCAGTGCCATCAAGCAGGACCCGACGCGCAAGTCGAAGCTGTCCGAGCGGTTCGACCCGCACGGTGTGTTCCTGCCCGACTGGCGCTTCTTCGCGCCGCAGCCGGGCACCTACGACAACCACCTGCTCTTCCGCGACGAGCTGGCCGACGACAGCGTCACGGAGTGGAAGGAGGTGCTGGTCGCCAGCGAGCGCACGTTGCGGCACGCGTTCTGGCACCCCAACCGGCGCGGCGAAAAGATCGTCTTCGACACCATGAACGAGATCATCAAGATCACTCAGGAGCCCACACTGGAGAAGGAGGACATCCAGGTCTCGGTGGCCTACCTGACGCTGCTGAACTACATCACGCACAGCCAGCGCCACGACACCGGGGCGCGGCGGACCCAGTTCCTCGTCGCCCGATCGTCCGGCCGGGACGTCGACGAGGAGCCGGTGATGCTCTTCCTGTCCAATCGACACCCAATTGCCTGACCTGGACCCACAGCGGGGAGGCCGCGGTGACCACCGTCATCGTCCTGGACGGATACCCAACGACGTTCGACCGGATCATCGACGTGCTGCGCGCGCCGCGGCTGGCCCACGACGTCGTCGTCGTGAACTCGGTCGACGTCATGTGCGTACGGCTTCGCGGCGCGCTCGGCGCGGTCGGCCTGGTGCCGATCGAGGTGTCCCCCGCCGACCTCTCGCGGTTGGCGACCGCCCCCGGCAACCGTGGCCGGCACGGCGGCGTGATCGTGGTGACCGCCTTCGAGTCGGCAGGTGAGATGGCACGAGCCATCTCGGCGGGCGCCCGTGGTGTGCTGCTGCTCGACAGCCCGCCCGAGGAGGTGATGATCGGCGTGCGCGCCGTCGCCGCCGGTCACCCCTTCGTGCCGCCGTCGATCCTGGCCACCCTGGCCACCGCCCTGTGCCGGCTGGCCTGCGCCCACTCGAAGTCGACTGTCAACTACGCCCTGACCGACCGTGAGCTGGACGTGCTGGGCCTGCTCGCCGAGGGCCATCCCAACAAGCAGATCGCGCAGAACCTGTTCATCTCCGCGGCGACAGTGCACAGCCACGTGCTGAGCATCCTGCGCAAGCTCGGCGTCAACAACCGCACCCAGGCCGTGGTCTTCGCCCAGCAGCAGGGCCTGCTGTGCCAGGGACACGCCGCGCTCGGCGCGCTGGCGCCACAACCCACCGGAGGTCCCGTTGGCTGACCACGCGTACCCCCGCCGGATCCCGGCCGCCCCGGCCGGCCCGATCCTGCTGTACGACGGCGACTGCGGCTTCTGCACCCAGTCGATCAACCGGATCAGCGACTGGGTACGGCCGGACGTGCCGATCGCCGCGTACCAGAGCGTCGACCTTGCCCCGCTGGGCGTGACCGCCGCGCGCGCCGACCACGAGGTGCTCTACATCGACGCCACGGGCCGGGTGCGCGGCGGCGCGCAGGCGTTCGCGCGGTTGCTGCGGACCGGCCGGCCCGCCTGGCGACCGGTGGGCGTGCTGCTGGCGCTACCGCCGGCGCGCTGGCTCGCCGCCGGCGTCTACCGCCTGGTGGCCGACAACCGGATGCGGCTGCCGGGCGGCACCGCGGCGTGCGCGATCCCCCGTCCGCCCACCCCCAATGCCTGAGAACCGATAACGAAGGAGACTTCCCATGGCAGATCCGACCGGATCGGGAACCGCCGGAGACGAGTTCTTCGACGTCGTGATCGTCGGCGGTGGCCCCGCCGGCTCGTGCACCGCCGGCCAGCTCGCCCAGCGCGGGCACCGCGTGCTGGTGCTGGAGCGCGAGACCTTCCCCCGCTACCACATCGGCGAGTCGCTGATCACCGGCATGCTCAGCGTGATGGAGGATCTGGGGCTGCTGGAACGCCTGGAGGCGTACGGCTTTCCCAAGAAGAACGGGCTGAGCCTGGTCTGGGGCGCCAAGCGCGAGCTGTGGAACGTCAACTTCGCCGAGCTGGGCGGACCCTACCCGTACTCGTACCACGTGCGCCGCGCCGATTTCGACAAGCTGCTGCTGGACCGCGCTGCCGAGCTGGGCGCGGAGGTGCGGTTCCAGGCCACCGTCGGGTTGCCGGTCATCGAGGACGGCCGGGTGGTCGGCGTCTCGTACACGATCGGCGACGAGGCGCCCCGCGTGGTGCGCGCGGCGCTTGTCGTCGACGCCTCCGGGCAGGCCCGGGCACTGACCCGGCACCTGGCCACCATCAGCTGGCAGGAGGACCTGCGCAGCCTCGCCTACTGGACGTACTTCTCCCCCACCGGCGACCTGCCGGCCGGGCAGGAGGGCAACATCCTCGTCGAGAAGGTCACCGACGGCTGGTTCTGGGCGATCCCGGTGGGCACCACGCCGCCGACGCTGAGCGTCGGCTACGTGACGCCCACCGAGACGGTCAAGGCCGCCGACGTCAACATCGCCGAGCTGTACGCCCGCGGCGTCGCGGAGAGCCGTCAGCTCAAGCACCTGCTGGCCGGCGCCGAGCAGGTCGACCAGTTCCGCACCACGCGCGACTGGTCGTACCTCACCGATCGGTTCTCCGGGCCCGGCTGGCTCGCGGTCGGCGACGCCGGCGCGTTCATCGACCCGCTGTTCTCCGGCGGGGTCTGCCTGTCCATCCTGGCCTCCCACCCGGCCGCGCGGGCCGCGGACGTCGCGGTGCGCCGCCCCGACCTGGCCGAGCGGGCGCTGGAGGGGTACCACGCCGGCTACCACGAGATGGTTTCCGGTTTCTTGGAGTATGTCCGGTTCTTCTACAATCCGAACCGTGACGTGGAGGACTATTTCCAGCAGGCGGAGGCGATGATGGCCTTCAACGAGCAACTGGGGTCGGCCCGGGAGGCGTTCATCGCCGTCATCTCCGGCACGGCCGCGATGTCCACCTACTTCGACATTCCCGACGCCACCCCGGCGGCCGCGGCAGCGGAAGGAGAACGCGTATGACCGCACGACCCAATGCCCACGGTGGGTCTCGCGACTCGACCCGGACCCGCTACGTGGCGGGGGTGCTGGCCCTGGCCGCGCTGACAGTCGTCATCTTCTTCGGCGCGGGCCGCCTGCCGTCAGGTGTGCAGGCCGTCCTCGGTTTCAGTGTCATCTTCTTCGTCGGCGCGCTGGCGTGGCTCAACTCGTCGCTGCGCCGGCGCTCGGGCGCCGGCGCCGAGCCGGCCCGCGCCGCGGCGGCGACGCTGAACGCCTACGGGATCGCGCTGGTGGCCGCCCTGGTGGGCTACTACCTGCTGCGAGACCAGGACTGGGCCTGGGTCGTCGGGCTGCTGCCGGCCGCCGTGTGTCTGGTCAGCGCCGCTCGGGTGGCGCGCGGCTGAACACATCCGGGGCCGTCGGGGGCGATCGACCATCATGCCCCCGGCGGCCCCGATCCAAACCAACAATATGAGGGATGATTCTCTCTGCTCGTCTTCCTAACGTAGAAGTCACCGGAACACCGGTACACCTACCAAGGGAGGAAGAACGATGAACCGCATCGAGACCGTCGCCCAGAACCTGCTGCCCGAGGTCGACAGCGACTACCTGCGGCCGCTGGAGTCCGTGCAGGCCACCGTTCCGACGATGACCTGCCCGACCGTCGCCGGCTTCATCCTCGGCGTCGGCGCCGGCTACCAGTTCATGCAGGCCGTGTTCAACGGCCCGGAGGCCGGCTACGGCGCGTTCACCGGCGTGCGTGGCAACTTCGTCGACATGCCGGTCAACGAGCTCGTCGCGACCCGTCAGGCCGCCATCGGCGGGCTTTCCTGACCCCGGTAAGGCATTCCTGGGTTCCCGTCGGCCGGCTCCACCCGGCCGACGGGAACCCCGCCACACCGTCCACTGCCAGGCCGTGCCCGTCCGCGTCACGGAGAATCACGATGAACCGCATCGAGACCGTCGCCGCGGATGTAGAGGCCCGTGTTGACAGTGGCCAACTGTGGCAGCTCGATTCGGCGCGCTCCACCGCGCCGACAGCGACCGCCCCCGCCGCACCGACCGCATCTCCGGCACCGGCGAAGGCTTCCAGTTTCGCGTACGTCGTCTCCGGCCGCAAGGGTGGCGACCAACGGGCCGCCACCCGGACCGGACCCCACGACCCACGGCTGGTGGGATGACCCGGCGCTGCGCCGCGCCGGCTCGTCACGGAAGTACCGCCGCGAAGTCGTGGTCCGGGTCCATCGGCCCGGCGACGGCGAAGCGCGACCGACCGACGTCCCAGAGCTCGGCCGCCACCGCGTCGACGTCCTCCGCGCGGACGGCGGCGATACCGTCGAGAACATCGGACACCGACTCCGCGACGCCCGTGAAGAGCCGGCTGCTCGCGATCCGGGTCATGCGGGAGTAGGTGTCCTCCTGGCCGAGCACGAACTTGCCGGCCAGTTGCCGTTTTCCACGGTCGAGCTCGTCGTCGGTCAGGCCGCGCGCCCGCAGGTCGACGACTTGTTCGCCGAGACAGGCGAGCAGGTCGTCGACCTTCGCGGGCGCACACCCCGCGAACAGCACGAAGGTGCCGGTCTCCCGGTAGCTCATCGCGTAGGAGCCGACCGCGTAGGCCAGACCGCGCTTCTCGCGTACCTCCTGGAAGAGGCGCGAGGACAGGCCGCCGCCGAAGGCGGTGCCCAGCACCGTCATGGCGTACCGCCGGGGGTCGGTGTGGCCCAGACCGCGTACGCCGAGCGTGACGTGCGCCTGCTCCCAGGGCCGTTGCAGCACCCGCACCCGCGGCCCGCCGTCGCGCATCCGGGCGTCGACGGCGGCGGCGTCCGCGCCGCCGGCCGTGCCCTGCCATCCGGCGCGGGCCACCGCGGCGGCGACCAGCTCGACCAGTTCGTCGTGGCGCACGTTGCCGGCGGCGGCGATCAGCACCCGGTCCGGCCGGTAGTGCCGGTGGTAGAAGTCGCGCACGTCGTCGGCGTCGATCGCCAGGACCGACTCACGGGTGCCGACCGCGGGGCGGGCCAGCGAGCCGTCGCCGAAGAGCGTCCGGCCCAGCAGCGTCCGCACCACGTTGCCCGGGTCGTCCTCCTGCATCGCCAGCTCACCGAGGATGACCCGCCGCTCGGCTTCGACGTCGTCGGCGTCCAGCCGCGGGCAGGTGAGCAGGTCGAGCAGCAGGTCGACGGCGAGGGGCAGCTCGGTGTCGCGCACCCGCACGTGGAAGAAGGTCAGCTCCTTGGACGCCTGCGCGTTGGAGTCGCCGCCCACCGCGTCGATGGTGCGGGCCACCTCGAGGGCGCCGCGTCGCTGGGTGCCCTTGAAGAGCAGGTGTTCGAGGAAGTGCGAGAGGCCGCCGAGAGCTGCCGGTTCGTCGCAGGAGCCGGCGTCGACGAAAGCGCCCAGAGCCACCGACGACATCGAGGGCACCGTCTCGGTGATCACGCGCAGCCCGCCGGGCAGTGTGGTCTCCCGGATGGTCGCCGCCAGCTCGCTCTCCTCGACCACGCCGCCCTCCCTTCCTCGCACCACACCGTCGCACATCGGGTGCCCGCACGGCCCCTGCCCGTTCGGCGACCCCGACCGGCGCTGGCCCATCGGTCAGGTCGGTTGGTCTGCCGCCCACGGCCGGCGTCGGGAAAGAATTCGGGCTGACGGACCCGACCCGGGTCGGAACCGAAGGGCGGGAGCCATGACCAGATACCCACGGGCGGCGCTGCGCGCCGTCGCCATCGCGCTGTGCCCGCTGGTCGTCGCGCTCGCCGTGGCCCTCCAGGCGCCGTCGGCGTCCGCGGCCACCAGCGCCCGGTCGGTGTCCACGGTGGAGCAGGACTGCTACGAGTTCAACGAGATGCTGCTCGCGCCGATGACCGAGCTGCGCGCGGCGATACCCGCACGCTACGAGATCGCGCCGTTCCCGCCGAGCCCGGACCTGGGCTACCTCCTGGTCTCCGACCACCACTGCGGGCGGGTGGAGGTCAACGGTCACCGGTGGCCGGGACGGCACGTCACCACAATGGGCCTGACGCTGTTGCAGTCGCGCGACGGCGTACCCCAGGAGGCGTTCTTCCAGCTCTGGTACGGCACGACGAACCTGTCCCTGGTGGCGCAGGCCCAACTGCTCGGCCTGAAGGTCCGGCCGGTGGCCGCGACCCAGTCCGTCGTGGCCGACGCCGATGGCCGCAACCGGGTCACCATGGCCTTCCAGGGCGCCGGACTGGACCACAGGCGTAGCGCCCTGGTGACCGAACCGGCGGCCACGCCGGTCAACGAGGCGCCGAGCGCCCCGATCTACGCCGCCGGACGCCGTGGCGAGGTGACGATGGCGTACCAGAACGCCCTGCGCCCCCCCAGCGTGGCGACGGTCGACGTGACGATCGACGCCGGCACCCGGCTGGCCGAGTTCGGCCTTCCACCCACCTACGCCGGCGACATCGAGTTCCGCCGGGGCGGCTGGCGCAGCACGATCAGCGCGAGCTGAGCGTCAGCGGCGGGTCGCCGCCACGGCGTGCAGGATCGGCACCGGCCCGCGCCGGCTCACCGCGCGCCACCCGACGACCCGCAGGCCGGCATCGGCCAGCAGCCGGCCCATCGCGGGCCGGCTGCGCGGCCGGTTGCCGGCCCCCACCATCGGCGCGACGGTACGCAGCCAGCCCACCGCGAACAGGTCGGCGATCACCAGCAGCCCACCCGGGGCGAGCACCCGGGCCGCCTCGCGCAGCCCTTCGACGGGACGCGGCCAGAAGTTGAACGCCATGGTGCTGACCACCACGGCGAAGGCGCCGTCGGCGAAGGGCAGCGGATCGGCGCCGGAGCAGACCACCTGCGCGCCGGCTGGCAGTCGTCGGCGGGCGAGGCGCGCCATCTGCTCGGCCGGATCGGCGCCGACCAGGCGCGCGCCGGGGAGGCGGGACGCCGCCGCCTCCAACAGGGCCCCGGTGCCGCAGCCGACGTCGAGCAACGACGCCGGTTCGGTGGTCAGCGCGGCCACCCAGTCGAGAGTGGTCCGATGCAGGGGTGCGAAGATCCTTTGCACGCCATCGTCGTCGTAGCGCGGCGCCCACTCGTTGAACCGGGCCACCGACTGGGCCTCACGGCCATGCTCATCCATCGGGATGATTATGTCACGACCTGGGAGTACCACAGGTGGCACTATCAGTGACTTCCTGACGATCTAAGCACCAACACTCTATTTGGTGGTATTTTCCGTCACCCAAAGTGTCCTATATTGAGCTTTCCTCAAAGATAGCTCGACCGAGAGGTGACGACGATGCATCCATGGACCGGCACGAGCGTCCGGCTACGCGCCCTGGAGCCGAGCGACTGGCCGGTCCTGCGCCGCATCGCCGAGGACGCCGAGTACGCCGAACAGGGCGGCGTCGTACCACCCCGGCCGGCCACGGTGTTCCAGCGGCGCACCTCCCCCGAGTTCACCGCCCGCGAGGACGACGAGTTCACCCTCGCCATCGTCGCCACCCACGACGACGAGATCCTCGGCACCGTGTCGACCCGGCTGGCGCAACCCTGGAACGGCACCTTCGGCGCGAGCATCGCGCTGGACGCGGAGCGGCGCGGCCGGGGGCACGCCACCGAGGCGGCCGTCCTCCTGCTGCGCTACATGTTCAGCGAGCGGCGTTACCAGAAATGCAACGTCGAGGTGCTGCCGTTCAACCAGCCGTCCCTGCGGCTCTGCGAACGCCTGGGGTTCATCGAGGAGGGACGCCGACGCCGCAGCCACTTCGGGCGGGGTCGCCAACACGACATCGTCCTGCTCGGCATCACCGCCGAGGAGTACCTGGAGCAGTGGCAGACCGCCGAGTAGACCAGCTATCTCATCGGTACCGCGACTCGCTCCACGGTTTCCGATGGCGCCGGCACCAGGTGGCCGACCTGGGGATAATGGCGGTCATGGAAGATGATCTTTCGCTTGCCCGCCGAGCCGCTCTGACCGGCGCCGCAGTGGGTCTGCGATACTTTGCGACCCTCGCGCAGCTACCCCGGGAGCTGAAGTCGGACGGCAGCGTGGTGACCGAAGCTGATCGCGCTGTCGAAGCGGCCATCCGAGAGGTGCTAGCCGACGCGCGGCCCGGCGACGCGATCCTCGGCGAGGAGGAAGGGCAGAGCGGTCGGGGCAGGCGCCGTTGGATCGTCGACCCGATCGACGGGACTGCTCTGTTCATCGCCGGCGACGACAGATGGCTGGTGCTCGTCGCCCTGGAAGAGGCCGGCGAGATCGTCGTCGGAGTGGCAGCGGTACCAGCCCAGGGGAACATCTGGTGGGCGCAGCGGGACAGCGGAGCATTCCGAGCGGACTTCTCCGGGCTGACGACGACCGACGAGCGACGGATCACCGTCGATGTCGACGGACGGGAGACGCTCCGCGGAAGTCGGCTCGGCGTGATCCCCACCGACGACGAACTCCTCCCGGCTGAACGCGAAATGATAGCGCCGCTGAACGCCATGACATCGACAGTGCCCTGGAGCACCCACGCCGCGCTGCTCGTGGCCAGCGGACAGTTGGACCTCGCCATCCAGACTCGGGGACAGGTGTGGGACTTTGCCGCCACCTCGCTCATCGTCCAAGAGGCGGGCGGGCGCTACAGCGGGCTCGCCGGACAGACACACCCCACCCCCGGGCCAGCCCTCTTCGCCCGCAGCAGCCCCCTGCACACCGCAGCGCTCGACGCCCTCGGGGCCGGCGCACCTCAAGCGACCGAAGGGCGTTAGCCAACACGTTCCGCCGCCGGGCAAACCTGAGTACACGACCTCATGCCCGGCCGGGTCAGGCCCCGCACCCTGGACCGCGTGACGTCTGAAGAGGTAGCGACAGGCCGACGAGGTGGTCCGATCGTGGGATTCCTGACACTGGTCTGGGTCTGCGGACTGATCGCCGTGGCCCTGTGGTGGATGGGCATCGCCCTGGAGCAGTGGAGCGCCACCTACGACGACCAACCCGACGAGTTCGACGACATCCAACGTCGGGCAAGCCAGGCCCTGCTGGTCGCCGCGATCGCGGCGACCGCCGGGCCAGCCCTCATCGCGCTCGTCGCGTACCACCTGCGGCTGGTGCGCACCGCGGTCGTCTTCCTGGTGCTGACCGTCGTCATCGCGATACCCGCCATGCCGCTCGCCGTCGCTGCCGGCGGGAGCCTCGATCCGGCGCCGGCAGCGACCACGCCCGGCCCGCCGGGACACTGCGTGGTGCACAGCGGCGGTGACAACCGCTGCCCGGGCGGCTGACCGAACGGATCCGTCGGGGCCGTCGTCGTCCCCCATTGGCCCTACCTTCCCGGGTGGCTCTGCCGCCCGTCGGCAGATCATCGCCGGGAGCCCGCGAGGCCGACGTCGATGGGGCATCGCGTTAGCATCGGTCGGTCGGCCACTGCCCGACCGAGGGGGATCATTGGCGGCGACACGGACACCGTCGCGACGGTGGGCCGGTGCACCCGCGTCGTGCTCGCCAGCGACGCGGTGGCGAACGGGTACGCCAACTACGTACTGGACACCGCTCCTGGGATCACGCTCGGCCGGATCGGGCAAGCGGTCATCACGGTGCTCGCGGTCGCCCTTGTCACCGCGGCACCCAGGGTCGCACCCTGGCTGCATTGGCCGAGAGATATCGGGCTCCTGCCGTAACCGAGCTTCATCTCCACAGTGGATGGCAGTTGAGGCCGTGACCGGGATCGAACCGGCGTAGACGGTTTTGCGGACCGCTCCCTCACCACTCGGGCACACGACCAGACAGAAGCGCCCGCGGAGGGAATCGAACCCCCGACACCCAGCTCCGGAAGCTGGTGCTCTGTCCCCTGAGCTACGCGGGCATGCGTGGGAGTGGAGAGATTCGAACCGAGGCGTGCGGGCGGAGGGGACCTGCTGCCCCTATCATTGGCCCATGACCAACTCTGCCGGACCGCGAGTCTGCGCCGGCTGCTCTCGACAGTTCGTCGCTACCACGAGACACCGACTGTGCGGCGGGTGTCAGTACCGGAGGCGGCAGGCCAAGGCTCCGTGCGCGTGCGGGGTGCCCAAGTCGCTGAAGGCCAAACAGTGCCGCTCCTGTACGTACGACAGCACCGCGATCGCCAACGAGCCCGACCCGGCGCGGCTGGCCTGGATAGCTGGCCTCATCGAAGGTGAGGGCACCTTCGTTCGGCGACGCTCCGGTGGCGGCATTGTCCGAATCCAGATGACCGATCTCGATGTGATCGAGAAGCTGGCCGAGCACCTTCCGTTCACCCCGCGAATGTGGTCATACACCCCAAGTGTGGACCATCACAAGCCATCGTGGATTCTTGGCATCCAGCGGCGCGACGATCTGTTTTGGCTGGTCCAGAAGATCCACCCGCTACTTTCCGAGCGGCGACGGGAAGCGGCGGCTCTCCTCATTGATAACTTCACGAACCCGCCAGACCTGGCTACGCCCTCGTGGTCTTACACCTTGAGCGACCCGCCAGGCGCAGCATGGGCAGCCGGGGTGGTTGAGGGCGAGGGATGGATCGGGCCACCGCACCTGGAGGTGACGTCGACCGACCTTGACGTCCTTGAACGGCTCGCGCAGCTCGCGGGCGGCGGATCCATCGGAGCGGTCAAGCGCAGCCGAGAGAACCATCGGCCCGCCCACAGGTGGCAGCTCTACCGGAAGGGGCTTCTCCTGCCGTTTCTCGATGCCATAAGACCATGGATGCTCTCTCGTCGTGCCGGCGCTGTGGACCGCTTGATATCGGTGCGCGTCCCTGGACTTGAACC
The DNA here is from genome assembly GCF_049847025.1 of Micromonospora sp. DT231. Taxonomy (NCBI): domain Bacteria; kingdom Bacillati; phylum Actinomycetota; class Actinomycetes; order Micromonosporales; family Micromonosporaceae; genus Micromonospora; species Micromonospora sp. DT231. The sequence goes on along the minus strand of NZ_JBNCNO010000001.1, from coordinate 189,422 downwards.
AGGCGTGCCGTAAGGCGCCCGCTTTACAGGCGGGGGAGCGACCAGCCGCTCACGACGCGCTTGGGGTGACTGGCGGACTCGAACCCGCGACAACCCGGACCACAACCGGGCGCTCTACCGCTGAGCTACAGCCACATCTACGGCCCGAAGGCCAGTGTCCGCAGAAGGTGTCGAACCTCCGACCCCCTGGGTGTGGACCAGGCGCTCTCCCGTTGAGCTACGCGGGCATGCGCGGAAGGGGTGGTGTTCGAACCCGCGAGGAGACTTCCGCCCTCTACACCGTTTCCAACGGCGTCCCCGTGACCGCCGGGACCCCTCCATCGCTCCGACGACTGGACTCGAACCAGTACCTGTACGGATTAACAATCCGCTGCCCTACCGATTGGGCGACGCCGGAATGGTCGCGCGTGCGGGACTCGAACCCGCTTCACCAGCTTGAAAGACTAGGGGCCTACCCATAACCGAACGCGCGTCTGCGTACCCCGAGCTGGTGTCGAACCAGCGACCTTCGGCTTGTCGAGCCGACGCTCTCCCGCTGAGCTACCGGGGCGGGAGCGGGGGCGGGATTCGAACCCGCGATGTCCGGCTTATGAGGCCGGCGAGGACGACCGAACTCCTCCACCCCGCAAGTGCCGCCGAAGGGAATCGAACCCCGCAGTCCGGAGTAAAAGTCCGGAGCCCGGCCATCAGGCGCGAGCGGCGTGAACGTCCCCCGAGCAGGAATCGAACCTGCCACGACCCGGTTTAGAAACCAGCGCTCTATCCGCTGAGCTACCGGGGGATCTGGTACGCCGAGTGGGACTCGAACCCACGACATACTCATTAAGAGTGAGCAGCTCTGGCCGCTGAGCTACCGGCGCATGGCGAGGGGTAAAGGAGTCGAACCCTCATCGTTTCCGATGGCCCGGTTTTCAAGACCGGTTGCCCACCACTGGGCGCTACCCCTCATTGTCGGGTACGAGCGATTCGAACGCCCATCCTCCGGCTCCCGAAGCCGGCGCTCCACCAAGTTGAGCTAGTACCCGTTGAGTCGGGACGGCCGGATTCGAACCGACGGCCCTCCGGCCCCCAGCCGGATGCGCTACCAAACTGCGCCACGTCCCGAAAGAGCCCCCGACTGGAATCGAACCAGCGACTTCGACGTTCGTAGCGTCGCGCTCTATCCACTGAGCTACGGGGGCATTGTGCTGCGTGCCGACGGCTGGATTTGAACCAGCGGCCCCCGACTTATCAGGTCGGTGCTCTTACCGGGCTGAGCTACGACGGCTTGGTGGAAGTGACTTCCGGGCACTACACCCCCGAGACGCGGGCGGCGAAGGTCGACTTCGAGGAGCGGTTCCTGCCTGCGGGAGCAGGCAGGGGCAGTCGCTGTCGACCCATTGCGGAAGGTGCGGGAGTCGAACCCACAACGGCCGGAGCCGCAACGGATTAGCAGTCCGTCTGCCCTACCTATGGCAAACCCTCCGTGCGCGCTGACGACGGGACTCGAACCCGCGGCCTTCCGGCTGACAACCGGATGCTCTCGCCACTGAGCTACGCCAGCATGGTCTCGGCCCGAGGGCCGGAAGAGTGGAGACGAGGGGAGTCGAACCCCTGACCTTCTGAGTGCGAAACAGACGCCCTACCACCTGGGCCACGTCCCCCTTGGTTCGGACGCCCGGAGTCGAGCCGGGCCTCCTGCTAACGCACGGTGGAGTTGCACACCACTCCTCCGACCTCGCGTACCCGGAGCGCGACTCGAACGCGCACTGTCCTGGTCCTGAACCAGGTGCCTCCTGCCATTGGGCTACCCGGGCATGGGTTGCTGAGTGCCGACGCCCGGTGTCGAGCCGGGTGCCTTCCGTTTATGAGCCGGACGCTCTGCCGTTGAGCTACGTCGGCGAGAAGTGAGCCAGCGCCGGTGACAGACAGGAATCGAACCCGCGTCCGCCACATGACAAGTGTGGTGCAGCGCCGCCGTGAGCTACACCGGACTGGTGCCCTCGACAGGATTCGAACCTGCACTGTCGGCCGCCTCATGGCCGCGTCTCCTGCCAGTTGGACTACGAGGGCTTGCGCTCCCGGGCCAGGATTCGAACCCAGCTCTCCGCATCCAGAGTGCGGCGTCTTACCGAATAGACGACCCGGGAATGGTGGTCGACGAACGGCGGGTTCGCCGGCCGGTGACCGGCGCTGCATTGGCGACTCTGCGCCGGTCGCGTGTCAGCTCCGGGAGCAGGAATCGAACCTGCGTCTGTACCGGGATCCAAAGTCCCGTCGCCCTTGCCAGCAGAGCATCCCGGAACGGTCGAGCGGTCGGCGGGCACCGACCCCGCTTCTTCGGTTTGGAAGACCGACGTGTCCGCCGAGTTCACTACGACCGCATGGCATTTCGTTTACGTAGGCCGTACGGGGCTCGAACCCGTAACCTCCTGGCTGAGAACCAGGTGAGCTGCCACCTTGCTCCAACGGCCCCTGGTGGAGAAGAAGGGATTCGAACCCTCGACCTCCGGTCTGCCGCGCCGGTGCTCTCCCCGCTGAGCTACATCCCCATGGTCCGGGACCGGGGTGTCGAACCCCGTGTCTCTCGCTCCCAAAGCGAGCGGGTCAGCCGTCTCCCTCGTCCCGGAGGTTGTGCCCCCGGCCGGCCCGTGCAGGCGCCGGCCGGGGTCTTGTTCATGCCATCCACTGTGGAGTTGAGAATTTGCCACGCCGCCGGCCGCAGCCGAGACGAAATGCAGGGGCAGCAGGAATCGAACCCGCAACCTTCGGTTTTGGAGACCGGTGCTCTACCAGTTGAGCTACGCCCCTACGGGGTTGTTCCGGTAACGAGAAAGCCGCCCTGTCCCTGTCGGGGCGGGCGGCTTCGCAGCTTGCGCTGACGCTATTCGCGCCGCCACCCCGGCTTCCAGTTTTGCTCACTCGCGCACAGATCGTGGGCTCGCCCGATCGAGGGCAGCACGACACCGCCGCGCGGCGTCAACCGCGTAGGTTCGGCGTAGGCATACTGCAACACGGGGAGCTCCTTGGGTTTGTCGGATCGGCCTTGCTCATTCAAGGTAGGCGTTGTGCCGCTCGGATGGCAATGGATATTCCGAGCCACCTTCATGTGGCTCGTGGCGGCGGTGGCGGGTCACTGGCGTTGGGCGGCCGGCTGAGGCTCCCGGCCGTCGAAATATCAGCAGTTTCCCGGCCGGTCGGAGCCCATCGGCTACGCGTCAGGGTGGCTGAACGCGAAACTCACCTGACTCGACGTTCCTCCACCTAAGTTCGATGCGCAGGACGCAGCCGAACCGGGGAGAGACGTGGACAGCTATCCGGCGATCGAGGATCACGGACTCATCGGCGACCTGCAGACCGCCGCGCTGGTGACGTGTGACGGGACGGTCGACTGGTTCTGCGCGCCGCGGTTCGACTCGCCTAGCATCTTCGCCGCGCTGCTGGACAAGGACAAGGGCGGCTACTTCCAGATCGCGCCGCACGACGTGCGGTACGTGACCAAGCAGCTCTACCTCCCCGGCACACCCATCTTGATCACACGGTTCATCAGCGCCGACGGTGTGGCCGAGGTGATGGACTTCATGCCGGTCACCGGCGAGAAGGCCACCGACGCCCATCGCCTGGTCCGCATCGTCACCATGGTCCGTGGCAGCATGCGCTTCAAGGTGGAGTGCCGGCCGCGCTTCGACTACGCCCGCGAAGAGCATCAGTTGGAGCGCCACCACAACGGCTACGTCTTCCGCAGCCGGTCGGCCACGCTGACGTTCAACCCGGTCGACCCCGTACGGCGGTTGATCTCCGAGCAGGGCGACGTCCATCTGGAGGGCGGCGACCTGGTCGCGTACGGCACGCTCAACGAGGGCGACACCGGCGGGGTGGTCCTGGAGACCGCCGGCACCGAGCCGCGGATCATCCCGCCGGAGGAGATCCAGGGGATGTTCGAGTGGACTCGGGACTACTGGCGGCGCTGGCTGGAACGCTCCCGCTACACCGGCCGCTGGCGGGAGATGGTCGAGCGCTCCGCCATCACGCTCAAACTCATGACGTACGCGCCGACCGGCGCGATGATCGCCGCGCCCACCGCCGCGTTGCCCGAGCTGGTGGGCGGGACCCGTAACTGGGACTACCGCTACACCTGGGTACGCGACACGTCGTTCTCGGTGCACGCGCTGCTGGGCCTCGGGTTCACCGAGGAGGTCAGCCGGTACATGAACTGGCTGGACGAGCGGATCCGCGAGGCCGGCGAGCACCAGGACCCCCTGAAGATCATGTACCGGGTGGACGGCTCCTCCGACCTGCACGAGGAGGTGCTGGACCATCTGGAGGGCTACCGCGGCTCGCGGCCGGTGCGGATCGGCAACGGCGCGGCCGACCAGATCCAGCTCGACATCCACGGCGAGGCGCTCTACGCCATGCACCTCGCCGACGAGCAGGGCATCCGCGTCTCGCACCAGGTGTGGAAGAGCACCATCCGGCTCGTCGACTGGCTCTGCCACAACTGGGACCAGCCCGACGCCGGCATCTGGGAGAGCCGCCACCACCCCCGTAACTACACCTTCGGCCGGGTGATGTCCTGGGTCGCGCTGGACCGGGCCATCCGGTTGGCCACCCGCACCGGCCGTCCCGGGGATCTGACCTGCTGGACCGAGCAACGCAACCGCATCTACGACCAGGTCATGGCCCGCGGTTACGACCGGGCCCGCGGGACCTTCGTGCAGGCGTACGACGAGAACGTGCTGGACGCGGCGTTGCTCGCCATGCCGGCGGTCGGGTTCGTCACGCCGAGTGACCCGCTGTGGCAGTCGACCCTGGGCGCGATCGAACGTGAGTTGGTCTCCGACAGCCTGGTCCACCGCTACGACCCGGCGCACTCCCCCGACGGTCTCCCCGGTCACGAGGGGACCTTCAACATGTGCACCTTCTGGTATGTCGAGGCGTTGGCCCGTTCCGGCCGCCTCGACGACGCCCGACTCACATTCGAGAAGATGTTCACGTTCAGCAATCACCTGGGTCTCTATGCCGAGGAGATCGCCGCGACCGGGGAGCAGATCGGCAACTATCCCCAGGCGTTCAGCCATCTCTCATTGATCAACTCAGCGTTGACGCTCAACGACCTGCTCGACGCCGAGAGCGAGGCCCGCCGCCGTCGGTAGGGCGCACACGCTCTGGCCGGCAGCCCGGTCGCCGCAGGACCGCGTCGAAACCGGATGGTCAGGCCGTCGAAGGTGCCAAGCACCACCCCCGCCAGGGTGCCGGCGTGCTCGGCGACCAGGAACAACTGCGGTTCGCGTACGAGCGTGGCCGCGAGCTCCGCCCGGGGTAGCACGTCCCGGCCCGCGGATTTCCACACCTCGGCGACGCCGTCGTAGTCCGTCCAGGTGAACTGCCGTAGGTGAGTCACAGCATCCGTCCTGGCCGCATCCGAGTCGGAGGCGGTGGGGTCAGTGACAGGGCTCGCACCGACGACAGCAGCCACGACGCGGCAGCCTCCGGGGCCACCCGCCCACCGCCTGATCAACCGCTCGGTTGATCAGGCGGCGGCCCGTCTACCAGCCGCGCAGGAGCCACTGCTGGGCGGGCGTGTTGTTGCAGGTCCACTGCCACAGGGCGTTGCCCGCGATGGGGTCGCCCCAGGGGACATCGACGCACTGCCCGGTCTGGAGGTTGCGCAGTGCGTAGCCATTCACGCCGGGTACCTGCGCGACGGACCAGAGCTGCCGGGCGGCACCCAGGCAGTCCCAGAGTTGGAGGGTCTGACCGGATGCCGGGTTGCCCCAGGGCAGGTCGAGGCACTTGGGGCCGTCGGGCGACCAGAGCGAGCTGACAAGCTGGTAGTAGACGACGCCGCCCCACCTTCCCTCGTAGACCATGGTCCACCTCTGGGCCGCGCCGCCGTCGCAGGGCCACTGCTTGATGGCCGTGCCGTTGGCGGTGCTGGCGTACGACACGTCGATGCACAGGCTGCCGAAGGGGTGCTCGCTGGTGGCGGAACTCGCGGATCTGAAGGAGTACTCGGTGGCGGCGCTGGCGGGCGAGGCGGCCACCAGGCTGGTGGCGAGGAGTCCCACACACACCGCGAGCACCATGGACGTCCGGCGGAGGATCTTCATGCCGTTCCTTCCAGGGGAGTTGACGATATCGAGAAGGGGGTGGCCGGCCAGCGCCAGATACGGCGTTGTCTGTCCGCAGGGTTACAGGCGGCCGCTGGTGTAGAGGTAGTCCAGCAACCGGCCGTCCACCCGGTCCTGGAAGGTGTCGGCCAGCGCGGTTGGCGGTTGGTCGTACTCGTAACCGCAGCGCACCCAGCGGTCCGGGACGCTTGCCACGTCCAGGTACCCCTCGTCGATGCTGCCCACCTCGAAGCCGGGCTTTCCGGCCGACTGCCAGCAGCTGAAGAGCTGACCGTCGGCGTTGACCACGGCGCCGTACCGACCTCCGGGCGTCGAGCAGATGTGGCAGGTGGTTCTCATGCTGGGTCGGACCATCCGGAAGCCCGCTTCCAGTGCCGCGATGCTCCAGCTCGCGAACGCATCGCTGACATCGTCGATGTGTCGCATGGTGTTGCGGTACCCGAAGCCCGCGTCGCCGACCCAGGCGAACGTCACCGTGCACCGCTCGGGGTTCAGGCCGGCGGCCAGTTCCCCGACGAGGTCGGCGATCCGGTCGAAGTTGTGGTGCGACACGTTCACCCGCAGATTCCAGTTGAGCCCGGTGACCTCGGTCGCGCGGGCCACGTTGTGCAGGATGGTGTCGAAGGTGGGTGCCCCGGACCGTTTGACCCGGATCTGGTCGTGGTCCGCCCGGCTGCCGTCGAACGTCACCTGCACGCCGTTGAGACCCGCCGCGTACAGCTCGCGGGCCAGCCTCGGGCTCAGCAGGACGCCGTTCGTGGTCATGGCGCACTGGTCGAGTCCGATGCCGCGGGCTCGGTCCAGCAGGGTGAGGCAGCCACGCGGGTTGAGCAGCGGCTCGCCGCCGAACAGCAGCAGGTAGAGGCGATCAAGCTCGCACCGACGCATCCGGTCGCGGGCAAAGGTGATGATGCGCTCGACGGTGTCGGTGTCCAGCCAGGCCCGCCGGATCCGCGGTGGGCGTGCGCCGCCTGTGTCGTCCAGCCCGGTGTTCTGGAAGCAGTAGCCACAGCCGAGGTTGCAGGTGGTCGTGGTGAGCACGGTCAGCGAGAACGAGGCCGGCACACGCGGCTGGAACGCCCCGGTGCGGCGCAGGATGCCAGTGGTGGCGTCGTCCACCGTGCCGTCGGGGCCCACACACTCGGGGCGCAGCAGTGTCCAGGTCTGGTTCCCGATGAACCACCAGCCATGTTCGCTACGGATCAGGCGCGGCGCGTCGGTGTCGTCCAGACGGGTGCCGATCATGACTTTTCCTTCCCTCGATGGTGCTGCGTGTCGGGTCAGCGGGGCCCGTAGGCGGGTCACCGCCGCCGACGGGCCCCGCGGTAACGCACCTTGGCTAGGCGTCCGGGCCGGCGTTCTGCTGCAGCGTGGCGTTCTCCGGCGCGCCGATCTGGATCCCGCAGGCGGCGTCCGTGAGCTGCGCGGAGCTGCGGTTGGCGAGAACCCGGCTGACCTCCGGCGCCCCGATCTGGACTCCGCAGGCGAGGGCCTCTTCAACGGAGACGTCCGGCCCCCGGTTGACGAGGATGCTCTCCAGCTCTTCAGCACCGATCTGAATACCGCACATCTGTCCTGCTCCCCTCTCCGGCCGGAACGACTTCCGGCCGGTCTCCTGGATACGTGGCGGGAGGGTCGCCGGCAGATACCGATCCGTCGGGTTTCCCCCGGCCGAATGCCGCCAGCGGGGACGGTGCGGCTCAGTTGTCCGGGCACAACCGGGTGCCGCGGATCGGCAGAGCGCTGTCCAGGTGGGCCGCCGCGATCCAGCCGGTGTCGCCCAGGACTGTCGTCCGGGCCCACACGTCGTCGCCCTTGACGGCTTCCCCGGTGCGGTGGCAGGTCACCCGGCCCAGCGTGCCGTCGGGCACCGTCCGCAGCACCCGGTCGCTCGTGGAGGGGCCGGTGCGCATCGACACGTCGGGGTGGGCCTTCACCGCGACAAGCCGGCCGTCGCCGGGAACCAGGCCGTCCTGGAGGCCCCGGCAGGTGTTCGCCGACGAGCCGATCCACATGATCGTGTAGTCCTCGCCGTCGCGTCGTTGGTGGCTGGTGTCGAAGCAGTACGCCGGCTTGTCCTGCTCCGGTCCATTGCCCCGGGTGGCCAGGTCCAAGAGCGGAATCTGCTTGATCAGGAAGCAGGCGGTGGTGTCGGCGACCGCGCCGAGGCGGCCACGGAGGACCGCGACGACGCCGACCGCCCACGAGTCGCGTCGGCTCTGGTAGATCCGTACCGCCAGCCGGTCGGTCTCGTAGGCGCATTGGACGGCGTCGTTGACCTGCCCGAGCCGGTCGGCAAAGCGGCCGACGTTGTCGAGGAACTGGCCGACCCGGGGCCGCTGCCCGGGCACGATCCGTTGGGTCACCTCGCTCACCAGGTCGACGTGCGGCAGGCAGGGGTTCTCGATCGAGGTGTAGTTCTTCTCGTCCAACTTCGGCAGCAGTCCGCCGCTGCGGGTGCCGGCCGGCGGGCAGCCGCCTCCGGCGACCTTCGCGAGACCGTTGGCCGTGCCGGGGCGGTTCTCGGCACCGCCGCCGGCCGCGCCGCCGTTCGGGCGGCACCCCGTCAGGAGACCGGCCGCCAGGGCGAGCACGGTGAGGCCGGCGGCGAGACCCGCCCGGCGGGGGAGCTTCCTCACATTGTGGTCAGTCATGCCTGGATGGGGGGCCGGGCGGCGTCCTGGATACCTGCTGTCGGCGCGACTCTGGTGCTGTCGGTTCAGCCCGCGCCGAAACAGACGAAGCTCGGGGGCTGGTTGTCGCGTACGGCCTCTGCCAGTGCCGCCGCCGGTGGCCGGCCCGCGACGACCGCCCGGTGATAGGCCACCATGATCTCGGTGGCCGCCTCGTCGGCGACCCGACCGACGCTCGCGACGACCGTGGCGGTGCCGGCGGCGAGCAAAGCGGTCGGCATGCCGAGCGCCTCGTCGCCGTGCCGCACGTCGGTCAGGCCCAGATCGCAGCAGGACAGGACCACGGTACGCGGCGCGGTCCGCAGCTCCTGCACGTCATAGCCCATCAGCGGGCCGCCGGCCAGCTCCAGCGTGGAGAACAGTGGGTTCTCGGTCTGGTGCTGGCCGTGTGCGGCGACATGGGCGAGGTCGGCGCCGGCCATCGCCGCGAGTGCTGCCGCCGGGGTCGCCTCCGGCCCGGTGAGCACCACGGCACCGCGGTGCAGCGACGCCACGGCCCGGGCCTCCGCCTCCCCTCGGGGGATTCCCGGTCCCGCCAGCACCGCCACCGCAGCCGACCCGGCGACGGGCCGGCCGGCGTCCAGGCGGCGCCGGGCGGCCAGCCACACCCCGACCGACGGCGCCACCGTGACCGGCCGGGACGCGCACGCTGGCAGGGCGTGCCACGGCGTGGTCAGCAACAGCCCGGTCGGGACCACCACGAGGTCTCGGTCGCCGACCAGCGGAAGGACCGGATCGAGCACCATCGAGCCCACCCGGTCGGCGTCCTGGCGCGTCGTGGCGTGGACCACCGCCGCCAGCCGGGCGGGCATGGCCCGGCCCGCCTGCGCGTCCAGGTCGGCGCGCAACCGTCGTACCGCCTCCTCGGCCGTGCCGCGGTCGCCGAGCACCACCACCGAGGTCCCCCGGTCGGTGACCACGAGCGCGCGCAGGACGTCCCCGGTGGCCACGTACACCACGAGCGCCGCGCCGGCCAGCTGCGCCGTCACGGCGGTCAGCGGCGCCGGCGTCGGCGGTGCCGCGTCCCGGGGACCCGGCGTCGCCCAGGCGCGCTCCCGGATCACCCGCTGGAGCGCCTCCAGTCGACTGTGGAAGGCCAGGGTCGGGTGACCTGCGAGTTCCGCCTGCCGGACGCGGTGCTGTAGCTGGCGCAGCTCCTCCAGCGCCTCGGCGGCGACCGGGTCGTCGGGTGGCCGCACCGGCGGCAGCAGCAGCGCCTGCGCCCGGGCCCGCTCGGACCACCGGTAGACGGCGCTGGCGGAGCCCTCTGCCAACGCCGCGGCGAGCCCCGCCCGGGCCAGGTCGCGGCCGTGCACTGCGGCCCCGGTCTGCAGGTCGGCGCAGCCGAACCGGGCGCGGTGCCGGTGCAGAGCGGTCATTCCGGCCAGCAGACTGCGCCGGGCTTCGGCCGACCGGTCGGTCGAGGCCGCCACCTCCGCGCGGGCCATGTGCCAGAGCAGGCGCGTGTCGAGCCGATCGCTCCGCCGTGGTCCGGGCTGTCGCCCGATCAGCTCCGCCGCCCGGCGGGGTCGTCCCGCGGCCACCAGCGCCCGGGCCTTGACCATACCGGCGACTCGGGCGTCCTCGGGCAGCCCGAGCCGGGCCAACCGGCCGGCCAGCACCCCGGCGCGCCGGGCCACCGTCGCCTGGTCGACCTCGCCGACCGCCTGGTCGGCGCGCAGCTCGAGCAGGGCAGCGAGGGCCGCACGGCGGACGTTGGTACGGCCGAGGAACGCGGCGCGGGCGCGTCGGGCCCAGTGCGCGGCAGCGACCGGCTCGCCGGCGAGGAGGGCCGCCTCCGCGCGCACCTGGAGAGCATCCGCGTAGGTGTGTCCGAGCTGCTGCCGCGTCGCCCGCTCCACCGCGCTGGCGAGTTGCCGTTCGGCCTCGCGGTAGAGCCCGGCCGCGACCAGCGCGCGGGCCCGTTCCACGGCCAGGTTGGCGAGCCGGCCCGGCGCGAGCATCCGGTAGTCGGCGTCGGACTGGGCGAAGGCACGCAGCGCGGCGGGCAGGTCACCGGCGATCACGTCGAGACAACCCAGGTTCGTCCGCGCCATGGCCACGTGCAGGCCGAGCCCGTGCCGGGCGGCGACCTCGGCGCAGCGCCGCAGGTCGGCCCGGGCGAGCCGGACGTTGCCCGCCTCCAGGTGCACGAGGCTGCGGTTGTTGAGCGCCTTGACCAGATCAGGCGGGTGTGTCAGGTCGCCCAACAGGCCGATGGACTCGTCGTACTGGCGCAGCGCCTCCGCGTTGCGGCCGCTGCGTTTGAGCAGCAGGGCCCGCTGGCCGAGCAGGATCGGCCGCTGCGGTGGAGCCACGAGTGCCTCGGCCTCGTCCAGCAGCCGGAAGCCCAGCTCCACCCGGCCCCGCTCGGACTCGGCCCAGGCGAGGCTGATCAGCAGGCGGGCGTGGATGTCGCGCAGGCCGGGGTGGCTCTTCGCCAGCCGCAGGCCCGCCCGCAGTTCCCGGGCGGCCCGCCCCGGCTGGCCGGCGTCGCTGGACGCCAGGCCCGCCGCGTGCCAGCGGGTGGCCCGGCGAACGAGTGCGGCCTGGTCCATGTCACAGGGCGAGGGCCGGGGTGACCACCTGCGGTGCGTGCTCACCCCGTGCCGGGTGCACCACCACCTGCGCCAGGCCGTGCGGCACACCGTCCAGCACGAACCGGCCGGACGCGTCGGACTCCACCGTCTGAGACGGGTCGGGCGCGGGGTGCCGCAGCTCGACCCGTACGGCGGCGCCGGGCGCGAGCCAGCCGTCGATCCGGACCAGGCCGTCGGGCCGGTCCACGATCGTGATCATCACGGTTCGGCTCTCCGCGTCGAAGGTCAGGGTGCGGGTCCGTTGCGTGCCACGCACCGCGCCGACGAGTTGCTCTTCGCGCAGCCGGGCGACCTCCCGGTCGACGTCGTCGAGTGCCAGCACCAGGCGTACCCGGTCGTCGAGGTCGGGGGGTGGCGGGTCGAGCTGGGTGAGCACCGCTGCCAACTGGTCCAGGATCGCCTGGTCCAGGCCGTCGAGCGGCTGGTCGGCGGAGTGCGGGGCGGTCATGTCGGGCTCCACGTCGAGTCGGCGGCCAGCATCTCCCGCAGCTTCGCCAGACACCGGCCACGGGTCGGCCCGATGCTGCCACGGGGCATGTCCAGCGCCTCGGCCACCGCCGTGTAGTCGGGGCGGTCGACGTGCGCGACGATCCGCAGCAGCGCCCGGCACCGCTCCGGCAGCCGCGCGACGTGCCGCCACAGCGCCCGGTCACGTTCCTCGGACAGCAGCAGGTCGGCGGGGCCGGGATCCGGGTCGGGCGAGGACTCCAGCGTCGCCGCGTCGTGCGGCGTCTGCCGCTGCGCGAGCCCACGGACCCGCCAGGATTCCCGGCGGGCGGTGGTCACCAGCCACGCGGTGAGGGCGCTCGAGGACCGGATGGTGTGCAGTCCGCGTACCAGCTCCAGCCAGGTCGTCTGGACGACATCGGCGGCCTCCTCGGCGGTGAGGCCCTGCGCCCGGGCGACGCGCCACAGCAGCGGGTTGAGTTCCCGGACCACCTCGTCGAGGGCGTCCCGGTCGCCCGCCCTGGCCCGATCGAGGCGCTCGCCGAGGCATGCCGCGCGGTCGAGCGATGCGCTCGCGCGGTCCACCGGCACATTCGACATCGCGTCAGTCCGGCAGCCGCGAGGACGCCGGCGTCGGCGCCAACTCCTGGGCGAGCCGGCCCGCGTACCGGGCGGCCGCGAACGACGTGCCGCTCCAGTAGGCGTACGCGCCCTGCCCGGTGATCGGTGCCGTGGTCAGGGGCATGAGGCTCACCGCGTTCGTGCCCTCGTGCCACTGGCGCACCCACACCCCGTGGTTGCTGTATGGCGCCCGGGTGGTCGGCGAGGCGCAGGCCCCGACGCTGATCACCGTGAGCGCCGGATCAACGGCGAAGGCAGCCGGATAGACCGGGCTGTCCGTACCGCCGTTCCCGGCCGACGCGACCACCGCGACGCCCTGGTCCGCCAGGCGCTTGAGCGCCGCCCGGACCGGCTTCATCTCAGCTTCCTCGCCGACACCCGGGCGGCCGAACGCGGTCAGCACGACGTCGACCCGGTGGCCGTCGCGCACCCGGTCCGCCAGCCAGTTCAACGCGTGCGCCGCGTTCAGGTCACTGACCCGGCCCGCGTCGCTCATCACCCGCACCGAGAGGATCCGCGCGTCGGGCGCCGCACGGCGGACGAGTCCGGCGAGGAAGGTGCCGTGCCCCCAGTGACTGCCGAAGTCCGTCTCGTCGCTCTCCTGGCCGTGGCTCTCCTGGCCGGCGATCTCCGCAATGGCGCGCAGCGGCGTCCATCCCCGCGCCTCCTCCCAGTACGGCTCGCCGTCGCTCTCCACCAGCCAGTCGTGCTCCCGCACCCCGGTGTCGAGCAGCGCCACCACGGGCCGCCCGGCCGGAAACTGGCTGGCCGGGCGCCGTGGGGGCTTCGGCAGCATCACGTGGTCGGGGGCCGGGAGCCAGGAAACGGTGCCGTGTCCGCTCTTGCGGCCGCTGGCCCGGAAGTACGGGAAGAGACGTGCCTCCGGCCGGGCGTCGTCCTCCACGGTGGCGGCCACGCACTCGTAGTCGGGCAGGCACTCCGGCACGTCGGTGTCCGGTCGGCCGGCCAGCTGGCGGCTGGCCCGGGCCACGGCCACCGGGTCACCCTGGACGGGCAGTTCGACCAGCTCGACGGCGGGCGGCGCGGGGGCGGCCGGCGGGGACAACGGCCGGCCGAGACCAGCCTCGGCCAGCAGCCCGTTGAGCCGCTCGACCGTCTCCGGACGCTCCGCCACCCACGCGGGCACGAGCACGACGTCAGGACGGTAAGGGGGTCGGGACACCTGACCTCCTGGTAGTACGGCTGATTCACTCAGGACCGCCCCGCGCGCGGCGCGGGTCGGTGGTCGCCAGCACAGTTGAGCACGTTCCGCTGCCGCCGCCAATGGCCCGCCCGGCGCATCGACCATGACCATTCGATGCGTATCTGAGGGTCCGTCCGCTCCCCTACCGCAGATGGGCCCACGTCCGCCCGCGGTCGAGGCCCTACCTGGCGCCCGACGAGTCGTCCGGATGGCGAAGTCGCGCGGCTGCCTGGTGCAGACCCGGGTGGACGCCGGCCGGGCTCCCCGTGTGCTCGGCGAGCCGTTGCAGGACAGTGACAAGCCGGGCGCGTTCGCCGGCGTCGAGCGGGGTGAGGATCTCGCCCTCGTGCTGGTCGGCGACACGGCGAGCACGAGGCAGCAGCTTGCGCGAGGTATCGGTCAGGTGGATGGCGTGGGCACGACGGTCGCGGGGGTGCCGCCGACGTTCGACCAGGTCGCGCTGTTCGAGGTCGTCGAGCAGGCCGACCATGACCTTGCGGTGGATGCCCAGCGCGTCGGCGAGCTGTTGCTGGGTGGTGCCCTCACTTCGCTCCAGGTGCATGAGCAGCCCGAAGTGGTTCGGCGCGATGCCCAGCGGCGCCAGCCGTGCGGCGAACGTCTGCGCGACGTGGAACCCGAGTTGTGACAGCAGGAAGGTGGCCCGACCGGCCAACGGCCGGTCCGTGCCTGGTGGGGAGTCGTCGAGCATTCGAACATTGTACTTCCTCGTTATTGTCCGATACGGTAACAGTCACTGGCGATCCACATTTGGGAGATGCTGATGAAGGTGACCGTCTTCGGTGCTACCGGCGGCATCGGCAGCCACGTCGTACGCCAGGCACTCGACCGCGGGATGACCGTGACCGCGGTCGTCCGCGACCCGGCCCGCCTCGACGTGCGTCATCCGGCGCTGGAGGTCACGACGGTGTCCACGCTCGACGACGCCGACGCGTTGGGGCCCGCAGTGCGCGGCAGTGACGCGGTCCTGTCCGGTGTGGGCCCACGCGGACGCCACGACGGGCCGGTCGCCTCCACCGCCACGCGCGCGATCCTGGGAGCGATGCACGCCGAAGGTGTCCGCCGGCTCGTCACGGTCAGCGCCGCCCCGGTCGGCCCGACACCCGACGGGGACAGTTTCCTCAACCGCCGCATCGTTCTGCCGGTCATCAGTGCCCTGCTCAGGGACCTGTACGCGGACCTGCGCGCCATGGAGCACGCGATGGCGAACAGCCCGGCGCACTGGACGGTGGTGCGGCCGCCGAAGCTCGTGGACAAGACGCTGACCGGCCGGTATCGCACCGTCATCGGTGGCAACGTCGCCCGCGGCTACACGATCTCGCGGGCCGACGTGGCCCACGCCATGCTCGCCGCCACAGGCGACCCCGCGACGATCAACCAGGCGATCGGCATCGCGTACTGACCGCCGCCGTCTGTCGTCCATCCCGAACGATGCGCGATGACCCTCGCCGTTCGCGCGTCAACCCACTCGCCCTACTCGGCCTCGGTGAGCGGCGAGGGATCCGGGGCACGCCGACCGTGACTATCCGATGATGTCGGTAAGGCCGGTCAGGTCCGTGATCTCGTATTCGACGGACGTATCGTCCGGCAGGGTATGCCCGCGATGGTTGATCCACGCCGCCCGGATGCCGGCCGCGTGCGCCCCGCGCACATCGGCGCTCGTCGAGTCGCCCACGTGCAGCACCTCGTGCGCACCCAGGTCCAGGGCGGCGAGCGCTCGGGCGAACATGGCCCGGTCCGGTTTGTAGGCGCGGACGTCCTCGCTGGTCACGACAGCGGCGAAGGCCAGTCCATGGTATGCCATCGCCGCGTCCAGGTCGGCGCGATCGACGTCGGACACCACGCAGACGGGCACCGTGACCCGGGAGAGGAACTCCCGGGTACCCGGACGCAACGGCGGCGACTGCCAGTACCTGAACTGCGCCGCGCACAGCGTGGCCGCGTCACCGGCGCAGCCCACCTCGGCCATGACCGTGGCCAGGCTGCGCATCGCGCAGAGTCGTAGGGTCCGAAACCGCGGGCCGTCGGCGACCGCCTCGTACCGCAGCGCCCAGGCATCCAGGACGTCGCCCCCGGAGACTGATGTGGAGGCGCCGGCGGCTACCTGGTCAGCGATCGCCCGCATGATCGCGTCGTCGTCCTCGACCACCGTGCCGTAGAAGTCCAGCAGCAGTCCCTTGATCACGTTCGCAGCGTAGTCGTCGCCGCGGCCGGAGGGGTTCGGCGAGGTCAGTGACTACTGGTTGCGAGCCGAATCCCGAATCCGGCGATCACCGTCCCGGTGACGCGGTCCAACAGCCGGCGAGCCGCAGGACGGCGCAACACCGTACGCAGCCGACGTGCCAGGACGACCAGCACGGCCGACCAGGCGGTACCCAGAAGGATATGCACGCAGGCCAGCAACACACCGAAGGCAAACGGGGAAGCGCCGGAGGGGATGAACTGTGGCAGGAGCGCGACGTAGAACACGCCCATCTTCGGGTTCAGCAGATTTGTCAGTGCGCCGCGACGCCACCCCGGGTAGAAGTCGTTGCCGGCCGTCGCCGGTTCCTCGATCGGTGGCTTCGCTGTGCCTGGTCGACGGTGGCGGGTACCCCACAGCAGGCTCAGTCCCATCCAGACCAGGTAGCAGGCGCCAGCCCATCGCAGCACGTCGTAGGCCAACTGGGACGCCGTCAGCAACGCGGTGACACCGGCGGAGGTGAGCGCACCCCAGGCCAGGGTGCCGGTTTGGATGCCGAGAACGACCCCCCAGGCACGGCGGGTTTCTCCGAGGGCTGCGGTGCGCAGGATGAGGGCGGTGTCCATCCCGGGAGTCATGGTGAGCAGGCCCACGACGATGACAAAGGACCACAGAGCGCCGAGAGCTGTCACGATGGTCAACCTAGTGGGCGGCTGTCGTGGTCAGGCCCGCACGGTGTCGCAGACCAGGGGTGAGGTCAGGTCATGCCCAACCTGGTGTCGCAGGCCGGGCAGTACCCGCGCTTCGCGTTCGAGCTCACGTCGATCTCGCAGGTCGAGCACGGGCCGCCCTCCCACAAACCCTGGTCGGGTCCAAGTCCGCCGTCGTAGTAATCGCGGTCCGGCCACGCGACCAGGCTGAGGACTGTGTCCGGCGCTTCCTCGCATCGATACGACGTGGCCAGGATGAGTCTTTCCTGGCAGCCGTACCGCTCGTCGGTGTAATGCGGCAGGACCCGCCGCATGAGGTCGACCAGCTCGTAGACCGGTAGCCCGACGAGCTGCTCAGCGAGACGGTCCCGATCTTCGTCCGTCGTCATGCGACGACGATACGCGCGACTCCGCCCCCGCCTACCGAGGTCGGGACCGAGGAGCTGACACCGATTGCTGACCGGCAGGCCAGGACGGGGCGATCCGGTGCCGCCTTCCGGCGTCCCGGATCGCCCCGTCCAGACGGGAGGCACGACGCTTAGGCGGCCACCACCACGTGGTGCCCCTGCTCGGCCGGCCGGCTCGGATCGCCGCCATGCCCCGGGGCGTCGAGCAGCAGGACGTTCGCCACCCGGTGCGGCATCGCCACCCGGAGCAGGCCGTAGCCGATGCCGGCGAGCCCCATCAGCAGCCCGGGCGTGCTGACCTGCTCCGGGACCCCGGCCCGGGGCATACCGGCGAGGACCTGCTCGGCAATCGCCCGGGCACACCGCAGACCGAGCACCGCATCTTCGGGCTCGTCGAGTGCCGAACTGGCCGCCAGCAGGGTCTCGACCAACCCGAGGTCCCCGTGGCAGATTGAGTCGTTACCGATGCCCGTGTACCGCCCGTCGACGACTAGGTCGTCGCGGACCTTGCCGGTCGCGATGTGCAGGTCCTCGCGGATCAGGTCGTGCCAGGGAGCCAGCACGGGCAGTCGCAGCATCGCCGCGCGTGCCAGTCCGACCCCGGCGGCGCCGTGGCACCAGGCGTTCATGAAGGCGCCCGGACCACTGATCACCCGCAGGTCGGGCCAGTTCCGTCGTTCCGGCGACAGGTGGTGCCGCTCGAAGCGCAACGCCCCCCCGCACACCTCGGCGAGCTGGTCGTCGCCGGTGAGCTGGGCGATCCGGGCCAATGCGTACCCGATGCCGCTGGCGCCGTGTGAGAACCCGAGCAGCGCCGGCGCGTTCTCGTACTCGACCTGCCATCCTGTCCCGCCGGGCACGACGATCGCGCGGTCGGCGATCGTCCTACCGGCCGCCTTGAGCACGTCGAGGGTCTGCTCGTCGGGGTGGGCGTCGTGCAGGGCGAGGATCGCCAGCGCTGCCCCGGCGGTGCCGCTGATCACGTCGAGCACCTTGTCCTCGGCGAATCGCTCCTGGCACAGTGCCGCGGCCTGCCGGGCCGTGTCGACGAACGCGGGCGCCCGCAACACCTCGGCGAGCTGGCCCAGCACGTAGACGAGGCCGCCCAGCTCGCTGAAGCCGCCGATCGGCAGCCCGGCTCCCCGGTCCGGGCTGGCGACGAGTTGGCGGGTCACCTCGGCAAGCTGTTCGGCGAGCTGTTCGGCGGGCCGCCGGAAACGGGCATCGCCGGTGATCGCGCCGAGCTGGCCGAGGAACAGAGCGACTCCGGCGACCCCGCTGTACAGGTCGATGCCGGCGTGGCCGACCTTCCAGTACCGGTCGCCGATGAAGTTGACCGACAGCCACGACGGCGCCTCGCCGTCGGCGGCCAAGGCGGCGTCGAGCAGCAGGTCCGCGATCGACCGGGCGGCCCGCACGGCGAGAGCGGCGTCGATTGGCGTCTCCGGCAGCGGCCTGGAGTCGATCCGCTCGACCTGGGGCGTACCCACCGTCAGCCCGGACATGGAGGCGCGGATGCACCAGAGCTGCCGCCACAGATCCTCCTCGGACATCGCGCCGACCCGTGCCCGCACGGCAGCCAATCCGCTGGTTTCCAGGAAGTCCCGGGCCACCACCCCGTGTACGTCGTAGAGGTCGGTCGAGCCCGGGGTGGTGTGGAACGCGGGGATGTCCTGGTCGGCGAGCTGTCGATGTTCGCTGGCGAACAGCATGTCGCGGTCCGGCAGGTCGACGAACGCGGAGGAGAGGACCTCGTGGAAGATCTCCCGGTCGAGCGAGTCGCGTAGCAGGTCCGGGTGCCAGGATTCCGACTGGACCCGGCCGTACGTCATCGTGGGACGGGGGATGAACCGCACCTCGTCGTCGCGGAACCGGGCGATCGGTCCGTCGTCGGCGAGCAGATCGTCGCGGTGGGCGGCGATGATCCGGTAGCAGTCGGTGAAGCCGGCGGCGAGGGCGTCGGTGTGGGCCAGGGCGTTGACGGGCCGACCGTCCAGCCGTACGCGGTTCTGCGTCTCCGGCATCTCCCGGCGGTCCCGCACGACCCGCATCTCGTCGGTGCCGCCGGCGACGAAGGTGGGCAGGCGGGCGGGTGAGAGTTGCCCGCCGGAGCCAGCCAGGCCGCTCACCTCCGCGTCGTAGATGCCCTCGTCGTCGGCGGTGATGATCCGCTCGGGCAGGAGGCCGACCCGGAGCACCGAGTCCCGTACCACGCGGGGCGCCTCGCCGAAGGTGAGCGGCGCCAGTTGCGCCCCGGTGACCCGGGGCAGCACCTGGAAGATCGCCTCCAGGTCCACGGGGACGGGGTCCTCCCCGGCCGCGATGACGTTCTCCAGGTGCAGGTCCGAGCCGCAGAGGGCGTGGAACAGCGCCAGGAACGCGCCCTGCCGCCAGAAGAAGCGGTCCACCTGCTCCTCGTTCTCGCACGACGCGACGTCGACGTGCTCCACCCAGCCGTACCCGTCCCGGTCGAGGACGAGCAGCGGCCGCAGCCGTTGGCGGAGCCCGCGGGCGTTGAGCCAGTCGAGAACCTGGTTGAAGTGGACCTCCACGCTGAGGCTGCGTGGCTTGTACACCAGCTTGCGGCCGTCAGTGAAGGTGAGGATCGCGACGGTCTGCCCTCCACGATGGGTGTCCCCGGCGCCGAAGCTCACCTGGGCCAGGTCGGCGAGTCCCTGCCAGTCGCCTCCGAAGGTCTTCCGCAGCTCGGGCAGGTCGGCGAGAAGCCGTTCCGCGAACCCGGCCCGGACCTCGACGGTGGTACGCAGGCACATGACCAGTTCCCGGGCGAGCACCGGGTACTCGGCCAGGACGCCGAGCGCCGTCTCGGGCGTACGGATCTGCGCGATGAACGACGACATCCGCTCTGCCGGTGTCGCCCCGCCCAGCCGACCCTCAACCCGGGCCACGTTCACCTCAAGGATCATGACAGAGATGATCATTTGCAGGAGTCGATCGAGCGGTGGTTGCAGCAGCGAGTGGTCCGCCGGTAGGCGGTCATCGTGGCCGTGCCGGGCCATCAGCCGGGCCACCCGGCTGCCCAGCTCCTCCTGACTCCACGCCAGCAACGGCGCGATCAGATTCAGGAACACCACATTCCCGGCCTGGTCGTGCCCGTGGTCGTGGTCGTCGTGATCGCATCCGGTCGGCGGGGCGCCACCGGCGAGGTCGTCGAGACGCGCCGACCCGAACCGCCGCCACGCCTCGGCGATCACGTCCAGCCAAGCCGGCCGGTCGGGGATCCTGGCGGCGAGCGACTCGCCCGGTTCGGCCAGCAACTCGACGATCCTGTCCTCGGCCAGCCCGAGTCGTTCCCACCGGTCGAGCGAGATGTCGGTGCCGCGCAGAATGCGGCCGCCACGCCAGGCGTCCCGCCGACGGCGACCGTAGTCGTGTTGCTCCTCCGTGATTATCGGCCTGCCTCCGGCCCGTTCCGAACGGGTCAGGCCACGCCACCAGTTCGGCGTCTGAAGAATCTCGTCGAACATGTCTCCGCCCTCATCTATCCACGTCCGGGACGGCCGCGGCTGTCGTGGCCCGGCCCTCCGGCCCGGGGTGGGCACCATCACCAGACGCCCACCCCGGCCTGAATGGAAATCGGTCAGTCGTCGGTACCGGAAAACGGGTTACCGCCCGCTATCAGCAGCTTCCCGGCGTGCATCCGGCCGTCATGATCCAGCAGGTGTTGGTGCAGCCGAGGCTGCCCCACTGACAGGTGAAGCAGGTGTGGAAGGTGAACGCCCGGTCGCCGCCGAAAATGTCCGCCAGATCCGCGTCCAGGCCACCGACGGCGCCCACCGGGCTCTCCGGCAGGAGTGCGATGTCGGCGTCGTCGAGAGTGGTGCGGAAGGCGGGATCCTTCCATGCGCGCACAACCGTGTTGCCCATCAGCATCCCCAGCAGGTGCGGCAGGTCCACAGCGGATAGCAGGTGAGGCAGGTGCGGTAGGTGTAGGGCTCCCCGTTGCAGCAGCCCATCGTCGCGGTGGACTCGGAGCCAGCGCCCCGGGACCCGTCCATGACCATCTCACCCAGCTCGACCCGGCCGACCGGGTGGGCCGGCAGCGTGGCGAGTTCGCTGTCATCGAGAGTGGCCCGGAAAACCGGGTCCTTCCACGCCCTCGCGGCAGTATCCATGATTACTCCGATCGCTAGAAGAAGTGTCCCCACGCCTGCCGCTCCAACCCGGATGACGGGTGCGGCAATTGCGGCGGGCGGCAAAGAGCCCGCGGTCAGAACAGGCGACGGAAATCGGGAATTCGGCTCGGCCAGGAACCGGTGCCGTCCGATGGCGGCAGACACACACTGAACGCCGTCGGCTCGCCAGTCAAGACCGATGGCGACCCTCTCTACCGCGGCTGAATCGGCAGCGAACCAAGCGTCGACCGGCAAACAACCAGCGCCTGAAACGCTCATCCCGCTCGGCCAGAACAGCGACGGTTCGCGATTTGACGAGGGGAGGTGACAGAAATGACGGAACGACCGGAACTCCTTGAGGACCCGATCGGTCAGCTGGACCTGACCGACCTCGACCAGGAGATCAACGGTGGTAGCACCGCGCTGTGCTTCACCATCACGGTCACGATCTCCACCTTCAAGCACAGCATCTGTG
Organism: Micromonospora sp. DT231; assembly: GCF_049847025.1. NCBI lineage: Bacteria > Bacillati > Actinomycetota > Actinomycetes > Micromonosporales > Micromonosporaceae > Micromonospora > Micromonospora sp. DT231. The sequence goes on along the minus strand of NZ_JBNCNO010000001.1, from coordinate 167,819 downwards.
GCACCTGCGGCATCTTCAGCGTCGGCTGCTGCTGATCCCGCGACGGCGATCGGCACCCCGATCGCGTCACCGGGTGGGCGGAGACGCCCGCCGTCTCCGCCCACCTGGAACCCGATCCATCGTGACGAGCCGCAACGGAGAGACGTGATGGTCTTACGCAACACCGCAACGAGCGATCGTGGCGAACTCGGCAGCGACGTGTTCGACCGGCCAGCCTGGTGGGGTGCCTTGTCCCTGGAGGAACGGCGGCGTGTGCCAGTGCCCGACACCGAGGCCGCCCGCCGTCGGGGCGTGCGCCGGCTCGACGCTTGGCGGACCGATCGAGCCGCCACCGGCGGATTGGAGCCGAACCTCGCCCGGTGGCACGAGGCGGGCCTCAGCGAGGAGGAGTTGGGGCTGCTCCTCGGGGAGTCCTCCGACAGCCTGCGCGAGCGGGTGCCGCAGCCGCCGTCGTGGCTGACGAGCGTTGCCCAGGCGTGGTCCACCGACCCCGCCGACCTGCCCGCGTTCGACGCCGGTCCGACGGACCTGGGACCGACCGCCGACCTGCTCGCGCTGGTACACCCGATGTCACATCGGTATCAGCAGCGATTGCACGACAAGGTGCGCCGGCTCGCCCGCGACCTCGGCCACCGGGGCGAAGTCGCACCGCACCATCCGTTGCTGCGGCCGAACCACGAGGTCTACCTGGCGATGATCAGTCCGGTGCTCGCGGTCCACCTGCGTCGTGCACGAAGCGCGGGGACACTCGCCGGTGACACGCCGGCGGCACGGTTCGGCGACTTCGTCCGACAGCTTCGCCAGCCCGCGTACGCCCTGCGGATCCTCGCCGAGTATCCGACGCTCACCCGGGAGCTCGTCGACGAGATGGAGACCTGGCTGACGGTACGCAGTGAGCTGGCCCGGCACCTGCTGGCCGATCTGCCGACGCTGCGCACGGAGTTCGGCCTGAACGCCAACTCGCTCGACGATGTGGTGGAGGTGCAGACCGGTGCCGGCGACACGCACCGCGGCGGGCGGAGCGTCGCGATCCTCACCTTCGCCGACGGCGGCAAGGTGGTCTACAAGCCGCGCCCGCTCGCCGTCGAATCGCACTTCTACGCGCTGGTCGAATGGCTCAACGCCAAGGGGATGGCCTTCCCACTGCGCCCGCTGGCCATCGTGGAGCGGGCCGGGTACGGCTGGGTCGAGTTCGTCCACCCCGAGAGCTGCGCCGACGAGCAGGGGCTGCGCCGCTTCTACTGGCGCCAGGGCGCCTACCTGAGCCTGCTGTACCTGTTGCGAGCCTCGGACATCCACCTGGAGAACGTCATCGCCGCCGGCGAGCACCCGGTGATCGTCGACCTGGAAGCGATCTTTCAACAGGCTCGGCCGACCACCGACACCCGGCCGCTGGTGCTGCCCGCCGAGGCGATGCACCGCATCGAGGAGTCCGTGCTGTCGATCGGCCTGCTGCCGCAGCGACTGATCCAGCAGGACGGCGACGCGGTGGTGACCACCGAGCTGTCCGGGATGGCCGGCGGGCGAGGGGAACTGAGCCCGATGAAGGTGCCGCGGTGGCAGGACACCGGCACCGACCAGATGCGGCGCACCCGCGCCCGCGTGGAGATGCCCGGCGGGCACAACCTTCCCATGGTCGCCGGTACCGCGGCGGACCCCGCCCGGCACCAGACCGACCTGGTGTCCGGCTTCGAAGCCTGCTACCAGCTGCTGCTCGCGCACCGTGACGAGCTGGCCGCACCCGGCGGGCCGGTCGCCGCGTTCGCCGCGGACGAGATCCGGTTCATCGCGCTTCCCACCATGGTGTACGGGCGCATCCTCGGCGAATCCTGGCACCCGGTGGTGCTGGGCGACGCCCTGGACCGGGAGTGCCTGTTCGAGGTCCTCGCCAGCCGCCACCCCGAGCTGGTCGCCGATCGAGCCATCGCCGCCAGTGAGATCCGGCAGCTCGCCCGGCGGGATATCCCGTTCTTCTGGACCCGACCCGACTCCCGGGACCTGTACGACGACCGCGGCCTCGTCGTACGCGACTTCTTCCCCAACCGCGGACTAGACCTCGTCCGGGACCGGATCGCCGGGCTGTCCGCCGCCGACCTGCGCCAACAGAGCTGGGCAGTGTCGGCGTCGCTGGCCGCGCTGCAACTCGGCGACGGTCAGGAGAGCATCGCACACCGGACGCGCGCGACGCCGGCCGAGGAGATCGACCACGCGCTCGCCGAGCGTGCCGCTGTCCGCCTGGGCGACCGACTCCTCGAGACCGCGCTCGGCGATCCGGCCCGGCCGGTGTGGCTGACCCTCACGCTCGTCACCGACCGGCACTGGAGCGTCGTACCCACGGCGTTCGAGAGCTACAGCGGGCTGTCCGGGATCGCGGTGTTCCTCGGCCAACTCGGCGAGCAGACCGGCCTGGCGCGGTTCCGGTCCGCGGCCGAGGCGATCGCCGCGATGCTCAGCGAACACGTCGACACCCTGCTCGAGTGGCCGGAGACCGACCGTAACCTGCTCGGAATCGGGGGTTTCAGCGAATTGGGCGGCTACGTCCACGCGCTGACCCAACTCGGCGCGCTGTGGCGAACGAGATCGCTGTTCGACCAGGCACGTCGGCTCGTCCCGGAACTGCTCCGGCGGTTCGACGGCGACCGTCACCTCGACGTGGTCGCGGGCACCGCCGGGGCGGCGCTCGCGCTGCGCGCTCTGCACTCGGTCGATCCGGACGAGCAGACGTTGGTGGCGCTGCGGGCGGCGGGGCACTACCTGCTCGCCAGCGCCACGGCCCACGACTCCGGGTTGGCGTGGCCGTCGGCGATCCCCGCGCGAGCGCCGCTGCTCGGCTTCTCGCACGGGGTGTCCGGGATCGCCTACGCACTCGCCGAAATCGCCCGGGTGACGGGCGAGCAGCGCTACCTCGACGCGGCCGAGTGCGCCGTGCGGTACGAGCACCTCCAGTACGACGTCGCCGCGGGCAACTGGCCCGATCACCGCGATGTCACCCCGTCGGGCACGTTCATGAACGCCTGGTGTCACGGTGCGGCCGGCGTCGCGCTGGCCCGCGCGGCCATGCTCGGCACCGTACGCATCCCCGAGGTGCGCGCCGACCTCGACGCGGCGGTCGCCTCGGTACGGCGCAGCCTGACCTCGGGTGAGCTGCTCACCGGTACCGGCAACGACTGCCTGTGCCACGGTGACCTCGGCCTGGCGGAAGCCCTGCTCACCGCGGGCCTGGCCACCGGCGACGACACTCTCGTCGCGACGGCGCGCAGGGCGACACACGCGGTCGCCCAGACGGTGCTCGCCGGCGAGGAACTCTGCGGCGTACCGCAGGGGATGCACGTTCCGGGCCTGCTGATGGGCACCGCCGGCATCGGCTACGGGCTGCTGCGGGCCGCTCGGCCCGACCTCACGCCGAACGTCCTGCTGCTGGCTCCGCCGGTCGGCGCGGCGTCCGGCGACCGCCACCTACCCGGTTTAGCCATCGCCGCCGCCCGTGCCGTCGCCGAGGAGGAAGCGTGACCCGCGTACCGGTGATCGTGCAGATGAGCAGCACCGAGTGCGGGCCGAGCTGCCTGGCAATGGTGCTGGGCGGGCTGGGACGCGCCACCGAGGTTCGGGAGCTGCGCGCCCAATTCGGGGTGGGACGCGACGGCACCAGCGCCCGCCGCATCCTTGAGGTGGCCCGCGAGTACGGGCTGGACGCACGGGGACTGCGGGTGAACCAGGCCGGGCTGGCAAGCGTCCGTCTGCCCGCCATCGCGCACTGGGGCGAGGACCACTTCACGGTGCTGGAGAAGGTCGGGCCGCGCCGGATCCGGATGGTGGATCCCGGACACGGCCGACGCCGGCTGACGCACGAGGAGTTCTTCGCGGAGTTCTCCGGCACCGTGCTGGAGTTCATGCCGGAGGAGTCGATGCGGCGGCGGCGACGCCCGATCCGCGACCACCTCGCCCTGCGGTTCTTGCGCGATCTGATCCGGCTGGCGCCGCTGCTCATGGTGTTGGCCGTGGCGCTCTCGGCTGTGGTTCAGATGCTCGGGCTCGCCTCGGCGTGGGCGACGAAGTACGGTGTGGATGTCCTGATCGGGCAGCAGGCGGACACTCTGTCCCTCTTCGCCGTCGGCGTGGGCGCCTACGTCGTGACGCACACCCTCGCCTCCCTCTCTCGAGGGCTGGCGCTGCTGGTGCTCCAACGTAGGCTCGACGGCACACTGGGTGAGCGTTTCATGAGCCACCTGATGCGGCTGCCGTACGCGTACTTCCAGACCCGCGGCACGGGCGACCTGATGGGCCGGCTGAGCAGCAACATGGCGGTGCGGGACATGCTGACCTCGCAGCTGGCCACGCTGTTGCTCGACACCGTCTTCGTCTTCATCTACACCGCCCTGCTGGTCGCGCTGAGCCCGGCGTACGCCGCGGTGGTGGCGGTCCTGGCGGTCGCCCAGTTCGGCATCGTGCTGAGTACCATCCGGCTGGTCCACGAGCGTGCCCAGCGCGAGTTGGCCGCCGACGCCAAGGCGCAGAGCAGCGCTATCGACGCGCTGGCCGGGGCGGAGTTCCTGAAGAGTTCCGGGCTGTCCACCTGGGCGCTGCGCCGGTGGTCCGACCGGTTCACAGTATCGGTGCAGGCCGGGTTCGAGCGCCGGAGACTGGACCTCGTCAACGAGTCGGCGATGGGAATGTTCCAGGTCGCCGCGCCGCTGGTGCTCCTCCTGTTCGGCATCGTCCAGGTGGTGGACGGCCGAATGTCGCTGGGCACGATGCTCGGCCTTAACGTGGTCGCCGGTCTGCTGCTGGCTCCCGTCGGGCAGGTGATGGGTGCGCTGCGGTACCTGCAGACGATCGGCTCTCACCTGGAGCGCATCTACGACGTGCTGAACGAGGATCCAGAACCGACCCACCCGCAGGCCTACCAGCCGGTCGAGCTGCGCGGCGACATCGAGCTGCGCGGGGTCGACTTCCGGTACGATCTCGGCGCTCCGCTGGTGCTCAAGGACATCGACCTGCGGGTCGCAGCGGGGTCGAAGGTGGCGGTCGTCGGGACCACCGGCTCCGGCAAGACCACCTTGGTACGGCTGCTCACCGGACTGCTGCGGGCGAGCGCGGGAGGGGTCTTGGTGGACGGTCGCCCCATCGACGACTACGACCTGGAGCCGCTACGACAGCGCTTCGGCGTGGTCACCCAGTTCCCATACGTATTCGGCGGTTCCATCCGCGACAACCTGACGCTCGGCCGGGTTGACGTCAGCGACGACGACCTACACGAGGCGTTGCACAAGGCGCAGTTCCTGCCGGATCTGAAGCGTATGCCGATGGGCCTGAGCACCGGCGTCGGTGAGGGCGGCAGCGCGCTCTCCGGAGGCCAGCGACAGCGGCTGGCGATCGCTCGGGCGTTACTGGCCAGGACGAACGTGCTCCTGCTCGACGAGGCGACCAGCCACCTGGACACTCTGACCGAGGCAGCGATCGCCGCCGAACTTTCGGCGCTCGGCTGCACCCGGATCGTGATCGCACACCGGATCAGCACGGTCAGCGACGCCGACCAGATCGTCGTGCTGCATCAGGGCGAGATCGTCGAGCGCGGCACCCACGAGGAGCTGATGACACTGGGCGGCCGGTACGCCGAGCTGGCGAGGCGGCAGACGGGTCAGTTGACGGAGCGTGCCCGGCCGGGGTTGGCACTCCAGAACCCATAGGTCGAGTGGGTCGGCCGATGGAGTGCCAGTTGACTCGGACCGCGGAGGATGCTGTCAAGCCGGCCGCGGGTGGAGTTTGCCGAAGGACGGATCTGGACTAGAGCGCAGAAGCCCGCTACCGGTGGTTCCGCGCTCGGCGCGGCGTCGTGCCCCCCGAGCCGCAGCCGCGCACCCCCCCCCCGGCCCCCCGCTACCCCCGCCGGCAAGCCCCCCCCCCCCCCCCCCCCCCACAAT
>NZ_JBNCNO010000001.1:0-161888 GCF_049847025.1 Micromonospora sp. DT231 | reverse complement strand
CGCGCGGGGGGGCGGGCCGGGCGGGCCTGCGGGGGGGCTGCCGCCCCCCCCCCCCCCCCCCCCCCCACGCCGCGTGCCCGCGGTAGCCGCCGACGGAAAGGCCGCCACCAGCCACCTCGCCAGAGATGCGGATCGAGGCATCAAGTCCTCGTTGGAGTGGCTGCGATCGCCTGCCCTTCGGGCGATGCCGCACCGGCTCGCGACGACGGCGTACGGGTGCGGCCCGCCTATCGTGGCGGTGGGGCGGCACGATCTATTGCCCCACCATCGGCGATGCTCTTGCCAACGTCGGAAGGGTCCAGGAGGTTCGATCATGTCCAAGGACTCGACGACCAAGGCGATCGTCAAGGCGATCCGGCGGACGCAGGGAGGCCATCCGAGGACCAGCAGACCAAGGACGATGATGAGCTATGCCCCCAGGTACGCGAGCGGACCATCGTGGAGGACCGCGTGAACAGCCTGGTCCTTCACCGCACGCGATGGTTGATCCGGGCCATCCACGGATCGGAGCTCGACGGTACGCGGAGCACCCGCTGCTGAATCTGGCGACGCTATCGCCAAGGCCCGCACAATTCCTGGCACGACAGCGCGGCATCCGCCAACCCCACACACCTTGTGCACGGAGGAACGCAGACCATGGACCACGTATCTCAGCTCATCCAGGAGCGGAGTGCCCCGCCGGCCACGCTGGTGATCTTCGGAGCCTCCGGTGACCTGACCCGGCGTAAGCTGCTGCCCGCAATCGAGAGCCTGGCTCGGCACGAGCGGCTCCCGGACCAGTTCGCGCTGGTCGGCGTCGCGCGCACGTCGATGACCGACGAGCAGTTCGCCGAGAGCGCCCTCGGCGAACGCACCCTCGCCAGCAAGCGCCAACTCCAGGGCGGCGTGCGGTACGTGTCCGGCGGCTACGACGACCCGGAGACCTACAAGAAGCTCGTGGAGACCCTCGACGAGCTGGACGCACAGCGGGGCACGTCCGGCAACCGGCTCTTCTATCTGTCCACGCCGGCCGGGGCCTTCGAACCGGTGATCAACGGACTGGCCGGTGTCGGGCTCAACCAGCCGGCCGAAGGCTCCTTCTCCCGCCTGGTCATCGAGAAGCCGTACGGGCGCGACCTGGTCACGGCCCGCGAACTCGACGGCGTCGTGCACAGCGCCTTCGACGAGCACCAGGTCTTTCGTATCGATCACTATCTGGGCAAGGACACCGTCCAGAACGTGCTGGCGCTGCGCTTCGCGAACTCGATCTTCCAGCCCATCTGGGATCGCTCCTGGGTCGACCACGTGCAGATCACCGTCGCCGAGACCCTCGGCGTCGGCAGCCGCGGCGGCTTCTACGAGGACGCCGGCGCGATGCGGGACATCGTGCAGAACCACGTGCTCCAGGTTCTCGCGCTGGCACTGATGGAGCCACCGGCCTCATTCGAGGCTGAGGGCCTGCGCAACGAGAAGGTGAAGCTGCTACAGGCGATCCGGCTCCCCACCGACCGGGACATCGCCGAGGCCGCGGTCCGGGGACAGTACACCCGGGGCGGCACCCGCGAGGAGCTGATGCCCGGCTACCGCGAGGAGGCCGGCGTCGATCCCCTGTCGCGGACCGAGACCTACGCCGCGATGCGGCTCAACGTGGACAACTGGCGCTGGGCCGGGGTGCCGTTCTACGTACGCACCGGCAAGCGCCTGCCGGCCCGGCTCACCGAGGTGGCACTGCAGTTCCAGCGACCGCCGCACCTGCCGATCCCGACCGACCAGCTCACCGGCCTCGATGCTGACGCGCTGATCCTGCGGATCCAGCCGAACGAAGGCATCTCGCTGCGCTTCGGCGCCAAGGTGCCGGGCCACTCCTTCCGGGTCCGCACCGCGACGATGGAGTTCTCCTACGACCAGACGTTCGTCGAGGAATCCCCGGAGGCGTACGAGCGTCTGCTCCTGGACGCGCTGATCGGTGACGCGTCGCTGTTCATCCGCAGCGACGAGGTGCAACAGTGCTGGCGGATCGTCGACCCGATCATCGACAACTGGGCGAAGGACAACTCGCCGATCCCCACCTACGAGGCCGCCTCCTGGGGCCCGACCGACGCCGACCGGCTCATCGGCCGCAACGGCCGCAAGTGGCGCAACTCCGCGTGACCCTGCCACCGCGAGTGTGACCGCGCTGCTGAGCCCGATCGCTTGGTCTCACCAGGGAAACGCAGCGCGGTCCTCTCCGTGCGCCGGTCATCGGAGTCGATGGCCGGCCGCGCGGGCCGGGACCGGGCCTCGCCGAAGCCGTGCCCTCGTCGGCTAGCTTACGAGTATGGCTGGGCTGCGGATTCGCGGTCCGGGACCAGAGCAGCACCCTATCAACGTGGGCAGACCAGAAGCGGGGACGAGCGTGCGCAAGTGGATCGTCGGCTGTGTGTCCGTAGTGGTTGTGGTGCTGATCGGGCTCGTGGGCACGCGCGTCCTGCTACGAGACACCACCCGGTTCGACGACCGCGCGTACTCGGGCAGCAGCTTCAGCAAAACGCCTGACGAGGTCTTCACCGACTTTGACATCACCCTGCCGGCGTGCACCGACGGGCGGATGCGCTACTGGGCGGGCAGTCTGGATCTGTATCTGACGATCACCGCACCGCCGGACTGCGTCAGCCGGTTCATCGAGGAGAACCGGCTGAGCACCTCCGAGCCGCTGCCCGCCGCACCACTGACGGTCACCAGAGATAAGCGGGCGGCGGAGTTCGGCTGGACCCTGCCCGCGGACCGGGTGTACAGATCACACCGCCGCGAGGAGGACAACGTCGAAACCAAGGCATGGACCGACGACGCCGCCGAACAGTCGCTGTATCTGACCGCCTGGCACCAGTAGCTCCGCCCGCCGGCCACTCATACACGGGGATGTCGAACGAGGAGGACCCGCCTCATCATGGGGCGAACGATGGGATCCGCGGTTCAGGTTCGGGCGAGCCGACGGACGGCGAGGAGCGTGGCCACCACCGCCATGCCGAGCAACACCGCCACGGCGGTCGGGTTGAACCCGGCGCCGTGCCACGGGTCGCTGACCGCGTCCATCAGCGGCCCCATCGGGGTGAAGTCGACGGCGGTGTTGAGGGCGTCGGGCAGCAGGTACGGCGGAGGCCCGCCACCGGCGATGAAGAAGAGCCCGAAGAAGAGCAGCAGTCCCACACCCTGGGCGGCCCGCGCGGTCGGTAGCAGCGTCCCGAGCAGGACGCCGAGCGCCGCGAAGGCCAGCGTGCCGACGAGGAACCCGGCCAGCACCCCGAGGGTCGAGGACGGCGCGTTGAGGTCGTACCCTCCGAATCCGATCGCGATCATGAGAGCTGCGGCGACCGCCGCCATCAGCGCGGTGACGATGATCTGTGCACCCGCGAGCGGCCAGGCGGAGACCCCGGCCGCGCGGAACCGCCGCAACACTCCCCGTTCGCGGTACGCGGCCAGGTGGGTGGGAACGCCCAGGAAGCCCATCACGGCGATCGCCGCGGCGGCGTACACGGGTACGTAGAAGTCGACGCCGCCGATGCCGCCCATCTCCGGATCGGGCTCGTTGCCGAACGCGCCGGCCAGCAGGACCAGCAGGAGGGCGGGAAACGCCAGGCTCATCAGCAGGGTGATCGGTTCCCGGCCGAGCAGTTTGATCTCGGTCCAGACGATGCGGGCGGTCATGGCGGTCTCCTCCGTGGTCAGTCGCGAAGCCGGCGACCGGTGGTGGCGAGGAAGACGTCCTCGAGCGTGGGATGGTGAGTCCGAAAGTCGTCGGGAAACAGCCGTCGTTCGGCGAGGGCAGCCGCCACCGGCACCGTGGCCCGGGCCAGCCCGGCGATGGTGACCACACCGCCGGTGGTGCTGACGTTGCTGACGCCCGGTATTCCGGCGAGGAAGCCGACGTCCTGGCCGTCGGCGGTGAAGGTGATGGTGATCGGGCCGCCCTGCTGGGCGGTCAGGGTGTCCGGGCGGTCCAGCGCGACGACCCGACCGCCGTCCACGATGGCCACCCGGTCGCAGAGTGCCTGCGCCTCTTCCATGAGGTGGGTGACGAGGACGACGGTGGCCCCCCGCTCGCGTACCCCTCGGACCAGGTCCCAGGTCGCGCGGCGCGCCTGCGGGTCCAGCCCGGTGGTCAGCTCGTCCAGGAAGACGACCTCCGGCTGGCCGAGCATCGCCAGGGCGAGGAAGAGCCGCTGCCGTTGGCCGCCGGAGAGCGCGGCGAACGGCCGGCGACGCAACGCGGCCAGGTCCCAGGCCGCCAGCGTCGCCTCGACGTCTCCGGCGGACCCCGGCGGGGTGAAGAGCCGGATCGCCTCGGCCACCCGCAGCCGGTCGGGCAGGGCGGAGGACTGCAGTTGCGAGCCGATCCGGCGGCGCAGCGGTTCCGGCTCGCGGGCCGGGTCGAGGCCCAGGACCTCGACCCGGCCCCCGTCGCGTCCCCGCAGACCCTGCAGGCACTCCACGGTGGTGGTCTTGCCCGCGCCGTTCGGGCCGAGCAATCCGAAGATCTCGCCCCGCCGCACGCTGAACGACACGTCCTCGACGGCGACCACGCACCCGTAGCTCTTGCGGAGATTCTCGACCCTCACGACGTCCATGAGGTGACGCTACGAGAGGGCCGGGCCTGGCACGTCCGCCAAAGGCGGCGTTCGGGGCTACTCCGAAGGAGGTACGGCCTGGACCAGCCCCGTCTCGTAGGCGACCACGGCCGCTTGGACCCGGCTCTCCACCGCGAGCTTGGTCAGGACCCGGGAGACGTGGGTCTTCGCGGTCAGCTCGGCGATGTGGAGCCGGCCGGCTATCTCCCGGTTGGAGCAGCCGCGGGCGATGAGTCCCAACACCTCCCGCTCCCGCTCAGTGAGGGCCGCCAGCGCGGGCGGCGCGGGGCGGTCCCGTCGCAGCCGAGCGGCGACCAGATGGTCGACCAGGCGGCGGGTCGTCGACGGCGAGATGACCGCGCCGCCGCGCACCGCCGACCTGACCGCCTCCAGCAACTGCACCGGCGGGGTGTCTTTCACCAGGAAGCCGACCGCCCCCGCCTCCAGCGCGTCGAAGACGTTCTCGTCGGTGTCGTAGGTCGTCAGGATCAACACGTGCGGCGGGTCGGCGGCGGCCAGCACCTGGCGGGTCGCCGCTATCCCGTCCAGCTTCGGCATCCGAATGTCCATCAGCACCACGTCGGGCCGGTGTACGGCGGCGGCGACCACCGCGCGTTCCCCGTCCTCGGCCTCGGCCACCACCTCGATCTGTGGATCGGAGTCGAGAAGCGCCCGGAACCCGGCCCGCAGCAGCGCCTGGTCGTCGGCGATCAGCACTCGGATCACGGCGCCTCCAGTGGGAAGGTCGCGGTTACCCGGAACCCGTCGGGTCCGCCAGCGGTCGACAGCTCACCGTCGTAGAGGGCGACCCGCTCGGCCATCCCCCGCAGGCCCTGGCCAGGAATGTACGCCGGATCGGCCGCGCCCGGGTCCTGGACCTCCACGGTGAGCCGGTCTGGTTGGTAGCTGATAGTGAGCTGGGCCCGTACGCCCGGGGCGTGCTTGATGACGTTTGTGAGCGACTCCTGGACCACCCGGTAGGCGGCCAGGTCGAGGCCGGGTGGGAGCGGCACCGGCGGTCCGGAGGCCGCGACGGTGACGGCGACCCCGGCGTCGCCCGCGGCGGCCACCAGCGATGGCACGTCGGCGAGGCCCGGCTGCGGTGCTGGGGCCGGGCCGATCTGGTCGTTTCGGGCCGGGTCGCGCAGCACGGTCAGCATGCGGCGCAACTCCGACAGTGCTTCCCGACCGGTCCGCTCGATGACGGTGAGCGCCTCGGCGGCCTGCGCCGGGCGGACGGCGACCAGGTGAGCGCCGACGCCGGCCTGCACGGTGATGACACTCATCGCGTGGGCGATGACGTCGTGCAGCTCGCGGGCGATCCGGGACCGCTCGTCGGCGATGGCGCGCTCGGCCAGCGCCTGCTGCGCCGCCCGCAACTGCTCGGCCTTGACCTCCAGGTCCTCGGCGTAGCGTTGCCGGTCGTCGATGGCGACTCCGAGGACCCAGACCGCACCGCAGACCACGGCGACGTAGAGCAGATCGGTCACGCTCACCGGCCACTGGCCGGCGATGACCGCGGCCATCATCCACAGGGGGGTGACGAGGGCGATGGCCCGCTGCCAGAGCGGTCGGCGCCAGGCGCCGGCGGCGTAGAGCGCGACCAGCAGGGGTAGCGACTGGAGGAAATGGCCCTCGTGCGCTCCGTCGAAGGGCGTTTGGAGCCAGAGCGGGTACGTGACACCGAAGACGAGCACGATCGCGACGGGATTCCATCGGATCGCCAGAACCGGCAGGGTGTTGGCGAGTAGCAGGGGTATGGCGCGGAGCGGATACTCCTCGACGATCCGCCACTCGGGAACGGCGAACACGATGGTCAGGAGCGTGGTGAGCCCGACGAGGGCACGTCCGGACCGCATTGGGTCAGCCTACGGCTCACCGCGCCTGATACCGACTCCACGAGGTGAGGGACGGCGGAAGCTCGACCATCGTGGCAGGCTACGGCGGTGATCGTCAGCTCGCCCAAGGTTGTGCGCGCCACCGCAGCAGTGCTCGTCGCGCTGCTGTGTGGTGCCTGCGGAACAGGTCGCCAAGACGCCGAGGTCGAACCTCCGCACGAGGCGACATCCTCCGCGTCGGCGGCACCGCAGCTTGGAGATCGAGGCTCGACACCGAATGGACCCGTTGTGCTGCCCTGGGTCGCAGCGATCGTCGCTCGCGACGACACCTCGATCACCGTGGCCACCACCCTGGACAGCGCGAGCTGCGGAGAGCCCGAGCTTCGCCCGGAGGCGACGATCACCCGTCAGGACGACACCGAGGTGGTCATTTCGGTGACCACGAGCATCGCGCGAGCAGAAGAAGAAACCTGCGCCGCCACCGGTGACGACGCGCCCGCTTTCGTGTCGCTGCGGGAACCCCTGGGTGACAGAGTTCTGCGCGACGCCGCCACCCCCCGGCCGCATCCGACGTACCACGAGCGAGATCTGCCGGACCTCCGTGCCGACAAGCGGTGGGATCCCGCCGGAGGACACCTGACGTCCCGCGACGCACGCTGGTCTCAGCGCTACAGCAACGCCGGCGGCACAACTCTTGTCGTCACCGCGCAGCCCACAACTGGCGCACACCGGTCGCCCACTGTCGCCACGGTCCGGGTCCGTTCAGGACAGGGCACCATCACCAGCAACGGCGCAGCGGGCTCGTGGACGGTCTGGTGGGAGGTCGGGCAGGTCACGTATTCCCTGTCGCTCGCACCGCCAGAGGGCCACGGCCTCACTCTGAAGCAGTTCAAACAACAACTCGCCGGCTTCAGGTGGAGTTGATCGTGGCCCGCTGACAGCACCCGCGAGCCCCTGGCCGATCTGATCGCCGCCTGGCTCGACAGCCCGGCGCTGCCTGCACCATCTCGCTGACGACGCCGGACGCGACCACCTCCCGACACCTCACGCCGATCCCGGACGACCGACGCAGCCACCCGTGGCTGGCCCGCCGCGCCGGGACCGGCACCTCGAAGTCAGGGCCGGAGCCACCAGGGGCTGGTGTAGGCGACCGCGAAGTCGTTACAGGGATGACCGGCTGGGCCGGGGGTGCCGTTGGCCAAGGACGGGTCCGAGATCCGCAGCACCACCCAGTCGCCGTCGGTGACGTCGAGCGGCACGGTGAAGTCGGTGACCTGACCGTTGACGGTGTCGATGACGTCGGCGACGGCCGGCGCCGAGGTGCCGGGACGGAGCACCTGGATCCGCAGGGGCTTGCCGTCCCAGGCTGAGCCGCGGTCCAGATCGAGGAGGAACCGAACGTCGCCCGAGGCGATGTTCAGTACACCACCCATGCGTACACCGTTGGCGGTGGCGTCCACTCGTAGCCCCGAGACGCGTGTGGCGAAGGAACGGCGAGCGGCCATTGCCTCGAACACCGCGGCGCGGGTGTTCTCGGCGACCCACAGTCCGCTGCGGCCCTTGCCCTCATGGAAGCCCCAGGTGGTGCCGTGCTCGTCGGTGACGCCGGTCAGAGCCGGCCGCCAACCGGCGTTCAGGCACGCGACCAGCGGTGACGTCACACCCGACGACCAGCCCTCGAAGAGGAAGTCGTCGGTCCGGTTGAACATCTCCAGCCCCACGAGCTGATCACGGACCGAGGCGTTGAAGGAGAAGTTGTTGAACCGGCCGACCTCCCGACCGGGGTGATTGAAGCTCGCCAGGCCACCGGGCCGGCCGGCGAGCCAGTTGTACAGGCTGCCAGGGCTGCCGGCCCGCAACAGGTCAGCGAAGTCCGAGGTGTTCCAGACGTTGATGTGCCCCTGCAGCGGATGCGACCACTCGAACCCGCGGATCGCGGTGAACTGACCCGGGTCGTTGGCCGCGTTGGCCAGGTCACCTGTGGTCCGCCACTCGGACGAGCTGAGCCCGTCGATGGAGAAGAGCGTCGCGTGATCGGTGAGCGCGGCGACGTCCAGACCGGCCTCGCGCATCGAGGCGAACGCGGCCTCGGCGCTGCCGTCGCCATCCGACATGACCGTGTGGTTGTGCATGTCCGCATGGACCAACGTCGTGCCCTCGGTGATCAGGGATGACCGTCCGGCGCCAACCGCGGCGGTCGGGGCGCCGGCCATCCTCGTGTTGGCCGCCCGGGCCGCACTCGGCAGCGCGGCCAGCATCAGCGTCCCGCCGGCACCGACCAGAAGCGCCCGTCGGCCGAAGCCTGCGGGGACCCGAACCTGGCCGTACGGCACCTCGTCGTCGGGTCCATGGTCATGATGGCAGTGGTCTGGGTGATGTCCAGTCATGGATATATGGGGATCGACGGAGCTGGCTGAGACGTCACGCCGAGTCGTCGGTCAGGCGAACACTGCGGTACGCCTCGTACCGCATCGGCCGCACCCTGACTCACGCGCGGATCGAACGGCCGAGAAGTGCGACCGTCGGAGTACAGGTCGGGCTACGGGGAGCGTTCACTCACGATCGCGCGGTGCCGGCGCAAGCAGTCGCAAGGGCGTGACGTCGGCCAGTGGTTCAGCGTCGGGGCTGGGTACGGAGCGGGGCAGCAGCTCGGCGAGACCGGCGCGTGTGGCCACCACGATCAGCCGGTCGGTGCGGACCAGTGGGCGACGTTCCGGCAACGACCAGATGGTCTGTCCCGTCCGGCCGGTCCGCACCGCGATGACCCACACCGCGCCCGGCTGGTTGACGTCGCGGCAGTACCGTCCCTCGAGTGCGGATCCGGCGCCCACGGGGAACTCGGCCACCAGCAGCACCCGACGGCCGACCGAGATGGTGTCGACGACCTGCTGGCCCATCATGGCGGCAGCGAACGCCGGTGCCGCCAGGGATGAGACGCTGCGTGACTCGTCGATACTGAGGATGCGCTGCGTACGCTCCGCGAAGCCGTCGTCGAACAGCCGTAACACCAACCGCAACGGAGGCCTGACTGCTGCCGACCGTACTCGGTCCGCCTCCTGCGAGGACCGCCCGGACAGGGCGGTCTCCAGGTTTGTGACATCGTCGTCGGTCAACACCACAAGCGCCCGGCAGGTGTGTACGGACGCGGCTCGCAGTGTCTCGGGGCGGGTCGCGTCGCCGACAATCACCGGCAGTCCCAGCTCACGGGCGACACCGATGCCTCGTGCGGACTCCGTGCGGTCGACGGCGACCACGGAGATGCCGACGGAATGCAGTTCTTCCAGGACCCTGGTGCCGATGTTGCCGAGTCCCACCAATACGACATGGTTGTCGATCGGCTCGATCATGCCGCCAGCGGCGACCACCAGCCGGGCGCGGACAAGTGAGTCCACCACCAGGGCCGTGACGGTGGGAAGCAGCGCCACCCCGGTGGCCACCAGCACCACCGCGGTCACCTTTTCGGTGAGCGGTGCGGCGGAGTCGACCTCGGCGGCTCCCATCGCTGTCAGCAGCGTCAGGTAGGCGGACTCCCCAAGGTTCACACCACGGGTGTACGCCAGCAGAACACTGGCCGCGGCGAGTATCGCGGCCGTGCCGGCCAACGCCAGTCGCAGATTGCGGCTGAACACCAGACCGAGGGCCCGAAGGAGGCGCGGCCGTCGACGCGGCGGGTCCGTTCGGGGCCGTCCGTATGCGCGGACAAGTACCAGGTCGGCCGAATCCTGGTCCGCTGGAAGGACGACCGGCTCCGTGCCGGTCGTGTCGGCCAGGCCGCAAACCACATCCGCACCGGCCGGGTCAACGGCGCTGCGCATCGCGCTACGCAGCAGCTCACCGTCGGGCAGCCGCAGGTACGTCGGTGTCGCGTCCCCGAGCGTGGCGGCAACGAACGCCGGTGCGGCAATCTCGGATCCCGAGAGTACGGCGCAGTCCCCGAGCATCGTGGCCACGCCCTCGCCGAGCACCGGGTTGAACAGTCTGACCACGATCCGCACGTCGGGAGCCAACTCCCTGGTGATCATGGCGGCGTCCACATTTGTCACGTCGTCGACACCGACGAACGCCACGGCCGCAGCCTCCCGGACCCCAGCCTGATCGAGCACCTCCCCGGTCAGACGACGGGCCGTGATGATCTCCGGCTGTCCCTCCGCCACGCCGAATTCGGAGGCGAGGTCAGCTAGGTCGGGTACGTGGTGGTCGCTCAACGACGGCAGGACCACGGTGACCGCGACACCGTAACGGTCTGCCAGTTCAAGGACCAGACGGCGAGCCACCGCACCGTCCCCACAGACAACAAACCGCCGCCGTCCCGGCTCCGCGGTAAAGCTCTGCCTGGTGTCTTCGGACACAGTCGAATCGTAAACGAGGAGGGACAGGGTGACGTCGACCACGAGGTCGGCTTCGTCGTGCAGGTGGTGGCCGATCCGGCGCATCTGTACGGCCGTGACGTCGCGGACGCCACGCCCCCTTTGCTGCCTGACAAGATCAGAAATGGCCAGTCGGACGAATCCGGATGGCCTCTGACCGGCGTCGGGACCGTCGCCCGGAGGGCCGGGACGCGAGGCTGAGTCGTACTGCCAATGGGGAAGACACCGGATGGCCACGCGGGCACATCGCGAAAATCTCCTCGTCCGACTGGCTGCCTCTGTGGTCGCCATCGCCACGGTACGAATTCAACGCGGTCCATCGCAAAGCCGACTGGACCACGAACCGAGCCGACGACGAAGAACGTCGCAAGCCTGAACGGAGGCGAGCGGCGCCGATGATGCCACCGCGGTGCTGGCGCGCCCTCGTGACACAGGCCATCGAGCCGTCGCACAATCCGTGGCATGAGTGCCGACGAAATGCCACCGCCGGTGATCCTGCGGGTCCAGCAGCCCACCGACCCGGTCGGCGCGGTCACCGAGGACGACGCGGCACGGCGAGCGGCGGCGTACCCGAAGATCCGCGTCGGTGCCCCCCTGTTCGGCCACGCCGTGCAGGCGGATGACGGGCGGTGGCAGGTCTACGCCGTCATCTCGGACACGCCGCAGGCCGCCCGGAACGACCTCGCGCACCACCTCATGGAGCAGCTCGACGAGACCACCGACCCCCCGCTGGCTGCGGAGTTGACCACCACGCTCGGCGTCCTGGACCGGGAAAAGGTGAACGAGGTGGTGATCACTGGCCGCGTACACCGCATCGTGCGGGTGGACACGTTCGCGCGGTTCGGCCCGGACGGGCCGGAACCGCCCCGCCCCACCGACCCCGACCCCCGCGACGCCGAGGACCACGACAGCTTCCTCACCCCGGAGATCGTCATCGACCCGGACGCGGCGACCGGCCTGAGTGAGGCGAGGCTGCGGGTGGAGCTGACAACCGCGCACTACCCCCGCGCCCAGGTGCCCGCCAACGTCTACGCCGACAGCGTCGCCGCCGTCGCCTCCCACCCGGTCGGAGTCATCCTGCCGACCCGCTACGCCGCCGCCGAATCCGTCGGCGGGTCGTGGCGGCCCTACAGTCGCGCGGTGGCCACACCGCAACTGGCCCGCGACGAGATCGCCTTCGGCCTGCGCCACATCGAACCGCGCCTCCTGAAGCTGACCGACGACCAGACGGCCGCCTACCACCAAACCGCCGACACCCTCGACGCCAAACCCGTCGACGACGTCACGGTGCTCGGGCGCCACTTCCGGGTCACCCGCATCGAGACCCTGCTTCGCACAGACTCCAGCGGCCCCGAACTGCCCCGCCCATCGGACCCCGATCCAGACCAGCCACCGGGCGCGGACCGCCACCGCTAGGACGAGCAACGGCAGCACCATCGGCAGACAGGTTGCGACCGGCGGGCCGACCGGAGAGGAGACCCGGGTTCGGTGTCGTCGGAAAACCTCTCGATTCGAGCGGCGGGGATCGACCACAATGCCACAGTGGAACGCGAGCGTCTGGTGAAGTTGAGCAAACGGATGTCGAAGGCACTCCGGCATGATCCCGACCGGGCCGGCCTGGTGCTCGATCCGGCGGGTTGGACTCCCGTCGACGCTCTACTCGCTGCCCTACGGATCGAGCGGGCCGAGTTGGACGCGGTCGTCGCCGGCAACGACAAGCAGCGGTTCGCTGTCGAGCGCGGCACCGACGGGGTGTTGCGGATCCGGGCCAACCAGGGCCACTCGGTCCCGGTGGACCTGGGGCTGCCTGTGGTGACCCCACCGGACCGGCTCTATCACGGCACCAGCGCCGGTGCGCTGGAGTCGATCCGGGCCACCGGGCTGCACCGCGGCGGCCGGCACCACGTCCATCTCTCCGCCGACACCGAGACCGCCCACCGGGTCGGCGCCCGACGGGCCGGTCGGGTCGTGATCCTCACCATCGACGCGGCGGCGATGGCCGCCGCCGGGCACGTGTTCCACCGCAGCG
Source organism: Micromonospora sp. DT231 (assembly GCF_049847025.1). Taxonomy (NCBI): domain Bacteria; kingdom Bacillati; phylum Actinomycetota; class Actinomycetes; order Micromonosporales; family Micromonosporaceae; genus Micromonospora; species Micromonospora sp. DT231. The sequence continues at coordinate 149,071 of NZ_JBNCNO010000001.1, read as the reverse complement.
CCAACGGCGTCTGGCTCACCGACGCGGTCCCTGCCAGCTATCTGCTCGACTGAGCCCTGGCCTGGCCCGGCCGCTGTTCCGGCGGGGTCGTGCGGCGCCGAACGGGCTGCGGCACGAGACATCCGGCGCGGCAACCTCGGGCCCGGACAGGAGCCGATCTGCAGCACATCCACAGATGTGGCCTTGGGCGACCCGAGACGCCCGTCGGCACCAGCCGGCCCGGGAGCAGCAACAGCTGAGCACTTCGACCTCTACTGGGAGGTCACGACGTACCGCCCGACCGGGAGCTGACCGTCCAGGTGGGCGCGAATTCCTCACGATCACCGCCTGGTCGGCGGCAGATTCGCGTGTTCGAGCATGGTTTGCGCTCAACATGGACTCTACGAGAGGGCGTCAGTCCGGTTCGGCGAGGCGGGCGATGACGCGACGTAACTGCTCGGCGTAGGCCTGGAGGAATTCCGGCGAGTCGGCGGCGAGACCGGTCATCCGGCGGGCGACCTGGGGCAGCACCGTCGGCGCCAGCGTCGCCGCGAAGAGCAGCACTTGGACGTACGCCGGGTCCAGATCGTCGGCGAGCTCACCGGCCTGCTGCCGGCGACGCATATCGTCGACCATCGCGGCGAAGTAGGCGTCGGTCGCCGGGTCGGCATCGAGGTCCGTGGGCCCCTCGGCGCGGGTGAGCCCCTCCCAGGCGAGCAGCCGCGCCCACGACCGCTGCGGGTCACCGGGGGTGAGGAACCCGCTCACGATCTCCGCCAACGTCAGGTTCGGTCGGGCGACGCCGTTGGTCGTCTCCCACTTGCGCTGAAGGGCCCGGTAGAGGCCGTCCTTGCCGTCGAAGTAGTACGAGATCAGCTGCTGGTTGACCCCGGCGCGAGCGGCGATCGCGCCGGTCCGGGCACCGGCGAAACCATGCTCGCTGAACTCGATGAACGCCGCGTCGAGGATGCGCTCACGGGTGCGCTCCGGATCGCGTTTGCGCTGTTCACCACTTGGGGACCGGCGAGGCTTGCCCATGAAGATCACCGTAACACGGTCATGCGGGCAACTACTCTAATCAACTGCTTGATTGACAATGCCAGTCGTTCAAGTGATAGTCGTCGCATGGACCAACCCCACGTCATGATCATCGGCGCCGGGATCGGCGGCCTGTGCCTGGCCCAGGGCCTGCGCCGCGCCGGGGTGTCGGTGACCGTCCACGAACGCACGAAGGCCCGCACCGATTGGCTGCAGGGCTACCGCATCCACATCAACCCGAACGGCAGCCGAGCGCTGCGCGCGTGCCTTCCGCCCTCCACCTGGCAGGCTTTCCTCGACACGGTCTCGATCGACAGCGGCGGCTTCGGGTTCACCACCGAGCGGCTCAACGATCTACTCCGCTTCACCGCCGAGGAGATCACGTCTGCCGACGTTCCCCCCGAGAGCCGGCACTATGGCGTCAGCAGGATCAGCCTGCGCGAGGTGCTGCTGTCTGGCATGGATGACGTGGTGCGGCTGGACCACGAGTTCACGCACTATGAGGCCACGGCCGACGGACGGGTCACTGCCTACTTCGCCGACGGCGGCACGGCCACCGCCGATGTGCTCATCGGCGCTGACGGCGCCAACTCACGAGTACGCCGCCAGCTACTCCCCCACGCGCGACGCGTCGACACCGGCGTCGTGGCGGTCGCCGGCAAACATCGCCTCGCCGACGCGGCACTACCCAGGGTGCTGACCCACGACGTCAACCTCGTGATCCCGAAGAGCCGTGGATCCTTCTTCACCGCGGTGTGGCACCCCGGCCCGCAGGTGATCGCTCCGCCGGAACAGTTCTTGCTCGACAACACCACGCCCTACCTGCTCTGGGGCTACACCGATGCGGCGACGGCTTTCCCGACCGAGGCCGTCGAGTCCCTCTCCGGAACGGACCTCCAGCGCCTCGTCCTGGACCGGACGGTCGAATGGGCACCGGCGCTGCGGGAAGTGATCATCGGCTCCGACCCGCAGACGATCAACGCCATCCGGGTGCGTAGTGCCACCCCCGTCGACGCGTGGGAGACCGGACGAGTCACCCTCCTGGGCGACGCGATCCACAACATGACACCGATGGCGGGGATAGGCGCCAACACGGCACTGCGCGACGCCGCCCTACTGTGCGGCAAGCTCACCGAGGTCCACGCCGGCACGACCGCGATGGTGTCGGCTCTGCACGACTACGAACGTCAGATGCTCGACTACGGCTTCGCTGCGGTACGACAGTCGCTGCGCAACGCCCGCCAGGCGAGCACCACCAACCGCCTGACCAGGGCCGCGCTCCGCGCGACACTGCGTACCGCCAGTGCCTTACCGCCGCTGCGCCGCCGGATGGCCACCCAACTCGGCCAATAGCGACGGATGTTGAACGGTGATCACCACATGGCCGCGCAGTCAGCGGTCGAGTCCCTGACGGCCGGGCCTCGGCGATCGACCGGCATCCGAGGACGTCACTGCGCTGGTGCTTCAGTATCGAGGGTGATCAGGCTCCACACGGCGACCGGCAGAATCCGCAGTCTGGAGGCACGGAGATCGACACCCGATTGACATAGCCATTCGGTCCAACGCATAGATATACTCGAAGTATGTTCTCCATCTCTCCATGTGCCTGTGTCGACTGTCTACGACTCGGGGGAAGTCGGACACTCCCGGTGGCCACATGCCGCCTGACAGTCGGATGAGTGGGGTGAGCCTGCTGCCACCGGAGGAGCCCGGCGCGACGGGATCGCGGCGCGACCTGCGGGTGTGCTTCTTCGGTGACTCGTTCACGGTGGGGGTTGGCGATCCGTCAGGTCTGGGCTGGGTGGGGCTCGTGGCCGCCGCCGCCCGTGCGCAGGGCCATGATCTGACCGTCTACAACATGGGGGTTCGCCGGGACACATCCCTGGACGTGGCCCACCGTTGGCTTCCCGAAGCCCGTGTCCGCCTCAAGGACGGGCAGGCTTTCGGGGTCGTGTTCGCGTTCGGGACCAATGACGTGGACATGCAGCTCGGCCAGGTTCGTGTCCCGCCGGGCCGATCACTCGCGCTGCTTGCCGCGATGCTCGATGACGCCCACGCCGCACGGTGGCACACGCTTGTAGTGGGGCCGCCGCCGGTGCTGGACCGGCAGGCAAGCAAACGGGCAGCCGATCTCGCCGCCGCGATGGCGCAGGTGTGCACCACCCGAAGCGTGCCGTTAGTCGATGTCACGGAGCTAGCCGCAGACCCGATCTGGAGCCGGGAGATCGCTGCCGGTGATGCCTATCATCCGTTCGCGGCCGGTTATGCCCGCCTCGCCGCCCTGGTAGAGCCAGTTCTCCTGCGGTGGCTGGCCGGCATGCCAGCCGACCTGGGGTGCTCAGATGGATCAAATCCCTGAGGGCTTGACCGTCCGCAAGCAGCGCCGAAGACCATCGTCGGGTTCTCGCGGTACTTGATCACTGGTGGGGCGAATTCAAGAGCGCCTGACAATCCATGCATCTGCACCGGGTCACTAGTCGGTCGTCGTACCCGCGGCGTTCCAGACCAGTACCGCCTCGCAGGAGCCGCTATCGGTGCGCCGCGCGGTGAAGGTCACCTCCCGGTCGCCCGGCAGCAACCGGGCCTCGCCGAGGAACTGCTCGTCCACCAACCTGACCCGCAATCTGTCCCCGGCGATCGCCCGTCCCTGTGCCGTGATAACCCAATCGACCACCGGCGAGCAGCCGCCCCGCAACTCCAACGATCCGGTCACCCGCGTGTCCTCGGCATCGTCGAGCGCGAACCCGGTGGTGACCGAACCACCGCCGGGAACCGTCCACACCATCTGCCGGGGCGGGCAATTGGCGACGCCCTGCTGAACGCAGATCGGACGATTGTGCTCGCGGGGTCGGTCACCGGACTGGTGGGTCAGCCCCGGCGTGGGATCGGTGCTCTCGTCGTGCCAGTACACCAGCCCGCCCCACAGCACGAGGCACGGCGCGAACACTATGCACACCGCGAGCGCCTGGAGCAGATTGGTCCTTACCGCCTTGCCAACGGACACGTCCATCACCCCACCCGGGGAGCCTCCACCAGCACACTTATTGAACCACTCCGATGTCACAGTCCGGCCATGGTCGGCGCACTCACGATGGTCGACGTGACCGCGTCCAAGCATCTGCCCAGCCGCAGCGGTCGATCGGGAAGCACCTCCACGATCGCCGCACCTTGCCGGCGGCAGATCCGTACGCCTGATGTTGTGCTGCGGTGATGTGTCTTGATGAGGAGGCGGCGCCACGCTCGCTGACCGGCCGGCGGCGCAGGCTCGGGTTCTGCAGGGCCGGGGGCAGGTAGGCCTGGTCGAGCCGGGTGACATCGGTGCCGGGTGCGACGATCTCGTCGATCCGGTCGAGGATCTCGTCGGTGAGCGTGACGTCGACGCCCGCGAGCAGGCTGTCGAGGTGCTCCATCGTGCGCGGGCCGAGGATTGCGCTGGTCACGCCGGGGTGTGCGATGGCGAATGCCATGGCGAGGTGGGTCAACGGCATGCCTGCCGCGTCGGCCACCTACTCCCCCTTGACCGGGCTCGCGCCGGGCCGCCAACCAGTGGCTGCCTCCCGAGAGGGTTCTCTGGTACCCGGCCGTCCACGCGGAGGGGAACTTCCGCGTGGGCGGTCGGGACGAGTTCGAGGCCCGGGCAGCTCAGGCCTCGTAGGCCAGGTTGGGGCGCAGCCAGCGTTCGACCTCGTCCACCGTCATCCCGCGGCGGGCGGCGTAGTCGGTGATTTGGTCCTTTCCCAGGCGGCCGACGGTGAAGTAACGCGAGTCGGGGTGCTGGAAGATCAGGCCGCTGACGGCGGCGGCCGGGGTCATCGCGTACGACTCGGTGAGTCCCACCCCGATGGTGTCGGTGCCGAGCAGCGTGAACAGGTCCTTCTTCTCGCTGTGGTCGGGGCTGGCCGGATAACCGAGGGCGGGCCGGATGCCACGGAACCGCTCGGCGTGCAGGTCCTCCAGCGTGGGCTTGGCGTCGGGCTCGAACCACTCGCGGCGGGCCTGCAGGTGCAGGTATTCGGCGAACGCCTCGGCCAGCCGGTCCGCCAGCGCCTTGACCATGATGGCCCGGTAGTCGTCCTGCTCGCCCTCGTAGTGCGTGGCCAGAGTGTCGGCGCCGTGGATGCCAAGCGCGAAGCCGCCCAGGTAGTCACCGGTTGGCGCGACGTAGTCGGCCAGGCTGCGATTGGCCCGCCCGGCCGGCTTCCTGGTCTGCTGACGCAGCATCGGGAAGCGCACGCCGTTGTCGAGCACGATGTCGTCGCCCTCGCTGTGGGCGGCCCAGAAGCCGTACCGGCCGCGGGCCGTGAACGAGCCGTCCGTGATGATCTTGTCGAGCAGCTCGTTGGCGTCGTCGTAGAGCTCACGGGCGACCGGCTGCTCCAGGATGGCCGGGAACTTGCCCTTGAGCTCCCAGGCCAGGAACAGGAACTGCCAGTCGATCAATTCGCGCAACGTGGCGATCGAGGGCTGCTCCTCCCGTACGCCGGTGAACGCCGGAGTGGGCAGGTCGCTGAAGTCGACCGACTCGCGGTTGGCCCGCGCGGCTTCGAGGGTGAGCAGCGGCTGGGCGTGCCGGTTGGCGTGCTGCTCGCGTAGCCGCTCCTGCTCGATCCGGTTGCTCTCGTCGAGCTTGCTTGCCCGGTCGGCGTCGAGCAGGTCGGACACCACGCCGACGACCCGGGACGCGTCGAGCACGTGCACCGTCGTCCCCTCGTACGCCGGCGCGATCCGCACCGCCGTGTGCTGCCGGGACGTGGTCGCCCCTCCGATCAGCAAGGGCAGTGTGAAGCCGCGGCGCTGCATCTCGGCTCCGACCGCGACCATCTCGTCGAGCGACGGGGTGATCAGCCCGGACAGGCCGATCACGTCGGCCTTCTCGGCGATCGCCGTCTCGAGGATCTTGGCCGCGGGCACCATCACGCCGAGGTCGATGACCTCGTAGTTGTTGCAGCCGAGCACCACGCCCACGATGTTCTTGCCGATGTCGTGCACGTCGCCCTTGACCGTCGCGAGCACGACCTTGCCCTGACCGCGGTCGGCTTCGACCCGACCCTCCAGCCGGGCCTGCTCCTTCTCGGCCTCCATGAAGGGCTCGAGGTAGGCCACCGACCGCTTCATCACCCGGGCGCTCTTGACCACCTGCGGCAAGAACATCTTGCCCGAGCCGAACAGGTCACCGACGATTTTCATGCCCTCCATCAGGGGACCCTCGATCACCTCGAGCGGCCGGGGCAGCAGCTGCCGGGCCTCCTCGGTGTCCTCCTCGATGAAGTCGACGATGCCATGCACGAGCGCGTACGAGAGGCGCTCGTCGACGGGCGCCTCCCGCCAGGACAGGTCAACCGCGCGCTGCTTGCCCTCACCCTTGACCGTGGCGGCGAACTCGACGAGTCGGTCGGTCGCGTCCGGCCGCCGGTCGAACAGCACGTCCTCGACCAGCGCCAGCAGATCAGCCGGAATGTCCTGGTAGACGGCCAACTGACCGGCGTTGACGATGCCCATGTCGAGGCCGGCCTGAACCGCGTGGAACAGGAACGCCGAGTGCATCGCCTCGCGGACCACGTCGTTGCCGCGGAACGAGAACGACAGGTTGGAGATACCACCGCTGGTGCGCGCGCCGGGACAGCGCTGCTTGATCAGCGGCAGTGCCTCGATGAAAGCCTTGGCGTATCCGTTGTGCTCGCTGATGCCCGTCGCCACGGCCAGCACATTGGGGTCGAAGATGATGTCCTCGGGAGCGAACCCGGCCTCGTGCACCAACAGGTCGTAGGCCCGTCCGCAGATCGCCACCTTGCGGTCGCGGGTGTCAGCCTGGCCCTGCTCGTCGAAGGCCATGACGACCACGCCGGCGCCGAAGTTGCGGATCTGCTGGGCCTGCTGGAGGAAGGCCTCCGGACCCTCCTTCAGGCTGATCGAGTTGACCACACCCTTGCCCTGCACACACTTGAGACCGGCCTCGAGAACGCTCCACCTGGAACTGTCGATCATCACCGGGATCCGGGCCACCTCGGGCTCGGTGGCGATCAGGTTGAGGAACGTGGTCATCGCGAGCTCGCTGTCGAGGAGGTCGGCGTCCATGTTCACGTCGAGCAGGTTCGCGCCGCCGCGTACCTGCTCGAGCGCGACGCCGACGGCGCCCTGGTAGTCGTCGGCCTCGATCAGCCGGCGGAACCGGGCCGAGCCGGTGACATTGGTGCGCTCGCCGATCATCACGAATCCGGTGTCCGGGCCGATCGCGAACGGCTCCAGGCCGGAGAACCGGGTCGTCCGCGGCTCGCCGGCCAGCACCCGCGGCGCCTGGCCGGCGACCGCTTGGGCGATTTTCGCGATGTGCGCCGGGGTGGTGCCGCAGCAGCCTCCAACGATGTTGACCAGGCCGTCGGCCACGAACTCGCCGACCAGCGCTGCGGTCTCCTCGGGGGTCTCGTCGTAGCCGCCGAACGCGTTCGGCAGGCCGGCGTTGGGGTGCGAGGCGACACATGTGCCCGCGAACCGGGCCAGATCAGCCACGTGCGGGCGCATCTCGAGCGCGCCGAGCGAGCAGTTCACGCCGACGACCAGCGGCTGGGCCCGCTCGATCGAGCGCCAAACCGCCTCCACGGTCTGCCCGGAGAGAGTGCGGCCGGACAGGTCGACGAACAACGAGATCCAGAGCGGAAGGTCGGGCGCCACCTCGCGGGCCGCCGCGACGGCCGCCTTCGCGTTCAGCGTGTCGAAGACCGTCTCGATCAGCAGCAGGTCGACGCCGCCCTCGGCCAGCGCCGCGATCTGCTCGGCGTACGACGCCTTGACCTGGTCGAAGGTGACCGCCCGGAAGGCCGGGTCGTCGACCTTGGGCGAGAGCGAGAGCGTGACGTTGAGCGGCCCGACCGAACCGGCGACGAATCGGCCGCCCGCCTCGTCGGCCGCCCGCCGGGCCAGGCGAGCGCCCTGGACGTTCATGTCGCGTACCAGCGACTCCAGGCCGTAGTCGGCCTGGCCGATGCTGGTCGCGGTGAACGTGTTGGTGGTCGTGATGTCGGCACCGGCGGCGAGATACTGCCGGTGGATGTCGAGGATCAGATCGGGCCGGGTCACGTTGAGCAGATCCGGATCCCCACTGACGTCCTGCGGATGATCGGGGGGAACCACACCGCCGGCCCGGTAGTCGTCGGGCGTCAGCTTTGCCGCCTGGAGCATCGTGCCCCAGGCGCCGTCGAGGACCAGGACCCGCTCGCTCAGCAGACGTCGCAGCTCAGCAGTTGTCGCGCTTCTCTCCACACCGACCACCTCCGTTACAACGGAGGCGCCCTTGGTCGGTTACACCCTCCTGCCACGGTCAGAACCGCGACGGGTGGGCGCCGGACGAGCGTGGCGAGGCCCGATCTTGCGGGCCCCGTCGCAGCGCCTCTCGTCCCGAACACATGAAGGTACCCGACTGTCGGTCACCGTCGTCGTGGGCGCCAACCACTGAGATTCGAGCGGGACCATCAGAGGGAGCCGAAGCCGGAGAAACGGCAGCAGGTCCGCCGGATCGGTTGGATGGACCCGGGCCGTTCACCTTCGTCGCCGGTATCGGGCCGGCCCTGATCTTCGTGCGCGCCCGTCCTGAAACGACCGCGCGCGGACCGCCGCGTGATGCAGTCCGCGGCACGGCCATCGTGCCTCCCGGCCCAGCTCGGGCCCACGGCGGGAGGAGTTGCCGGGATGGGAGTGGACGCAACGGAGCTCGAGTAGGGGAAGGGCCGGGCGCCGAGGAGTCCGGGACGAAACGAGATGAGGACGCGTAGACATGATCCCTCTGAAGACCTGACGGAAGGCATGGGAGAAGAGCCGACGTCGACGTCGGCGACCGATGCACGGAAAGGAGGTGTCAGGTCTACAGAGCAGGCGGCGTCACGCGGGGTGAAGTCCTCTCGTGAGTGGGTTGGAGAAGAAGGATCCAGTTGCACGGTAGGGCGGGACGGGCCGGTGAGGCCACCAGTTTTGTCGAGGTGTCGAGCACTGGGGGTCGGGGTCGGCGAGGGGGAGGTTCGCCGATCCGGACGGGATGCGAGGCTGAACGCGTGGCTCCGGGATCGACGTACACGTGGACAACGCCGGCTGCCCGGCGGCCTGGTACGCACCGTGGACGCGTCGGTGCGTCCGAAGACCGGCGCAAGCGCGGTGGAGTGTTACGGAACCGGGCTCGCCAGTCCCCGAGCCGGCGCGACGCCCGCCCGCCGCTGACGCCCGGATGAACTTGGTGTCGGCATTCGTGCCGATCTGGATCCTCACCGCGGTCGGCTACGCGGCCTGTCGGTGGGGCCTGCTGGGCGAGGCGGCGGCGTCGGTGCTCGGCCGATTCGTCTTCCACCTTGCGATGCCGTCGGCCCTGTTCCTAGCCCTGTCCCGAATGCCGCTCTCCGGGTTCGCCGGCCGCTCGCTGCTCGCCTTCGGGGTGAGCACGGTCGCGGTCGTCGGGTTCGGGTGGGTCGGCGCGAGCTGGCTGTTCGGTCGCGAGCCCGGCGAACGGCCGATCTGGGGCATGGCCGCCGGGTACGTCAATTCGGCGAACCTCGGCATCCCGGTCGCGACGCAGGTTCTCGGCAACGTGTCGTTCCTGGCGGAGGTGGTGCTGCTGCAGGTGCTGGTGGTGACGCCCGTAATCCTGGTCGCTCTGGACCGGCACAGCGACCCGGCCGGGCGGGTACGGGTCCGCCGTATCGCCTCCCTGCCGGTCCGCAACCCGGTGATCCTGGCGTCGCTGCTCGGTGTCGCGTGCTCGGCTGCCGGCCTGCATCTGCCGTCGACGGCCGGCGCGTCGCTCACCCTGCTGTCGGGCGCCGCGGTTCCGGCCGCCCTGGTCGCCCTCGGCGCGTCGATGCACCGCACGGCGCCGTCGCGGGCCAAGCCGGCCGAGCTGGGCGAGCTGGCCGTGATCACCGCGCTGAAGCTCGTCGCACAGCCGGTCATCGCGTACGCGGCCGGGCTGGCCCTGCACCTGTCCGCGCCGCAGTTGCTCGCCGTGGTGGTGTGCGCGGGCCTGCCGACAGCGCAGAACACGTTCATCTTCAGTCAGGAGTACGGCGTCGGCGAGGCGGTGGCCAACCGCACGGTGATGGTGACCACGACGCTCTCGCTGGCCACCCTGGCCACGGCGGCGGCGCTGCTCGGGTAGGTCCGTCAGCTCGCTCGTCCAACAATCGGGCTGAGTCACGCCGACCATGGCGCTGGCCGAGGCTCCAGCGAGGTGCTGGAGCCTCGGCGTCCTTCGCCGTGCTCGACTCAGCGGGGAACGCCACAGCCTGCGTGTGTTCGGCCGCCGGAGCGATCTCGGTCGATCAGGCCTGCAGGCGTACGCGGCGGCGCCGTGCGACAAGCACCAGCACGGTGCCGACCGCGATGGCGACCGCGGCAGCGCCGACGAACAGCATGGGGTTGTCGCCGGTGATCGGCAGGCCCGGGCCGTTGCTCGACGACGCCGACGGTGACGGCGCCGTCGTCGAAGTCGGCGTCGCCGTCGAAGTCGGCATCGAGGTCGAAGTCGGCGTCGCCGTCGCCGTCGCCGTCGAAGTCGGCGTCGCAGTCGGCGTCGCCGTCGAGGTCGGCGTGGAGGTCGGCGTCGCGCTCGGCGAGCTCACGGCGACCTTCTTCGCCGCCACGAAGATGCGCGGCTCGTCGCTGTCGCCGGCGCGGACCTGCGCCAGCGTGTTGTCGCCCTCGCCGTTCTCGCCGGCCAGGATCTTCCAGCCCGCCGGGGCGGTGAAGGTCAGCAGGACGTCGCCGGTTGGGAGGTGGGCGAAACGGAAGAGGCCCTTGGCGTCCGTGCTGGCCTCGGCGTACCTCGTCTTGCCGTCGTCGCTGGTGGCGACGACCTTGACACCCGGGACGCCGGGCGTCCGGGGCGTCCACTCGGCGGCATCGGACTCACCCTGGAAGACGTAGCCACCGAGATCGCCGAAGGCGCCCGTCACCGGCAGCCGTACGCTGGTGATGTTGTCAGCGTCGTTGGCCTCGCCGTTGTCCGCGGCAAGCGAGAAGGCGACGAATCCGTAGCCGGACTTCCACGCCACGTGGTTGGTCTTGCCGGTGATCTGAACGGTCTTGGTGACGCCGGCGGCGAGGTCGAAGCCGGTCGACAGCACACCGTAGGCGACACCGTCGACGCCCCCGCTGTCGCCGCCGGTGTAGTGCACGTGCTTCGCGGCGACGGAGCTCTTGTTCTTCACCGTGACCGTGATGGTGAAGGTCTCACCCTCGGCGTAGTTGGCCTTGTCGGCCGCGGAGGTCACCGCGATGTCCGGCTTGGGCTTGGCGGCCAGGGCGGCCGTTGCCGGAAGGACGGCCACGAGCACCCCCATGAGGGCGGCGGCGGCAAGTTTGCGCATGGAGGTCTCCGTAATGGGGAACGGGAATCAGCGTGATGCTAGCGGCTGGGCGAGTCGCTCCGCTGCCCCAAGATCAAGAACGTGATCGGAAAGCGTCCCGGTCACGGTTGGCGTGATGATCGAGTGAACGCTCAGCGGCACGTGCGGATAGTCACCGACGGACAGGCGGGAGTACGCATTCTGTTGCTCCCAATCTGCTTCCGGATCAACGGGCGAGCTCGTCCTCGACGAACGCGGGCCTCGCAAGCGTGATCGCCGGGATGGTCGCCACGAGGGCGACAGCGAGCAGGAACAGCAGCGGCAGGGCCCATCCGCCGCTCACGTCGTGCAGCAGCCCGACCAGCAGCGGACCGAGCGCGCCGAGCGCGTACGCGACCCCCTGAGAGAAGCCGCTCAGCGCGACGGTGCCGTCGTGGGAACGGGTGCGAACGTTGATGAGCACGAGGCAGACCGGGAACAGGATCGACCCCGAGCCGATCAGCAGCACCCAGAGCAGTGTGAGTGTCGCGGGCGCGAGCAGCAGGCCGAGGTAGCCGAACACGAAGCTCGCGACACCGGCGGCGATCAGCCAGCCGACATTGCGCAGTCGTGCGACGAGTAGGGGCGCGATGAACGCGCCGGGCACGCTGATGAGTCCGGTGACGGCGAGCAGCACACCGGCCTCGGTCGGCGTCGATCCGGCGATGTCGCCGAGGATCTCGGGCAGCCACGCGAAAGCCGCGTACGTGCAGATCGTGCTTGTCGAGAACACGACGGTGATCGACAGGGCCACGCGTGATCGCCACAGACGCGTGACGACTGCGGAAGGCGGGGACTCGACGGCGACGGCATCCGAGCGCCGCTGGCGGCGCTCGCGCGCGATGATGACGAGCCACGGAAGGAGCGCGGCTATCGAGGTCACCGACCAGACGCCGAGCAAGAACCGCCAGCCGGTCTGCTCGGCGACCGGAGCGGCGACCGCGGCGGGCACGGCCGTGCCGACGCCCACGATGCAGACGTAGAGGGCGGTCAGCAGCGCTACCCGGTCGGGAAAGTAGCGCCGCACGATCGGCGGCAGCAGCACATTGCCGATGCCCGTGCCGGCGAGCGCGACGACACTGCCGACGAGCAGCACCGCGAAGCCCGGGGCACATGCGCGCACGAGGTGGCCGAGGGTCATGAGCAGCAGCGCGAGCGCGATGCCGCCCTCGAGGCCGACGCCACGGGCGACGCGCGGCGCAATGAACCCGGATGCCGCCAACAGGATCGGTGGCAACGTGCCGAGCAGCCCGACACCGATGGTGGATATCGGGATGTCCGCCCGGATGTCGCCGAGGATCGGCGATATCGTCGCCACCGCCTGGCGCAGGGTGAATGCGACGAGCACGATGCCCAGCAGCGCGGCCGTGCGTCCCGCCCACAGCGGAAGGCGGCGGTGCTCGGACACCCCCCGAGCCTAGTACTCCGTCCGGAGATGTTGACCTTGGGCCCCGGGCAACCTCTAGCCGACGTAACGCCTGGTACTCGTCGTCGACGAGTGTGAGCCGACCCGCTCAGGCCACTCGGAACACCGGCCACCCGATCTCGGTGCGCCACGCGGCCGGATCGCTCGCGTCCCGAGGTCCGACGAGGTAGACCTCCCGCACGGGCCCCGCCACCGACATCGCGTTCTTCACGACCCAGGAACCGAGCTCGCCGTAGGTGACCTCGATGCCATCGTGCTCGCCGACGTGGGTGGCCACCGCCAGTTCCGCGGCGGGCAGGGTCGCGGCGTGCACCCGCCCGGTACGAGGTGGAGCGGCCGTCGGCAGGTACACCAACGCCTGACCGCGGCCCTGCTCGAACAGGGAGTTGTCGTAGGTGCCACCCGGTGGACCGGTTACCGCGTCGCCAACGGCCACCTCCAACTCGGCCATCGCGCCGGCGAACCAGGCTTCGACCTCGCCCTCGTCGACCACGGCCGCCACCGCCGCGACCGTGCGCGCGGGCTCGGCACGGAGTTCCACCTTGATCGGCGCGGGGGCGGGCCGGAGCAGGCGGCGCAGCGACGCGACCGCGGCTCGGGTGCGGTCGAGTTCGGCCTCCAGGCGTTGGAGGTGGTCGGCGACCAGGGTCGCGCGGACACCGGGGTCCGGGGACCGCAGGATCCGCTGCACGTCGGCCAGGGGGACGTCGAGTTCGCGGAGCCGGTTGATGACCTGGGCGGTCGGGATCTGCTCGACGGCGTAGTAGCGGTAGCCGGAGGTCTCGTCCACCACGGCGGGTTCCAGCAGGTCGCTCTCGTGGTACCGACGCAGGGTCCGCACGCTCAGGTGGGTCAGGCGCGAAAACTCCCCGATTGTCAGCATCCTCGCAGTATGAAGGCTCCCCCAGGGGGAGAGTCCAGCGCTTGACCTTCCTGCATCGCGAGGCCACAGGGTGGGCTCATGACACAGCACGACGGCCTCCGGTCCGATCCACTCCCCGCCACCGTCAGCGGTTTCCTCGCCGCTCACGTCGTTCGCGACGCCGACACCGCATCCTCGTTCTTCGCCGAGGACGCGGTGGCCGTCGATCAGGGCGCGTCCTTCCGCGGTCGGGAGCAGATCTACGCGTTCCTGCGGGACGCCGGCTCCGAGTTCGAGTACACGACCGACCAGATCGGTGCTGCCCGCATCGACGACGACCACTGGATGGTGACCCTGCGGCTCGAGGGAACCTTCCCGGGCGGCGTCGCCGAACTCGACTACCGGTTCACCATCCGTGAGGACGTCGTCACCGAACTCGTCATCGCCAACCACGGATCCTGACAAGACCCGCGCCACGTCAAGCTTCAGAGGAGAGAGAATGGCTACTTCGGATCGCGATCGTCTCGACGGACGCCGCGCGTTGGTCACGGGCGGATCGAAGGGCTCAGGCAAGGCCGTCGTCGAGAGACTGCGGGAGATGGGCGCCGACGTCTACGTGACGGCCCGGACGATGCCCGAGGGGTACGAGCACCCCGACCGGTTCATCGAGGCCGACACCTCGACGGTCGAGGGCACGAAGGCGGTGGCCGACCGGATCGCCGAGACCGGCGGCGCACTGGACATCCTGGTGCACGTCGTCGGAGGTGCCTCGACGCCGTCCGGCGGGTTCGCGGTCATCACCGACGAGCAGTGGATGATCGAGCTGAACGTGAACCTCCTCGGAGCGGTACGGCTCGATCGCGCTCTCCTCCCGGCGATGATCGAGTCCGGGTCGGCGGTCGTGCTGCACTTCACCTCGATCCAGCGCGAACTTCCTCAGTACGACGCGTCCCTGGCCTACGCGGCGGCGAAAGCCGCGTTGCGCACCTACAGCAAGGGGCTCGCCAACGAGCTCGCCCCGCGCGGTGTCCGCGTCAACGCGATCAGCCCCGGCGGGATCGAGACGGAGGCCTACGAGAGGTTCGTGGACCGAATCGCCGAGGGCAACGGGATCAGCCGCGAACACGCCAAGCAGCGCATCTACGACTCCCTCGGAGGCGTACCCCTGGGACGGTTTGCCAACACTGAGGAGATCGCCGACCTGGTCGGGTTCCTGGTCTCGGACCGCGCCTCGGCCATCGTGGGCGCCGAGTACGTGATCGATGGCGGAACAGTCCCGACCGTCTGAGCCCGCAACCGGTCGGACAGGTAGGCGGCACGCGTCGGGAGAGGAGATGCCCGCCGGTGCAGCTCTCCGTCACGCGCCGGCCCCCACGCCCATCGGCGGCAGCCGGGCCTCGTCCTCGGTGAGGATGGCCTGGCGCAGGTCCCGCAGCCGCCGGCTCGGCTCCAGGCCGAGTTCACGGCGCAGCGACGAGCGCAGCCGGTCGAAGGAGGCCAGCGCGTCGGCACCCCGCCCGCTGCCGTAGAGCGCGACCATGAAGGCCGCCTGTAGGCGGTCACGGCCGGGATGGGTCCGGGCCAGTGCGGTGAGTTCCGGTACGGCCCCTGCGTGCCGGCCCAAACTCAGCTGGACCTCCAGCCGTTCCTCGATCACCTGCAGTCGCGACTCCTCCAGGCTCATGGCCTCCGGCTCCAGCATGCCGTCGGCGAGACCGGCGATGGCGGGTCCGCGCCACAGGTTCTCGGCCCGCAGGAAGGACCCGACGGCCTCCGCCGCGCGACCCGCCGCCAGCGCCCGCCGAGCCCGATGGGCCTCGTCGTCGAACCGGGTCCGGTCCAGAGCGCCGGGCTCCACCGTCAGCAGGTAACCGCCTGGCCGGCGTACCAGCGAGCGCTCGGGCAGGCCGCCGGCGATGAGCTGACGGCGCAGGGCCGCAGCGCAGTTGCGGATCTGACTCGCCGCGGTGGCCGGCGGTCGCAGCGGCCACAGGCAGTCGACCAGGCTGTCGGCCGGGACCACCCGGCCGGCCCGCAGCAGCAGCACGGCCAGGATCCGCTGCTGCCGGCGTCCGCCGAGCGGCAGGGGCGTTCCATCGACGGACGCTTCCAGCGGGCCGAGGATCCGGAACTCCATACGATGACCTCCCTGCCGACCGCACCCCGCGCACGGCCTGGTCATCAGGTTGCCCAGCACGGGTTGGCGTTTCCTTGGCAGCGCCGTACGCTGCGGCACGGTCGGCGCCAGTTTCCGCGTCCGTGACCACCGGAACGGCGCGGCCGTCAAGAGCGGGAGCATCGGCCCGCCAGCACCGCCGCGTCACCCAGGCCCCGCCCCCGGAGGGACGGTCGGCTATCCGGCCCGGACGACGTCGACCGGACGGCCGTCGTGCCGCTCCAGCAGGGCCCGGACGATGTCCGCCTCGGGAGTGCCGAGCGGATCCAGGATGCTCAGCGCCTCCTGCCAGGCCCGCGAGGAATCCTCCAGGTAGCCAAGGGTGATCAGCGCGCGGGCGCGTACCAGGGGTGCCCCGATCGCCTCCGCGCGATGTGCCGCCTCGCCGGCGAGCCGGGCCGCCTGCACGGGGTCGCCGTGCCGCCGGGCGACCTCGCCCATCGCCGCCAGCGCGTCGATCTCGATCACCGCGGCGCCGGACTGTCGGGCCAACGTGACCGCCCGCTCCAGGGAGGAGTTGGCCAACAGCGGCGTCCGCTCGGCGACGGATGCGGCGAGACCGACCAGGGCCTCGGCCTCCGTCGCCAACAGGCGCGCCGACCTGGCCCACTCGGCGGCACGGGTGTACGTGGCCGCCGCACGGGTGGGGTCGCCGGTCAGCCGAAGCAGGCCCCCCTCGGCGATGTCGATCGACGCCTTGCAGTGCCAGTCGTCGCTACGGTCGGCGAGACGCTGCGCGGCGGCGAGCGCGGACCTCGCCTCCGGCACGTCGCCGCGTAGCGTGTGGATCTGGCCGATCCCGGCCAACGCATTCGCCTCGATTGACGCCATGCCGACCTCGTGGGCCGTCCGCACCGCTGCGTGGAGATCACTCAAGGCGGCCGGGTACTCACCCCGGATGATGCGCAGGAGGCCGAGGTTGTTGAGGATGACCGCCTCGTTGGGTCGTGCGCCGTCCTCCCGGTGGATGACGATGGCGGCGCTGAGCCGCTCGACCGCCAGCCGCAGTCGACCCGCCATGGCGTAGATCGTCCCGAGGTTGCTCGACATCACCGCGATGCCGTAACGGTGGCGGATCCGCTCGTACAGCCGCAACGCATGCTCGAAGCAGGCCGCCGCCTTCGCCAGTTGACCGAGGTCGCCGAAGACCGCGCCGAGCGAGCCGGCCGCGGCGGCCTGGCCCTGCGTGTGCCCGGCGCTGCGGAACAGGTGACCCGCCCGTCGGTTGTGCGCGATCGCGACCAGTTGGTTGCCCGTGAGGTGGTACACGTTGCCCAGACTCATGTGTGCCGACGCCCGCAGGGCCGGGAACCTGTCCCCACCCGACGCGTGCAGCGCTGCCTGCGCCACGAGCAACCAGTTCAGTGAATTGCGGGTGACCCAGAAGTACGTTCGCAGCTGGTCGGCGAGCAGGGCGGCCGCGGCCCTCGACGTGCCGTCTGCCCCCGCTCTGATCAGCGCCACCATGGTCGACTCCTCGGCCTCGAGCCAGGCCAGTGCCGCGTCACGGTCCGCGAGGCCAGCGTCACCGGCCGCCAGGCCCGCCGGCAGCTCCAGGCGGACCCGCCCCGGCGCCAACAGGTCACCGGCAGCCTGTGCGCGGACCAGGTACCACGCGAACAGGCGGGCGAGGACTGTCTGCGCCTCCGGTCGGCCGGCCTGCCGCGCACTGTGCTGGCCCGCGTAGCGCCCCAGCAGGTCGTGCAGCGCGACGCGATCGTCGTCGAACTCCAGCAGGTGCGCCGAGAAGAGTCGGGCCAACGTCCGACGGGCCGCGTCCAGGGTTGTCTGCGCCAGGTGCGCGACCGCGTCGACCGACAGCCTGATCCCCGGAACGGTGCCGAGGAGGCGGAACATCCGCTGGGCCTCACCGGGAAGCCGCGTATAGGAGAGGTCGAACGCCGCCTGCACGGCGACGCTCGGGTCGTCGTCGATCGCCAGGGCGGCGAGGCTCCGCTGCCGCAACTGCCGCACGTAGGCCGACACCGCGAGGTCAGGCTCGTCGTGCAGCAGCGCCGCCGCGATCCGCAGGGCCAGCGGGAGCCGACCGCAGACCTGGGCGAGGTCCCGGATCGCGTCGCGTTCGGCGGCTCGCGGGTCGGCACCGAGCAGGACGGTGAGCAGCTCGATCGCGTCCGGTTCCGGGAGCAGTCCGATGGTCAGGCGGTGGGCGTCCTGCTGGGCCACGAGCCCGGTCAGGCGGTCACGGCTGGTGACCACCACCAGGCTGGCCGCGGACCCGGGCAGCAACGGCCGCACCTGCTCGGCGTCGAGGGCGTTGTCCAGCACGATCAGCAGCCGGCGGTCGGCGACGACGGTGCGGTAGAGGGCCGCTGCCTCCTCCGGATCCGCCGGAATGCGGGCCGCCGGCAAGCCCAGACCCCGCAGCAGCGCGCCGAGCGCCTCCGCCGAGCGCATGGGCCGGCCGGCAGAGTAACCACGCAGGTTGAGGAAGAGCTGCCCATCCGGGAAGCGGTCCCGGACGCTGTGCGCCCACCGGATGGCGGTCGCCGTCTTTCCGACACCTGCCGTACCGACGACCGCGGAGAGGATCAGGACCTGCGGCCCTGCCGCGTTGGCGAGCAGGCGGTCGAGCTGACGCGACTCGGCGCCGCGGCCGACGAAATGCCCCGGCGGACGCGGTAGCTGCGCCGGCCCGCCAGGAGACGTCGGCGCGGCGTCCGAGGGTACGGTGGCGCGTGACAGCGTCCGGTAGGTCGCCTGGATCTGCGCTCCGGGAGCGACACCGAGGTCGGTGGCGAGCCGATCGGTGAGGGCGGTGTAGGCCGCGATGGCCTCGGTGCGACGGCCAATCCCGCTCAGGGCCAGCATCAGCAGCTCGACCGGGCGCTCGCGTGTCGGCGCCTCGCTGATCAGCTCGTGCAGCGGTGCCAACATCTCTCGGTGCTGGCCGGCGTCGAGGCGCGCGTCGAGCAACTCTTCCCGCGCGGTCAGACGTGCCTCGTCGAGATCCGGGAAGAGCCGGCCCCGCTGGGCGTCGTCGAAGACGTCGGCCAGGGCGGCGCCCCGCCACAGACCGAGCGCAATGCTGAGCATCGCGATGCGCTGATCGGCGTCGGTGACGCTCCTACTCTCGGCCACCAGGGCGGTGAACCGGTGCACGTCGACCCGCTCTGCCCGGATCTCCAGTGCGTAGCTGTTGGGTCGGGCGAGCAACGCGGGCTCCGTCGACCGGCCCAGCTCCAGCGTGGACCGCAGGTGCGAGATCATGGCCTGCAGGCCCGCTCGTGCCTGGGTCGGAGGCCGATCTTCCCAGAGCAGGTCGATGAGTCGCTCCGCGGAGTGGAACTGGCCCGGTCGCATCGAGAGGATGGCGAGCAGCCGTCGCTCCTGACGGCGTCGGATGGGCACGACCCGTCCGTCGATGACAGCCTCGACGGGGCCAAGCAGGCGCAGCTCCACAGCCGCAGGCTAACAAGACAAACCGACATCGCCAGAGGGCCATACGTCTATGCAACGCGTACCCGGCGGGCAGTTTCCCCGGGTCGACACCCAGCTTGCCGGATGACGGATCTCAGGGCCCCCGCGCCGCCGGGGGACCCTGACGTCCGCCTGCTGTTCAGCTGACCCAGGGGGTGCAGGTCCAGGCGCCGCCATTCAAGCTGAAGCAGGCCTGGTGCTCGTCGGAGTCGAGATCCTCGAGCATGTTGGTCCACACCCCGCCGTTGGTGGAGAGGAACTGCTTGCTGAGGCTGCCGGTGTACCACCAGCCGTAGGACGACCACACCCGGCGCTCGATGCGCACGGTGAACGTCGCACCCGCGTAGCGGACGTACTGGTCGTTCTGCAGGCGTGCCCAGGCCGCCCTGCAGCCCGGCGACTTCACGACGACGATGCCGAGTCCGCTGTCGTAGCCGCCGCCGGTCCAGCCGTACCGGGTGCCGCTGCACTGGCCGTTGGGGTTGACGTTGTGACAGCCGGTGCCCGAACACGCGGCCAGCGCGGGCGACGCCGGTACCGCCGTGGTGACCACGCCGAGTCCCAGGAACGCCACCAGGGCGATCAGCGCCGGCACCAGGCGATGCTTCCGAACCTTTCCTACCTTCATGCTGTTCTCCTCAGTCGTACTGCACGTCGTGGGGGTGATCCTGCGGCGTCGCCGCACTGCGGCCGCATCGTCAGGGCACCGCGCGGTGTCCTGCCGCCACCGCGGTGGGCGTGGGCGCCGGCGATGACGTCGTGATGCGCCGACGGTGAGCGCGGTTCCGACACTGCATCGACCCCAAGCCATCCTGGAGGAACGCAGTGTCCGCATCGCCGCCCCGCCCCGCGCCGCCGCGCGGGCTCAGTCCCGGCGCCGCCCGTCGCCGCGCCACCATCGCGCTCGCCACCGCCTCGATCGTCGCCGGCGGCGGTCTCGTGGTGCTCCCCGCGCCGGCCGCCGCGGCGCCGGACCCGCCCCCGAAGGTTGTGGCGTCCACCTCGATACCCCCCGGTCAGCGGGACTCCGCCCTCAAGCAGGGCTGGCGGACGTCGCAGGATCGGGCCTGGACCCTCTCCGGCGACATGAGCGGCCTGCACGTGCTCGTGGCGTCGGCAGCCTCCGGCTACAGCTGGACGACCGCCGCCACGCTGAGCGAGCCGGGGCTGGAGACCGACCAGTGGATCGGCAACGGCTGCCTCACCGAGTCGGGCCGGCGGCTGGTCGTCACGTACGCGCCGCGCGCCTACACCAACAAACCCGACCTGTTCGACCGCGGCGCCTTCGTGGCGGTCGTGGACCTCAAGGACCAGTCCGTCCGGAAGGTGGCCGCGCACGCGTCCCTCGCGTACTTCAGCCCCGGTTGCGGGACCGGTGAGAACGTCGTGCTGAGCACGTTCACCGGCGGCGACACCGGCTCGGGCAAGAGCCGCCTGACGCGGCTCGACGCCGCGACCGGCACCGTGGCCGCGCCGATCCAGGTGGCGGGCCAGCTCACCTCGGCGCTACCGGTCAAGGACGAGATCATCGCCGCGGACAACGGCGCGCTGGTCAAGGTCGACGGCAAGGGTCGCCGGTCGGCGGTCGCGAGGACCACAGGCGTACCGTTCCGGCTGGCGGCCAACGGCGACGCCGTCGTCTACATGGATGCCGACAGCAAGGCCGGCCGGGTCAAGCGGACCGTCGTGAAATCCGGCACGACGGCCACGCTGGCCGAGGGCGGCACGACCGACATGAACGTGGTCAGGGGCGCGGGCGGTCGGGTCGGCATCACCGGTACCCCCGGCACGGTGCACAAGCTGCCCACGGGTGTCGCGAAGCTCGACGCGAGCGTGCAGGCGGAGATGTCCAGCGAGGGTGACCTGCTGCTGGACGACATCAGGTGGACGACCGACCCACGGGCGGCGCAGACCGCGGACGGCAGCCGCGGACGGTCGCTCACCATGAAGGCCAAGGTGCCGGCGACCGGTCGCAGCGTGAACTTCGCGGTCACGCCCACCACGCCGACGTCGGGCGACGCCGGTGCTCGGGCGCACCCGAAGACGCCGGGGCGGGCCCGGTCGGCACCGAACGCCACGACGCTGGCGACACCACTGCACGACCCGGTCGACACGGCCGCCTGGTGCGCGATCCCCCGCAACGACGTGCGGGTACAGGTGTACCAGCCGCGCGCCCGGGAGATCGAGTGGGTCGTCGACATGGCGGTGCAGGACACGCTGATCCTCAACCGGGGCAACAACTTCAACCAGTCCGGCCTGCCCGGCTACAACGTCGCCGATTGGTTCCCGATGCGGCCGCTCAACGGCGGTGGCAACGTGCCCGCGCAGATCATGCTCGGCATCCTCGCCCAGGAGTCGAACATGTGGCAGGCCTCGCCGCACGTCCTGCCCGGCGAGTTCGGCAACCCGCTCATCGGCAACTACTACGGGCTGGACATCTACGACGCCGACACGAGCGACGACTGGACGATCCGCTGGGACAAGTCCGACTGCGGCTACGGCGTCGGGCAGGTCACCGACGGCATGCGTAAGCCCGGTTTCCAGAAGCCGAACGAGGTCCCGCTGCCGCACAACCAGCAGCTGGCCATCACCGTGGACTTCGCCGCGAACATCTCCCAGTCGCTGCGGATCCTGCAGGACAAGTGGAACCAGGTCCACGCGTACAACATGAAGGTCAACGGCGGCGACCCGCAGTACATCGAGAGCTGGTTCTTCGCGGTGTGGGCCTACAACACCGGGTTCTACGAGCCGCAGGGCAGCACGGACGGGCCGTGGGGTGTCGGCTGGGCGAACAACCCGGCCAACCCGCGGTACCCGGCCAACCGCAAGGCGTTCCTGGAGTTCACCTACGACGACGCGCGGCACCCGAGCCACTGGCCGTACCCGGAGAAGATCATGGGTTGGGCCGGCCACCCGCTCAACGCGATCGAGAAGCCGGACACCTACACCGACGGCTACCGGTACGCCTGGTGGAGCACGAACGACGGGCGCGAGCGGGTGAAGCCACACCTGCAGACGTTCTGCGACCAGTCCAACGACTGCTACTACGGCAACAACCTCCCGCCGACTGCGCCCGAGGTGATCGACGAGCCGGCCGGCCCGTGCCACCACGTGAACGTCATCGACGAACGGGACCTCAAGTGCTGGTACAACCAATCCGCGGACTGGAAACCAGGCTGTCTGGACTGTGGTAACGCCGCCATCAGGTACGACCCCGGCTGGGCGTATCCGGCCGCCGGGGTGAGCTACTACCCGAAGTGCGGCACCGACCTCCCGGCGAACGCGCTCGTGGTCGACGACGTGATCGACGACGTCGTCAGTCCACGCCGTGACGAGGCCGGTTGGTTCTGCACCCGACGAACGAACAGCGGCACGTTCACGCACGGGTTCGCCGGCGAGACGCAGAACGGCACGCTCCAGTATCCGGGCAAGATCGACCTGCACCAGGTCGGCGGCGGGTACGGCGCGCACTACTGGTTCACGCACACCCGCGAGCCGGGCAGCAACCTCTACGTCAGCGGGACGTGGACGCTGGACCGGACGGTGAACGGCTGGATGCGGGTCATGGTCCACATTCCCGACCACCTCGGTACCACGCAGCAGGCGGCGTACCGGATCACGACGAAGAACGGCGTGGTCAGGACCCGCATGGTCCAGCAACGCGGGTACGCGAACCGCTGGGTGGCGCTCGGCGTGTTCGAGTTCAACAACGTCCCGAAGGTGGAGCTGACCAACATGGTGTCGGACCTGACACCGGAGGAGTTGGCGCAACTGCGGGACGACGTGCCGACCAGCGGGCAGGGCGACCTGGCCCTGGGCCGGCCGCAGGAGAACGTGGCCTTCGACGCGGCGGCGTTCATCCCGCTGCCGGGCAAGCCGCAGCACCAGGTGGTGGCGCTCGGCGACTCGTTCTCGTCGGGCGAGGGCGCCTCGCCGGTGAACGGCTCGGACTACTACCGCGAGACGGACAACAACCGCGACAACGCCTTCCGCAACGGCTGCCACCGCTCGAAGAACGCGTGGTCGCGCAAGGCGGTGCTGCCCGGATCGTCCACGCCGATCGGGCCGCGGGCGGACATCACGAGCCAGCAGCACGACGTCAACATGGACTACCACCTGATCGCCTGCTCGGGCGCGGAGACGGAGAACATCCTGCCGCTGCGTACCGTCAGCAACGAGCCCCGCAACGCCGACAACGAACGGGGCAAGGGCCAGTACCTGGAGGTGTCCCAGCTCGACAAGGGCTACCTGGACGAGAACACCACGCTCGTCACGATCTCGATCGGCGGCAACGACGCGAAGTTCAGCTCGGTGATCAGGGAGTGCGTCTTCATGGCCGGCCCGCTGGACTGCTTCAAGGCGAAGCTGTCGGGCGAGACGGACACCGTGGACGTGTCGACCAGACGCCGCATCACCGACACGCTTCCCCGGTCGAACACGAAGGTGCTGGAGGAGATCCGCAAGAAGGCGCCGAACGCCAAGATCATGCTCATGGGGTACCCGAAGCTCGTCGAGATCGGCGGCGACCCGCTCTGCGCCCTCAAGCTCGTCCTCAGCGACGAGGAACGGGTGTGGCTGTCCGAGATGAGCGTGCTGCTGCGTGGCGAGCAGTTGGATGTCGTCCGCGACTTCAACACCGCGCACGGCGCGACGATCGCGTACTACTCCGACCCGATCGACGAGTTCGAGGGCAAGGCGGCCTGCGGCTCGCCGGCGGGCATCCACGGCATCGTGACGGACAAGTCGCCGGGTGACACCCCGGGCGGCCCGGCGTCGCAGCAGTCCTTCCACCCCAACAGCCCGACCGGTGTCAGCCTCTTCGCTCAATCGATGAATTTCACCGTCACCCAGATGTACCCGTGACGAACGCGTCACGATCCGGGAGCCCGGGCGGCCGTCGGCCGCCCGGGCTTCCGGCCACGCTCGCGCTGCGGCGGATCAGACGTGCCGTGGCTCCCAGCGGAAGAAGCGGCGGGTCAGCCAGGCGCCGATGACCAGCCACACCAGCAGCACACCGGCCGAGGGCAGCGCGAGCAGGTGACTGTCCCAGAAGCCGAGCGCCCGACCCCCGTCGGTCTGTGCCAGCCAACCGACGCGCAGCATTTCGGTGAACGGGCCGGTCGGCAGGAACCACAGCACCCGCTCAATCGGCGCCGGCAGCGCGCCCAGCGGCAGCAGGGCACCCGGGGTGGCCAGGAAGATCACCATGGACGGCAGGGTGGTCAGCATCGCGGCCTCAGAGCTGCGGGTGACCGCGGACAGCACCGCGGCGAAGGCGGCCATTACCGCGGCGCCCAGCAGCAGCGCGAGCAGGATCACCAGCGGGTGTCGCGGCACCGGCAGGTCGAGCACCAGGATGGCACAGAGCACCAGTACGGCGGTCTGCGCCAGGAAGGTGAGCACGGTGCTGCTGGCGGTGCCGAGCAGGATGGTGCGGTCGGACGGCAGACCCACTCGCATCCGCTTGAGCACGTTCTCCTGCCGGCGCGAGGCGTAGACGGTGGTCAGGTGGTGGTGCACCACGAAGACCATGATCAGCGCGGTTACGCTGACCACCCGGCGCACTCCGGGGACCATCTGGCCGCCGTATCCGCTGGTCAACAGCAGCCCGATGAGCAGCGGAGTGACCACGGAGAGGGCGGTGGCGGTCCGGTTGCGCCGCAGCGCCAGCAGTTCCATGCGCAGCAGTGCGAGCATCTGCCAGGACGGCCGCGCCGCCCGATCCGTCGTGACGGTGGTCATCGAACTTCCTCACGTTCCGGTCGGTGCGCGGCGCTACTGTGCTCGGCGGCGATGTCCAGGAAGACGTCCTCAAGGGTGGCCGGGCGCGCGGAGAGCCCGTACAGCCGTACTCCGGTGGCTTTGGCCCAGTCCAGCAGCCGGGAGAGGTCGTCCTGCAGGTCGCGGGTCTCGTAGGCGACGCGGTCGCCGTCCACCGAGAGCGTGCCGTGCGGCAGATCGGGCAGGTCGGACCCCTCCGGTGAGCGGAACGTGATCCGCGCCGGAAGCGTGTGCACCACCTCCTCGGGCGTCCCGCGAGACACGATGTGCCCGCCCTGCATGATCGCCACCCGGTCGGCGAGCACCTCCGCCTCTTCGAGGTAGTGCGTCGTGAGCAGGATGGTGGTCCCGCCCGCCCGCAGCTCGCGGATGACATCCCAGGTGCGGCGCCGCGAGGCCGGGTCCATGCCGGTGGTCGGCTCGTCGAGGAAGAGCACCTCCGGCCGGCCCATCACGGCCAACGCCAGCTCCAGCCGCCGACCCTCGCCGCCGGAGAGCTGCTCGACGGCGACGTCGGCCCGGTCGGCCAGTTCCACCGTCTCGAGCATGTCGCGGGTGGTGCGCGGACGGACGGTGAGCGCACGCCAGGACTCGATCGTCTCGCGTACGGTCAGGGCACCGGTGAAACCGCCGTGCTGGAGCATCACGCCGGTCCGCGGACGTACCGCGGAGCGGTCGGCGATCGGGTCCAGGCCGAGCACCCGCACCTCGCCGGAGGTCGGCCGCTGCAACCCCTCGAGCGCCTCGATCATGGTGGTCTTGCCGGCGCCGTTGGTGCCCAGCAGGGCGAACATCTCGCCGCGGCCGACGGCCAACGACACCCCCCGGACCGCCTCGAACTCCCCATAGCTGCGACGCAGCTGGTTCACTTCAATGACGACGTCTTCCATGACTCCAGCCTGCCCATCCGGGAACGCAATGCCGATCCCCGAGCTGTCATGATTCGACCGTGTCGTTTGCACGGGTCACCCGTGCACTGCACCCGCCCCCGGCCGTGGTCCTTTCCCGCGCGGTCATCCGGAACAGGACCGGCCCGTCCGGACACAGTGTCAACCGTGGCCGCAGCCGCAACTCCTGCCCGGTGACCCACCGCCCCGACACTCGAGCCCCGTGCACATCCGGTTCTCCGCGGGCTTCCGATTGCCGGCCACCAGCGCGGCCAAGGGCAGCGGGTCTTTAGTGGCAGTGCCTACGATGGCCGGCATGACGGAAATGATCGATTACGCCATGGCGGGTCCGCTGACGACAATCGGCACGGTCCACAAGCCAGCGCTCGACGATTTTCCGACTGAGCCCGTCGACATCTGCCACCTCGTTCACGAGCTCGTCATTCAGCCCACCGACGCAAAAGCGCTCGGAGTCCCCGAGCAACGGTTCGCCGAGAACCAACTGCGTCCTGCCGACGGCATCATCGGTGCCCTGCTCGCCCTCGACCCAGCCCCGCTGACTGCCGCACGTACCCCTGACCGGCGAGTGATCGGCACCTGCCGCCACTTCGCCGTGCTCAGCTGCGCTTTGCTGCGCTACCGCGGGATCGCGGCCCGCGCACGCTGTGGCTTCGCCACGTACTTTCAACCAGGGCAGGGCGTGGACCACTGGATCACCGAGTACCGGCATGACGGCCGCTGGGTGCGGATCGATTCCGAGATCTTGGGTGACTCCCCCGTGGCCGAGCCCGAAGACCTCGCCGCCGGCGAGTTCCTCACCGGCGGCGAGGCTTGGACTGCCTTCCGCGACGGCCGCATCGACGCCGCGCAGTTCGGCGTGTACGGCACCGAGAACTGGGGACCTGCGGAGATTCGAGGAAACGCCGTCAGGGACCTCGCCGCGCTGAACAAGGTCGAGATGCTGCCCTGGGATGAATGGGGGCGCATGGACACCTCCTACCAGGGCAAGACCGGTCCCGACTACGACGCACTCATCGATACGATCTCAGCCGTATGTGCCTCCGACGATCACGGCGCCATCGCCGACCTCTACGCCCGTGAGGACCTGGCAGTGCCGGCTGAGCTCCTGCCCTGAGCGCGGGCGTGCGCACTCGTTACTGCTTCCACCCGCTGACAGTGACGATGCGGCAGCGGGTCACCCGGCCAGTCCGACTCGCCCTCTGACTGACCGTGGTGCCCGCACGGTTGAATGTGTCCCGTGATCGTATGGCTCAATGGCACCCACGGTGCGGGCAAGACGACGACCAGCGCGCTCGTGCAGCAACTGATCCCGGATTCGCGGGTGTTCGACGCCGAGAAGGTCGGCGAGACTCTCATGGACATCACGCCTGGGCTGCCCGAGACGGACAACTTCCAGGATTGGCCGCCGTGGCGGCAGCTCGTCGTCGAGACCGCCCGCCGCGTGCTCGACTACACCGGGGGCACTCTGGTGATGCCCATGACTGTCCTGGTGGAGCAGTACTGGCGCGAGATCAGCACAGGCCTCGCCCAACATGGCGTCCCGGTGAGGCACTTCGTCCTGCACGCCGACCAAGACACCCTCCGCGGGCGTATCGAGGGGGAACACGCCGTCCCCTCCCCGTTCCGCCTGAAGTACCTCCAGCCCTACGCCGAGGCGGCCCGCACGTGGCTACATGCCGAGGCCGAGGTCATCGACACCACGCACCTCACGCCTGCCCAAGCCGCCCTGCAGATCGCCCTCCGAGCTACTGCGGGAAGCCCGGGCTCTGTACCGCCGAAACCCGAGGACGGTTACTGACGGCGGTTGTCCTGCAGCCGGGCGTACCGTCGTCGCGGCCAATGTTGAATCAGCGCGACCGCCGCCGAGACGTCACCGGCGTCGGCGATCAGCGCGATATAGCCGTCGCCTTCCACGGTTGTCAGCCTGGTCGCGTCGGGGGCGCGGTCGCCGGCGCGCAGGGGTGCATCCTCTTCGCGGTCGTCGCGCGCCAGGGCAGATCCGCGGTAGCCAACGTTGAGCTGCGTGGTGCTCGCATCGCGGTTGGATAGCGCCGCGCCCCAGCTCACCGTGGTCAATCACGGCCGGAAGCCAACGCCGCATGAGCACCCGTCGGCTCAGCCGGCTGAGGAGCCTCATCGTTCGGTCGGGGGCGCAATGCGAATGAGACGCGAAACGGCGGCCCGCTGAACCAGTCGGGCCGCCGCTCACAGAGTGTGGATCAGAGCGGGCGGATGTTCTCCGCCTGCGGGCCCTTCTGGCCCTGGGTGACGTCGAACTCCACCTTCTGGTTCTCGTCGAGGCTGCGGAAGCCGCTCGCGGAGATCGCAGAGAAGTGGGCGAAGACGTCGGCGCCGCCGTCGTCCGGGCTGATGAAGCCGAAGCCCTTGTCGGCGTTGAACCACTTCACGGTACCTGTAGTCATGTCTGCTCCTCGCAGGCTGTCAGAGACCGCATCGTGCGGACCCTTACGCCGCTGCGTTGATCACCCGCGTCGAAACGACACGAAAAACGAAAGGCGCCTGGATGGGTTTTAGATACCCCATCAGGCGCCGGATAACGTCTACGGAAATCAAAACTGCAACTCGGTTACCGTAGCACATGATCCGTCGCCGATCCCCTGGCAGTGCGTGGGCCTGGCCACTCATCTGCTTGCCCACCAGGGTCGGACGGCCGTTGACCGGGTTCACGATCGGCTGGAGCACGGTCACCCGCGAAGCGGCACGACGGCGTGATGGTGTGGGTCAGCGACCCCGACCACTGCCGGGTGGAACGCCGCGTCGGCGGCCGGGATCTTCACCTGGTCGAGTCCGGCACGTACGTCCTGCCCCGCGCCCGTGGCCTGGAGATCCTGCGCGCGCCCGGCGCGGACTACCGCTGGGTGCACTCCTTGGACTGGCGCTGGGGCGCAGGCGAATACCTCGACCGCGACCGTGTCGAGGCGACCGTCGACCGTGCCCTCGACATGGAACCGTGGGCGGTGCCGGAGGGCCCGGTTGGCCTGATGCATCTGTCCTACCTGATGTGGTTCCACAACGGCGCGATGGCCAACGGCGCCGCGTGGCCGCTGGACGACTGCACCGCTGAGCAGATCGCCGCGTTCGCCGCGGCCGCAATCTACTTCGGACTCGACGACATCGCCGACCTGATCGGCCGCCTCGAACCAGATGACGCGCTCAGCCACGACTACTGGGATCTCAGCAGCCCGTTCGGCGAGGATGCCTCGCTCATCCGCGACGCGCTCCGATGCACACTCGTCGAGGCCCCGGAGGATTGGGGCTAGGAGGCCTCGTCGGCGGCAGATCTCCGGTACCCCACCGCCGTGCGCGCTCCGGTCGACTGACCGCCGGCCACCGGCGCCCGCCTGTGACCGTGCGGACAGCCGCAAACACGTTTCGCCGATTGGCGTTCGCTTCGTAGGATCTCTGGCGATCGAGGGGGATGAAGCGGTGGGCGATTTCCAGCAGTTCGTGACGGATGTGACTTCGCGTCTGTCCATGATGTCCAAGGGTGAGTTGTACGCCGTCGGCGACGGTCTCGACCGGGACTCGCTCTGGCTCACCTTTCTCGAATCCTTCCCCGCCGGCACCAACCTGCGGTTCCGCGAGCGATCCGAGTACGACTGCTCGACCTGCCGCAGTTTCATCAAGCACTTCGGCAACGTCGTCGAGATCCACGACGGGCGGGTCCGTACCATGTGGTCCGGGGTGTCGGCGTCGGACCCGGTCTTCTCCGTCGTCGCCGCCACTCTGGACGAGTTCGTTCGCTCGCTGCCGTTGTCCACGATCTTCCGGTCCACCCAGGCGCAGTATGGGACGAAGACCACCCGAACGCTGCGCGACGGCCAGGTCGAGGTGTGGCACCACCTGCACGGCCGGGTGGAAAAGCGGCATCGCACCGAGGACGTCGGCGCAGCACAGGGCAACTTCGACGCCGCCGTGCAGGTCTTCCAGCGTGGCCTGGCCGAGCTGACCCAGCACGCTCTGGACACCGTCGTCGACCTCGTCGACAACAACGCCCTCTACCGCGGCGCGGAGCATCGCCCGGCGGTGACCGAGTTCCGCTCGCTGCAGAACCGGTGGACCCGGGCGACCGACCGAGGTGCCTTCGTCTTCGCCAACGCCATGAACCCGGCGGCCCGGTTCCGCAACACGGTGATCGGCACCCTCGTCCAGGATCTCTCCGCGGGCGTCGACCTGGAGCAGGCAGTCCGATCGTTCGAGGCGAAGGTGGCGCCGCAGAATTACCAGCGCCCCACGGCGTTGATCACCCCGGGCATGGTCAAGGCCGCCATGAAAACCATTGCCGAGCTGGGCATCGAGGAGTCGTTGCAGCGACGGTTCGCCCGGCTGTCCGACGTGTCGGTCACCAACGTGCTGTGGGTCGACAACGACGCCCAGGCACGGATGAAGGACGGCATCGAAGGGCTGCTCATGCAGGCCACTCGGTCGTCAGGTGCGCTCCTACGCGGCGCCAAGCCGGAGGAGATTCCCGTGGTCTCCTTCATGAAGGACATCCTGCCCGGCGCCGCCACCATCGACCTGTGGGTCGCCAACACCCACGAGCCGCACCTCGTCAGCCTCACCACCGGCCGGCACCCGGCTGCTCCGCGGTTGTTCAAGTGGGACAACGATTTCGGCTGGTCGTACGGCGGCAACGTCACCGACTCGATCAGGGAGAAGGTCAAGCGGGCCGGCGGCAATGTCACCGGCAAGCTGCGGGTGAGCCTGTCCTGGTTCAACCACGACGACCTGGATCTGCACGTGTACGAACCGAACGGCGACCACATCTGGTACCAGGAGAAGCGCAACAAGCTGGACGTCGACATGAACGCCGGCGGGACGCTCTCCCGCGAGCCCGTGGAGAACGTCACCTGGACCGACCGTGTCCCCGACGGTGAGTACCGGATCGAGGTGAACCAGTACCGCAAGCGGGACAGCACCCAGGTCGGCTTCGTGATCGAGACCGAGAGCGACGGGAAGATCGAGCACTACAGCCACGAGCGCGCGGTCGGCCACAAGGAGACCGTCGAGGTGGGCCGAATGACGGTTGCCGGCGGGGTGATCACCGCTTTCCGGCCGGGTAAGGACGTGCAGCCGGGCAGTGCCGGCAAGGAGTTGTGGGGCATCACCAGCGAACAGTTCGTACCGGTGTCCACCATCATGTACTCGCCGAACTACTTCGACGACAACGAGGTCGGCAACCGGCACTACTTCTTCATCCTGAAGGGGTGCGTGAACGACCAGCCGACGCGGGGGATCTACAACGAGTTCCTCCGCAGCGACCTGCAACCGCACCGCAAGGTGTTCGAAGTTCTCGGCGACCGCACCAAGTGCGAGCCGTCTCCGGATCAGCTTTCCGGCCTCGGCTTCAGCTCCACGGTCCGCAGCTCTGTGGTCGCCAAGGTGACCATGACCAACGGCCGGCGGCGCCTCGTCAGCATCCAGTTCTGATTCCCTGCCCAGAATTTCCAGAGAGGCTACCGTGACCATTTTCGAGAAGGCCACACGGGAGAAGTTCCGCTATCCGTCGGCCAAGGGGCTGCTGACCACGGAACAGCTGTGGGAGCTTCCGCTGACCGCCAAGTCCGGCTTCAGCCTCGATGACGTGGCCAAGGCCGTCAACGCCGAGCTCAAGGCCGTCGACACCGAGTCGTTCGTGGCCACCGAGGCCAATCCGGCCAAGGCAACCTTGGAGACCAAGCTTGAGGTCGTCAAGCACGTCATCGCCGTCCGCATCATGGAGGACCAGGCGGCGAAGGCGGCGGCGGCCAAGAAGCTGGAGAAGGAGAAGCTGCTGGCGGTCCTGGGCCGCAAGCAGGACGCAGTCCTGGAGAACCTGACCGAGGAGGACCTCCTGGCCCGAATCAACAACCTGTAGCCTGCCGACTATCAGCGTCCGCCAGCGGGCCCGCACATCGCCGAGAAGTGCTGTCGCAGCATGGCCGAGCTGGTCGAGCGCACCGAGCTGTACGTCGATGTCGACTATCGGGTGTTCGCGATGATCGACGACAGCAACGACCGGCGCAACGTGCCGCCCCCGCCGCACGAGCTCGATCAATGGGTCAGCTCGACGCCGGGCTACGTGGTGGTCGAGAACATCGACGACGCCGTGGTGCTGGGTAGCGACATTCGGCTGGAGACCTGGGACGGGCCGGCCGACTTCGATCCGGCCGGCTGGGACCGCAGCGACGTCCTCGAGGTGGTCTTCGAGTCGGGCGTCCTCGGGTTCTCCAGCGGCACGGCCGGCGGCATCGCCGACGCCTACCGCCTTCCGCCGGGCCGCCGATGGAGCGTACGGCTGGCCTGGCGTACCGAGCCGCCACCCGCTGCGGACGAGCTGCCGACCGCGTCGGTCCTCATCCAGTTCAGCCCGGCCTGAACCGCCGAGCCGACATGTCGCGGTCGGGGGGCCTGTCCCCGTGAGTGCGGCAACACCCACGGGGACGCTGACTCTTGGCGCTACTCAGCGCTCAAAGCGGGCAGGCACCCACCGGCCGCGGGCCATGCGACCGTGGTCACGGCGATCCGGCGGCGCACGATGAGCACCGCGAGGCGGCATCCGCCGGTCACCGCGATCCTGACCGGAGATGACGGCCTGGTGGTGACGGACCAGATCGCGAGCCAGGAGGTCACACGTCGGCTTCGAGAGCGAAGGTGTTGCCGTCGGGGTCCTGGAACCACGCGATACGTCCACCTCCGGCCCGCGCGGTGATCCCCTTGGCGTCGTACTCGAGCTGCTCGTAGCGAACGAACTCGACGCCGGACGAGGAAAGTTCCTCGACAATCCGGTCGATGTCGTCGACGTACCACGTCGCCAGCGTCGCCGGGGTCTTCCCGGCAGTGACCGACTGGTACACGTTCAACGCCGGCCCGCCACCGGAGCCATAGACGCGGCTGCCGTCGGCGATGGTGGCGCTGGGGCCGGACCGCAACGCCCGCAGGCCCAGCGCGCCTTCGTAAAAGGCCACGGCCTTCTGAATGTCGGACACGGCGACCGAGGTTCTGAGGTGGTAAGCGCTCAAGGGCATGAACCACTCTGGCAGGTAACCCACGAATCGTGGCGCCGAACCGACGACCTGTTCCGGTGCCCTTCGATCCGGGAAGTGACCGTGACGACAGGCCCCGACCCCGCCCCGCAGATCACGGCTGCCTGTATCACCAGCGCCGGCGGCATCACCGATGCGTGTCGCGGGAGTGGCGGTACCGCAAGCCTGGCTACGCGACCTGCGGTGCCGCCACTGGGAAGTCCACCGGTTACCCACCATGGCGACGACGGTCGAATTCGACGCTGCCACCCGCGTCGATGAGGACGGTTACCACATCACGGGGCTGATCGTCGTGCCGTGGCCGCCCGCTCGAGGCGGGACCGCTCGTGGCAGCGGGCTCGCGCACTGTTTCGTCCGCTCGCGAATACCGAAAGAGACACTCTCGGCAGCCGCTCTTGACAGGGCAGTGTCAGCGCCGCCTAACGGGTATGTCCTTGGTAAGGCAGGTGGTCCCGTCCGGGCTGGCGAGTGGCGCCGACTGGTATCCCTCGCTGTGGTACAGGTCGATGTTCCGCAGGCTCTTGCTGCCGGTGACCAGCATGACGCGACGGCAGTCGGGTTCGGCGGCGGCTTCGGCGGTGCGCAGCAGCCACCGGCCCAGCCCTTGGCCTCGCAGGTCGGGCACGACGGCGAGGCGACCCACGTGCCAGTCGGTGTCGATCCGACGGGTCCGCACCATGCCCAGCAGTCGACCGTCTAGCCAGACGCCCGTGGTGTGCCAGGTCGCCAGCCACTCGCGCACCTCCTCCGGCGACTCGTGCAGGGCCGGTATGGCCAGGGTGTCGTTGACGATGGCCTCGTCCACCCAGCAGCACCGCTGCAGCACGGTGACCTGGGGCGCGTCGTCGGAGGTCAGCCGTCTCGCGTAGGACCCTGGCAGGGGGCCGGGCAGGGCCCCGACTTGTGCGCGTTCGCGCAGCGGCCGTAGGGCGTGGGCGACCCGGACCAGTTCGTCCAGCAGGCCGATACCCGCCGTGTCGCGGGCTGCGTCGGGCCGCAGTCGCCCATTCTCCGTTGCGTCACCGATTCGGATCGCGACCGTGGCGCCCAGCGGAACCAGGCGCAGTGTGGTCACCACCTGCTTGGCGTGCTGAACCGAGCGGGTGCCCGCTGATGTGTTGCCGTAGCTGACGAAACCGATCGGCTTCCATGCCCACTCGCGGCTGAGGTAGTCCAGCGCGTTCTTCAGGGCCGCTGGCATTCCGTAGTTGTACTCCGGCGTGACCGCGATGAACCCGTCCGCCGCGTCGACGATCGCGCTCCACCGGCGTGTGTGCTCATGCTGGTAGACACCCGACGACGGATGTTCCTCCTCGTCGAGGAACGGCAGGTTCAGATCACCGAGAGCCACCGGTACAAGCTCGACGCCGAGTTCCGCGGCACGAGGGGTGATCGCTTCGATCAGCCACCGTCCCACCAGGGGGCCGAGGGCGCCTGGACGGGTGCTGCACACAAGCGCAAGGACACGGACCGGTTTTGTTGACATGGAAACGAAGTGTAGGTGCTAAATTGATTACATGTCAACGAAGCCGCCGGCCAGGACGGTACGCTGGTTAAACCCTGACGAGGAGCGAGCGTGGCGGGCGTTCCTGCGCGTAGTGGTCTCGGTTCAGACCGGCACGGCGCGTGATCTGGCTGCGATCGGGCTCTCCGAACCCGACTACGAGGTACTGAGCACTCTGTCGGAGCGACCCGGCCACACCAGCACCCTGGGGGAACAGGCCGACAAGATGGGCTGGTCACGCAGCCGGCTGTCCCGGCACGCCACCCGGATGGAGACGCGCGGTCTCTTGAGGCGCACACCCGACCCCACCGACGGCAGAGGCTGCATCCTCGTCCTCACTGCACAAGGTCTGGACGCACTCGAAAAAGCCGCACCGGCCCACGTCGAGTCGGTACGACGCCACCTCATCGACCGACTCGCCCCAGAAGACCTCATCGCCATTGAACAGATCTCCCGGAGGCTGGAAGAACCCGAAGCCGTCGACGATCAACCACCCAGACGGCACCCTTCGACATAGCGGGTTGTCGTGCCCGAGGCCGGCGCGGATTCCCGCTCCAGCCTCGGTCGTTCGTCATCCGCGCAGCGCGCGATGGTCAGGATGGCCTGGAACCGGACGGCCACCTTGTCGTAGCGGGTGGCCACGCCGCGGTGGCGCTTGAGCCTGTTGATGCCGTTCTCGACGGCATATGCATCCGGTAGAGGTCTCGGTCGAACTTCGGTGGGCGTCCACCGCGGCTGCCCTTGGCCTTGCGGTGGGCGTCCTGGTCGGTCCTGCTCGGGATGCACGCCTTGATGCCACGCTTACGCAGGTAGGCGGTGATAGGGGGCGCAGGACCGGGATGAACTGCGGGCTGTCACCACGATCGTCCAGGTGATCCGGTCTTCCGCGTCTCCGGTGGCCTGTGACGCGGCCAGGATCTTGTCCCAGGTTCCATCGCGCTGCCAACGACGGAACAGGTCGTAGAGCGTCTGCCATGGTCCGTACTCGGCCGGGACGTTACGCCAGGGCGACCCGATCCGGACCCACCCCCTGATCCCGTCGATGAGCTGCCGTTTCTCGCACTTCGGCGGACGACCCTTCACCGACGCGGCAGGCAGGGCAAGCGGAGATGCGGTAGCTGGCTGAACTTCAGAGCGTGACGTCTACCAGCACCTTGCCGACCGCGCCGGCCTCCACTGCTCGGTGAGCGTCGGCGGTGCGGTGCAGCGGGAAGCGGTGCAGTGGCAGGCCGTGTTCTTCGCCGACCGGCAGGACACCGTCGTGGAGAGCGGCGGTGACGTCCTCGACGGCTGCGGCGCGTGCCTGTGGGCCAGCCGTGTAGAGCACCAGGAACTGCAGGCGGGTGTTCAGCACCATGTTCTGCCCCACGTTCAGCTCGACCGTATGTCCGCCCTGGTTGGCGTACGTCGCGATCGTGCCGCGGGTACGCAGCACGGCGAGGTCCAGAGTGAGGTTCGCGCCCAGCGCCACCTCGGCGACGATGTCGACGCCGTCCGGGGCGATCGCACGGATGGCGGCGGCCGGGTCGCCCTCGCGATAGTTGATGACGTGGTGGGCGCCGGCCGCGGTGGCGAGCTTCGCCTTCTGCGGGCCGCTGACCGTGCCGATCACGGTGGCGCCGGCCCATCGGGCAAGCTGGATCACTGTATGCCCGACCGCGCCGGCCCCGCCGGCGGCGAGCACGACCTTGCCGTCGAGTACGCCGGGGTGTAGGCGGCGTGGCCCGTCCTCGGCGACGGTGAGTGCGCGGTGTGCGGTGAGCGCGGGGACGCCGAGCGAGGCGCCGACGTCGAAACTGGCCTCGTCTGGCAATGGCACGGCCTGATCGGCGGGTACGACGGTGAACTCGGCGGCGGTGCCGGTGGGCCGCCCGGCGGCGGCCATGAACAGCCACACCCGCTGACCGACCCGGCTCGGGTCGACGCCGTCACCGGCGGCGTCGATCACACCGGTGCCGTCGAGGTGCGGGGTGATCCCGGAGGACAGCTTGCGGTGGGCGGTGCCGGAGCGGGCCTGCCAGTCGGTCGGGTTGACCCCGGACACGGCAACCCGGACGCGGACCTCGCCGGGTGCGGGCGTGGGTCGGTCACGCTCGACGAGTTGGAGAACGTCGGGGCCGCCGGTGTCTCGGTAGATGATCGCCTTCATGATCCATCCCTTGTTCGATCTGCATCGTACCGTTCGAGCCGTGTCGAACAGTACGACGAGAGTCGAACATTCCGCAAGACGTCGCTAGGCTTCGTCTCGTGACCGAGGTGATCGAACCCGCCATCGAGACCGTGACGATCGACGTCGTGCTCAGCGCGCTTGCCGACCCGGTGCGGCTTACGCTCGTGCGCGCCCTCGACGCCGCTGGGGACTGGACCTGCGGCAGCGACGTCCTCAAGGACACCGGCGTCACCATCGGCAAGTCAACGCTGTCGCACCACATCAAGGTGCTGCGCGGTGCCGGCCTGATCCGCACGCGCGTCGACGGCATCCGCCGACTGGTCACGCTTCGCTACGCCGAGGTGGAACAACGCTTTCCCGGCCTGCTGACCCTGCTCCGCGAACACGACCCTGCCCGTGCCGCCGCGAAGGCACCCGCCTCAACCCCATGACACGTGAACCGGGGAGGTGAATGGCGGGTCCCGTCGCGGCCCGGGGCCGCCGACCGCCGACCGCCGACCGCCGACCGCCGACCGCCGACCGCCGACCGATCGTGAGCTGACAGCCCAGTGCTTTCATTCGCAAACAGCGAGGTCAGGTCGAGAGTCAACGGACAGTTTGCGGCAGTTTGCCTAACAGGTTGTGGCGGCAGATAAGGGGTAGCGGCTAGCCGACGTTGCGGGTGCGAGCCGCGATTCGGATCGTGGTGCCTGCGGGTCCGCTGGCGACGAGAAGGTAGTCGGCCATTTGCCCGACCATCCATAGGCCCATCCCTCCGCCGCCGGTCAAGGGCGGTCGCTCGGCGCCCGGAACGTAGTGAGCGGTGTTGAAGCCCCGCCCCTGGTCAGTCACTTCACACATGAGCTGACCGTCCAGGAACAGGCATACAAAACCTCTACCTCCCCCATGTCGAATCGCGTTGATCAACAATTCGTTGACTGCGGTCACCCAGTCCTCAATCTCGTCGTGGCCGAGGCCGCACCGGCGACTGACTACCTCCACCTCGTTGCGAACGCGGGCGAGGTCCGTGAGGGCGAACGACGTCGAGAAAACGGGCCTCCCGGAGGTCGGCGCATGCTGGTCGCGAGGTGGGACCACCACTGCATCCCCTCTCCATCCGGACGTGGAGGCCATCGGCCTTGCCGATAGCGCGACAGAGTGTGGTCTCCGAAACGGGCTCACGGACGACAAGGCATCAATCCGACAGGAGAAGGTACCCCACGTCGAAGACGCGACACTGTTGATCTCGATCCCGGCGCGCCATCGACGGCGTGCCGACGTCTACGCTGCCTGAGTGGCTGGTGCCGAGGTGGTGACGAATGAGGAGCGGCTGCGTCGTATCGAGGCGATCACCGATGCCGCCCTGTCGGGCCTGGCCACCGCCGAGTTGCTCGACGAGTTACTCGAACGGGTCCGAGACCTGCTCAAGGTCGATACCGCCACCATCCTGCTGCTCGAGGGTCACACTGGCGAACTCGTCGCGACAGCGGCCAAAGGGCTGGAGGAGGAGGTGCGCCGGGGCTTCCGCGTCCGGGTCGGACGCGGCTTCGCCGGCCGGGTGGCGGCCACACGGGCGCCGGTCACGATCTATGACGTCACGCCTGACGACGTGGTCAATCCCATCCTGCTCACCACGGGTGTACGTGCCCTGCTGGGCGTGCCCATGCTTGCCAACGGCAACCTCGTCGGCGTACTGCACGTCGGCTCCTTGACCCTGCGGCAGTTCGGTCCCGACGATGTGCGGCTGTTACAACTCGTCGCCGATCGAGCCAGCTCCGCAGGCCAGGCCCGAGCGCAGATCCTCGACCGGCAGGCAGCGCTCGCCCTGCAACGCAGCCTGCTACCCGCCCGGCTACCCGAGATTCCCGGCCTAGACCTGGCCGCCCGGTACGTACCCGGCCACGACCTCGGCATCGGCGGTGACTGGTACGACGTTTTCATGTTGCCCTCGGGCTGGCTGGGTGCCGTCATCGGCGACGTCTCCGGCCACGGGCTGCCATCGGCCGTCGTCATGGGACGCATCCGCAGCGCGCTGCGTGCCTACGCACTCGATGCCGACGACCCCGCCAAGGCGCTGACCTCCCTCGACCGAAAGATCTACCACTTCGAGGCCGGCACCCTCACCACCGCCGTCTACGCCCTCATCGCACCCGACCACGCGACAGTTCACCTCTCCAGCGCAGGTCATCTGCCACCGCTGCTGGCTGTCCCCGGCCAACCCACCCAGCTCGTCAACCTGGCGGTGGACCGGCCACTCGGTGTGGGCCGACCAATGACCAGTCGCCGCACCACCGTTCTCGACCTGCCGCCGGGTGCAACGCTCGTCTTTTACACCGACGGACTCGTCGAACGCCGCAACGAACTGATCGACACCGGCATCGAGCGCCTCGCCGCGGCCGTGCGAGCCGGGCCGGCCGAGGCATTGTGCGACCACATCATGGCCACCACCGCCGAGGACCAGCCCAACGACGACATCGCCCTGCTGGCCATCGGCCGCCAATCACCAACCGACGCTCGTTGACCTTCCGTACCCCGCCCTGCCCGGCCGGCAACACCACCGCCTCGGCACCGGCCCCGTGCTGTTCACCCGCCGCCGGAAGCGCGCTGGTCGAACCGACTGACCGATAGTCCCCGCCAGGTAGGTCGGGTGAAGGTTCTCGTGTCGTGGATGAGCGCCACCCGGCAACTCGCGCATAGGCGTCGCCTGCACTTCTGGGGCGGACAGAACCTGTTGCAAGTTGGCCAGGTTCGCAAACATGAACGATGCCAACGACCACTCCGCAACGGACAAGCCGGTCGCCCAGGTGAGCGAACGCGCGTTCGAGCTTCGCGGGTCCGACCGAGCCGATGACGGTCCGCCACACCTCCCGTGGGCTGTGGTACCCGTCGGTGCCCTCGATGAGGATTTCCAGGGTGGCGCTGGCCGCGATACCCGGAACGGAGTTTGTCGAGGCGGCGCGTCGCCTCCGCGCAGCGCCAGCGCTTCATGGGCACCAGGATGGCCATCGAAGACCAACAGGCCGTTGCGTCCGGACGGACGGGCTGTGCCTGCTTGACCAGCATGGCGACGATTTCGGAAGAAGATGGCCGGTCCGGCCGGTCCGGTCCGGTCCGGGCTGGCTGGCTGGCTGGCTATGCGGGGAGCGGGTGTGCTGCGCCGTCGATGGATTCGCAGGTGGACAGTGCCGCTGGTCGGGGGTGGCGCGGCGATCGTCATGGTGGGGGTGGCGGTTCTCAGCAACCAGGCGTACAGCGCGGGCCGACTCCACTGGTGGCGGCTGTCCGGTGCTCTGGTGACGGCTGCAGCTTGTGTTCGGACGCGTCGTGTCGTGTCGCCGTCGGGTCGCGGCTTCGCCGGTCAGGTCTTCGGGGCCGGGGCCTGAAACGTGCGTCGGTAGTGCTGCGGCGTGACTCTCAGCGCCGTGTGCAGGTGTTGCCGCAGCAGGGTGGCGCTGCCGAAGCCTGCTTCGGTGGCGATCCGTTCCACCGGCAGGTCGGTGCTCTCCAGCAGGGTCCGGGCGCGGTCGATGCGTCGGGCAATCAGCCATTGCAACGGTGTCACGCCCATCTCGGCGACGAAGCGTCGGCTGAAGGTCCGCTTCGTCATGGTGGCGTGCTGGGCCAGGTCGGCCAGGGAGAGTGGCTGGTCCAGCCGGGCCAGCGCCCACGCCCGGGTCGGGCCGGTTCCCGCCGACGACGCGGGCAGAGGCGGATGGGCGATGAACTGGGCCTGGCCGCCGTCTCGCCAAGGGGCCACGACGCAGCGGCGGGCGGCGTCGTTGGCGATCGACGCGCCGTGGTCGGCGCGCACGATGTGCAGAAACAGGTCGATACCGGCTGCCGCTCCCGCCGAGGTCAGGACACGACCGGCATCGACGAACAGCACATCCGGGCGGATCTCGACGGCTGGGAACAGTGCGGCGAACCGGTCGCTCAGCGCCCAATGGGTGGTCGCGGCGAGCCCGTCGAGAAGGCCGGCCGCAGCGAGGATGAAGGCCGATGTGCAGGTGCTCACCAGGCGGGTGGCCGGATCCAGGGTGTGCAGCAGTTCGGCGACCCGGGGGTCGAGCTGGCCGGCGGTGAGCATGGCGGTGGACGGCTCCTGGGTGGCGACCACGACCGTGTCGGCCTGGGCGAGCGCGCGGCGGTCGTGCTGTACCTGGATCGTGAATCCGGCGTTGGTGCTGATCGGCGTGCCGTCGAGGGAGCAGGTGACGATGTCGTAGAGCGGCCGGCCGGCCGGGTCGTGCGCCTCGTTGAGCACCCGGGCCGGGATGCCGAGATCGAAGGGGATGACGCCGTCGAGGGCGAGCACGGCAACACGATGGGGCATGGCACGAATCTTACGCACTACGTCGTTATAGCCACTGTTGAAGGACGGCCGCGGTATCAAGACTGGGATCATGAGCGAGAACGTCACCATGAACGCGGTCCGTCAGCACACCTTCGGCGGTCCCGAGGTCCTGTCCGTCGAACGCGTCGAGCGCCCCGCGCCCCTGCCCACTGAGGTGTTGGTCCGGGTTTACGCCGCCGGTATCAACCCGGTCGACTGGAAGACCCGCGGTGGCACCGGCATGGCTGGGGTGCTCGGCGCGCCACCGTTCGTCCTGGGCTGGGACGTCGCCGGTGTGGTCGAGGAGGTCGGCTTCGGCGTCACCACGCTGGCCGTGGGCGACCGGGTCTACGGGATGCCCTGGTTCCCGCGGGCCGGCGGCGGTTACGCCGAGTACGTCACTGCGCCGTCGCGGCAGTTCGCTCGGATGCCCGCCGGCCGCTCGTTCGAGCAGGCGGCCGGTGTGCCCTTGGCCGGGCTGACCGCGTGGCAGGCGCTGGTGGACACCGCCGGCGTGCGGCCGGGGCAGCGGGTGTTGATCACCGCTGCTGCCGGTGGGGTGGGGCACCTCGCGGTGCAGTTCGCCAAGCACCTGGGCGCGTACGTGATCGCGGTTGCCGGCCCGCGCAACCAGCAGTGGCTTGCCGAACTGGGTGCCGACGAGGTCGTCGATTACACCACCGGCCGCTTCGAGAAGGAGGTCAGGGACGTCGACGTGGTGCTCGACCTGGTCGGTGACGCGTACGACGCCACCAGCACCCGGTCGGTCGAGACGCTGCGTCCGGGCGGGCTGTTGGTGGCCGTACCGGCCGGGGTCTCGCCGGAGCTGGCCACGGTCGCGGCCGCCGCCGGAGTCCGCGTCACCGGCTTCCTGGTCGAGCCGGACGGTCCGGCGTTGGCGCGGATCGCCGCGCTGATCGAGCAGGGCACCGTCACCGTCGAGGTCGCCAAGGTCCTTGCGCTGGCCGAGGTCGCTGCCGCCCACCGCGAAGGCGAGCAGGGGCACACCCGGGGAAAGATCGTGCTCCGCGTCGCCGACGACCGGGCCTAGTACTCCGGCCGCACTTGGTTAATTCCGAGTTTTAGCAGTTCGCGGGCAGGATACCCGTCCGAGCCGCGCAGGTAGCGCAACGTTTTACGTCGATGCTATTCGTGCGATGGCTCAGGTGATCGCACTATCTGTCTGTTGTGGCCCGTGAGTCGCGGGGCAGGCTCCCGTGCTTGTGGTGATCGATGAGATTGTGGGCTGGCGGGCGGGTCTGGATGATCTGCTGGCGCGGTTCGCGCATCGGTTCGGGCGTGCGGAGCCGCGCCGACAGGCGCTTACCTACCTGGTCGGGCTGTTGTCACCGCTGGCGAGCAAGAACGGCTGGACCCTGGCCGAGGCCGCCGGCGATACCACGCCGGATCGGATGCAGCGGCTGCTCAACAAGTCAGCGTGGACCCCGGACGCGGTCCGCGACGACCTGTTCGCCTACGTGGCGGAACATCTCGGTCACGACGACGGGGCGCTGATCGTCGACGAGACCGGCTTCCTGAAGAAGGGGATCTCTTTGAGTGTTGGAGTCGGCGCCAGCAGGTCATCCCCGAACCGAACCCGAGTTCCTGGGGCAGGTACTCCCACGGAATCGCGGTGTAGAGCACGAACAGGATCCCGCACAACACCTTCCGGTCATCGAGGGGCTTACGGCCCGGGAACCGGCGCCGGCGAGGCGGTCGAGGTGGCAGCAGCGCTTCGATCTCGGCCCAGAGGTCGTCCGAGACGATCCACGGCGGCTGCTCACCCCTCCTCACGTTCAGACGGTTACGCCCAACATCATTTCGTTAGGAGATCTTAGTCGCTGATGTTGCCTGATCCGTAAGGGGTGCCCTCGATTTCCAGGCGGTACAAAGCGTAGAGGCCGTTCACTTTCCCACTGGTGCACCCGAAATAGGACACGCTCCCCGACTTGACGACCTTCCCGTTGTAGTAGTCGCGGATTCTGAATGATTCGCCGCCCTGAAATGGCGTACAGACATTGTACTTGATGTAGTGCCCCGACCCGTTCGCCGGAATGTAGTAGGTCTCGCACGATCCCGAGATCGGACCGCTGACGGTACAACTAACGGAGTTCGCGAATGCAGGCGCTACGATGAATGTGCTGGCCAACACTCCCACTGCGACCGCGGCAAGCATACGTGCCTTCGAGCGCGCAATAGTGATCATAGATTCCCCTTACAATGGAAAAGGTCCACTGGAGACTAACTCACCATGAAGATCGAAGACAGGGCTGTGCAAATTACGGCTCCGCGAAGTTAACGGGAGTGTGGATCTAACGGTGTTTCCGGCCTGATCCATCGGGCGTTGTGCCTGGTGAGGCGGGTGCCGTGACGACCGCGACACGGATCGACCAGACCGGAGCTAAGAAGCGGGCGGAGCCGTCGACTGAGGCGAAGGCCGCCGCCGAGCTGGTCCGGGCGGTGGCGCAGCGGGTGCGTAGTCGCTGTTCGACGGGGTTGCGGAAGCCGTAGGCGTCGCGGGCGACGGTCTTGATGACACGGTTGGTGCCTTCGGAGCCGGCGTTGGTGATGCCGGTGCGGATGAATGCCAGGATGTGGGGCCACCAGGTCGGTCCAGACTGCGGCACGGGTGGTAACTCGCCATGCCTATGGCGTAAGGCTCAGGCCGAAGACGGCCGGGACCCTCGGGCAGCGGGGTACCCCTCCAAGTCGCCAACAGCTAGCCTCAACGACGCTCTCCAAGAGTTCAGCCGCGCGGTCCGCGCCCAGCTCGGCGCAGAAGACCCAGAGGCGGTTCTGCACGACGACTGAGAAACCGACCGGGCTCCAGACGGAGCTGCGGTGGGCGCTCCGTCGACAGGCAACGCCAGTCACCCGACGTCTCGCTTACAAGTTCTGAGCGCTCCGTCCATGAGGCGGAAAGCGGTGGATCAGTGCCCGAGGTCAGAGACGTGCGCGGACGCGCACCTCCCCGTCTGGAGAGAGGTTTTGCGGGCCGTGGAAGCGCACTCGAGAACGGTCCACGATCGTCCGCATATGTCCGGCGGGAGGTGGGCCCACGTCACTCAGGTCGTCACAACGCCCGTGGTCGGACTCTCGTCCCACCATTAGCATAACGGACATGTCGTTCGGAGGCGTTGTGATGGATGCGGGACTCACCGCGCTAGCAGTGGCCGTTGTCGGCGTCATAGGTACGCTTTTGTCCCCCGTCCTCGCTCAACGGTCCACCGCCCGGGCGA
The DNA here is from genome assembly GCF_049847025.1 of Micromonospora sp. DT231. NCBI lineage: Bacteria > Bacillati > Actinomycetota > Actinomycetes > Micromonosporales > Micromonosporaceae > Micromonospora > Micromonospora sp. DT231. Next base: position 104,825 of record NZ_JBNCNO010000001.1, on the reverse strand, counting down.
ATCGGGTCGCCGCCGAGGTGGATCGGGAACTCCGTCGCGAGGAACGGGACGCCGTCGCGCGCCAGGTCGCGTTCGAGGAACGGCGGACCGAGTACACGGCGCTCAATGCATTGGCCCGTACGTGTCGGAACCAGTTCAAGGCGTGCGCTCGCTCTGCGAAGTCGAATGCGCTTGTTCCTGAGCAGGTGACTTCCGCGCGAGAGGCATGGATCGCGTACCAGGACCGGTACGACAGCGCGCAGATGATCTTGCCGGACGAGATACTCGCTCTCGCCTCGCAGCTCAACCGCTTATTAGCCGCGGGGTATCGACAGGTGCAGGGGCTCACCTCAGCCGATGGTCCCGACCCTGAGACGATCGTCGTTTTCTGCAATGGAACGATACTCGACCTGGTTACCCAAATGCGGCACTTGATGCGTACCGACCTGGGCGTGAGCAGGTCGCTCGTCCCGTCCAGCCAAGGGCCTCAGGCGTAATTGGTCGCATCGTCCACTGTGCGCCAGCTCCATGGCAGGGTGACCTGATGTGCACGACCAACGGCGCCTTGTGCGTATGTGTGCCCAGCGCGTTGATCAGTGACATCCCGCCGGAGCGGGCCGCCGAGATGCCTCGCGATGCCCGTCCTTGATCGGACAACCCTCTTGTCGCCCGCGTTACTGATCGTCAGTTGCCGACTCCATATGGTGAGGGCTGTTGTTGATTCAGCACTTAGGAGGAGTTCCGTGACCCAACCGATCACCACCGGCACCGCGCCGGCCGCGCCGCAGAACGCGGTCATGGCGGCTTTCGCGGGCGGCACCCGTGTGGTTATGGCCGGCGAACTGCACTCCCGCATAAGGCACGACGAGGAGATCGCGATCTGGCGAGCACAGGGCGTCACGGTCCTGTACGAGGAGGGCGCGCTCCCCCTCCTCCCGGGTCACGGCCTGCCGGCCGCGATCGGACTCGACAGCCCGCTGATGGGTCTCGTCGCGTGCGCCGGCGAGATCGTTGGGCTGCTCACCGACGAGCACGTCGACGAGTGGGTTGCCGACGGCGACAGGAGTCGTCAGAAGAAGCTCGTCGACGACTTCGAGGCCGTCGACCTGGCGGCCGGCGACAGCTTCGCCGCGCTCAGGAAGGAGCTGGCGAGCACCGGCGCGAGCAAGGACAGCCCCTCCGCCAAGAAGGGCGAGATGCTGCGCAACTACGTCCAGTCCATCACCGACACGGTCCGCACCTACCACCGCGCGACCCAGATGGACCGGATGCGGACGGCCGCCTCTACCCGGGCCGCTCTCAGGGTGAACGTCGTCGCCCTGCGGTCCGAGATCAAATCGGCGCTGCCGTTGGAGGACCCGAGCCTCGCCCAGTTCGCCGACCGACCAACGGTCGCCCGATCGGCCGCCATGCTGCTGCGCCTGAACCGGTTCGCGCAGTACGCCGCTCAGCCGACGGTCTGGAAGGTCGGCGAGGACCACATAAACGACGCCGTGGCGCTGGGCGGCGGTCACCTGGCACCGGTGCCGGGTGCGCTCGTCATGCCCCGCCCGCAGTACATTGCCGCTTTCCGACAGTTCCTGGACCCGGTCCGTGTGGCCGAGACACAGCAGTTCTTTCGGGACAACCCGAACGCCGTCCGACCCGTGATGCACTACATGTACGACAAGGGCTGGGTCTCCTGAAACGGAACGGGGTGCGCCACCGCGATCGGTGGCGCACCCCGCTTGTGCCCGTGCTCAGGAGTTGGCGAGGTCCTCGTCCAGGGCGGTCATGAACTCGTCCGTGGTCTGCCACGTCGCGTCCGGCGAAATCAGCGGGGCCAGGGCCTTTGTCATCTGGTGTTCGTACGGTCAGGGCGCGAGGCAGGTGCCCTGAGGTAGCGGGCCGGCGGCGGATACCTGGTCCGGATCCTTGTGGAGGCGCTGGTATCCGTAGACGCAGACCTGTCCGACGAGGACTCCGAAGGTGACGGTGTCGGCATCGGCGGGATCGTCGGGGCGGGCCAACCGGACCTGGGGGTGATTCTCGCTGACCGTCGCCAACAGCGACCTGACATGGTCCGGTGTCGCCGGTTGCTCGGCCCAGGCCATGACGGCGTCGCAGGGTTCGTGTGTGACGTTGCAGCGATTGATGACGTTACCGGAGAGAGCGCGCGCGACGGACTGTCGGGCGGTCTCGGCGGCCCGTGCCTGAGCGGGGTCCAGCGGCGTGCGTCGGGCGAGGTCGGCGAGGAAGCGATCACAGTAGTCGGCGTCGGCGTCGCTGTTCCTGATGCAGGCGACACCGGGTCGCGACGAGCCGGGTGCGTCCTGGCCGGCGGATTTGCCGGTGGAGGCCGGCCCGCAGCCGTTGAGCGCGACGGTCACGATGGCCGCCCAGGACGCGAGCCGCCGCCGGCGGCGGCGAGTCGGGTGCGGCGTGTTCGGTGGTGTCATGACCGGACGCTGGGCCAGTGCGGCCAGGACTGCCGGATCTGCGGCGACGTGTCGGCGGTGCGCGGCCATACCCGTAGCCGGTACACGTCGGCGGCGTCGTCGTCGCCAGCCTCGGGGAAACGGGCGGACACCCGCAGCCGGCACGGGCCGGCCGTGGTGAGGCGGGCGGTGCCGTCCTCTATCTCGCCGGTCGTGAGGAAGAGCTCCAGCCTCCCGCTCGGCGCGTCGATGTCGATGTCGACTTCGTGATCCCAGTCGTGTCGGTCGTCCGGCGGCTCGTCGGCCCATTCCTCGACGGTGAATGGGGTGCCGCTGCTGTCCGCGTGGGGTGTCACGATGGTCACGATGCCGTCGGCGGCGCCCACGAAGCGCCCGGATTCGACTGCGTCGTCCCACGAGTCGTCGAGGCCTGCCAGGTCGCCGCCTTCCGCGTCGCTGACCAGCACCTGGCCGTGTTGCACCCAGACCGACGCGCGATGGACCGCGAGTGGCACTGCCATGCCGGTCAATGTACCTCCGCAGCGGGGTGCGGCGGCTGCCGCCGCCGCACCCCCGTGGTCATTTCTGGATGTTCACCCGCCCCGAGGTTATGGTTTTCGGTACGGCCGCGTCGACGTCGTAATCGGCGCCTCGGCTGGTGTCTAATGTGGTGGCTTCGGTGGGATAGCTGTTCGGCCCGCCGGTCCAGACGACCATGCGGAACCGGTCCGGTCCTGGTCGACAGCCCGGAGCGCCGCCGTTGACGCATCCGTCATAGCCGTAGAAGACGAAGCCGTAGCCGTTCTCCTTGTACTGCGGATCCGTGTTGAGGATGCGGTGCAACGGCGGATCGGTGCGGCTGCCCGTGAACTTGCCCGGGATCCTCTTGTCGCGCGGGGGACTGACGAGCGGGTACGTCGGGTTGGGGTTGTCCTGAGCGTCGCGGATGTGCACTGCCACCTCGGCGACTCCGTCAGTGGGTTTCGGAGCCCTGTCAGGCGTGGAGTAGTCCAGGTGAGGAATGACGTCGTTGAAGATGCACGCCTCAGGTTGCTGCTCTTTGAATTCGTACGTGCAGCGACGGCAGTCAGCCGTCGAATCCCCCGTCGTACGCTGGTCGAGACACTATCGAAGGCGGCCTTGTTCTTACATTGACCATTGGGAATGCGACCCGGCCGCGATGTCGACGCGGGGGCCCACGGTCTGGATCCCTGCACGGGTCGGCGGTCAGCCGCGTGTGTCGAGCGGGACGTGCAGCGAGAGGTGCGAGGACAGGGCGCGGAGGAAGTCCGGGGTGTCGAAGGCCGCGCCCGCGGAGGCGACGCCGGTGGTCCTGGTCCGGCCGGTGAGGATGCGGTCGACGGCCTCCACCGCGAGCGGCGCGCTGATGGCGTAGATGTCCTGACCGGCGGCGACCACGCGGCGTTCCGCTCCGCCGGAGCGGACGAGGACGTCGACGACGAAGGTCTGCGCGGAGCGGCCGCGCTCGTCGACGGCGGTCGGTGCCGAGGCGTCAGGAGCGGACAGGTCCGCGGCCGCCTTGGCGGTCATGTAGGTGCGCACCTCCGGGATGGCCAGGTGGCTGGGAATGGTGACGACGTCGGCCATGGTGAACTCTGCGATGACGCTCTGGGGGCCGAGCGGAGCCGGGAAGGGCCACTCCAGGGTCGGCAGAGTGTCGTCGTGGTACTCCAGCCGTCCGCCGGTGTAGCGGACACGGCGGCCACCCCGTCGCTGCCCCGAGACCGCGCCCGCAACACGTGTTCCGGCGGTGGGGTGCCAACTGCTCAGGCCGTAGGCGATGTGCGCCTCGTCCGCCGCCGTCCAGTCACCCATCGCGGTGGTGACCAACAGGTCGCCGAGGCCGCCGTAGAAAGCCATCGCAGGGACCACCACGGTGCCCGCGGCGCGGGCGCGCTCCGCGAAGTGCGCGAAGGTGTCAAGGTTCGCCTCGATCTCGGCCGCCACGTCGACATACGGGATGCCGGCGCGCAGCGCCGCCTCGACCAGCGGGGCTGCGGTCGTGGCGAAAGGCCCGGCGCAGTTGATCACGGCGGCCGCGCCGTTCAGCGCACGGTCGAGCGAGGCTGGATCGTCGACCGACGCCTGCCGCGCCTCGAGCCCCGGGTGGGCCTGCGCCAGCGCCAGCAGCTTGTCCTCGTCGCGACCGAGGAGCAGCGGGACGTGTCCGCGCTCGCGCAACTCCGCGACCACGAACCGCCCGGTGTGCCCGTAGGCCCCGAACACTGCCACGTTCCGACCTGATCCCATGTCTGCTCCCGCGTGCTCGAAGTGATCCACTACGGAAATCCTGTCCCCGTTTGCCCATCGGTGACAGTGTCCGGAACGACACGACCCGTACAATTCCCGACATGAGTTCTGTCCCGCGTTCCGTCGCGGTCGCCGCTACCGACGGGATGCTGCACTTCGAGCTGGCCCTGGCCTACGAGGTCTTCGGTTCCACCCCGGCCGCCCTGCCAGGCCCTTGGTACGACGTCCAGGTGTGCGGCACGCACGCCGTCCGGGTCGGCCGGTTCCTGCTGGAGCCGGACTGCGGGCTCGACCGGCTGGCGCACGCCGACACCGTGATCGTCCCCGCCCTGGCGGACGTCGACGAGGACCCGCCGGCCGACCTGGTCGAGGCGGTGCGTGCGGCCCACGAGTCGGGCGCGCGGGTGGTCTCCCTGTGCACGGGCGTGTTCGTGCTCGCCGCCGCCGGCCTGCTGGACGGGCTACACGCGACCACGCACTGGGCCCACACCGCGCAGCTGGCCGCGCGCTATCCCCGGGTGACGGTCGACCCGGACGTGCTCTACGTCGACAACGGCAGCGTGCTTTCGTCCGCGGGCAAGGCCGCAGCGATGGACCTGTGCCTGCATCTGGTCCGCCGCGACCACGGCTCGGCGATCGCCAACGTGGTCGCCCGCCGCCTGGTCGTGCCGCCCCACCGGGCCGGTGGCCAGGCCCAGTTCGTCACCACACCGGTGCCCACCCAGGACGGCCATCCCCTGGCCGAGCTGCTCCCCTGGGCGATGCGGCGGCTGGACCAGCCGCTCACCGTGGAGGACCTGGCCCGCCAGGCGAACATGAGCTCGCGCCACCTGGCCCGCCACTTCCACTCGGTAACCGGCACCACCCCGCTGCAGTGGCTGCTGACGCAGCGGATCCGCCGCGCGCAGGAGCTGCTGGAGACCACGGACGACAGCGTCGACACCATCGCCTCGGCCGCGGGCATGGGCACGGCGACGACACTGCGCCGCCACTTCCACCGCACGATCGGCGTACCGCCGGACGCCTACCGCCGCACGTTCCGGGCGTGAGGCTGCGGTCGTCACACGCCGACCGGCACCCGTTCCTCCTCGCGCTGCGCGGCCCGGGCCGCCAGCCGACGCTCCCGCTCCTGCGCACCGATCAGGTCGTCGGGCAGCGAATCCGCGACCTCAAGGTCGAAGCGGCGGAGCAGCCGGATCGCGAACCCGCCCAGGGTGATCAGGATCAGCGCCGCGCCGAAGCAGACGTACGCGAAGCCGATGCCCCGACCCGGACCGGTGCCGATCACCGCGCCCACCGACCCGGCCAGAGCCCCGTCCGGGGCGAGCAGCGGCTCGAACAGGCGGGTGGCCGCCGGGGCGACCAGCGCGAACCCGATGGGCAGCGTCGACCAGGAGATGGTCTGGTTGAGGCTGAACACCCGGCCGTGATAGCGCTGCGGCACCTTGACCTGGACGATCGTGGCGTAGATGGACTGAGCCGTGGTCATCGACATGGCCAGCCAGAACGCACCGACGCAGATCATCGCCACGGACGCGTCCAGGCCGACCAGGACGCAGCCGACCGCCGTGCCGAGGTTGCCGATCAGCACGCCGATCATGCGTCGGTTGCGGGGACCACCCCAGAGCGACATGAGTACGCCGCCGGCGACCGCGCCGAGAGCCTCGGCCAGGGCCACCTGGGCGACCTGCGTCGCGTTGCCGAAGGAGAGCACCAACGGGGTGGTGAGCACCAGCGCGGGCGCCAGGAAGATGTTGCCCAGCGCGAAGTAGCCCAGCATCAGCCGGAAGCCTCGGTGCCGCCACGAGTAGCGCAGACCGTTGGCGATCGCCACCAGCAGTCGCTCCCGGGGTCGCCATCCGAGCAGGTCGGGGAAGCGGACCACGGACAGGGTCACCACCGCGATCAGATAGCTGGCCACGTCGATCAGCAGGATGCCCTTGAGGTCGATCGCGGCCAGCAGGCCGGCTGCGAAGACCGGCATCAGCAGCATGGCGAACCCGTTGGAGAGCTGGGTGATGCCCATCGCGTGGCCCAGGTAGCGCTTGGGCACCAACTGCGGCACCGCCGACTGGAACGCGATCCGTTGGAACGAGCCGGCCACCTGACTGAGCGCCACCAGGCCGTAGATGTGCCAGAGCGCCAGGTTGTCGGTCCAGAGCAGCGCGGCCAGCACGAGCTGGACCGAACCGGCACTGCAACTGGCGATCATCATGATCTTGCGGCGGCTGATCCGGTCGGTGATCGCCCCGGCGATGGGCAGCACCAGCACCCCGCAGATCAGCGCCAACGCCCAGAGCAGACCCAGGTCGGTCACCGAGCCGGTGCGGGTGAACAGCCAGATCGGCAGGGCGAACGCGGTCAGCGCCGAACCGGTGGTGGAGACGAGCTGCCCGACGGTGACCGACACGAAGCGGGCCATGCTGGGCCGGACCACCGGCTTGTCCGGGACGACGACGGCGTCGACGCCCCGGGTGTCGGCCACCGCCCAGCCGGCGTCCTCGCCCCGTGCCTGCGGGGTCAGCTCGCCGACGTCGCCGCCGATCAGCGCCGGGTGCACCCGGGTGACGATCTCGGCCAGTTCCTGCGCGCGGTACTTGAGGAAGAAGTGCCCGGCCTGGTCGAGCACCACCAGCCCGAGGCGGTCACCGAGGAACTGCCACTCGGCGTACCGCTCGATGTGGTAGTCGGTGACCGGGTCCTCCGAGCCGACCACCGAGATGATCGGGGCGCGCAGCTTCACCGCGCCCTGGTCGAGCAGGGCGGTGAAGTATTCCTCGGAGGCCCGGGAGTCGGCCCGCATGTTGCTGATGATCCGGTCCGCCTGCTCCGGCTCCAGCTCGTCGGTGTCCACACCCATCGACTTGAGCCAGCTCGCGTAGTGCCTGTTGCTGCGCAGCTTCTCCAGCTTGGTGCGCACTGCCGCGAACAGGCCCTTGGGCCGGGCGAACGGGAACATCGCACCGATGTAGAGCGCGGTCAGCTCCCGCCCGGCGGCCTCCACCTTGCGGGCCACCTCGGCGACGATCGCGCTGCCCACGCCGCAGTGCCCGTACAGGGCGAGCGGGCCCTCGACGCGCTCGATGATCTCCTCGGCGACCCGGGTGGTCAGCTCGTCGAAGGGCAGCGCGTCCTCGGTGAGCCCCACGTCGTGCCCGGGGATGGCCAGCGACCAGAGCGCGTGCCCGGCCGGCAGCGCGTCCGCGAGGGGCTGGTAGACGATCGCGCTGCCGCCGCCGTACGGCACGCAGACGTAAGTGATCACCCTTTGGGCCGGCGGAATCGGCTTGGTCAGCTCGTAGAGCAGCCGACGGGGCCCGTCGCCACCGCCACCGGACATGAACGTGGCCAGGTCGCGGATGGTCCGCTGCTGGAACAGGTCCATCACGCCGACCGGCCGCCCACCGTGCTCGGCCTTGCGGATGCGGGCCACCACCTGGGTCGCGAGCATCGAGTGCCCACCCAGGTCGAAGAAGTCGTCGTCGATGCCGAGGGTGGCCACACCGAGCACCTCGGACCAGATCCCGGCGAGCAGCCGTTCGGTGTCGTCGCGCGGCTCCACGAGCGCCACCGAGGCGGCGCGGGTGACGACCGGCGCGGGCAGCGCCGTGCGGTCCAGCTTGCCGTTCGGGGTCAGCGGCAGGGCGTCCAGGGTGACGAACGCCGCCGGCACCATGTACTCCGGAAGGGTCTCCTTGAGCGCCACCTTGACCGCGTCGTGCTCGGCCGCGCCGACCAGGTACCCGGTGAGCCGCTTGTCGCCGGGGGTGTCCTCGCGGACCAGCACCACCGCCTCGGTCACCCCGGGCTGGGCGCGCAGCGCGCTCTCGATCTCGCCCAACTCGATGCGCAGGCCGCGCAGCTTGACCTGGTGATCGATCCGGCCGAGGAACTCGAGCACACCGCCGGGCCGGTCACCGGGCGCGACCTGCCAGCGGGCCAGGTCGCCGGTACGGTACAGCCGGGCACCCGGCTCGCCGGAGAACGGGTCGGGCACGAACCGCTCCGCGGTCAGCGCCGCCCGACGGTGGTAGCCGCGGGCCAGCCCCACCCCCCCGATGTGCAGCTCACCCGCGACTCCCACCGGGCACGGGTTGCCCCGGGCGTCCAGCACGTGCAGCCGCACGTTGCTGATGGGCGCACCGATCGGCACGCTGGCCACCTCGGCCAGCAGCGCCGGGTCACACGCCCAGGAGCTGACGTCGATCGCCGCCTCGGTCGGGCCGTACAGGTTGTGCAGGCCACAGCCGGGCAGCCGGGCGGTGAAGTCCCGGGCGGCGGCGAGCGGCAACTCCTCACCGCTGCAGATCACCCGGCGCAGCGCCGTGGCCGCCTCGACGCCGTCCTCGGCGAGGAAGACGGTGAGCATGGACGGGACGAAGTGGGCGGTGGTGACCCGCTCGGACACCAGCAGGTCGCGCAGGTAGCCGGCGTCCTTGTGACCGCCCGGCTCGGCCAGCACCAGCCGCGCGCCCTCGCGCAGCGGCCAGAAGAACTCCCACACCGACACGTCGAAGCTGGCCGGGGTCTTCTGCAACACCGCGTCGTCGGCGCCGAGCCGGTAGGTGCGCTGCATCCAGTCCAGTCGGTTGACGATGCCCCGGTGGGTGTTCGGCACACCCTTGGGCCGGCCGGTCGAGCCGGAGGTGTAGATGACGTACGCGAGGTGCGCCGGGCCGGCCGTCGGCGTCGGGTCACTCGTCGGCTGGTCGGCCCAGACCGCCTCGTCGTCCAGGGCGAGCACGGTGGCGTCGGTCGTCGGCAGCACGTCGCGCAGGTGTGCCTGCACCAGCACCACCGGCGCGGCGGCATCGGTGACCATGAAGGCCAGCCGGTCCGCCGGATACTCCGGGTCCAACGGCAGGTAGGCGCCGCCGGCCTTGAGCACGCCGAGCAGGCCCGCGACCAGCTCCACCGAGCGTTCCGCGCAGACACCGACCAGGGTCTCCGGGCCCACCCCGCAGGCGCGCAGCCGGTGCGCCACCCGGTTCGCCGCCGCGTTCAGTTCGGCGTACGTCACCGATCGGCCGGCGAGGCGCAGCGCCACCGCGTCCGGAGTACGGGCGGCCCGCTCCTCGATCGGGGCGTGCAGCGTCTGCTGCCGGGGAAAATCGTGGGCGGTGTCGTTCCACCCGGCCAACAGCTCCCGCTCGGCGGGTGCGAGCAGATCGAGCGCGGAGACCGGCAGATCCGGGGTGGCGACCACGGCGCGTAGCAGCGTGGTGAGCCGGTGCGCCATCCGCTCGATGGTGGCCCGGGTGAACAGGTCGGTGTTGAAGACCAGCTTGCCCCAGAGCCCGTTGCCGGTCTCGACGGCGTGCAGCTCGAAGTCGAAGCGGGTGGCGCGCAGCTCCATCGGATGCCACTCGAAGCTGACGTCGGCGTCCTCGGCCACCCCTTCGAACCGGCCCATCTCGTAGTTCTGCAGCACGAACATCGCCTGGAACACCGGTGAGCGGCTGACGTCACGCGGCAGACCCAGCTCGTGCACGACGCGGGCGAACGGCACCTCGCCGTGCTCCAGCCCGTCCAGCACCGCGCGGCGGGTCCGAACCAGCAGCTCGGTGAAGGTCGGGTCGCCGGCCAGCTCGGCACGCATCGGCAGCATGTTGATGAACATGCCGACCAGGTTCTCCAGCTCCGGAGCGGACCGGCCGGCCACCGACGCGCCCACCGCGAAGTCGTCCTGCCCGGCGTGCCGGGCCAGGAACACCTGGTACGCGGCGAGCAGCGTCATGAACATCGTGCCGCCGTAGGCACGGGTCAGCGCGGCCAGCCCCTCGGTGGCGGCGGCGTCCAGGGTGAACTCGACGAAGTCACCCCGGTACGTCTGGGTGGCCGGCCGCGGCAGGTCCAGCGGCAGCTCCAGCGGGGTGATCCCGGTGAGGCGCTCCTTCCACCAGTCCACGTGCCGCAGCGCGCCCGGCCCGGCCAGCTCCCGTGCCTCCCAGACCGCGAAGTCTCCGTACTGCACCGGCAGGGCGGGCAGCTCCCGGTCGCGGTAGCGGGCGATCAGGTCACGCAGCAGCACGTCCACGGACCAGCCGTCACCGACGATGTGGTGCTGACCGAGGAAGAGCACGTGCTCGTCGACGTTCATCCGGTCCGGAGTGCCGTCTTGCGGCGCGGAGGCCGGATTATCGTCGCAGGCGGCGAGCCGGATCAGCAGAGCCCGCAGCAGCGGCCCGTTGGCCAGGTCGAACGGCGCGACGGCCGCCTCGTCGACAAGAGCCTGGGCGGCGGTGTCGTCGGCGGCGTCCACCACGGTCAGCGGCACCTCGACGACCTCGTCGAGCACCACGGTGGGCCGGCCGTCCGAGTCGGCCGGGAACCGGGTGCGCAGCGACTCGTGCCGATGGGTCAGGTCAGCCAGCGCGCGGCGCAGCGCCGCGACGTCCAGCGGGCCACGGACTCGCAAGGGCACCGCGATGTGGTACGCCGCCTCGCCGGGAGCGAGCTGGTCCATGAACCAGACCCGCTCCTGGGCGTACGACAGCGGCACCTCGGCGTCCGGCGGGCGGGGAGTGATCCGCGCGGCGGGCGGGCTGCCCGACCGGCGGCGCAACCGCTGGGCGATCAGCGCCTGCCGGGCGGCGTCGCGGGCCGAGTCCTTCACGTCGGTCATCAGGGGGTGTCCTTCTCCGCCGCGAGCAGCGCGGCGACCTCGGCTTCGGAGAGTTCGTCGAACTCGGCGGCGATCCGCTGCTCGATCTGGGCGGCCAGGTCGGCCACCACCGGGCTGCTGAACAGCGCCCGCATCGGCAGCTCCACGTCCACCTCGGCGCGGATCCGGGCCATTGCCCGCATGCCGCGCAGCGAGTTGCCGCCGAGGGCGAAGAAGTCGTCGAGCGCGCCGACCTTCTCCAGGTGCAGGATCTCGGCGTAGACCTCGGCGACCAGCACCTCGGCGTCGGTACGCGGGGCGAGGAAGCCGTCGGCGGTGGCGGCGGTCGGTGCCGGCAGCGCGGCCGTGTCCAGCTTGCCGTTCGGCGTCAGCGGCAGCGCGTCCAACCGGACGAACGCGCTCGGCACCAGGTGCGCGGGCAGCTCCTGGGCCAGGTCTGCGGCGAGCGTCGCCTCTTCGACCCGGCCGACCAGGTAGCCGACCAGGGTCGGCTCGCCGTTGTCGGCGCGGACCACCACCGCGGCCTCGGCCACGTCCGCGCGGGCGCGCAGCACCGACTCGATCTCGCCCAGCTCGATCCGCATCCCCCGGATCTTGACCTGGTTGTCCCGGCGGCCCAGGTATTCCAGTGCCCCGTCGACCCGCCAGCGGGCGAGGTCCCCGGTGCGGTACATCCGCTCCCCCGGCGGCCCGTACGGGCAGGGCAGGAAGCGCTCCGCCGTCAGCGCCGGCCGGCCCAGGTAGCCCCGGGCCAGTTGCGCCCCGGCGATGAACAGCTCACCGACCACACCCGGCGGCACCGGGTTCAGCGCGGCGTCGAGCAGGTGGACCCGGGTGTCCCAGGTGGACCGGCCGATCGGCACCGGCCCGGCGGAGACCGGCTGCCCGGGGGCGATCCGGGCCGCGATACAGCCGACGGTCGCCTCGGTCGGGCCGTACTCGTTGATCACCGCAACCCGGGGGTGGGTGGCACGCCAGCCAGCCAGTTGTTCGCCGGTCAGCGCCTCCCCGCCGATCACCAGATCGGTGGTGGGCGACAGGGCGTCGTCGAGCAGCGGCAGGTGGCTGGGGGTGACCTTCAGGAAGGTCGGCGGACCACCGGCCCGCGCCGCCGGGGTGTCGATGCCGGCGAGCCGGACCGTGCCCCCGGCGGTGAGCGGGCCGAGCAGCCCGGTCACGGTCAGGTCGAACGAGACCGGCGAGTGCAGCAGCGCGACACCGGCCAGCCCCGGGTAGGTGTCCCGGGCCCAGGCCAGGTACGCGGTGACCGCGCGGTGCTCGACCAGCACGCCCTTGGGCCGCCCGGTGGAGCCGGAGGTGTAGAGCAGGTACGCCGGGTGCTCCGCACGCAACGGCGTACGGCGGTCGTCGTCGGTGAGGTCGGCGGAGTCCAGGTCGGCGGCGGTCCTGTCGGTCAGCACCAGTGCGTCGGCGGGGGCCAGCGCGGCCGTCTCCGAGGTGGCCAGCACGAGCGTCGGCTCGGCGTCGGTCAGCAGGTAGCTGATCCGGTTCGCCGGATAGCCGGTGTCCACCGGCAGGTACGCGGCACCGGCCTTCAACACCGCGAGGATGGCCACCAGCAACTCCACCGAGCGGGGCAGCAGCAGCGCGACCCGGGTCTCCGGGCCGGCACCGCGCTCGACCAGCAGCCGGGCCAGTCGGTTGGCCCGAGCGCCCAGCTCGGCGTAGCTCAGCTCCTCCCCGTCGCAGACCAGCGCGATCGCGGCGGGGGTGGCGACGACCTGCCGCTCCACCTCGGCGATCAGGGTGATCGGGGCGACCGCGGGCCCGGTGTCGGTCCAGGCGCGCAGCAGGTCACGTTCGGCGTCGTCGAGCAGCGGCAGCGCCGACAGCCGCGTCCCCGGGTCGGTCACGGCGGCGGTGAGCAGCCGCAGGTAGCGGGCGACGACCGCCTCCGCGGTGGCCCGGTCGAACAGGTCGGTGCGGTAGACCAGCCGGCTGGTGCCGCCGGTGATGTCGAAGGCCAGGTCGTCCTTGGTGGTGCCCAGCGGCACCGGGTCCAGGCCGGAGTCCGGGATCAGGTTCAGCGCGGTCTGGAACACCGGCTGCACCGACGGGTCGCGTTGGGGGGCGACCGCCTCGACGATCCGCTGGAACGGGGTCTGCCCGTGCTCCATCGCGTCCAGCAGGCCGGTCCGGACGCGGCCGAGCACCTCGGTGACGCTCGGGTCGCCGGTGAGGTCGCACCGCAGCGCCACCGGGTTGACGAACATGCCGATCAGCGGCGTCAGCTCGGCGGTGTCGCGGCCGGCGGTGGAGACGCCCACCACCACCTCGGGGTCACCGGAGATCCGGGAGAGCAGCGCCGCGAAGGCGGCCAGCAGCACCATGTACGGGGTGGTCGACGTGCCGGCGGCGAGCCGCCCGACCTGGTCCAGCAGCCCGTCGGGGAGGTCGAAGCGCACCTCGTCACCGGCGAAGCCGAGCTGGGCTGGGCGCGGCCGGTCAAGCGGCAGGCCGGTCACCGCCGGCGCACCGGCCAGGTGACCGCGCCAGAAGGCGAGCTGCCGCTCCAACTCGGTGTCGGTGAGCTGGTCGCGCTGCCAGACGGCGAAGTCGGCGTACTGGATGGGCAGCTCGGGCACGTCGGCGGGTGCGCCGGTCAGCGCGGCCCGGGTGAACGCGGTCAGCTCGGCGGCGAAGAGCACCGCCGAGTGGCTGTCGAAGACCGCGTGGTGCACCACGAACTGCAACCCGACCCGGTCGGCGGCGAACCGGACCAGCCGGGCCCGCCACGGCGGCGGGGTGTCCAGCGGGATCGGGCTACGCGCCAGCTCGGCGAGGGTCTCGTCGTGGCGGGTCTCCCGCTCGTCGGCGGGCAGACCGGTCAGGTCCAACTCCGGCAGGTCCAACGGCTCGACGGCCCGGACCACCTGCATCAGCGCGCCGTCGACGATCCGCAGGTGCGTACGGAGCGACTCGTGCCGGGCGACCACCTGGCCGAACACGTCGGTGGCCTGTGCGGCGGTGACGCCGACCGGGAACAGCCACGGCGCGGAGACGTTGTAGACCGGCGACCCGGGGTCGAGCTGGTTGGCCGTCCACACCCGCTCCTGGGCGAAGGACGCCGGGAAGGTCCACTCCTTGCTCATGACGCCCCCTCGCGTACCGAGCGGGGGCGCATGTCGGTCCAGACGGTGTCGATGTGCGCCAGGCACTCCTCGCGGGTGCCGGCGAAGCCGGTGTCGTGCCATCCCGCCGGGAGGTCCCGCTCGGCCGACCAGATCGAGTACTGCTCCTCGTCGTTGCGCACGACCAGGAATCGGGGCTCGGCCATCACTGCTCTCCGAAGGTGTCGGGGGTGTGCGGTTCGGCCATCGCGACGGCGATCCTGCGGGGGCCGGTGAACGGTTCCCGGCCGTGCGCGGCGGTCATGTTGTCGACCACCAGCACGTCGTCGCGGTGGTAGTCGAAGCGGACGCTCGCGGCCCGGTAGGCGGCCCGCAGGTGGTCCATGACGTCGGCGGGGATCTCGCCACCGTCGCCGTAGTAGGTGTTCGACGGCAGCCCGTCGGCGCCGAACATGTCCAGCAGGCCCTCCTGGAGGTCCTTCGCCAGGCTGCTCACGTGGAAGAAGGTGGCGTGGTTGAACCAGCGGGGGACGTCCGAGCCGGGGCGGAGGTGCACGGCGTCGCGCACCGCACGGGTACGCAGCCCGTCCCGGCCCACCCACTCCAGCGTGATCCGGTTGGCCGCCGCGTACGCCTGCACCTCGGCACGATCGTCGGTGCCGAACACGTGCTGCCAGGTGGTGCCGAAATCTTCGTGGAAGTTTCGGATCAGCATCCAGCGCCGGCGGACGAACTCCTCGCGTACCGCCGGGTCGATCTCCCGGTAGACCTGACGGATGTCGGCCAACGGGGTGGCGCCCAGCGTCTGCGGCGCGGTGATGCAGTAGAAGAACAGGGTCAACGGCCACCGCGCCTGGTACGAGTTCTCGTTGTGCAGGAAGATCTCCTCGTCCGGTGGGTAGTCGGTCGAGGTGTACACCCGGCCCTTGATGGCGTGCCGGGGCGAAGACCGCTCGGTGTAGGTCAGTGGTTCCCCGGACAACGCCCGGACCACCTGGTCGAAGCCGTCCACCCCGCCCACGTCGAAGCCGCGGAACAGCAGCCCACCCTGGTCGGCCAGGGTGGCCCGCAGCTCGGCGCGGCGATCGGTGATCAGCTGGGTCAGCGCCCGGCCGTCGGCTTCGACGACCACGGGCAGCGTGGCGATCGTGTCGCTCATTGCTGTCTACTCCTGATTCTCGTTACGCGCGGGGCAGTCGCGGGATGGCGGAGGTCGGCGCCGGTGCGGCCGGATCGTCGGTGTCGGCGGCACGCAGTTCCTCGATCCGGGCGGCGAGCCCGGCCACCGTGGGGGTCTCGAAGAGGCTGCGCATCGGCAGCCGCACGCCGGTCGCCCTGCGCATCGCCGCGATGAGCTGCACCGCGACCAGGGAATTGCCGCCCAGGGCGAAGAAGTCGTCGTCGACGCCGACCTCGGCCACCCCGAGCCCGTCCTCCCACACCCGGGCGATGATCTTTTCCAGCTCGGTGCCCGGTGCGGCGCCGCCGTCCCCGAGGCCGGACCGGGTCGAGCCGGTGACCGTGTCGTCGCCGGCGAGGTCGTCGGCGGTGACCCGACCGGCCCGATGCCGGATGTCGGCCACCGTCCGGGTGGCGATGACGACCTGGGCGCCGAGACCGGCGGTGAGGCTGCGGCGGAACGCCTCCGCACCGTCCACCGGCCGGATGTCCTCGGTCGAGGCCAACGACGGGGCATCGACCGTGGACGTCTCGGTCAGGCCACCGGTGACCGTCCCCTGGTCGACCCGGCGCAGCACGAAGTCACTGATCGCGGCCAGTTCCCGGCCGTCCGGGTCGCGCAGGGACAGGTCGGCGGTGACCACCTCGTCGGTGTGGCCGGGCCGGTGTCGCAGCTCGCTGGTGAACCGGGCCGGCAGCGGCCCGCGCACCACGATCCGGCCGTAGGACAGCGGCAGGTAGGCGCCGCTGCCCTGGCCCCGGCCGAACGCGGTCGCCACGTCCAGCAGCGCGGGGTGCAGGCCCCAGGCGGGCAGGTCACCGAGCGCGGCGGCCGGGGCCTCGATCACCGCCAGCTCGGTGTCGTCGGCCAGATGGTGCTCGGTCAGGGCTGCCCAGCGCGGCCCGAAGGTGAGCATGCTGGTGCGGCCCCGGCCGAAGGACGCGTCGTCGTCCACCCGCCGACCGGTGGGTTCGACGCGGTGGGCCGGCGGGGTGGGCTCGTCGGTCCAGCCGGCTCCACCCCGTACGTGGGTGCGCAGGAGACCGCTGGCCAGGCTCCGGACGGCGAAGTCGGTGCCGCCGTCGTCGGCCGGCGTCAGCTCCACCCGGTACTGGGCGATGGTGCCGTCGGGCACCGCGAACGGCTCCAGGAAGACCACGTCGCGCAGCTCCACCGCCGCGCCCCCGTCGGGCGCGGGCATCGCGGCGGCCACCGCGGCCCGCACCGACTCCAGGTGGGCGGTGCCCGGTACGACAGGTACGCCGGCGATCCGGTGCTCGTCGAGCAGCCAGTGGGTGCTGGCGGAGACCAGGCCGTGCAGCACGGTCTCCGTCGGCCCGCTGACCTTCGTGGTGAGCACCGGATGGTCGACGGTGCTGGTCACCGTGTCGCGGCCGGCGGCCCGGAACCCGGCCGGCGCGGCGGTCTCCACCGCCATGCCCACCTCGGCCCAGCCGCCCCAGTTCTGCGACAGCACCGGAGCCCGCCAGCCGGCACCCGAGCGGGCGTGCGCGTCCAGGAACGCGTTCGCGGCGCAGTAGTCGACCTGCCCGAAGCCGCCGACCACCGCGGTGATGGACGAGCAGAGCACCACGAAGTCCAGCGGCAGGTCGCCGAAAACCTGGGCCAGGGCGAGCGTGCCGGCGAGCTTGGGAGCGAGCACCCGCTCGGCCTCGGCCCGCTCCTTGACCTCGACCATTCCACCGCCAGGCAGACCGGCCGCGTGCACGATGCCGTCGATGCCGCCGTACGCGGCCTGCGCGGCGTCGCGGACCCGGCGCAGGTCGGCGGGGTCGGTGACGTCGGCGGCGAGCACCAGCACCTCGGCGCCGGCGGCTTCCATCCGGCGGATCGCCGCGATGGCCCGACCGGCCCGGTCGTCGCCGTGCACGGCGAGGTGGTCGTCCCACCGCTCACGCTCCGGAAGCCCGGAGCGGGCCAGCAGCACCAGCTTGGCGTGGGCGCGGGTGGCGAAGTCCTCGGCCAGGGTGATGCCGATGCCGCCGAGCCCACCGGTGATCAGGTACCGGCCGCCGTCGCGCAGCGCGCCCGACTCGCCCTCGGCGTCGAGCGTCACCTGCTCGACGTCGGCCACCCAACGCCGGCCCCCACGGAGGGCGACCTCCGGCTCCCGAGGACGGCGCAGCTCGGCGACCAGCGCGGTGACGTCGTCGTCGGCCGGGTCCGCGTCGACCAGCCGGACGGCCAACCCGGGTAGTTCGGCCGGGAGCACCCGGGCCAGCCCGGCGAGGGTGGCGTGCTCCGGGCGGCGCAGGTCGTCGCCGCGCACATCGCCGGTGCCGGCGGTGACCAGATCCAGGACGACGTCGCCGTCCTCGCCGGTCAGGCCGGCGCCGGCCAGCGCCTGCACCAGGTGCAGGGCGCTGAAGAAGCCCAGCTCCTGGGCCGCCCAGGTGGCCGCGATGTCGGTGCCGGTCGGCGCACCGTCCAACGTGAAGGCGTGCACCAGCCGGGTCGGCAGTCCACCGTCGGCGGTGAGCGCGGCGACAAGCGCCTCGTGATCCGAGCGCACCCCGGGGCGCAGCCGGTAGCCGCCGTCGGCGGTGAAGGCGTCGCCGGGGCGTACCGGGACCGGGTCGGCGCCGGCGGCCCGCAGGCCGGCGACCAGGGCGTCGCCGCGCGCGCCCGCGGTCAGCACCAGGCAGCGGCCCAGCGCCCCGGTCGGCGGCAGCGGCGCGGCCTGCCGCCAGACCGGCACCGCGAACCACTCGGGCAGCGGTCGCGGCCCGGTCTCCACCGCAGCAGCGGCGACCTGCTGCTCCGGGTCCGGGTCGATCCAGTAGCGGCGGCGCTCGAACGGGTAGCTGGGCAGCGGCACCCGCCGCGCCGCCGGGTCCACGTCGAACCGTACGGGCAGCCCGGCGCACCAGAGCGCGCCGGCGGTACCGAGCAGAGCGGCCAGGTCGCCGGTGGTCTCCCCGGCGGCGGGCAGGCTGCCCAGCGGGATGAGCGGTCGCTGCTCCGGCGCCGCCGTGGCGACCTGCATCCGGGCCAGGCTGGCCAGTTGCCGGCCGGGACCGCACTCGACCAACTGCCAGGTGCCCGCCGCCAGCAGGGTGGCCACACAGTCGCCGAAGCGGACCGGCTGGCGCAGGTGCGCCGCCCAGTACGCCGGGTCGGTGGCCTGCTCGGCGGTGATCCAGGTGCCGGTCACGTTGGAGAGGAACGGCGCGGTCGGCGGGCGCAGCGACACCGTGCCCATCAGCGCGGTGAACTCGGCGAGGATCGGCTCCATCATCGGCGAGTGGAACGCGTGCGAGGTGCGCAGCATCTTGGACTTTGCCGTCAGCGTCGCCGCGAACGCCTCGACGGCGGCGGTCTCGCCGGCCACCACGCAGGTCCCCGGCCCGTTGACCGTGGCCACCGAGAGCCCCTCGGGCAGCACGTCGGCGACCGCCGACTCGTCCAGCGAGACGGCGAGCATCGACCCGGTGGGCAGCGACTGCATCAGCCGGCCCCGGGCGGCGACCACCCGCAGCGCGTCCGGCAGGCTCAGCACCCCGGCAACGGTGGCCGCGACGTACTCACCGATCGAGTGGCCGATCATCGCGGCCGGGCGTACGCCGGTGGCCTGCCAGAGCGCGGCCAGGGCGTACTCGACGGTGAACAGCGCCGGCTGGGTGTAGCGGGTCTCGGCGAGCTTCTCCCCCGCCGTCGGATCCCGACCGAGGATCAGGTCACGCAGGTCGATGCCCAGGTCGGGAAGGAGCAGTTCGGCGCACTCGTCGACGACGGCGGCGAAGCGGGGCTGCTCGGCGTGGAGCTGCGCGCCCATCCCGGCGTACTGGGAACCCTGACCGGAGAACAGGAGGGCGACTTTCGGGGCGGGGCGCCCGGTCGGTGGTTGCGCTCCGCGTTTCGGGGCGCGCAGGGCCGTGACGGCGCTGGGGAGATCCGACGCGACCACCGCGCGGCGGTGCGGGTGCGGGCGGCGGCCGGCACGCAGGGTGTGCGCGACGTCGGCGAGGTACGCGGGCCCGGCGTCCGCGGCACCGTCCAGGTGGGCGGCGAGGCGCTGCACCGCGGCGTCCAGGGCGCCCGGGGTGGCCGCGCTGACCTGGAGCAGATGCGCCGGGCGCACCCGGCGGTCGGTGCGGTACGCCGCCGGCGCCTCCTCGAGCACGACGTGCGCGTTGGTGCCGCCGATGCCGAACGAGCTGACCCCGGCCCGGCGCGGCCCGCCGTCGGTGTCCCACTTGGTGAGGGTGTTCGCCACGTAGAACGGGGTGTCGGCGAACTCGACCGCCGGGTTCGGCGTCTCGTAGTTGATCGTCGGTGGGATCAGCCCGTGTTCCATGGCGAGCACCGTCTTGATCACGCTGACGATGCCCGAGGGTTGGCTGAGGTGGCCGATGTTGGACTTCACCGACCCGATGCCGCACCAGCCCCGCTCGTCGGTGTCCCGGCCGTAGACGGCGGAGAGCGCGGCGACCTCGATCGGGTCGCCCATCGCGGTGCCGGTGCCGTGCGCCTCGACGTAGCTGATGGTGCGCGGGTCGATGTCGGCCATGTCGACGGCCTGGGCGATCGCGGCCACCTGACCGTCGACGCTGGGCGCCGTGAAGCCCACCTTGCCGGCGCCGTCGTTGTTGATGGCGTTGCCCCGAACCACGGCACGGATGTGGTCCCCGTCGGCGATCGCGTCGGAGAGCCGCTTGAGCAGCGTCACCCCGACGCCACTGCCCCACACGGTGCCGTTGGCGGCGGCGTCGAACGGGCGGCACCGGCCGTCGGGCGAGGTGAAGCCCTCCATGCCGAGGTAGCCGACGTGCGGCAGCTCGATGTTGACACCGCCGGCCAGCGCCATGTCGCACTCACCGTTGCGCAGTGACTCGCAGGCCAGGTGGAACGCGACAAGCGAGGTGGAGCAGGCGGTGTGCACGGTCAGGCTCGGCCCGCGCAGGTCCAGCCGGTACGACACGTTGGTGGCCACGTAGTTCGGCGAGTTGCCGGTGGCGATGGAGACCGCGCCGTGTGGGTTGCCGCCGACCCGCTGGTTACGCAGCACGTAGCGGTGCAGGTAGGTGTTGCCGCCGGTGCCCGCGTACACGCCGATCGCGCCGTCGTAGCGGGCCGGGTCGTAGCCGGCGTCCTCCAGCGCGGTGTGGCAGGACTCCAGGAACAGGCGGTGCTGCGGGTCGGTCAGCTCCGCCTCCCGGGCGGTCATCCCGAACAGCGTGGCGTCGAACTCGTCGTAGCCGTCGACGAGCGGGGCGCGGTTGACCCAGCCCGGGTCGTCGACCTCCGTGGGTGTCGCGCCCCGGGCGAGCTGCTCCTCCCGGGTCAGCTCGGTGGTGGACTCCACACCGTCGACCAGGTTGCGCCAGAACTCGTGGACGTCGGCGGCGCCGGGCAGGCGCGCGGCCAGGCCGACGATCGCGATCGGTTCGATGCCGTGGTCAGGTGAGTCGGTGACGTCGTCGGACTGGTCGGCTGCGGTCGGGTTGCTCATCAGGCTGTCCTTCGTCACGCGGAGCCGCCGGGGCGGCGAGGTGGGGTACGACGGGTACGGCCGCGGCGTGCGGCGGCCCGCAGGGCGGCCCGGGCCAGCTCCGGCCGGTCGGCGGCACCGTCGAGGCTGGCGGCGAGCGCTCGGACGGTGGGGTGGCGGAACAGGTCGAGCATGCGGATGGACCGGCCGGTCGCGGCGGTCAGCCGGGCGTGCACGGCGGCGAGCGCCAGCGAGTGCCCGCCGATGTCGAAGAAGTTGTCGGTCACCCCGACCCGGTCGTGCTCCAGCACCTCCCGCCAGATCCCGGCGATCAGCTCCTCGGTCTCGGTGAGCCCGTCCGGGCCGACAGGCATCAGCGCGGGTGGGGGGCCGACCGGGTCACCGCCGGCGACCGTCATCGCGCCGAGCTGCGGCACCCGCACGGTGGGTCGGGGCAGCGCGGTGGCGACCTCGCGGGCCGGCGTGTGCGCCGCCGCGGCCAGCGCGCCCACCAGCTCGGCCAGGTCGGCGAGCAGGTCGTCGACGCGTCCGGCGTCGAACAGGTCCGGGTTGTAGACCACCTCGACGCCCGTACGACCGCCGTGCTGCACCACGTAGACGGTGATGTCGAACGGCGAGCCCGGTTTGGGCACCGACACCGGCTCGGCGGCCAACCCGGTCAACGTCAGCGCGGGCGGCGCGAAGTTGAGCACGTTGAACAGCACCTGCACCAATGGTGCGCGGGCGGTGTCCCGGCCGACGCCGAGCGCCTCGACGATGCGTTCCAGTGGGGCCCCCGGGTGGGCGGTGACCTCGTGCAACTCCCCGGCACAGCGGTCGACCAGCTCGGCGAAGCTCACCCCGCCGGTGCGGACCCGCACCGGCACCGTGTCGATGAAGAAGCCGATGACGTCGTCGAAGGCGGCCAACCGCCGGTCGGCGACGATCGCCCCGAGCACGTGGTCGTCGCCACCGGTGAGCCGCGCGATCAGCTCACCGAAGGCGGCCAGCAGCACCGCGGCGACCGTGGTGCCGCGACGCTCGGCCAGCTCGCGGACCGCGCGGTCGGTGTCGGCGGGCAGCCGGACCGCGGCCTCCGCCCCGGCGTACGTCTGCACCGCCGGCCGCGGCCGGTCCCGGGGCAGGTCCAGCACGGTCGGTACGCCGTCCAGGTGCCCCGTCCACCAGGCCAGGTCGGGCCCGCCCCGCAGCCGGTCGCGCTCGGCACGCCACACCGCGTAGTCGGCGTACCGGGCCGGCAGCGCCGGCAGTGTGGGCGCCGTGCCGGCCACCGCCTGGGCGTACCCGGCGGCGAGGTCGTCGTAGCAGATCCGCTCCGACCAGCCGTCGAAGACGGCGTGGTGCCAGGTGACGGCCAGCACGTGCTCGGCCGGGCCGAGCCGGTAGACGGTCACCTGCCAGGGTGGCCCGGTGGCCAGGTCGAACGGATGCGCGGCACCGGCCGCGAGCATCTGCGCCAGCTCCGCCTTCGGCTCGGCGCTGCCGGTCAGGTCGACCACCGGCACCGCCACGTCGGTCGGCTCGGCGCAGACCGCGTAGGGCACCCCGGCGGTCTGCGGGATGCGCCAGCGCAGCACGTCGTGCCGCTCGGCGACGGTCCGCAGTGCCGCGCCGAGGGCCGCGATGTCCAGCGGGCCGAGCAGCCGGTGCGCCACCGCGATGTTGTACGGCGCGCTGGACGGCGCGAGCTGGTCGACGAACCAGAGCCGGCGTTGCGGTGGGGAGAGGGTGGGCGGGTTGCCGGTGCTCAGCCGGTCGTCGCCGACGGGTGCGGCGGCCACCCGCTCGGCGAGCCGGCCGAAGGTGCGCTCGGTGAACACCTCACGGGCGTCGAGCTGCCGGCCCAGCTCGGCGCGCAGCGCGGCGACCAGGCGCATCGCCGCGATGGAGTTGCCACCGGCGGCGAGGAAGTCGGTCGTCGGCCCGGGTGCCGCGCCGAGCAGCCGGGTCCAGATGCCGGCCACGGCCGCCGCGAGGGGACCACCGGGCACCTCCGGGGCGACGGTGTCGGCGGAGGAGGCGGTGCGGGCCGCGGCCAGCGCGCGCAGCGCGAGGCGGTCCAGCTTGCCGCTGATCGGGCTGATCGGCAGGGCCGCGCTGCGCAGCACCCGGGCCGGCAGCATCGCCGTGGTCAACCGACTGCCGGCGTACGCGCGCAGCCGCGCGTCGTCGGGGGCATCCGCCGGAGTGAGGAACGCGACCAGCTCGGTGCCGGCCGGACCGGGCACCGCCTCGACGGCCACCCCGGTCACCCCGGGCAGGTCGGCGAGCACCGCCTCGACCTCGCCCAGCTCGATGCGCTGCCCACGGATCTTCACCTGCCGGTCGGCCCGGCCCAGGAAGACGATCCGCCCGTCCGGGTCCTGCCGCACCAGGTCGCCGGTGCGGTACAACCGCTCGCCGGGCAGCCCGGAGAACGGATCCGGAACGAACCGCTCGGCGGTCAGCGCCGGCCGGCCCAGGTAGCCGTCGGCCAGCCCGGGTCCGCCGATCAGCAGCTCACCGGTCTCGCCCGCAGGCACCGGGTCCAGCGCCGCGTCCACCACGTACGCCCGGTGGTTGGGCATCGGCCGGCCGATCGGTACCGGGTCGACCTCGGTGGCGCTCAACGGGCCGCTGGCCGCCATCACCGTCGTCTCGGTGGGGCCGTACGCGTTGAGAAGGCGGCGGCCGGGTGCCCAGCGGGCGGCCAGCGCGGCCGGTACCACCTCGGCGCCGCAGAGCATCGTACGCCAGCCGGTCAGCTCGGCCGGGTCCAACATGGCCAGCACGGTGGGCGTGATGAAACCCCAGTTGACCTCGTGCTCGACGATGAACCGGGTCAGCCGGACCGGGTCGGCGCGATCCGCCGTGCCGAGGAGCTGCACCGTCCCGCCGAGCAGCAGCGGCACGAACAGGTCGATGGTGGCCGCGTCGAACCCGAGCGACGCCAGGCCGAGACTGCGTACGCCGGCGTCGGCGCCGCTGAGCGCGGCCACGCCCGTCACGAACTCCACCACGTTGCGGTGACTGGTGAGCACACCCTTGGGCCGACCCGTGGAGCCCGAGGTGAACAGCACGTACGCCGGGTCGCCGGGCCGCGCCGGGCAGGGCGCGAGTGGGGCCGGGCCGGGCAACCCGACCGCCTCGACCCCGGGGGCGTCACCGAACTCGGTCTCGGCGGCGTCGCCGACCACCAGGGAGATGCCCGCGTCGGCGGCGATCCCACGGAGCCGCCGACGCGGGCCGCCCGGCTCCAGCGGCACGTAGCAACCGCCGGCCAGCAACACCCCCAGCACGGTCGCCACCAGCTCCGGCCGGCGGCTGCCGCACACCCCCACCCGACTCTGCCGGCCGACGCCGCGGGCGCGCAGCGCGGCAGCCACCCCGGCGGCCTGGGACAGCAGCTCGGCATAGCTGAGCCGGACGTCCCACTGGCGCACCGCCGTCGCGTCCGGCGTACGGGCGGCCTGCGCGACCACCAGCTCGGCGATCGTCGCGTCCGGCCAGGGCAGGGCCTCGCCCCGTACGGCGTTGCTGGACAATAGGTCGGTCACCCGTTTCCCCCCGGGATAGCTGTTCGGATCGGTCATCTGCAGGCGCAGCTCACTGACGTAGCCGCGGCCCTGCGCGTCGGTCACCCAGTTGTCGCCGGGTGCCGGTAACAGGTGACCGCCTCGCGCAGCAGCGCGTCGGCGGCGATCCGGCCGGCGGTCGCGGAGGAGTCGGCGGTACGCGGCACCACGTCCCGCCACACCGACCAGCCCGTCCCGCCCAGTGGCAGCACGTGGCTCATCGGACCGGTTCCGGCTCGTCGGTGTCCACGATGTGCAGTCGCAGTTCACTGAAGTAGCGCCGACCGGCCCCGTCGGGCACCCAGGCGTCCTGTTCGGTGGGCAGCATCTCGCTGACCACCACCGTCGTGTCGTCGCCGCCGTCACGCCGGGCCGCCCGGACCAGCACGCAGAACATGTCCGCGAAGACGGGGCTGCTCAGGTCGACGAAGCAGGGCTTGGTCTCGGTGCCGAGCTTGACGTACACCTGCTCGGGCAGGCCCAACCGGCGGCGCCAGTCCCGTACGGCCAGGAAGCGGGCCCGCTCACCCTTCGCCTCGCCGAAGTCGCACGCGCCGACGGTGGTCCGCCAGGTCTGCCGGGCCACCACGAGCCGGTCCAGCGTGATCCTCGGGGTGTACGGGGCGGCCGCGACCAGCTTGAACCCGTCCACGGCGTGCAGGCTGAGCAGCCCGGCGCAGACCTCGGTCAGGAGCCAGCGCTGCCCGTCGGGGGCCACGACCGTCAGTCGGCCGTCCTCGTCCCGCACGGTCAGCGCCACCGTGGGCAGCACCCGGTCCGGGTCGGCGTTGGGCGCGGACGCGAAGGCCACCTGCCGGTCGGTGGGGCCGATCAGCGCCTCGGCGACCCGGCTGGTGCGGCGCGGCCAGTCGGTGGGATAGAGCAGCCGGATCCGGTTCGGGCCGAGGTCGGCCGCCAGCGCGTCGCGCAGCCGCTCCACGTCCGGATGTGCGGCCGCGAACACCGCACAGTCGAACGACGGCCAGGCGGCGTGCAGCTCGCCGAGCACCACGGTGTAGTCGCCGCGGGCCAGCGCGTCGGCGTCGGCCGCGCAGATCTGCAGGTCGGGGCTGTGCAGCCGGGAGTTCGACCAGCTTGGCCGGAGAACGGGGAAGACCTCGTCGACCCGGGTGGCCAGGTCCGCCACGTCCAGCCGCACGTCGGTGCTGCCCGGCGGCAGGTCGGCCAGCCCGAACAGCCCCGCCCAGCGGGCCGCGAAGTCGCCCGCCACCGCGCCGACCGGGCGCGGCCCGCTGCCCCAGAACATGCCCTGGACCAGGAACCACAGGTCGGACAGGGCCACCGGGGCGTCGCCGGCCTCGGCGCGCAGCTCGTCGTACAGCTCCCGGAACACCACCGCGTACGCCTCCTCCAAGGCGCCGCTCAGCCAGCGGGCGGCCCGCAGCAGCACGGCGAGCGGGGCGGCGATCCCGTCCAGCAGCGGCGCGCCGAAGACCACGTCCAGGTCACGGCTGGTGTCCTCGTAGCAGAGCGTCCGACCGGCGTACATCTGCCCGGCCCGGCGCTGCGCCGGCTGCCCGGTCAGGTCGGTGAACGTCTCGTCGAGCGCGTTCAGCGCGGCGTGCAGCCGGTCCGGATCACCGGCCGCGGCGGCGACCGCGTCCCGGGCGGCGCACAGCCGATCGAAGCCGGCCTGGGCGACGGCCCGCGCGGGGGCGTCGCCGACCTGCGTGATCCGCTGCCGCAGCACGTCCTCGGCGGCCGGGCTCACCGGCAGCGCGGCGTCCCAGGTGGCCAGGTCCCGCTGCACCAGCCGGTCGAGCAGCGCGTACCCGTCCTCCGGCCGACGCAGACCGACGGCCGGGTCGGTGACCAGCTCGTGGGCGGGGCGATGGCCGTCGGCGGCACCGAGCAGTGCCGCCTCGACCGGCGACAGGGGCACCGGGGGTCGACCCGGCCGGCGCACCTCCCGGCCGGCGAGGCTCAGGTGCGGGGCGAGCTGGGGTGCCCACCAGCGGCGGACGGCCAGGTCCTCGGCGATCCGCTGCGCGTACACGGTCAGCGCCCAGGACTCGAACCACACCCAGCGGTCACGGGTCAGCGCCGCGCCCGGCCGGACCTCGGCGGCGACCGGCAGCTCCGGGTCGAGGGTGACCCAGCAGGTCGGGCCGAAGAAGCCGACGGTCTCGTTCTTGCCGCAGTAGCGCTGCCAGTATCTGAGGACGGCCCGTTCGCGCTCGCGCCTACGGGTGTTGCGGGCAGCGTCGGGGCCACCACGGACCAGCCCGTCCAGGGTGGGCAGCATCCCCCGGTTCTGCCAGGTGACCGCCTCGCGGAGCAGCGGGTCGGCGGCCAGCTCGGTGATCCGCCGGGTGGCGGTGGACAGCGCCTCGGCGAACTCCTTGTCGAAGACGTCGGCGCCGGTGCCGGTGCTCAGCAGCTCGTCGGCCGCCGCGGCGGCGTGCGGCGCGGACAGCAGGGTCAGCCCGTCGGCCGGGAAGCCGGTGCTGCGCAGGATGGCGTCGCGCCACACCGACCAGCCGGTGTCGCCCAGCGGGACCCGGTGCGCGGCGGCGGCCGCCCTCGGCGCGGCGGCCGGCGGTTCGGCGGTGAGCGCCGCGGTCAGGTCGGCGCGGATCGCGTCGGCCAGCTCGGGCAACGCGTCGTGCAGGAAGAAGTGCCCGCCGTCCAGCTCGTGCAGGGTGAAGCCGCCGGTGGTGTGCTCCCGCCAGGCCGCGCTCTGCTCCCGGGTCACCGCCAGGTCGCGCCGGCCGGCGAACGCGATGATCGGCACCGGCAGCGGCTCCTCGGGCCGGTACCGGTAGCTGTCCACCCGCTCGAAGTCGGCGCGCAGCAGCGGCAGCAGCAGGTCGACCAGCTCGGGGTGCTCCAGCACACCGGCGGGCAGGCCGCCGCCGGTCCGCAGCCGGCGCAGCAGCTCGTCGTCGTCCACCTGGGACAGCCCGTCGAAGATGGTGGGCGCGGTGACGTGCGGTGCGCGGGCGCCGCCGACGTAGAGCCGCAGCGGCAGTGGACGCCCGGCGCGGCGCAGCTCGCGGACCACCTCGAAGCCGAGCCGGCCGCCCATCGAGTGGCCGTAGATGGCGTAGGGCCCGGTGGCCCGCCCGGCGATGGCGCTCGCCACGTCGACCACCCGGAACCGGGGGTCCTCGCTGATCCGGTTTTCCCGGCCGGGGAGCTGCACCGGCAGCACCTCGACGTCCGGACCGAATCGGCCCGAGAAGGTGCGGAACGCGCCGGCTCCGGCGCCGGCATAGGGCAGGCAGAACAATTGCACCGGTGCCGGATCGCGGCTGCCGGCGGACGGGAACCAGTTCACCGAACACCTTTCTGAGGAGGTTCGATCCAGTACCGCTGCCGCTGAAAGGGGTAGGTGGGCAGCGAGGTTCGTCGGACGCCGTCGGCCGGGTGCAGGGCCGTCCAGTCCAGGGACCGGCCGGTCACCCAACCGGCGGCCAGGTCGCGCAGCGGGCCGGTCGGACCGACCACTCGGGTGTCCGTGGCCAGTAACGCGTCGAGCGCGGCGACCGCGTCGGTCGGGGTGGTGGCGACCACCGCGGCCCGGCAGCCGAACTCCCGTCGGCCCAGCGCCAGCGTCGCGGCGACCTCGGCGAGCGTGGGCGCGGTGCCCGCCAGGTGCCGCCGCAGCCGGGTCAGGGCCGCCCGCAGAGCCGCGGGGGTACGCGCCGACACCGGCAGCAGGTGCGCGCTGGCCGACCCGGTGTCGACCGGCTCGACCGCGGGTGGTTGCTCCACCACGACGTGCGCGTTGGTGCCGCCCAGCCCGAACGAGCTGACCCCGGCCACCCGGCGCGGCACGTCGGGCCAGTCCCGCGCCTTCGTCGGTACGTAGAACGGACCGGCGGCCAGATCGATCTCGGGGTGCGGACGGGTGAAGTGCAGGTTCGGCGGGATGACCCCGTGCTGTACGGCCAGCACCGCCTTGATCAGCCCGGCGATGCCGGCCGCGGCGTCGAGGTGACCGATGGTGGTCTTCACCGAGCCGAGCGCGCAGGTCTCGGCGGGGGCGGCGCCCTCGTACACCTCGTGCAGCGCGGCCACCTCGATGGCGTCCCCGAGCGGCGTACCGCTGCCGTGTGCCTCGATGAAACGGACCTCGCCCGGGGCGACCTCGGCGGCGGCGAGCGCACCGGCCACCGCGGCGGCCTGCCCGGCCGGCCCGGGGACGGCGTAGCCGGCCCGGTCGGCACCGTCGTTGGTGACGGCCCAGCCGGGCAGGATCGCCAGGACGCGGTCCCCGTCGGCCTGCGCGTCGGCGAGCCGACGCAGCGCCACCACCCCGACGCCGGAGCCGAAGCCGGCGCCCTGGGCGGCCTCGTCGAAGGCCCGGCAGCGACCGTCCGGTGAGGCCAGGCCACCGGGGGTGTGCCGGTGCCGGGGCCAGGTGACGCTCACACCACCGGCCAGGGCGATGTCGCACTGGTAGTCGGCCAGGCTCTGCGCGGCCAGGCAGACCGCGACCAGCGAGCTGGAGCAGGCGCTCTGCACGGCCACCGCCGGCCCGGTCAACCCCAGCCGGTACGCCACCTGGCCGGGCAGGTGGTCGGTGAGCTGCCGGCCGATCAGGCGGGCCTCCCAGTCGTCCGGATCGACGTCACCGATCACGGCCGGGTTGTCCATCAGGTGGAAGAGGAAGTAACGGTTGACCGAGGTGGCGCCGTACACGCCGACGAGGCCGGGGAACCGGGTCGGGTCGTGGCCGGCGTCCTCCAGCGCCTCCCACGCGGTCTCCAGGAACAGCCGGTGCTGCGGGTCGGTACGGGCGGCCTCGTGGTCGCCGAAGGAGAAGAACTCCGCGTCGAAGTCGGCGATGTTGTCGAGCCGCCCGGTGGCCTTCACGTGCCGGGGGTCGGCGCGCAGCCCGGGGCCGACGCCCAGCGCCGCCAACTCCTCGTCGCTGTGGTCGTGGATGGCGTCCACGCCGGCGCACAGGTTCCACCAGAAGGTGGCCACGTCCGCCGCTCCGGGGAACCGGCCGGCGAGACCGACCACGGCGATCTCCTCGCCGGTGTACTCGCGGACGCCGACCGACGAGGAGTACGGACCGCCGGTGGACGGCGACGCGGTGGACGCCGAGGCGGTCGCGACGGGCGGGGCCGGCAGGTCGGCGGACGGCGGCGGGTCGACCAGTCGAGCCTGGGCGGCGACCGTCGGATGGTCGAAGAGGCGCAGCAGCGGCAGCCGGACCCCGAACCGTTCGGTCAGCCGCTGCTGCACCTGGCCGAGCAGCAGGGACTGCCCGCCGACGTCGAAGAAGCTGTCGGTGCGGCCGACAGCGTCCCGGCCGAGCACGGTGCACCAGATGTCGTGCACGATCCGCTCGGTCGGGTTGGCCGGCCGGTCCTCGGCCAGCACGGCCCGGGCCGGCGCCGGCAGCGCCCGTTCGTCGATCTTTCCGCTGACGGTCAGCGGAAACTCGGCGACCGGCACGACGGCGCGGGGCAGTGCGTACTCGGGTAGTTGCCGGGCCAGGGCGGCCCGCAGCGCGGCCGGGTCCACCGGTGTCCCGGTCGACCGGACGTACGCCAGCAGCTCGCCGTCGCGGGCGATGGCACGCACCTCGGCGACGCTCGGCTCGGCGGCGAGCACCGACTCGATCTCGGTCAGCTCGACCCGGAACCCGCGCACCTTGACCTGCCGGTCGAGGCGGCCGAGGCAGCGCAGCTCGCCGGTGGGCAGCAGCTCGCCGAGATCGCCGGTGCGGTACGCCGGCACCCCGTCGGGGTCCAGCCCGAACCGGTCGCTGACCTGGTCGAGGTAACCGGGGGCGAGGTGTCGGCCGCGCACCACGATCTCACCGTCCGGTGTCAGCCGAAGCGCGTACCCGGGTAGGGCGGTGCCGATCGGCAGCGGCCCGGTGGCCGTACGGTCGACGTCGGCCAGCGGCAACGCCGACCGGGCCGCGAAGGTCATCTCGGTGGCACCGTAGCCGTTGACGAGCACGCACCCCGGGGCGAAGTGACCCTGGGCGCGGGCGGCGTCGGCGTAGCTGGCCTGTTCGCCACCGAGCAGCACCACCCGGACCCGGTCGAGCCGGTCGACGCCGGGAGTGTCCAGCAGGTACCGGAAGACCGTCGGGGTGGAGTGGTAGACGGTGACGCCGTGCCGGGCCAGTTGCTCGACGGCGTACGCCAGCCCGTGGCGGCGCAGGTCGACCGGGACGACGGCGGCGCCGGTGAGCAACGCCGGGTAGAGGTCGGGGATGGCCGCGTCGAAGCTGAACGAGGCGAGCAGGCTGAGCCGGTCGTCCGGACGCAGGTCGAGCGTGGCGATCTGGTTGTCCACCACGTGCAGCAGGTTGCGGTGGGTCTGCCCGACCGCCTTGGGCCGGCCGGTGGAGCCGGAGGTGAACAGCACGTACGCGAGGGCGTCCGGGTCCACCGACACCGGCCGCAGCGGCGCCGGCCGCACGTCGACGGCGGGGACGACCCGTGTGCCGGGCCGGTCGGTGGCGAGCCGGCGGGCCAGCTCGGTGTGCTCGCCCCCGCTGAGCAGCACGGTGACGTCGGCGCCGTCGACGAGCTGGCGCAGTCGCTGCTCCGGGAAGCCCGGGTCGAGCGGCACGTAGGCGGCGCCTGCGGCGAGGGTGCCCAGCATCGCGGCGATGGTGCCGGCGCCGTGTGTGGTCAACAGTCCGACCCGGTCGCCGGGTTGAACGCCGGCCCCGGCCAGCAGCTCGGCGTGGCCGCCGGCCAGGCCGGCCAGGCCAACGTAGTCGAGCGGGCCGGTGTCACCGAGCACGGCGGGATGGTTGGGCCGGGCGGTAGTGGCATCGCCGAAGCGATGGATCAGCGTCGAGTTTTCCATCTCAGGACGCGCACATCGCTCCACACAGGACGAACATGCCGCGGCCGGCTAAATTGATCATGGTCCCCCCCAGGACTTCACAATGGAAGGAGCATAGGACTCAATGCCTGGCGCGGAAGATCATTGACTAGAGTCGACCCGAAGGGCTAGCGGGCGACCAGACGAGGGATGACGAAAGTCGTCCGATCATCCCCCTGGCGCAGCGACGGATTTTCGCCTAGAACGATCACCAGGGGCTGTTTTTGCGGCCGCGCATTCATTGCGTAGAGGAATTTCCCGACCAGAGACATCGGGTCGCTCGCCGCGGACCACGCCGTGGGTTCAGCGCGTGAACGGTTCCGGCGGGACGCCAAGGCTTGTTCCGCCAACCCTGGACCAAGAGCGACGCCGGCTGGCGGATGCTCGTCCTGCCCCGCTTCGCCGTCGGAATGATCATGGCCCGCAAGCTCGTCGCCGCCGGGTATCGCCTGTTCGTGGCACCGCATACTGGCACCTCGTTGGCAGGTGGCCAGGTGATTCGGGAACTGCCGTAGAGTCGGCCGCCATGGAGTCGGTGAGTTCAGCGATGGCTGTTTTGCTGCGGGGGCTGACCGAGGCGTCATGGGCGATCGAGCGCACCTTCACCGAGCTCTACCTCAACTACGACCTCTTCGTGCCAACCGCCGACGGCATGCGCGGCCGGTTCGATGGCACGGATGATGAGGTGATGATTTGGGGCAGTCGGCTCCTGTTCGACCCGCACGACGGGGTGGGCCACCCATCGCCCGGCGGACATCTGGAGTTCGACGCCCTAACGATCAGGCTGCCGCACCTCCCGGCGGAGGTCACGGACCACCCTTCCGAGATCCGCCTCTACCTGCGGCTGACGCTCCGCGAGGACGGTTTCACGCTGACCGCTGGGATCGACGTCGACCTCCTTAAGCCAGTGTTCAAGTATCCAGCCGGCGAGCACACGGTCATGCGCACCACCGAGGAACTCACCACCGTGGACGAGACCGTAGCCGCCGCCCAGCGCGCCGTCGAAGCCTTCGCCGACCACTACTCACTCTTCGACGACATCGGCTTCCCCCGCCGGCCCTAGACATGGCACGCCCTCATCACCGACGCCCGTGGACATCATGCCTCGGCCACGCCGGTCGTCAACCGGCCAGCCAACCGGCCTTCCTCGTGATGCAGCCGGTTCAACCGCCTGCGGGCATGCACATCACGTTGGCGGAGAGCCGCCAGCTCGACATGACGACCCGCGCGAGCAAGCAGATCCATGTGCCACAGGTGTGCGTCATGGCGCTCGTAGTCGGAGCTATAGCACTCCGCAACGGCACCGACCACCGCGATCGCTTGATCCCAGTCGCCCCGCTTCTCGGCGACGCGCGCAATCTCCCGTGCTCAGCCTGTCGCGGTCCATGATCTACGAACAGATCCGCCCGAACCGGCCCTCGATCGCCGCGAACCCGGTGTCGAACTCGGCCAACCACTCCTCGGCGGCTACGCCATGCCCCGCGTTCGCGACGAAATCTTGAGTTGTCTCCACAAGCCGACCATGATCACGTGGCGGCCGTCCCCACGCCCGCAGACACGCTGGCCAGCTGATCAACCAGCGCTCATCGCGGGAGGCTGGTCGTCGCCGAGGCGGGTCCGGTAACCAGTTGGCTCGGCGGG
The DNA here is from genome assembly GCF_049847025.1 of Micromonospora sp. DT231. NCBI lineage: Bacteria > Bacillati > Actinomycetota > Actinomycetes > Micromonosporales > Micromonosporaceae > Micromonospora > Micromonospora sp. DT231. The sequence goes on along the minus strand of NZ_JBNCNO010000001.1, from coordinate 71,765 downwards.
GGCGGGTCCGACAGGATGGCAGTCATGCGGGTCCGTCGTGCCGATGTCACCGACGCGCTGGCGATTGCCGTGGTACAGGTGACCTCATCGCGGGCGGCGTATCAAGGACTGTTGCCCCAGAGCGATCCGGACAGTCGGGATACAGGCCGGCGCAGCGAGGTATGGGAACGGATTCTGGCCGAAGCGGACTGGCCACGCTCTGCGACGCTGGTGGCTGACAACGACGATGGCATCGTCGGGTTCGTCGATCTGCGCCCGACACGAGACCAGGACGCCGACCCGCTCACGGTGGGCGAGATCACGGCAATCTACCTTCTTCCGGCCGTCTGGGGCGCGGGCGTCGGCGCGCTGCTCATGACAGCGTCCGTCAACGCGCTGGGCAAGGCCGGCTATCGACAGGCGACCCTCTGGGTACTGGAGACAAATCACCGGGCTCGGCGCTTCTACGAAGCGAACGGCTGGCTGGCGGACAAGGCAGTCAAGCAGGACAGGACACACGGTGCCCTGCGAACCCTCATGCGATACCGACGGTCGGTCGGCTGACCAGCACCCACCCCACCCACTTCATCGTCGGTCATCCACACAACGATCCCGGGCTGCCGAGCCAGTACGCCAGCCGCAACTGTTGACGTTGAGGTTCTCGCTGGTAGTGGGCTGTTTGGGCGCAGTGTTGGTGTCGGCGTCGCCATCGTGACCACCGATGGATGTGGTCGAAGGGTCGGATCGTGGTGATCAACTGCCGCTGGAGTACTAGTGCCCTCGGCCAGCGGCCGGGCCGGGCATCAACCGGTAGGGCCTGACCGGACCGGTTTCCGGTCCCGCCCGGCCCACGGCCAGCCACAACGCGGCTATCGGTTGGCGTCCCGAACCCGTACGGCGGCGACGCGCGGGGACGCCACCGGGTCGGGTTGGGAGAACGTGGCGACGAAGTCGTGTGGTCCGGCGCTGGTCAGGCCGGCGTAGTCACCGAGGAAAAAGCCCGGCGGGCCGACTTCATTCAGGAAGGGGGCATGCCGCATGTCGAATGGCTCTGTGGTGAGTCTTACCTCGGTGTCGAACCCAACCCCGGTCGCGCAATCAAGCTTGGGTGTCGGGCGACAGGTCACCAGCCAACGATCGGTCCATAGCGCCCCGGCGGGGTCGTCGTGACGAAAATCGGAGTAGTCGACCGCGACGGTATGGTCGGCGGCGACCGCAACCGATGCGGTGAATGCCTGTTGGTTGCCGATCGGGACGTACGTCGGGCTGCGGTTGACCTTTACCGGCGTGGACCAGTGGCGCCCGCTGTCGTCCGACACGGACAGTGCGATTGCGTCCGCCTGCCCGCCGCTGAAGCGGGCGTCCTGCCAGACCAGGTAGATCCGCCCGCTGGCCGGATCGACCGCCGCGTCGACGAGCGCGGCGCTGCCGCTGGAGACCTGGTCCCCCGGCGACTGCGGATCGCTGACGCCGGCCGACCGCATCTCGGCTACCAGGTGGGGAGGTGACCAGGTGGCGCCACGGTCCTGCGACCGCATCACCGCAACGTGCCGGGTGGGCCGCTCGCCGGTGAGGTCGAACAGGGTGAAGGAGTCGACAAGGGTCCCGTTGGGGAGCACCACGATCTGGTGTCCGGTGGTCAGCCGGTTCTCCCCCGGCTCATAGATCTGCCGCGCCCGCCAGGTGCGTCCGGCATCACCGCTGGCGGCGAAGACCACCGCTCCGCGGAACGGCTCGCCCTCCTGGTCGGGTTCCACGATCTTCGGTACGACCGTGTAGACGCGTGCGGGGTCCTTCGGATCCGCCACGATCGCCCCACCGACGTACGTCCCGCGGTCCGGATCGCGCTCCGCCACCACGAGGACCGGTTTACTCCAGGTGAGACCGCCGTCGAGGGATCGGGCCGTGATGAGTCCGCTGGGTGTGGTCTCGGGTGCGTCGAACACATGCGCCGACAGATGCAGCATGCCGGTTGGGCCGAATGACAGCCACACGTCATCGACGTAGTCGAAGGTCCCGCCCGTGCATCGGCTCGTCCCCGGAATCAGCACCCGCCGCCAACTGTGGCCGCCGTCGGCGCTCACCCCAGCGACCAGTCCTCTGAACCGGTCCTGTGTCCACACCGACACCAGCTGCTGACGTTTCCGGGGGTTGGCGGCGACGGTCGATTCGAGCGCGCCGGCGGGTAGGAGATCGTCAAGAGCGGCCGAAGGGCAGGCGCCGAATGGGCTCGGCCCAGAGACCCACGCCGGACCCGTGGATACCTCCGATGGCGCCACCGACGCGCCCGCTGCGCTGCTGCCTGGCGTGAGAGTCATGGTCACCAACAGGGCCGTGACGAGCAGGGCGGTAGGAGCTCGTCCGCTCATCGCGTGCTCGCCAGGTCGACCGGATCGGGTGCGAGTCGGCCGCGTCGTGCCAGCAGGACGCTGGCGGCGGCGAACCAGATGAAGCCGATGAACCTTCCGGCCGGGATGAAGACCGACGCCGCGGAGGCCAGCAGCGAGAAGATCGCGAGTACGCACAGCGTCGCGATGCCGATCCCCAGCCTTCCGAGCCAGCTCGGCAGCGCCCTGGTCCGCAGCATGGCGACGGAGGCGGCGCCGACGAAGAGGCCGAGCGTCACGATGTGCAAGGGACCGCCGGTCATGAAGGCGAGGTCCATGGCGAACCGGAAGACCCGCAGATCCGATCCGCTGCCGGGACGAGACATGATCCATTGAACGGCCGCCGACGACAGCAGCAGCGCGGAGGCGACCGCACCGGAGGCATGCGCCAGCCCGGCGGCTCGGCCGATGTCGCCCCGCCGGCGCATCGTGACGGCGACGTACGCGGTGAACACCAGCAGTGCGACCGCTGCCAGCGCCTGGAAGAACGCGCCAACCGGTGCACTGGGCGAGCCGCTATTGAGGAACTGTTGGACATCGGCGTCGGACGAGTACGGCGTAACCAGCGGCTCGCCGGGTGAACTGATCAGCCCTGGGAGGAGCATCGCGGCGGCGAACGACAGGACGTACAGCAACCCACTCAGGGCGTGCAGCCGAGAGGCCACAAATGGTGTCTCACGCACGGCGGGGCCTCCCCACCGGATAGACGACGATGGCTGTCGGGCGTGTTGCGCTCCTATGTTGATGCACGGAGCGAGCATGCCGCCGGAGTCATCCGTCCACGTCGCATCGGCGTCGTATCTCTGACTGCGCTCCACGGCGTATTGCCGTTGGGAGCGGGCTGCATATCCTCGCTATGGTCGGTGTCGTGGAGACACTGGGCCGACTTGCCGGAATCACGGTCGACTGCCGGGATCCGCAGCGACTGGCTGACTTCTGGTCCGTGGTGCTTGGAGGACGCGTGACGGAGTCTCTTCCGGGTTGGCGGCGCGTCACTGTCGCCGGGGGCGGCCCGGTGCTGACATTCCAGCCGGTCCCGGAGCCCAAGGCCGGCAAGACGCGACTACACCTCGACATCGCCGTCACCGACGTTGACGAGGCGGTCGATCGGATCGGGATGTTGGGCGGGCGGTGGACAGGTGAACGGCATGACTACCAGGAGGGCGCCGTCCTCGTCATGACCGACCCGGAGGACAACGAGTTCTGCGTCGTGCAGTACTACCGGGTGTGATCTGGTCAGGCTTTCCACCGAGCATCCGAGACCTGCTGATGACGTCGTACGCACCGTCGTCGTTGCACACTGATCACGGCCGAGAGTGTGGACCCGTCGACACACTCTTCTGCCGCTTGTCGCGCGCTTCTAACTATTACGACAGCCGGATGAAGCAGGTGCCAGTCCTGGTGACCTGCTCTTGCCCGGTCAGGTCCAGGCTGGGTCGAGGGCCAGTCCGAGCCGTCTACCATCGGACACCCTCGGCACCCTGGACTTCGTGATGGCAAAAGAGAGCGTCGTGTCTCTCGGCCCGCCTGGCACCGGCAAAACTTAACTGTCCATCGGCCTCGGGATCCGGGCCTGCCAGGCCGGACACCGCCCAGTGTCTCCTGCTTAGCGATGACCGGCGGCCACAGCCTTAGGTATCCGCCCAGGGCCGGTGAGCAGTCATGCTCAGGACAGACGAACAAGCTGGTCCAGCGGTAATTGACATGGTGCCCAGAGGCGGCGCTCGACCGGCAGTCCGAATGCAGGAGCCCACCAAGACGATGGAGCTAATCCGGCAGGCTGGGATCGACGAGCATGGCGATGCGGGGCCCCAGATCCGGCCGTCGGGCGCCGAACCGGTTGACGAGCATGCGGGCCTGCTCCGCGGAGAGCCGGGGTGGCGGCAGAGACGGGTCCGTCTCGGACCACCGGAGCACCGCGTCCAGCACCACCAGCGACCAGTCATCGGCCGCGGCGGGCAGCATGCTGTGTATGACATTCGCAAGCCGGAGCCTGGTATCCGGATCGCGATCAGAGTCGAGGTGAGCTGCAGCACAGCGAATCCGGTCAAGGCGTTCCAAGCCCTCTTGATCAGGCGTCAGGACTCGGGCTTCCAGAGCATCGGCAACTGTCTCAGCGTCGATGTCGGCGTCGACGGTCAAGCTGCGGAAGAACACCGCGCGTCCCTGGGCACTGATGCGCGGAAGCCAGACGAGGGCGGCGCGATACAGGTCCCGGGCCTCCTGTTGGGAGAGCTGGGCCCGGCCGAAGACGAGGCGGATCAGATCCGAGAGGACGGTGGATGGCTGCCCACCGACTCCGTGGTACACGCCGTCACCGAAGAGGTTGAGATGGGACGTCCACAACGGTGTGATTGCATCGCGCACGAGATCGTTGACCGTGTCGGTGAGAAAGTGGTCCTGCCACCCGGCCTGCCGGATCGCGCTTCCGCCTCGCACGACCATGTAGATGTTGTTCAATTCACCGACGGGCGCCGGGAGGCCGTCGCCGAGCAGCCAGGCAAGGTCGACCGGAGGAACGTTCTGACTTTGGGTCCGTTCCTTCAGCGAGAGTGCTAGGTCACGCCGTCCTCGATTCCTAACCCGGTCAACCCGGACCAGGTAGAGCAGTTCGATCCATCCGCTCGCCTCCTCTTCGGCGTGCCAGATCCGGGCGATCCTGGTCCACGACTTGACGGTCTCGTGACCATGCTGATCGGACTTGGGACTGATGCCGAAGAGCTGTGATGCGGCAACCTTGCCGGTGGTCAGCGCCAGGATGAGAAGGTTTGAGGTGTAGGCGGCGATGCGCGCCGGCGTCGTCAGGGAGCGCGGCAGATAGGCGGCGAAGGCACGGGGCGCGCGCTCTTGGGTCGCCGCCCGGAATAGACCGAGCATGAGCTCGGTCCCGTCCTGCCGGTCCGCCTCCGGCCAGGCGTCCACCATGCGCCGGATGAAGACCACGATCTGGCGGCGGCCAGCAAGCGGTGCGAAGGAGAGCAGCGCGTGGGCGAGGTCGTCGTCGACCGCAGCGCCGGCGGGGATCGTTGTCGCCCGTTCGCGGTTGATCATGTTCCGCACTACTTCGACGATCAGTCGGGCGGTCAGGTACTCGGCGAACGTGGCGTGCAGGAACTCGAACGTCTCCAGTCTCGCGTGGTCTGACGTTGCGCGAGCCCGATGGATGAAGAAGAACGACCCGACCGCGAGCTCGGCGGGCACAAGGGGGGTGCGCAGGTCGGCCGGGTCCGAATGGACCGGCGTGGGGCCGGTCAGACCGGGAAGTGCCTCAAAGTCACGCCCCAGCTCGGCCTCGCTCACCCACTGCGCGCCGCGGTTGAACATCGCGAAAGCGACCACGCTGAGCCTGCGCAGCTCTTCCTGGACCCGGCGATCCCTCTCCCGAGCCGTCCAGCCGGTGGCCAGTTTGTCGACCTGCCGCCGGGCGAACCGGTCGAGCAGCTGCTCGTAAAGCCGGTCGGAGTCCAGGTGCCCGGCATCACGCAGGCCGCCGCCCTGCGCGTCGAAAAGAGCCAGCATAAGCAGCAGCAGCGGCTGCCCGGCAAGATCGGGGTAGCGCAGGACGGTCTCTAGGTCGAGCCGGGCGCCGTTGGCGCGATTCCAGACTGCGAGCCAGGCAGCGACCCGCTCGTCGTCGAAGGGATCGAGCCGCAGCGCGATTGTGCCCTCGGCCGGCTTGGCGCGCCCGGCCACGCTGATCCGGCTAGTCACGATGACCGCCACCGGTCGACCCTGGTCGGCCTCCCGCCGCTGGAAAGCGGCCACCTTCAACAGGTAGTCGGTCTGGCTCACGCCGGTGGCCTGCAGCAGCTCATCGAAACCGTCCAGGATCACCACGGGGAACGCGTCGCCTGCCGAGCGAGCCAGGGCGGGCCACTCGACCCGCTCGCCGGTGTCGATCCGGATGGCCTGCTCGATTTGCTCCTGGAGGTCGGCCACCGCCGAGACGTCGCGCAGCGGGACCAGCACGGCTAGGAAGTCAGTCGGCGGGAGGCGGGCGGCTAGCACCTTCCCGAGCACGGACTTCCCGGATCCGGGCTGGCCGAGGACCAGCATCGGCGCCCGCGCCGCGTCCGGCTGGGTGAGGAACCGCCCCAGGAACGCGAATAGTTCGTCCCGAACTTGCTGGGTCTGCCACCAGTCCTCGTCGCTCAGCGGGGTGAGGTCGGTGACGTCGACCGCCCGGAACAGCTGAGGGAGGAACGCCTCGCCGAGCTGGGGGACGGTGATCCCGGGCGGTGTCTCGCCCGGTTCGACGATCGGCCGGGAAAGTGCCGCCGTGTACGCGCGGGCGAGTGCCCTCCGTCGCTCGTCGGGTTCCCGACCTGACGCAATCGCGTCCATCACTTCCCTGAGAGCGCCCAGGGCGGTCGTCATATCGCGCAGTCGTGCCTGGACGGCGGACTGCTCACGAATCCCGGCCCAGAACGCGACCTCGGGGAATTCCGCAGCGAGCTGGATCAGCAGACTGTCGTAGCGTTTCACCGCCGTGTCCGGGACCGCCCGAAGCCTGCCGAGGGCGACCGCTCGGTCGGACTGGTTCAGTTCGTCCCAGACAGCCAGGCCGGTGACGAAGGATTCGACCTTGCCGGTCAGCACGACGTAGTCGTCGTCCCGCAGGCGGGTGAGGAAGTCTTCGTGCGACTCAGCCGGGCCGGGCACTGCGGCGCTCCACCCGGCCGCGTCGAAGCCGGTGCCGCCCAGCGATCGTTGCTCGTCGGCGGTGAGGCGCCACTCGCGTCGCCCGAACGGTTCGCCAGACTCGCCCAAAGCCTCGAAATACGCGGTCAACACGAGCACCGCCTGGGCCGCCTGCAACCGCTCGGTGCGCTCGTAACGGCTCAGGTGGGAGCGACGCTCGACCAAGCCAGCCACCAGCCGTTCGGTGATCTTGCTGAGCTCAGTCTTGGCGTCGAACCAGCCGAGCACCCCGGGCACCGGTCCTAGCAGGCTGATCAGACCGGCGCCGGTGAGGCTGTCGAGTAGCCGGACGGCGCTTCCCGTGTCGCCGCCCAGCAGTTTGACCGCGTCCTGGTAGCCGACCCTGCGCGCCATTCCTCCATTATCGAGCACCACGCACGGGCGGTAACCACGAGCAACTGGCCCGGGTCCCCCAACGGAGGGATGCGGTAGGGCTCGATGGTGATGATGGCCGCCCGCCGACGATTGTCGGTGTCACCGGACACGCCTTCGTTCGCGCGGCGGGCTTCGGCCCGCTCACCCACGGCGCTCTACATCGATCCACATCCCTCCGGCGCGGCGCTAGGCGACCCGAGACACCAGCCGGCGCCGGCCATCCTGGGAGGCGCATGCGGGGTGATTGTTCCGACAAAAGGCATGCCCTGGCCATATTCCGTACCACCGCGTATTCCGTGTCTTCGCTCAGTGCCGGGCGACGCACGGCCGGCTACCACCGTCTGTACCCGTACGGCAGAATTCGGCTAGTGAAGTTCACCTTTGACGTCGGTGTCCAAGAGCAACACGAGGTGACGTTCTCGTTCAGCAAGTTCTGGGGAGGCCTGTCGATCCTGGTGGACGGCCAGCCAGTCCGCCAGGAGTTGCGGGTCCTGTCGGTCGAGCTCGTCAAGCGGTACGAGTTCGTGGTCGGCCAGGAGGAACGTCACTCGGTGCTCATCGAGAAGGAGCGCAAGCTGCTCTTCGCCGGCTTCCGGCCGCAGCAGGTGAGGGCCTATGTCGACGGGCATCTGGTCGCCGAGCACACCGCCTGAGCAAGGCCCCGCGACTCCAAACGCCGCCCCCACAGAAGGTGGCGGCTTTAGCACGATGTGTGACCCGATGTCGGTGGCGGGGCCGCCGGTCGGCGTACACAAGGGCTTGTGTCATGGGTTTTGCAGTCGATGCGGCCGCGCTGCGCGGCCTTCCACCGTTGTTCGACCGGCTCGGGGATGACGCCCGCGCGGGGTTGACCTACGTCGACTCGAACACTGCGTTGGAGTACGGGCCGGGTTCATCAACCGGATCAGCGGCAAGCACGAGAACGCCATGCTGGCCTCCCGAGACCTCGTCGAGGACGTCGCGAAGTACACGGCGGCCGACACCGGCGCAACGTTGCGGCAGTCGCTCGACTACTACGAACGCACCGACGCCGCAGCGGCTGAGCGATTGGACCAGGCCTTCCGGCGCGCAAGCCCTCGCTGCCGCGCCAGCGCTCGTGCAGGGTTGGGAGCACGCTCCGGACCGCCACACTTGGGCTCTGTTGACAGCAGCGATCGACGCACGTCGGATGGGCATCGATGGACCGCTGGGTCCCGATCTGCTCCGCGCTGCAGTGCCGGGTTACCTGACGCCCATGCGACTGGCGTCCCTACTGCGGTCGGTTGGACTAGATCAAGAGGCCATCGAAACACTTCGCCGTGTGGTAGGGGTACGAGCCGAAGGCGCGCGAGCCTGGCTGGCAGCAGCGCCGCATGATGCCGGCCGCGCCAGCGAAGCCGTCGACGTATGGCGGTGTCGCCGACGGCGAGGACGGCGCCTGGCCGCGCAACGCCGCGAACGCGCACCGCGTCCGCAGCGAACGCCAGCAACGCTGGGGCCGCCGCCGCAGGAAAGCCGCCTGAACATCGGGCCCTGTGACAGCCTCGACTACAGGACTTTGGTCATATGCACGCTGTTCGGGTCCTCTGGGTAGTCGGCGAACGGCTCGCATCGGGTGAATCCGTACTTCGCGTAGAGCGCCCGCGCCGGCGCGAAATGGTCATCCGCGCCGGTCTCCAGGTATAGCCGGGTGAAACCGCGCCGGCGGGCCTCTGCCAAGACGTGTTGGAGAAGCGCGGAGGCCACTCCCCGCCGCTTCGCGGTCCGGGCGGTCCGCATCGACTTGAGTTCAGCGCTCGTGTTGTCCAGCTTCTTGAGAGCTCCACAGCCCACGAGTTCGTCACCGTCGTAGACCGACCAGAAGGTCACTGCGGGCTGGCGCAGCCCGTCGAGGTCAAGGGCATGCTTACTCTCGGGTGAGCTGACCGCTCGCATTTCATCGAGGTGCTCCTGCAAAAGCGCCTTGATCTTAGGCCCGGACAGGTCATCCACGACGATCTTCATGCCGCGATGGTAAGACGGCCTGCCCGGCAGCAGTGGCGACAACTCACCGCGGGGCCACCAAGCCGGTAAACGTATGTGGTCACCGCACCAGCTCAGCGCCGGGGTCCCCGGATCTTGGTCATTCACGTACCGTGGTCCTACCTCGCCGTGGCGGGCGCATCACGGAAAGCGTTGACCGAGCAGGAAGCCGGGGGGCGAATGCAGCAGGGCAGCAGGCATGAACGCCTCAAACTGGCGAGTCTGGACTTCCTGGGCGACGATTCCGCCCTGCGCGAGCAGGCCGATCGTGCGCTGCGCGAGACGGGACGTGAAATGCGACCCGAGGGGTGCTCCGGGGGCGACCAGACCGGCTCCGTCCGCGTGGTCGTCGACACCCAGCGGGAGGTCTCAGCTGTCACGATCGCTCGTGACTGGCGCAGCCGGCTGCGCCCCAGCGACTTCGCCGATGCGCTCTTCGAGGCGTACGTCGCCGCCGTGCAGGCTGCCCTCGAATTGGCGGCGCTCCTTCATCTGCAGGCGGAGGATCGGGAGACTATTCCTGCAGCCCCGAAACGGAAACCGCTGGACAGGAGCCCCGATCGGGACGTCGACGAGCACGCCTGGCTGCGCGACACCTGGCGGACGCTGGACGACCTCGACGCGGAGTTGGACGCTGCGGCTCGCTTGCCCAGGCGGACGGACGAGTCCAGCATGTCCGGCCCCAACGGCTGTCTGACGTTGCGCCTCCGTGGAGGCGTCATCACCGGCATCACCGGCGACGTCGGGCGGATCGCACGGGCAGACGCAGGTCAGCTGCAGTTCGAAGCCCATTCCCTCTTCCGCGCGTTCGCCCTGGCCAGCGCCGAGCGGACCGGATCGTGAGGTAGTGAGATGGTTGCGCTGAATGTCATCACGGACTCCCTACGTGATGAGGGAGGTAAGTGGCTGACACTGTCGGACCAGGTCGCCGCCATCAAGGTCGCTGCGGAGCAGCTGCGTCTCGACCCGTCAGCCTTCTTCATCGGCGACGCGAACGCTCAAATCCATTCGCTGGCGTACAACGACTTCCACACCTTCATGGTCGCCGTCCTGAACGGAGCCGTGACCGAATTCGAACAGGTGGGCAAGGCCCTGCGCCACATCGCCGACGAGTACGACCGGGCCGACGAGGTCGTCTCACTGGACCTCAACAAGATCTACAAGGCCTGACGGCCCGCCGCGCGACGTTCGGAGAGGGCACGGAGCAACCGATGCAGCCAGGCAACAGTGATCTTGAGTACGGGGAACCGTACAACAAGGCGTTCGACCACATCCGCTCCGGCACCGACACGGCGATCGCGAAATTCAACGAGATCGTCGAGCAGGTACAGCAGTGGAAGTGGCTCCTCGGACCGGCAGCACTCTTGTGGATCAAACACAGCCTGGACACCACCCGAGCAGGGCTGGATGCCATTCTCGATCGCGTCGAGCATGCCTTGGAGCATCAACTGCCGGTGCTTTCGCTGATCGAGGCCAGCTTCCGCTGGGTCAACGACGTGAAGACACCGGTCTCCGAACTCTCCTCCACCACCACCGACCCGAAGAACGAGAACCTGCCCAAGTGGACCGGCGACGCCGCGAGCTCCTACCACGCCAAGGCACTCAAGCAGAAAGCCGCGGTCGACGAGTCCGTCGTCAAATCGGAGTTCATCAGCCAGTGGCTGTTCACGATCGCCAAAGCGAACGTCGACTACGCCGTCGAACTCGCGAAGATCGTCGCAGGACTGGTCGGCAAACTGGCGCAGGCAGCATCTGAAGGGGCAACCGTCATCGACCTACCGTGGGCCATCTCCACCCTCGCCAAGTCGATCGGAGAGCTGGTCACCGCCGGCCTGGACGTTCTGCTCACCATCGGCCAGCGCTTCATCGACGCGCTGGGCAACATCCGGGACATCGCCACGCAGGTCGGCGACCACTCGAAGCTACCCGGTGGGCGCTGGCCGGAAGCCGTCCGGGGATGACCAACGAACACATCACACCGTGGGTACGGCCGCCTGCGTCGCCCTGAGCAACGTCAGCGCCTTCGGCGCGAGCGTTTCGGTGGCGACATACGAGGCACCACCGACAGCCAACCAGACCTTGACCACCAGGTTGCCCGTGCGCGCGTTGACCATGTACTCGGCGTACTTGAAGCCGGGCTCGGAACGCCTGGTGAAGGCCTCGGCCTCGTCGCCCACACCAGTGATGCCGCCGGCCGGAGTCATCACCGTCACCCGCCCCGTAGACCGATAGAGCAACCGCGCCTCCTCCGCGCTGGCCGGCGTGGACGCCTCCACCCGCAGGCTCGCCTCATGCCCGTCCTTCGTCCGCAAGTCGAACAGACACGCCACACCCGGGCGCCCCAGCGGCGGCGTCGGATCGGTGCGGGCCACCGTCAGGGACAACTCCGCCAACGGCCGAAGATCAGTACGCTTACACAGCTCCAGATCCTGAGCACGGTAGACGGGGCCGACCGAGGCGGCAGGTGCGGTGGAGGCAACGCCACTCGTGGCCGGCCCGGCGCTCGACGCACCCACCGGAGCCGAGGCACCGTCACAGGCGGCAGTGGCCAGCACCGCAACGAGCGCCACGACAGGACGAGAAACACCGGCCGACGCAGACACGTCCCGAACATACCGGCTGCGAAGCTGGCAGACTGCCCGAGCGACGAGCCACTATGGTGCCGGATATGGCCGCCGCAGAGACCCCGGAGCAAATCACCCGGACCCGCACAGTCACCGCCCGGGCAGTTCTGCAGGGCCAAGCCGATCTTCGGACGTACCCCTATCGCCTGCTGGCCGTGGTGTCTCATCACGGACTGGGCGGCGGCCAGGTCACTGAGGCGGTTGCTGCCGCCGAGTTCCTCGGCCAGTTCGGTTGGGACCTCGTCAACGTTTCGGAATTCGCCTCCAACAGGATCGTCTACGCCTTCCTGCGGAAGCGGTGACGATGGCTTTCGGTCCCTGTTGGACCTGACGCAGCTGCACACGCGGCCGCTGTCCCGAAGAGTGGTTGTGGTGGAACAGGGAACCGACGACCGCTTGACCCCCAGGCAACCAACACAGCTTGCCGACCTGCATAGCCATCTGCGCACACCTGCGGAGCCCGTCCACTTCGGTCCCTGAAAGTCCACTGTCGCTCGCACCGGTCGTCACCCAGTTAGTCACTCACCTACTCTCTGCGCCAGTCGGACGCGTCGCAGACCAGCGGGTCACGGTCGGAGTACAGCGCGACTGCAAAGCCGTTGACCTGGTTTGCTCCGTCAGTCGATGTCAGGCTGGCTCGGTAGACGAGAAATGCGCCTTCGAGGCTAGATCGTCGTTCCGGCCCTTCGAGGCGAAAGCTGGCAAGCGAGGGCTGCGTCCGTAGGAACTCCTCGTGCTGGGTCTCGGAATAGCCCTCCAACACGTCACTGCACAGCAGCAGGTAGGCCCCATGGAAGTCCTCGTTGCGGACCCGCTCCAGATAGGCCATCAGCACCGTCTTGGCCTTGACAGCCTCAGCTGCTTGTCGACGGTCCACGTACAGACCCCAGCCATAGCCGGCCGCCACCAGCGCCAGAACGATCGCCGTCCCCGCCGCAGCTGTACGGCCAAGCCGTGACCGCCACCCCATCCCCGCCATGATCGTCAGCGTAGCCACCACCTGCTGGCCGGACGGGCGGAAGCTCCGGCCGGGGACGTGCGGTCACGGGCGGCGGTGCCCGAACGCGGTCACGGCGGCCGCACTGTCAGCCGACACCGCGGCCGACCCGAGCATGATCATCTCGAGCGTCAGGACGTCACCGCCGGCGTCACGCCGGGGCGTGACCATTGGGCAAGCCACCGAGTTCCCGCAGCGTCGGGCTGTCGAGTCCCCTCCGCCAGTAGCCAGGCCTACCCATACACAGATGATCTGTTTATAGTGTCGGCATGACTAGAACGGTAGGTCCGATGAGGGAGCCCACCTTCTTCATCTTGGCCGCGCTGCAGGACGAGCCACTACATGGCTACGCGATCGTCAAGCGGGCGGAGGAGCTGTCAGCAGGGCGGGTGCGACTGATGGCGGGCACTCTCTACGCCGCCCTGGACCGGCTCACCAACGAGGAGATGGTGCGGGTGGCGGAAGAGTCCGTTGTCAACGGTCGTGCCCGCCGCACGTATGAGCTGACCGACCGGGGTGCGTCGGCGCTGCGTGAGGAAGCGGAGCGGATGGCGGCGGCGGCCCAAGTGGTGCGTGATCGTTCGGTGCGGTCGGTTGCGGTGGCTCGGACGGTGCTGGCGTGAACAACCTTGAGCGTCGTTACCGTTGGCTGCTGAAGGCGTACCCCCGCCCTTACCGCGAGTACCGCACCGACGAGATCCTGGAGATCGTGCTGGCCGGAGTGGACGAGCAGCCGCCGCGGCCGAGCCTCCGAGAATCGTGGGCGCTCGTGGTCGGGGGCCTCCGCGCCCGCACCGGCGTGGATCGGCTCGACGCTCAGGCGTTGCGCCACTCCGCGCTGCGGCTGTCCGCGCTGGCCCTGCTGATTTATGGCATAACGCGTTGGGCCGAATTTCCGATATCCGCTCTGGTTTCCTACATTCAGTTCGGAACCTGGCCCAACGACGGAGGATCGCCCGTCATAGCCCCGTGGCTACTGGTCGAACCCATGCCCGCGGCCATCGCGCTCTTTGCTGCGGCAGGGGGCGCTTACAGGCTGGCCTTCGCCATGTCAGTATTGACGGTAGTGGTTCAATGCTGGCCGAGGATCTTATGGACGTCGGACTGGTCGGTGGAGAGCTTCTCGTACCTGGGGAACTCGCAGTATTGGCCTGCGCTGCTGGCCTCGCTAGCGTTACTGCCGCTGCTCCGAGCACCTCGAACGCCTGTGAAGAGGCCATGGGTCTGGCCGCTTCTCAGCGTGCTGGCAGTCGTGACCTTGACGGCAAATCCGCTCAACGGCTGGTTGGATGCTCCAACAATGTCTCTGTACGCGTTCGCCGTGTTGGCTGTCATCGCCGCGCCGATCGACGCACGGATGCCGATCGTCGCCTTCGCGCTTCTCCTAGTTCCAGCCCTGGCCCGCATTGTTTACAACGCGCTCTTCTTCGAGTCGGCCGTACGAAATTTCCACATCTCGGCTACCACTATTCTTATCCTCGCCGTCCTCATGGCAGCCACTCTCACCGCCGCCACGATCGCGAGCCGCCGCCAAGCCCGCCTGTAGACACGGAAGCCGCGCAGCCATTTGGGACTGTGAGGACTCCGATGAGACACCTCATTATTGCTCCGGCCACGTGGTGAACCGACCTGCCGATGGCGATGCGGCGTGTCCACCACCGCGGCCGTCACCCAGGCCACCGTTCTGCATGATCGATTACACGCATATCGGCAGTTCAGGATGCCGGGCACCACGGGACGCCGAACACCGAGCTGACGGCTCGTCGTCGACCTGCGCGCACCGACGGCGGCAGATCCGCGCACGTGATCTTGCGACCTAGTCCCACCATCCAGCCCGTCGGAAGCCCCGCGGATGACGGCAGCGCAGCCCTTCAGCGGTCCACTGCCGGCTCGGCGTCGGGCCATGAACGCAGAATCTTCGACACGCCCCAACCTTTTCCCGCTACCGGTCGTCTTGGCTGGTAGGTCACCCCTAATGTTCAGTCGAGAAGAGGCGGACGTGGACGCTCGTGCTCCTGACTTCGACGCGTTTGTGCGGGCCAGGACGCCGGCGCTGCTCCGTTCAGCATATTTGCTCACCGGCGATCAGCACTTGGCCGAGGATCTCGTCCAGAGCGCGCTGGGGCTCACCCATCGTGCGTGGCGGAATCTGGACGCCACCGGCAACGCCGAGGCGTATACCCGCAAGACGATGTATCACCTCCAGGTGTCGCGCTGGCGGCGGCGCCGCATCGTCGAGTCGTTCACCGGTGACGTGCCAGACCAGCCTGCCGTCCAGACCGATCACACCGAGCAGACGGTGCTGCGACTGTCGTTGCGCAGCGCTTTGTCCCGCCTTACCACCAAGCAGCGCGCAGTCGTCGTCCTGAGGTTCTTCGACGACCTGACCGAGGCGCAGGCCGCGGAGACCCTGGGCGTCAGCGTCGGCACCATCAAGAGCCAGACCGCGAAGGCGCTCGAGCGGCTGCGCGTGCTCGCGCCGGAGCTCAGCAGCGTCAATGTGAGCGGAGATGTGCGATGACCGATATCGACACCTTGCGCCGAGGCCTGAGCGAGATCGCCACCGAGGTCGATGCCGTCGACCTGCGCGAACGGGCCCTGGCCACCTCCCACCGCATCCGGGTCCGCCGCACCGCCGTCACCGCCGTGGCCGGACTCGCGGTCGCCGCGGTGGCGCTGAGCACCGCCGTCGCCGTCCGGACCGACCGCTCGCCGACGCCGCCGGGGACCGACCCCGCACCATCGCCGACCGCGCTGCCGACCGAGCAGCAGGGCGGCGAGCCGGACCTGGGACCGGGCCCCTTCAGGTCGGCCACCATCACGGTCCCCACCTGGGGCGCGGCCGCCGACGCCACCTGCACCAAGGGCCGGGTCTCTCTGAAGGATGGCCAGTATCTGCGGGATGCCGCGCACCGACCGGTGAACGTCCTGTCCTACGTCGCGGCTGACGTCGACCACGACGGTACCGAGGACTACGTCGCTCACTTGATGTGCGGTGAAGGACCCGAGGCGGGCGGCAGCCAGATCGTCGCATTCCGCCGCAGCGGTCAGGAACTGGTGCCGATCGGCCGGATCGTCGGCACGCAGGACGGGCTTGCGATGATGGACTATCTCGAGGCTCGCGACGGCGGCCGGGTCGCGGTACTGGTCTCCAAGGAATACACCGACGGTGGGCAGAACACAGTGCCGAACCAATGGCGCGCGTACGCCTGGCAAGACGGGCAGTTCCGGCAGGTGGACGGCCCAACCACGTTCCCGGCGCAGCCACCGTCCGCACTGCTGTCCGTCGTACCCTCCACCTTGTCGTTCCGACCGCAAGGCAACGGATTCACGGGCCGGCTGACGGTCACGGTACGCAATGAAGGCGCCGTCGACGTCGCTCGGCTGGAGATCCTGCTCATCCTGCCGAGCCAGGTCCGGCCGGCGGGCGAGGACTGGAGTGGCTGCGCCGTCCGTCCAGGCTCCAACCAGACGGCGCTGGTATGCACCGTCCCCGGACCGCAGGCGCAGTCGCGTTCTTCGGTGCCGTTCACCTTCGTGGCCGCCAACAAGCCGGTGCTGCTCGACGATCCGGTTAACCTCGGCAACCACTACGTATCGGTCTCGCAAGCGCCGCCGTTCGACGGGCAGGTCACCATCAACGACCCGGAGGCCATCATCCCGATCACCGTGCCCTGAGCCGCAGACGAACCCCGACAGTCCCCGACCGGTGTCACCGACGACGCCGGTCGGGGACTGTCTCGTGGGGCGTCGACGGGTTTGCCTGTCCACATGTGCATGTCGTCGTCCTCCCCGCGCACGCGGGGGTGATCCCATCCCGTGGCCGTCGTGGAGTGGCGGGGCGTCGTCCTCCCCGCGCACGCGGGGGTGGCCCCGGCCCGCGCGGGCGGCCAAGGAACCGGCCACCGTGCTCCCTGCGCACGCTGGGGTGATTTACTCAGGCCGAGCAGGGTGCTGGGGAATCCCTGCCGCTTGTGCTGGCGACGCCGTCCGTTCGCGCATCGGCAGCCTGTCGTAGAAGGCGCTGTGGCCGACGCCGAGGAGCCGGCAGTGCAGACGGACCGGGTAGGTGGTCTTCTCCGCATCGATGAACCGGTAGACGTCGGTCCGGTTCACCGCTCCGTCTCGCGTGCGAAGAAGACGGCAGCTTTTTCAGGATCTCTTTCTCCAGCTCCAGCTGGGCGACCTGCCGCCGCAGCCGCACCAGCTCGGCCCGCTCGTCCACGGCCAGGTCGTTGGGCCGGCCGCCGTCGCGATCCTGCCGCATCCGGTCGACCCAGTTGCGCAGCGTCTCGTGGTTGACACCCAACTCCCGGCCCACGTCACGGATCGTGCGACCGGAGTCGAACACCAACGCCGCGGCCCGGCGCCGGAACTCCTCCGGGTACTTGCTCTGTCCAGTCACAGCGTTTCCTCATCCTCGACAGGATGCCAAGTCAGGAGGTGTCCGGTCTTGGGGGTCACTTCACCCGCACGCGCCGGAAACCCCCAGCCGATCGTCTGGGGGTTCCCGGCCTCGGCAGCCGGCACGGCGCACCGACCGATTCCCGACTCATCCCGGAGCCCGAGCCCGGACCCCGCGTCGCGCCGGCTTGCTAGCGTGGAAATGCCTCGATTCCCTCGGATGAGGAGGAGAACGTGGACCTCGGTTGGCTGGCGGGGTTGGGCGCGTCCGCGGCGGCGGTCCTGGTGCAGGCGGCCGCGACGGACGTGTGGCAGGGGGCACGCTCCGGGTTCGCCCGGCTCCTCGGCCGCGGTGACCCGCGACGGGAGACCGCCGCGATCCGGCGGCTGGACGCCCTGGCCGCGGAGGTGGAACAAGCCCCGCCCGCCCAGCGTGACCAGGTACGCGCGCGGCTGTTGCCGGCCTGGCAGACGCGGCTGTCAGACCTGGTCGAGGAAGACCCGGTCACCGCCGACGGCGTGCGTGACCTGCGTGACGAGTTGGTGACCCGGCTACCCACCGCGCAGCAGCAGTGGATCCAGCACATCACCGCGACCGCCTCCGGCGCGACCGCTCAGGGAGTGATGTTCGGCAGCATCGTCAACCACCCCACCCCGCCGGAAGCTGACCCGAGCGGCCCGGTGCCCGACCCGGGTCAGCCCCGATGACCGTCGACCCCCTCCTCGTCCAGCAGCAGGTTTCCGCCGTCGCCGGCACCGCGTACGGGGTGATCGGCGCCGACCTGCACATCTTCGGCGACGGGACGCCGCTGTATCTGTTGGAGGAGCACCGCCGGCCCGACCCGCCGGACTGGAGCTGGCTGCGCGAGATGCCCTCCCGGATGCTCAACGCCCACGCCCGCGTGGTCCCGTTCACCGGCCGCGAGTCCGAACGGGACGAGCTGCGCACCTGGCGGGAGACCGGGCCGCGACTGGCGGTGCGCTGGCTGCACGCCCCGGGCGGTCGGGGCAAGACCCGGCTGGCCGGCCACCTCGCCGCCCAGGCCGCCGACGAGGGCTGGAAGGTCGTCACGGCGGTGCCCCACGTGGGCACGCCCAGCGCCCTGCTGGGCAGCCAGGACCTGCGGCCGGACCGCCACCGGGGAGTGCTGCTGATCGTCGACTACGCCGACCGGTACCCGCTGTCCAGCCTGCTCTGGCTGCTGCGCAACGCCCTGCTCCACCGGGCCGACAAACCGGCACGGGTGTTGATGGTGGCACGCAGCGCGTCCACGTGGCCGGCACTGCGCGCCAACCTGGACGATCCCCGCGTCCAGGCCGGCACGTCCGAGCAGTACCTGGCCGCGCTGCCCGACGACGAGGACGCTCGGCGGGCCATGTTCACCGCCGCCCACGACAGCTTCGCCGCCGTCTACGGTCTCTCCGGTCCGGACGCCGTCCCCCGACTCCCCAACCTGGGTCATCCGGAGTTCGGGCTCACCCTCACCGTGCACGTCGCCGCGCTGGTCGCCGTCGACACCCGCGCGACCGGCGCCCAGCCGCCCACCGAGGTCACGTTGCTGACCCGCTACCTGCTCGACCGCGAACGTCAACACTGGACCCGCCTGTACGAGGGCCGCGTCCGCGGGCTGAACCACGGCACGCCCGACGATGTCATGGCCCGTACCGTCTTCACCGCGGCCCTCGCCGGCCCGCTCCCGCACCACGAGGCCGCCGGGCTCCTGCGCCGCGTCGAGCGGGAACTGCCCGCCGAACGGATCATCAGCGACCACAGCCACTGCTACCCGGCCGCCGACCCCCATCGGGCCACCGTGCTCGAACCGCTGTACCCGGACCGGCTGGCCGAGGACTTCATCGCTCACACCCTGCCCGGCTCCGATCACCCGGCCGACCCGTGGGCCCCCACCCGGCTGCACGACCTGCTGCACGAGCAACCGTCACCAGCCTCGGACCGCCCCCGGCCGCCGGCGACAGCCGCGACGTACACCGCGCGGGCGGTCACCTTCCTGACCGCCGCCGCGGCCCGCTGGCCCCACCTCGGGCCCGCCCACCTGTTCCCACTCCTGCGCGACCGGCCACAGCTCGCGATCATCGCCGGCAGCGCCACCCTCAGCACCCTGGCCGGCATGACCGACGTCGACGTCACCGCGCTGGAAGCGGTCGAGGCGCTGCTGCCCGGTGACCGACACGTCGACCTCGACGTCGGCGCCGCCGCGGTCGTCGACGTCCTCATCACGCGCCGGCTCGCCACGTCCGACGATCCGGCGGAACAGGCCCGCCTGCACGCCAGCCGCTCCTGGCGACTGGCCAACGCCGGCCGCTACGCCGACGCCCTGGCACCCATCTCCGAAGCCGTGGCGATCCGCCGGCGACTGGCCGACGCCGACCCCGCCACCCACCTGCCCGCCCTGGCGAGATCGCTGCACAACCTCGGGCAGGTGCTGTCCGAACTGGGCCGGCCGGAAGAGGCCCTCGCCCACAGCCAGGAAGCCGGGGACACATATCGCCGGCTGGCCCGGTCCGATCCGGCCACCTACCTGTCGCACCTGTCGAGAACCCTGCACAACCTCGGCACGGTGCAGGGCAGCCTGGGCCGGTGGGACGAGGCCCTAGACCACGCCCAGGAGGCGGTGACCATCGGCCGGCTGTTGGCCGACATCGACCCGACCGGCTACCTGCCCGACGTCCCCGGGCTGTTGAACAACGCCATCAAGCTCCTGGCGGAGCTAGGCCGCCACGCGGCGACACTCGCGCTCGCCGAGGAGGCCGTGACCATCGGCCGCCGTCTGACCGACACCGACCGCGCCGCCCACGGGCCCGAACTCGCCCGATCGTTGCAGAACCTCGGGAACAGCCTGGTCCACCTGCACCGGCCCGAGGAGGCCCTCGCCCACAGCCAGGAAGCCGCGGACACGTTCCGACAACTGGCCGACGCCAACCCGACCGCGTACCTGCCTGAACTCGCCAGGTCGTTGACCGCGCTCGGCAACACCCTGGTCAAACTGGGCCGGCCGACGGCGGCCCTCGCCCCCAGCCAGGAAGCCGCGGAGGTGTTCCGACAACTGGCCGACACCACACCGACCGCGTACCTGCCCGAACTCGCCAGGTCGCTGAACGCTCTCGGTCAGGTCCACGTCGCGCTGGGTCGGTGGACGGAGGTCCTCGCACTCTGCGGGGAAGCCGCGGCCATCGGCCGACGGCTGGTCGAGGCCGGGGCCGTCGCCTACCTGGGGCACTTCGCGAGTCAGGTGGGCAACCTCGGTCTGGCGCAGACGGAGCTGGGCCGGCAGGAACAGGCCCTCGTCCACCTTCAGGAAGCCGTGGACGCGCACCGACGGCTCGCCGCGGCCAACCCCACCGCGCAGCGGGGAGACCTCGGCAAGGCGCTGCACAACCTCGGCCTGGTGTGGGACAGGCTGGGCCAGCCGGAGCAGGCCCTGGCCTGCGCCGAGGAAGCCGTGTCCATCGCCCGGCAACTGGCCCGGGCCGAGCCCGCCAGCCACCTGCCCGACCTGGCCCAGTCGCTGAACAACCTCGCCGGCTTCCTGGCCCTGGTGGGGCGCGGCGAGGAGGCCATCGGGTTCGCCGAGGAAGCCGTGGCCGTCACCCGAAAGCTGGCCGGTGCACCTCCCACCGCGTACCTACCCGAACTGGCGCAGTCACTGAACAACGTGGGTGTCTACCTGTCGATGGTGGGCCGGCACGAAGACGCTCTCGCCGCCTGCCGGGAAGCCGCGGACCTGTACCGGCACCTGGCCGAAGCCGCCCCGGCCGTCTACCTGCCCGCCACCGCGCAGGCGCTGTGCAACCTCAGTCGCCGGCTGGCCGAGCTGGGACAGCACACGGAGGCCCTGGCTCCGGCCGAGGAGTCGGTCGGCATCTACCGGGAGTTGGCCCGCACGAATCCGGCGATCCAGCGGGACCGCCGGTTCTCGATGGCGCTGATGGCGTACGCCCGGGCGAGGAGCGAAGCCCGACCCGGATGACCTCCCCGCACACCACCGTCCGCCGCGCAGACCTCCGTCATCCGCCGGCAACCGCGGCGGACGGCCCCCCGGTCAGCTCGACGCCGGTGAGCGCGCCGCAACGGTCGAGCAACTCGTCCGCCAACCGCTCGATGGCGAGCGCGTCGGCCGCCAGTCGGGTTCGCTGACGTAACGGCCACTGACCAGGGCGTCGGGGTCGGGGGTCCGTTCATCGCCAACGACGGCTTTGCCTCGGTGACCACCTGCCACGGCGCTCTAGACCGCACGGCATGCGCACTGATCGAACCTGTGGCAGCCCTTCCCCGGTCAGCACAACCGTCACCGGACCTCACGCAACGGTGGCCTTTCGATGCTGTCCCACAATGACCGGTGCACAGGGCACCCGCACGACGGCTGCAACGGCCAGGGCTGATGGAATCAATCATGATCGAAGTGCACGAGAAGGCCGGTCCCACCCGCACAGGCGGAACGCGCCACGGTGGTCGCGGCATGACCTCGCTCGCGCAGCACGTCCACGGACATGGGCACCGATCAGACCGCTGCCACCCACCACAAGAATTCGTACGCAGGATCGTCCACGGTGGAGACCACCGATTGTCAAGGGGCGATCGACGCCCGTCGGAATCAGGCTGAGCCCGGAGACCTGGTTGGGCTGTCCTCGACCTGGGCGGGAGCGGCCTTGGATGGACCGGTCGTTGGGGCGTACAACTGCTGTGTCGCCCAGAGCGCGAGCAGGCGCAGGTTGTCGTGTGAGCTGCTGCCGGGATCCGTGGTGTAGATGAAGAGTGTCTCGTCGTCGTCGCCGGGTAGTGCCAGCGCCTCGTATCGGATGGTCATCGGTCCCACGGCGGGGTGGACCATGTGCTTGGTGCCGTGGGTCCGCTCGTGCACCCGGTGGTTGTGCCACCACGTACGCCAGGACGTAGGAGTCATGCGCCCGTTGTGGCCGGCGCGTCAATCGCAGGCCCGGCATTCGCCTCCCTGAGTGCGCCGATACCTGGCGATCATCGCCGGTGCCGGCGCGCGCGTGGCGGCGAGGTGCATGGTGATCGACTTGTCGCTGTGGGCCCGGTCAGCGGGACGGCGGCGGGTAGAGGGTGTTTATGCGTACCGTCCACGGCTGGTATGGGCTGGGGCACGGGGTGGGGTCGTGGTTGCACGCCGTGTCGGTCTGCGTGTAAAGGTCGAACGAGGCGCCCCCGACCGCCCGGAACAGCACCCTGAGCGGCTGCCCGGTGGGGTAACCACCGGTGGTCCACACGAGGGTCAACGCAGGGTTCACGGACGTGAACGGCCGGTAGTTCGCGGGCAGCGACACGCCGAGTGTCTGCCCGACGACCAGATTGACCGTGGTCCGGTTCGCGGCCTCGGTCAGGTTGACGTCTCCGGCCGGCGACGCGGGGACGACGTTGACGTGAACCGTCCACTGCAGGACCGGTCTCGCACACGGTGGCGTCGTGTGGAAGCACGGGTCGTCGCTCACCGTGGATAGGTCGAGCGAACCGGTACCGACCGCCCGGAACAGCGCGGTCAGCGGCTGACCGGTGGGATATCCGCCGCTGCTCGACACGAGGGTCAACGCCGGGCTGGTGGACGTCAACGGTAGGTAGCTCGACGGCAGGGACACGCCGAGCGTCTGCCCAAGGACCAGGGTCACCGCGGTCCGAGTGTCGGCCTCGGTGACCCTGACGTCCTCAGGCCCCGGCGGCGAGCTGGAGACCGGCGGCGAGGAGGGCGGTGACACGGCATCGTTGATGCAGCTCAACGCCGGTGCCGAGCTCGAGCCGGCCAGCTGCATCCCGAACGTCGTGGAGGCACCCGGAGCCAGCCTGCCGTTCCATGCGAGGTTGACCGCGGTCACCGTCTGGCCCGACGTGCTGACCGTGGCGTTCCACGCGTTGACGACCCGTTGGCCGTCCGCCAGCGTCCACGTCACCGACCAGGTCGTCGCGGGCGTCGTCGCGGTGTTGGCGACCGTGACGACGACGACCGCGCCGCTCGTCGGACCATTGCCCCAATGCGAGTCGGTACGCGCCGTCGCCCGGCATCCACCTGCCACGGTGTCCGCTGAGGCGCTACCAGGCACCACAGAGATCATGGCGAGGGCGGTCAGCGCGCCCACTCCCGCTACCAGCCAGGATGCCGCAAGGGCCACCCGTCTTGATATCGCCATGTCGACGCCCCCTCTGCAATCGATACCTGGCTATGCGTGCCCGTCACGATATACGCGCGGGTGGGCGCGCGGAGCGTCCACTATGACCGAATGTTCAGCAGTCGCACCAAGGAGCTCACCCGGCTGCTGATCTAGCCGGCGAGGATCCGGGCGACGGCGGTGCTCAGCACGCGTACGCCGCGGGTCGAGCCCGCCTCCAGCCCGGTCAGGTCGCGCACCCGGGTCAGCCGGTAGTCGAGCGTGCGCGGGTGGATGCACAGCGCGGCCGCGGTGTCGAGCCGGTTCATGTCGTGCTGGTAGTAGGCGTCCAGCGTGGCGACCAGGTCGGGGCCGGCGTCGAGTTGCGCCGCCACCACCTGGAGCCACTGCCCGACCTCCGCCAGCCGGGCGGCACCCAGCTCGGCGAAGACGTCGGTGACCGTGTACGCGTGGCGCGGCACGGCCCGCACCGGTGCGACCTCACTGACCTGCCGGGCCAACGCCACGGCGTCGCCGAACGCGCGCACCCGTCCAGGCGCGGTGCCGGCCGCGCACGGCCGGCCGGTCATCGAGGCCACGTGGCGGGCCAGCGCGAGCCCGCGCTCGACCGCCGGCTGCCGGCCACCCGGCGAGCTGGGGATCAGCGCGACCACCTCGTGCGGCTCCAGCCAGCTCAGCGGCATCCAATGCGTCTTCAGCAGCGCGCTGGCGAACTCGTCCCGCGCCGCCTGGTCCGGCCCGGGCGACCCGCCGGCCACCCGGACCACCGTCGCGACGACGTGGTCGGGGACCGGCATGTGCAGGCCGCGCGCCAGGTCCGTCGCGCTGTCGTCGCCGGCCAGCAGCATCACCGTCAGCAGCCGCACCTGGGCGACGGTCGCCAGCGTGCGCCGCTGCCCCTCGATCCAGCCCCGGGTGTACGCGCCCTGGGCGGCCAGTCCCGCGGGAGCCAGCCAGGCGAGCGTGTGCATCGTCGCGGCGATGTCGTTCGGTCCGGCCGCCTCGTACACCTCGCGCAGCGTCAGTCGGGTGTGCACGAGCAGCACCTGCCGCTGCGCGGTCAGGGTGAGGCCCTTCTCGCCGCGCTGGCGGCCCATCGCGGCCATCAGGTCCAGATCCTGCACGTGGAACGGCGCGCTGTCCGCCGCGAGGTCGACCGTGCGCTGACGGAGGAAGACCGCGAAATCGAGCATCTCCGACCGCACCCGCGGCACGGCCGCGAGGTTGCGGTATTCCAGCAGCTCCTCCTGGTAGGCGTCCACCGCCCGGCGGGCGTTGTCGGCCACTCGCTGCCGCCAGAGGCTGAACAGACCGCCCATGGCGGTCAACGGTAATCGATGCGTTCCGGCCACGCCGCCCGGTTGACGCGGACTGGACAGCCTTGCGGACATTCACAAAAACCGGGGTACGCCGGCGACCCGATTCTCGCCCTGTCACGAAGACTCGGCCACCGGCACCCTGGAACGCTTCGCCATGGACGTCGGACGACGACCCGGCCGGGTCGGGCGCGACCAGGTACGCGCCCCGGCATCCGCAGATCACACAGCACTCGAGAGGTGGTTCTGGTTATGACATGGCGTAGTCGACCCCCCGCCGGAGCACGATCCGGCATTCTCCGCGCATCCAGTCTGCTGTTGGCCGCGACGGCGATGCTCGCCGCGTTCATGGCCGCACCGTCCGCGGCGGTCGCAGCACCCGCGCCGAGCGGCGACGCGGCTGTCGCCGCCATCGGAGCCGAGCGGGCATCGGCGAGCTCCGCCGGCACATTGAGCGTCACGACGTCGACGGTGGCCGCCGCCTCACCGGCGAAGGGCGGCGGTTTCTCGGTGATGTCGGGCTCCTGCCCGTACGCCGGGCAGTACATCGACCCGTGGCTGATCGTGTTCCAGGGCTGCACCCTCACCGGCCAGCCGACGACCGCGGTCAGCGCCCGGTGCTCCAACGGGGCCACCCTGGGCCCCGTGCACGTGCCGCCCGGCGTCTACGACATCTATGTCGACTGCTACCCGGCGTTCTTCAGCTCGCTCGCGTTCATCTGATCGGCCCACCCGGCAGGTCAGTGGATTCAGCGAGCCCCACAGGAACGGACGGCCGACCATCGTAACGTTCCGTTACCAGCGAGCCGGCACCGGCGGTATGGCGCATCCGCTTCTGCCGAATCGAGGGCGTGTCTGCGGGACACCCATCGACCACGTCATGCGCTGCTGCCCGGTGTCATTCCACGGGGGCTCGCGGCGTTGAGAACACGCTCCCACTCGCCTATCAGTGTGACCTCAAGCCCAGAGTCCATCTGACCAGACTCGACCATGCCTACAAGTTCGCCGGCGTACTCAGCCTGGAATGAGGCACCATACTCATCCGAGATACGACAGACTTCGCCGAGCAGCTCCTTGACCTCCTCAAGATGCGCCCTGTCCACCTGGGGATCGATCTGCTCTCCCCAAGGGGGCAGAGCTGTATAAAGCATCAGCCCGAACCCCACCCAGTGAGAGCCCTGCTCATCTGACTGGTCAAGGAAGACCGGCGGACCGAGGACCCAGGTCCGCCGGCCAGCAAGCCTTTCGATCGACGCTTGCATCGTGCTGACGAGTGATGCGGATACCTCGTCTTCGAGCGCGACCACGAGTCGATCGATGGGATGGTTTTCTCGCATGAAGCACCTCCAGCTATGCCAGCTGACGTAGTCGATCCGAAGCGGCAGGAAGAGACCGACACGAAAAGCGCCGCAGCACAACTTGGACACTCCAGCGAGGAGGTCACCGCCACGTACTACATCGCCAAGCCCGCCCAAGCCCCGGACGTCTCAGACATCCTCCAGCGACTCGGCACCGACCGCGGGCCACGTCCCACACCCGCATTGCCCAACGATGCGCAGGGATGACGAACCTGGTTGCCGACCCCGGTAAATGGGGGTTTTCGGGGGGCGGTTCAAAACCCCATAGACAAACTTAAAGCCCTGACCAACGTTTCCGCTGGTCAGGGCTTTTTGTCTGTCGGGACGGCCGGATTCGAACCGACGACCCCTTGTTACCGAAAGTAACGGAATCAAGATTGTCATTGCTTGCCAAAAGTTGTCGCTGAGCTGCAGAGACACCGCCATGCGCTGATCGCCGCTTGTCACCGTTCGTCAACGATTGGCCATGGTTTTCGGGGGGTAAACGGGGGACCCACAACCCCGCCACGCCTGACCGCCCCACCGCAGCTGCCGTCACGCTCTGCGCGCCTCACGGCATGCGCACTGACCGAACCTGTCACAGCCCTTCCCCGGTCAGCACAACCGTCACCGGAACCCCACGCGGCGGTGACCTCTCGATGCTGTCTCGCAACGACCGGTGCACGGGGCATCCGCACGACGGATGCAGCGGATCCGGGCACCGGAGCAGGTCGACCTTGTTGGCGACTTCCGCGGACAACTCGGGTCGATTCTTCCGCTGGTCTCATTATTCAGCGTCGCGCTCATCACGGCACCTGCTTCACCAGGCACGACGGCCGACGGGTCAGGTCGGAAGCGCCGTTAGATCCACAGGCCTGAGGACGTTGGAGGACGTGTTCCTCGCGCTCACCGGCCGATTGAGCGGTGCCTGTGGCAATCCCCCGAGGCGTGATCGTCGCTGTCCGTCCGGCTGATGATGATCTCACGTCTCTGTAGTTTGCTGATCGACGTTCCGTATACATCTAGGAGGGTCAGTGAATCGAGGGAGATCCGTGTGGGGTCCGGTGTCTCGGATCCCGCGCCTGTCGCGTAGTCGCGGCGGGCGGATGGTAGCCGTCGGATTGTCGGTGGTGCTGGCAGCGACGATGGCGGATTGGGTGGCCGCGCCGCCGGCCGCTGCGGCTCCGCAGCCGGCCGAGCGTGCTCAGGCTGAGCCGCAGGTGTTGAAGCGGCCGGATGAGGCGGCGGCGCTGGTGACGGCGCGGTTGACCAAAAAGAAGGTTCAGATCACCGGGATGACGTCGGAGACGTCCGACTTATGGGCGTTGCCGGACGGGCGGGTGGAGGCGGTGGTCCACCTCGCCCCGGTGCGGATGCGGCGAAGCGGCGAGTGGATTCCGGTGGACCTTGCCATGGCCGCTCAGCCGGACGGTTCGGTGGCACCGAAGGCTCATCCGGGCGACCTGCGGCTGTCTGGAGCGCGGCCAGCGTCGTCCAATGGAGAACTGGCGTCGCTGGAGACCGGTGATGGTCGGATGGCTCTTGGTTGGAGCGGGCGGCTCCCGGCGCCGACTGTCGAGGGCGCGAAGGCTGTGTACGCCGAGGTGTTCCCTGGCGTGGACCTTGTAGTGGAGGCCACTCGGACCGGTGTCGAGACGTTCTTGGTGGTGAAGTCCCGCGAAGCGGCGGCTCATGTCGCTCAGGTGAGCATGCCCGTCACCGGTGAGGGACTGAGGTCGTTTGCGCGGGAGGCGAACGGCAACATCAAGTTCCGGGACGGGAAGGGTCGGCAGATCGCGTCATCCGCCGCGCCGGAGATGTGGGACGCCCACGTCGACGCGGCGGGGCAGCCGACCGAGCAGAAGGTGGTCTCTGCCCAGGTCGGTGCCTTGACTGAGGTCAAGAACCGGGGCCGTCGTGCCGACTTTAGCCTGCGCCCGGACATGGCGTGGCTGACTGCTCCCGAGCGGCAGTACCCGGTGGTCATTGACCCGCAGCTCAACCCGGTGTCGACGACGTTCGACACGTATGTGAAGCAGAACGATGGCGTCGACCGGGGTGGCGCCAAGGACCTGGAATTGGGCCGTTCCTCGGACGGCCTCATTGCTCGCGCCCTGGCCCGCTGGGACACCACGGCTCTGGTGGGCAAGAGGATCAACTCCGCGACCATGTACTTCTGGAATTTCTGGTCGGGGAGCTGCTCGGCGCGGTCGTGGGAACTCTGGTCGGTTGGGCCCGTCTCCGAAGGGGTGCTCTGGGGCACCCAGCCGGCGTGGAACTACCAGGAGGCTACCTCGACGGCCACCAAGGGGTTCGACACTTCCTGCAACGACGGCTGGTCATCCATCGCGGCTACGAGCTTCTTCCAACGCGCGGCGAATGTCGGTGACACGCGGGCCGATATGGGCATTCGGTCCACTTCGGAAACTGACGGCGCCGCCTTCAAGCAGTTCCGGTCCCGTAACGCGTCAGCGCCGGCCGAGGTGCCGTACGCGGTCGTCAACTACGACTCGTATACGACGGTCACGGCGCGGGCGACGGTGCCGTCGTTACCGTGCGCGACCGGGTCCAGCACCCCCTACGTGAACACGAGGACACCGCAGCTCCGGGCGCAGATCACCAACCCCGACGGGGCGCAGGTGAAGGCCGAATTCGAGTGGTTGACCGACGGTGGCACCAGGCTCGGTGGTGCGATCGTCGGGCCGGGCGCGTCGGGCTCCTGGCTGGCCACCTCGGTGCCGGCCGGCGTCTTCGGCGAGGGTGCAACATACTCGTGGCGGGTACGCGGGACCGACACCCTGGTCAACGGGCCGTGGAGCGGGTACTGCGCGATGATCGTGGACACCATCGCGCCGTTGGCGGCACCCTCAGTGGCGTCGACCGCCTACCCGCAGGGGCAGTGGGCCGGAGCGGCTGGGACGGCGGGTGACTTCACGTTCGGCGCCTCCGGCGTGAGCGACGTCTCCGCCTACGAGTACGGCCTGAACGTCAACCCGCCTAACCAGACCGTCAACGCGGCTAGCCTCGGCGGAAGCGGCACCGTCTCGATCACCCCGACCGCTGACGGGCCGCAGACGCTGTACGTGCGCTCGCGTGACCGGGCAGGCAACCAGTCGGCGATCCAGGCGTACACCTTCGACGTCGGCTCTGGCGCGGTGACCTCGCCCAAGGAGGGTGACATCACCGCGGCGAAGGTGGCCATCACTGGCGTGGGCCAAGCGGCCGCCGCCGGTGTCACGTACCAGTGGCGGCGCGGCGACGCCGATGCGTGGGTGGACATCCCGGCTGGGCACGCCAGCGTCGCTGCGGGCGGCGGCGCGGTGACGTGGCCGCTGCCGACCAGCGGTGGAGGCAACTTCCCCAAGCTCAACTGGAACGTCGAGGCCACCCTCGCGGCATCCGACGCGGAGTCCATCCCCCGCAGTGGCCCGCTCCAACTGCGAGGCACCTTCACCGGTGGCACTGAGGGCACCTCCAGTGCGGTGAAGATCAGTTTCGACCGGGACCAGGCGTCGGCGGCGGCGCAGGAGATCGGGCCCGGCTCGGTCAACCTCATCACCGGCAACTACACGGTGTCCGACACCGACGTCTCCGTCGACTCGTTCGGCAGTGACCTCACAGTCACCCGCGCGTACAACACCCGGCGAGCGGGCACGACGGATGCGGCGAACATGTTCGGGCCTGGCTGGGTGTCGGGCACTGTAGTTGACGAGGCCGAGTCGCCCTACACGTCGCTGAGCGTGTTCGGCTCGCTGGTGCAGGTCGGTCTGCCGGAGGGTGACACGATCGGCTTCACCAAACGCACTGCCACCGTCTTCGATCCCGAAGTCGGTATGGAGTTCCTCAAGCTGACGTACAACTCCACCGGCGACTCGTACGCGATGACGGACGAGGACGGCAACACGGTGCTGTTCACCCGGGTCACCGGGACTGCTGCGGGCAAGTACTTCCCGACCTCGGTGACCGTGCCGGGCAACAACCAGACCACGACGTTGGGCTGGGAGAAGGCCACCGTCGACGGCAAGGAGGTCGTCCGGCCGACCCGGATGCTGGCTCCGGTCCAAGATGGGGTCAACTGCACGACGCTGACCCGCGGATGCCGGGCGCTGACGTTCACCTACGCCACGACGACGACGGCGACCGGCACTGCCGAGTCGGCGTGGGGCGACCACACCGGCCGGGTGAAGGAGATCGCCTTCACCGCCTGGGATCCGGACCTGGCCACCCCAGCGATGCGTACCGTGCCGATGGCCAGGTACGCATACGACAACGCCGGGAAGCTCCGGGCCAGCTGGGACCCCCGCCTGGACTGGAACGACGCCGGCACCACCCGCCACCTCTGGGACACCTACGACTACACCGCGGGTGGAGTCCTCAGCATCATCAAGCCTGTCGCCCAGGAGCCGTGGCAGCTCAGCTACACCACCATCCCCACCGACCCGGGCGCCGGCCGGCTGCACAAGGTGACCCGCTCGGCGCTCACCGCCGGAACCGCCACCCAGACGGTGGTCTACAAGGTGCCGGTCTCCGGCAGTGGCGCACCGTACGACCTCTCACCAGGGCAAACCAGCCGGTGGGCCCAGACCGAAGCGCCGACCGACGCCACCGCGGTCTTCCCGGCCAACCAGGTCCCGAACGGAAACCC
Source organism: Micromonospora sp. DT231 (assembly GCF_049847025.1). Taxonomy (NCBI): domain Bacteria; kingdom Bacillati; phylum Actinomycetota; class Actinomycetes; order Micromonosporales; family Micromonosporaceae; genus Micromonospora; species Micromonospora sp. DT231. The sequence continues at coordinate 40,861 of NZ_JBNCNO010000001.1, read as the reverse complement.
GGCAACGGGATCCCTGCCGTCGTCGTACGAACGCGCGACGGTCACCTACCTCGACGCCAACGCCCGTGTGGTCAACACCGCCACGCCGGGAGGGCACATCGGCGCCACCTGGTACGACCAATGGGGCAACACCGTCCGCACGCTGACCGCCGGCAACCGGGCGCGGGCCCTCAACGCCGGATCGTCGGACGACGCGGCGACGGAGAGCACGCTCGCCCGCCGCTACTCCACCCTCAACAACTACTCCTCCGACGGGCAGCGGCTCACCAGCACGCTGGAGCCGGAGCACGACGTGATGCTGGCGACCGGCACCACCGTGCGCGGGCGCAAGCACACCACGAACACCTACGACCAGGGCGCGCCGACTACAGGTGGCCCGTACAACCTGGTGACCACCCAGGTCGTCGCGGCTTGGGTCAAGGACAGCGACGGCGTCGAGAGCGACACCGACCAGAGGACAACCACCACCCTGTACGACTGGGCACTGCGCCAGCCGACGGTGGTGACGGTGGACCCGGCTGGGCTGGCCCAGACCACGCGCACGACGTACGACCCGATCACCGCCCTGGCCACCTCGACTACGGCTCCGGCAGGCGGTGCCACCACCAACACGCCCGCCACCCAGACAACCATCTACTACCGGGCGACCTCCGGTTCCGGCTACAGCGAGTGTGACCTCAAGCCAGAGTGGTCCAACCTGCCCTGCCGGGTGCAGCCCGGCGGCCAAGCCGCCAGCGGGCCAGAGCTGCCGGTTAAAGCCACCACCTACGACATGTTCAACCAGCCAAGGGTGGTCACCGAGAAGACCAGCGCCGGCATGCTACGGACCACTACCACGACCTACGACAACGCGGGCCGGGCGTACGAGACAAGCGTGGCCGCCGCCGCCGGCCTGGGCACGGCAGTGCCCATCAGCCGGAACGTCTACGAACCCGCGACCGGCCGCCTGCTGCGCAGTCAGCAGGTGGTCGGCGGACTGGCGACCGCGCAGGTGGAGAAGGGGTATGACAGCTTGGGCCGGCAGACGTCGTACACCGACGCCGACGGAGCCGCCTCGACCACCACGTACGACCTGCTCGGGCGGGTGGCGACCAGCAACGACGGCAAGGCCACCCGGACTTACACCTATGACGGTGGCGCCGAGCGGCGCGGCCTACTCACCTCGGTCAACGACACGCAGGCCGGCGTCTTTTCCGGCAGCTACGACGCCGACGGCACACTGACAGCGGAGACCTGGCCGAACGGCGTTCAGGTGACCACGCAGACCGACGAGACGAGCACCCAGGTCGGCATGACCTACGTCAAGCCCGGCTGCGCGGCCACCGACTGCACCCTCTATACCGAGTCGGTGGTGGAATCGACGCACGGCCAATGGCGAGACCGGTCGTCCAGCCTGTCCAAGCAGAACTACAGCTACGACCAGGCTGGCCGACTCACCTCGATCCAGGACACCATCGGCGGCCAGTGCACCACCCGGTCGTACGGGTTCAGCACCTCGTCGAACCGCAACACGCTCTCCGAGTACGCTCCGGCGGCGGAAGGTGCCTGCCAGACCGTCACGGCGACATCAACCCGGACCTGGACATACGACACCGCGGACCGGGTCATTGCCCCGGGATACGTCTACGACGCACTCGGCCGTACCACAACCGTCCCCGCAACCGACACCGGCAACCCAGCCGGCGGCAATGCCACCGCGGCGTACCACGTGACGGACCTGGTCGACACGATCACCCAAAACGGTCGCACCACCGATTACGCACTGGACGTCACCGGTGAGCGCATCCGATCCTGGACCGACACCACCATCAGCGGCGCCGCAAGTCAGTCGGTGCACCACTACGACGGAGACGACGACAGCCCATCCTGGACCCAGGAGGCGGTCGACCGGTTCACCCGGCCGGTCTCCGGGCTCGCCGGCATGGCCGGCATCTTCAATAGTCAGAGCGGTCAAGTCGACTGGCAGGTGGCCAACCTGCACGGCGACGTGGTCGCGACTGTTCAGGCCGACGACGAGGGCCTGTCCCGTACCAGCGAAGCTACCGAATACGGCAACCCGCGCAACACCGATGACCTCGGAACCCAGCGGTACGGGTGGCTCGGTACCAAGCAACGGGCCGCCGATGCCCCGTCCGGCATCGTCCTAATGGGCGTCCGCCTCTACAACCCGACCACCGGCCGGTTCCTGCAGACCGACCCGATCTACGGCGGCAACGCTAACCCGTACGACTACTGTTCGGGCGATCCGGTCAACTGCTCCGACCTCGACGGTAAACGGAGCTTCTCCAAGTGGAAGAAGAAGGCTTGGCAGAGCACCAAGCGCTGGTGGCGATCGAACGGTAAGTGGGTGGTCGGCGGAGCGCTCGCCGTTGGTGGTGCAGCCGCCTGCCTCGCCTCCGCTGGCATCGCATGTGCCATCATCGTCGGTGCTGTGGTCGGCGGCGCTGGCTACGGATACAACTGTTACCACGACAGCGGCTACCGGTGGAGCAGGCGGTGCAGCGGTCAGGCAGCCAAGGGGGCGGCCTATGGCGCGGTGACTGGCGGCGCCGGTAAGTATCTCAAGCTCCGTTACGCAGGCCGGAACGTCAAGGCATCGCACCGCGGCCATGGACGCGGAGGGTACGGCCGGTCCGGCTCGCACCGTGAGCGTGGAGGGCGCCAGTGGGCGAGCAGGTGGTGGTGATCGACGACAACTTTGCGGGAGGCATGATGAGCGGGCAGAGGCCAACCGTCGCCAGATGGGCCTTCTGGGTTGTCGGGATTTTGGCCCTGGCATTCGTTACCCAGGTGGTCGCGTCGAGGTCCGGGCAGGAATGGGTGCAATCGGCCGGTTTTGTTCTGCTGATTTTCTTCGCATTCTTTGCCGCTCCGTACCGGACGAAGTAATTCAGCACCTTCTCTGACTCATCTGGAGAGTGGCATCGCGCGAGTGCCGGCGGTCGAAACCGCCGGCACTCGTTGTCCGGGATGGCTCGTCCGAGGTCGGCCTACCTCGCCTGACAGCTGGGCCAGTATTGGGCAATCAACGGTACGGTTGGCTAGTACTCCAGCCGCATCTGGTGGAGATGGAGTCTTCGCTGGTAAGGGACGTCTCGTAACTGGGTGAAGGTGTTGCCCTGGGCCGGGGCGGTGGTCAGCCGGTGAGGATGATGTTGTGGAGGTTGGCGATGCCGGAAGCGGCGTCGGCCAATGTGTGGCCGGCGCGGCGGTAGTCGCGCAGGATCTTCCAGTTTTTCATCCTGGCCAGGGCGTGTTCTACCCCTGCTCGGACGGTGCGGTGCTCGACGTTGAGGGCTTCCTTCCAGGCGGGCAGATCCGTGCCGTCGGGGGGGCTTGCGGTACGGCATGATCACCTCGGGGTTGCCGCGGTAGCCGCCGTCGGCCATCACCGGTCGCCCGTCCAACGTCTCGGCGATGCCCGAGGTGCGGTAGACGATCGTGTCGTTGCGGTTGCCGGGCTGCGGGTCGCCGACGGCGATGACCAGGCGGGTGGAGGCGTCGATGGCGACCTGCAGGTTGGTGGAGTACCGGTAGTTCTTGCTCCGGGCGGCCAGTCGGTGATCGCGGGTCGGGACCAGCGTCCCGTCGACGATCGCGATCTGCTCGACCGGCCGTTTGCGCACCGGCGCCAGGGCCAGCAGCGGTGCGAGGGTGTCGATGACCCGGTGCGCCGCGGAGTGCGACACCCCGAACAGCGGACCGATCTGGCGCATGGTCAGGTTCGTGCGCCAGTACGCGGCGACCAGCAACACCCGATCGGCGAGGTCGAGAGCCCACTGCCGTCCCGGCCGGCCGTCGGCGATGCCGTCACCGCCACGCTCGGCGACCAGCCGGACCAGCCTGCGGAACTGGGCAGGCTGCAACCCGGTGAACGGAAAGATCCACTCCGGGCGCGCTGCCGTGATCACCTGCACCCAGGCATCCTCGGTGATCATCCTGAGCAGACAGACACCGGGGTTACGAGACGTCCCTTAAGCAGGCGCAGCATCGTCGCGCGAACTGCATCCGAACCCGCCGTCGGCGCGCTTCGTCATCCCGTCACCTCCACTGGTGGCAGCCCGTTGGCTGCCGCACCGGCGTCAGGTTTCAGACGAGGCGTTTCCCGGCCGCTGCCAATCGGCGTCACGCCGGCACCCGGCCCGTTGGCTGCTGTTTCCGAGGGACGCGCCCCAGTAGTTCCGACGACGGCCGCAGCGGTCTGACGCCTTCCGCGGCCCGTAGGCGGCGCCATTCGGAAGCGTCACCAGATTCACGAAGCAAGACGACTAAAGGCCAGGGACAGAACGGCCGAACCGGCGAGGAAACACGACCCGACCTTGGAGCGCAAGCCGTGTTACCGGCGCTCCCGGGAACGCCGCTACCAAGAACGGGTAGCGCCACAAGCAACACCGAAACCGGATGGTCGTGTCGAGGCATGCCAGACCGTGCCTCTCCAGCCAGACGCCCCTGGCGTCCGCTCCCCTCGACCACAGGACCAGGGTGATGACCACCAGCAGTTTCAACCAGGACGAGCTACTGCAACTTCCTGCGATGATCGACCTGGCGACCGCCGCCCGCGCTCTCGGAGTTGGCCGCACAAAGGCTTACGACCTGGCGAAGAGTGACGCCTTCCCCTGCCCGGTGCTTCGGATCGGAACCTCGTACCGCGTGCGCACGGCGGATTTGCTCCGCCTTGTCGGCGTCGATCGGCAACCGGCGACAAGCCGCGGCGACCGTCCGGACCGGACAGACGGACGCTACGGCGATCGTTGAGATCCATCCTCGTCGGGTGCAGTGGCAGCCCATGCCGGCCGATGCCGCCCGGCGAGAACATCGTCGACGAGCAAAGCGACGATTCCGGGCGGGGTCAGGTCGGGTCGCAACAGACCCAACCTCTCCATTTCCGACGGCGTCAGCCTGATCTTGACCTGCTGATCCCGCTTCTCCCGCGCCGGCAACGGCGGCAGGTTGTCAGCGACAGGGCGCTGTCGCGGCATACCTCAACTCCTCGGCAAGCAGATCGAACGGCCGCATGACAAGTCGAGGGTCCCACATCTCACATCGCCTATCGCCATCCGCCACCACGGGGAAGTCGGGGCCAAAGTTTGGTACCACAATTAGGTACCATTGGTTGGCAACCCTCTCCGTCGCAGGCCCCGGCGAAAACCCCCTCCACGAAAGGCGCAGAAGCAGAATGAGCACCTCGGACCCGATCAAGAAGATCACGCTTCGAAGCGGCAAGACCCGTTACCGGTTCGTCCTCGACGTCGGACGCAAGCCGGACGGGCGTCGGGACCAGCGGACGTACACCTTCGACACCAGGAAGGAAGCGAAGGCGGAGTACGCCCGGATCAAGCACGAGACCGACCGCGGCACGTACGTCAAACCCGGCAAGATCACGGTCAACGACTTCCTCGACGAGTGGCTAACGTCCGCCACACGGGATGTCGAGAAGGCCACCGCCGCCAACTACCGCGATGCGTTGCTGCCGGTCCGCGCCCGCCTTGGCAGCAAGCCACTCCAGGACGTCACCGAGGCCGACATCGAGGCTCTGATCGACTGGATGCTGACGGAGGGCCGGAAACGTGGTGGCAAGCCGGGAACGGGGCTCGGCGTCCGGTCAGTGCGCCTGACGCTCGGCAGGCTCCGGACCGCGCTGAACGTGGCGGTTCGCCGCCAGCTCGTGGTGCGCAACGTCGCGGCGTTCGTGGCAATCCCCCGGGCTGCCGCGAGGGCCGCAGCCGAGGCACAGGCTGAGCGCAAGCCCTGGACTCAGGAGGAGGTGAAGGCGTTCCTGACCGGCATCACGGGCGAACGCCTCTACGCGGCCTGCCTGCTATCGCTGATGGGTCTTCGACCGGCCGAGGTGTGCGGGCTGCGATGGTCCGATGTCGACTTTGAAGCGGGAACTATCGCGGCCGGTGACAACACCCGGACGCTCGTTGACGGAGAGATCGAAGAGAAGGAGGCCAAGTCCGCGGCTGGCAAACGCGGCCTGCCGATGCCCGCGACGGTGACGCGGGCGCTCAAGGCGTTCCACACCCTACAGAAGAAGGAGCGCCTGAAGGCCGGTAACGCCTACGTCGACAGCGGCTACGTCCTGGTCAACGAACTCGGCCAGCCGCAGCGCACCGACTGGCTCCGCCGCCGGGTGTACGAGCTGATGGCCAAGGTCGAAGTCCGCAAGGTCCGGCCGTACGACGCCCGGCACGCCTGCCTGACCTACCTCGCCGGCGCCGGAGTTCCCGACGTCGTGCTGGCGGCCTGGGCCGGCCACGCCGACGGCGGCACGCTCGCCAAACGGGTCTACGTCCACCCCGACAGCAGCCACCTCAAGGTGGCGGCCGAGCACCTCGAATCAGGGCTGTTCGGGTGACTTGAGCGCCCGGAATTCAGCAGTACGGGCGTACGTGAGAAATTGTGAGATGAAACGGCAAAAGGCCCCGACTCACCGAAGTGAATCAAGGCCTCTGACCTGCCGAAACTCTGTCGGGACGGCCGGATTCGAACCGACGACCCCTTGACCCCCAGTCAAGTGCGCTACCAAGCTGCGCTACGTCCCGCCCCCGCGTGGTTTCCCCCGCGGCAGCCGGTACAGCTTAGCGCAGCCGCCCCGGGGCCTCCGCACAGGCCCCACCCGCATCGCGAGGTGACCGAACCACCGCACACCCCCTAAAGCGTCCTAGGAGGGTGGGGTGGAAGAAATGCCGGACGAGCGAGGATCGCCCATCCGGCATTTCGAGAGAACGCAGCAGGTCAGCCGTGCGCCTTGCCTCGGCCGCCGGGGCCGAGCTTCTTGCGGGGGCGGACCGAGATCTCGATGGGGCTGCCCTCGTACCCGAACTCCTCGCGGAGCTTGCGCTCGACGAAGCGCTGGTAGCCGGCGTCGAGTGGGCCGGTGGTGAAGAGCACGAACCGTGGCGGCGCCACACCGGCCTGGGTCGCGAACAGGATCCGCGGCGCCCGCCCACCGCGCACCGGGTGCGGGGTGGCCTGCACCAGCGCGGTCAGCCACTGGTTGAGGTGCGCGGTCGGCACCCGCGTTTCCCAACTGGCCAGCGCCTTGTTGAGGGCGGGGGCCAGCTTGTCCACGGCCCGGCCGGTCATCGCGGACAGGTTCAGGCGGATCGCCCAGGGGATGCGACGCAACTCCCGGTCGATCTCCTTGTCCAGGTAGTACCGACGGTCGGCGTCGACCAGGTCCCACTTGTTGAACGCGATGACCATCGCCCGGCCGGCCTCGGTCACCATCGACAGGATCCGCTGATCCTGCTCGCTGATCGGCTCGCTGGAGTCCAGCAGCACCACGGCCACCTCGGCGGCCTCGATCGCGCCGGCGGTACGCAGGCTGGCGTAGTACTCGGTGCCGCTGGCCTTACCGACCCGCTTGCGCAGCCCGGCCGTGTCGACAAGTTGCCAGGTCTGACCGCCGATCTCGACCAGGCTGTCCACCGGGTCCACAGTGGTGCCCGCCACCGAGTCGACGACCGCCCGATCCTCGCCGGAGAACCGGTTGAGCAGGCTGGACTTGCCCACGTTCGGCCGCCCGACAAGCGCCACCCGGCGCGGTCCACGCGGCCGGTTCTCGACGATCGCCGGGGCTTCCGGCAACGCGGCGAGGATGGCGTCGAGCAGGTCGCCGGAGCCACGCCCGTGCAGCGCGGAGATCGGGAACGGCTCACCGAGACCGAGCGACCACAGCGAGGTGGCCTCCATCTCGATGGAGGTGTTGTCGGCCTTGTTCGCGACCAGGATCACCGGCTTGGCGCTGCGCCGCAGCATCTTCACCGCGGCCTCGTCCACGTCGGTCGAGCCCACCATCGCGTCGACCACGAAGAGGACCACGTCGGCGGTGACGACCGCCGTCTCGGCCTGCGCCGCGATGGCCGCGGCCCGGTCCTTCGCGTCCGGTTCCCAGCCGCCGGTGTCCACCACGGTGAACGCCCGGCCGTTCCACTGCGCGTCGTACGGCACCCGGTCCCGGGTCACCCCGGGGACGTCCTCGACGACCGCCTGGCGGCGGCCGATGATCCGGTTGACAAGCGTGGACTTACCCACGTTGGGGCGGCCGACCACGGCCACCACCGGCTGCGGGCCGCTCGGTTCCTCGACGGCGACGTCGGGCTCACGCAGCTCGACCCATCCCGCACCCTCGCTCACGCCGCTCCTCCGCTGCGCTCCGGACCGACCAGAGACACCAACGCGCTACTCATGCCACACCCCGCTCGTGGAGCAGGTCGCGCAGCCGCGTCACAACCTCGTCGATGCCCAGCTCCGTGGTGTCCAGCACCACCGCGTCGGGTGCCTGCGCCAGCGGGTTGACCTTGCGGGTCGAGTCGAGCAGGTCCCGTCGGGCCAGGTCGGCGGCGGTGGCCGCCACGTCAGCGGCGTCCTCGGCGCTACGCCGGGCGGCACGGACCGCCTCGGAGGCGGTCAGGAAGACCTTCAGGTCCGCGTCCGGCGCGACGACCGAGCCGATGTCCCGACCCTCGACGACGATGCGCCCAACGTTGGCGATCATCTCGCGCTGCCGGGTGACGAGCAGCTCACGAACAGCCGGCACGGCGGCGACGGCGGAAACCGCCCCGGTCACCTCCGGGCCACGGATGTCCGCGTCCACGCCCACGCCGTCGACGGTCGTGGCGTACCCCTGCGGGTGGGTGCCGATGTGCAGCTTGACCTCGCTGGCGACCTTGGCCACCGACGCGACGTCGGCGAGGTCCACGCCGGAGCGCAGCACGGCCCACGTGATCGCCCGGTACATCGCCCCGGTGTCCAGGTAGCGCGCACCGATCGTGACGGCGAGCCGCCGCGACACGGTGGACTTACCCGAACCGGACGGCCCATCCACAGCGACCACACATCGCCTGGCCCGTACGTTTTCCTCCACCGTGTCCTCCTCAGCCCGTACCTCACGGATCGCCCGGTGATCTGGCGCCGCAAGCGGATGGTCAATCGTCATCAATCATGCCCGCGGTCCGTGGCGGACCCGCGCGCGACGCCGCCGGAGGCGACCCACGCCACCCCGGCGGCCGCGTCTCGGCCGTTGTGGAGCCTACCGGCAGCCGTACCCCGAACTCGGGGGTCAGTCACCCACCGCGGTGAACAGGGCCGCGACCTCGGCGTTCGTCAACCGCCGGATCCGCCCGGTCCGCAGGTCACCGAGCCGGATGGGCCCGATCGAGGTACGCACCAGCCGCGTCACCGGGTGGCCGACCTCCTCCATCAGCCGCCGGACGATGTGCTTGCGCCCCTCGTGCAGGCTCAGCTCCACCTGGGCGCTTTTGCCCAGCGTGTCCACCACCTTGAACGAGTCGACCTTGACCGGCCCGTCCTCCAGATCGACCCCGGCCAGCAACCGCTTGCTCAGGTTGCGCGGGATCGGCCCGACCACCTCGGCGAGGTAGGTCTTCAGCACCTGGTACGAGGGGTGCATCAGCTTGTGCGCGAGCGTGCCGTCGTTGGTGAGCAGCAGCAGGCCCTCGCTGTCCGCGTCGAGCCGCCCGACGTGGTAGACCCGCTGCTCCAACCGGGCGCCGATGAAGTCGGACAGCTCGTTGCGTCCCTTTTCGTCCGCCATCGTGGTGACCACCCCGCGCGGCTTGTTCATCGCCACGTAGACCAGGCGGACGTCCACCTGGAGGCGCTCGCCGTCCACGTGGATCACGGCGATGGCCGGGTCGACCTTGTCGCCGAGCTTGGCGACCCGCCCGTCCACGGTGACCCGGCGGCGGAAGATCAGGTCCTCGCAGGCACGCCGGGAACCCACGCCAGCGGCGGCGAGCACCTTCTGCAGGCGCTCAGCCCCCTCGAAGACAGGGGCGTCGGGTTTGGGGGAACGGTTATCGGGTCGCATCAGCAAGCTCTTCTACGTCGTCGGGCAGGAAGGGTGCGAGGGGCGGCAGCTCGGCAACGGTGTTCAACCCGAGCTTTTCCAGGAACAACGTGGTGGTCCGGTAGAGGAACGCCCCGCTGTCCGTTTCGGTGCCGCACTCCTCGACGAGGCCGCGGGTGACCAGCGTACGGATGACCCCGTCGACGTTCACACCCCGGATGGCTGAGATTCGCGAACGGGTCACCGGCTGCTTGTAGGCGACCACGGCGAGCGTCTCCAACGCCGCCTGGGTCAGCCGCACGGACTGCCCGTCCAACACGAACCGTTCAACGTACGTAGCGTATTCCGGCCGGGTGTACAGCCGCCACCCGCCGGCCGCCCGGCGCAACTCGAACCCGTGCCCGGCCGCGGTGTAGCCGGCGGCGATCTCGTCGAGCACCGGCCCGACCCGTTCGGCGGGCTGCTCCAGCACCTGCGCCAGGACCAGCTCACTGACCGGCTCGTCGACCACCAGCAGGATCGCCTCCAGGGCGCCGCGCAGCTCGGTGTCGGACATGTCGGGCGCAGGCTCCGGCGCGACAGTCACCCGCCGCCGCCCCGCCAGCTGCCGCCGGGGTACGTCCCCAGCGCCCCCCGACTCCCCCGCCGCCGAGCCCTCCCCCCGCGCCGAGCCCAGCTCCGACTCCGAGCCCGTCCCCGATTCCGACTCCGACTCCGATTCCGATTCCGGCCCCGACTCCGACCCCGGCCCCGACCCCAGCTCCGGCCCCAGTTCCGGCTCCGGCTCCGGCCCCAGCCCCGGCTCCAGCTCCGGCCCCGGCCCCAGCCCCGGCTCCGGCTCCGGCTCCAGCCCCAGTTCCGGCCTCAGCCCCGGCTCCGGCTCCGGCCCCAGCCCCAGCCCCGGCTCCAGCCCCGGCTCCAGCCCCGGCTCCAGCCCCGGCTCCGGCTCCGGCTCCGAGCCTGAGCCCAACTCCGAGCCCGACGCGCTCGCGTCCGGCTCGGCGAAGATCTTGGAAGATTCCGGCCCCTGGAGGGGCACTTTCCCTCCAAGATCTTCCTGATCCGACGGTGACGCCAGGGCCGGCTCGACCGGCGACGGGGCCGGCTCGACCGGCGACGGGGCCGGCTCGACCGGCGGGCCGTCAGTGTTGTCGGGGGTGTTCTCGGCGGCGGGCGGGCGAGGGCGGTCCCACGGGGGGACCCAGGCGGCGGCCTGGTCGGCCAGTGAGTCCCGGCGTTGCTCGTCACTCATCCCGCGCACCCTCCGTCGTTCCCGTCCCGTCCGGCCCGCCGGCCTCCCCCGCCGACTCAAGCTCAACCCGCACCGGCGCAGGCTCAGCCGCCGCCAGTGCAGGCCCAACCCCCGCCGGCTCAGCCCCCGCCGGCTCAGGCCCAACCCCCGCCGGCTCAGCCCCCGCCGGCTCAGGCCCAACCCCCGCCGGCTCAGCCCTCGCCGACGCAGGCCCGGTCCCGTGCGGCTCAGCTCCGGCCGGCTCAGGCCCAACCCCCAGCGACACAGGCCCGGTCGGCTCAGGCCCCACCGACGCAGGCCCGATCCCGTGCGGCTCAGCCCCGGCCAGCCCAGGCCCAACCCCCAGCGACGCAGGCCTGGGACCGTCCGGCTGAGCCCCGGCCAGCTCAGGCTCAGCCCCCACCGACTCAGGCCTGGGACCGTGCGGCTCAGCTCCGGCCGGCTCAGGCTCAGCCCCCGCCGACTCAGGGCCAGCGCCTGGCGGACCGGGGTCGGCCGGGGTGCCGGCGTACTCGTCGACGTGCAGCTCCGTGTCGCCGTCGGCCGGGCCGGTCCAGCGCACGGTCAGCTCCTCCAGGGCCTGTTCCTGGACGAAGGCGACAAGCCCCTCCCGGTACAGCTCCAGCAGCGCGAGGAACCGCGCCACCACCTCCAGGGTGGCCTCGCAGTCGGAGCAGAGCAGCGAGAACGTGGCCGTGCCGGCCCGCCGCAGCCGGGCGGCGAGGATCGCCGCGTGTTCCCGGACACTGACCCGGACCATGTGCACGTGGGCGATGGAGACCTCCGGCACCGGTTTCGGGGTCATGGCCTTCACGGCCAGCTTCAGCAGCCGCTGCGGGCCGATGCCGAGGACCAGGTCGGGCAGCGCCTCGGCGTAGCGGGCCTCCAGGCTGACCGCCCGCGGGTACCGCCGGCCGCCGACGGCTTCCAGCTCGGCGATGTACGCCGCCGCCTCCTTGTACGCCTTGTACTGCAGCAGCCGGGCGAAGAGCAGGTCCCGGGCCTCCAGCAGGGCGAGGTCGGCCTCGTCCTCCACCTCGGCGGAGGGCAGCAGCCGGGCCGCCTTCAGATCGAGCAGGGTCGCGGCGATGAGCAGGAACTCGCTGGCCTCGTCCAGGTCCCAGTCGTCGCCCATGGCCCGGATGTAGGCGATGAACTCGTCGGTGACCGTGTGCAGGGCCACCTCGGTGACGTCGAGTTTGTGCTTGCCGATCAGTTGCAGCAGCAGGTCGAACGGGCCGGTGAAGTTGGCGAGCCGCACCGTGAAGCCGCTGGCGGCCGGGGCGGCGGGCAGGTCGGCAGCCGGATCGGCGAGCGGCACACCATCGACCTCGCCCGGAGCAGCGGTGTCGGGTGGGTCGAGGGGTGGCGCGGTCACCGCACGACCGTAGTCCACGAGGCGGGCACCGGGCGTTCCGGCTACCGCTCCGACTGGGCGGCGATCACCTCGCGGGCCAGCTGACGGTAGTTGCGGGCTCCGGAGGAGGCCGGGTCCATCGTCGTGATGGGGGCACCGGCCACGGTGGACTCCGGGAACTTCACCGTCTTGGTGATGACCGTCTGGTAGACCTTGTCGCCGAACGCCTCGACCACCCGCTGCAGGACCTGGCGGCAGTGCGTGGTGCGGCTGTCGTACATGGTGGCGAGGATGCCCTCAAGCTCCAGATCGAAGTTGAGCCGCTCGCGCACCTTGTCGATGGTGTCCAGCAGCAGCGCCACACCGCGCAGGCTGAAGAACTCGCACTCCAGCGGGATGAGCACGCCGTGCGCGACGGTCAACGCGTTGATCGCCAGCAGGCCCAGCGACGGCTGGCAGTCGATCAGGATGTAGTCGTATTCCTTGCGGACCGTGCGCAGGACCCGGGCCAGGGCCATCTCCCGGGCGACCTCGTTGACGAGCTGGATCTCGGCGGCGGAGAGGTCGATGTTGGCCGGCAGCAGGTGCAGGCCCGCCACGTCGGTCTTGATGACGACGTCTTCGGCGATGATGTCGTCCTGCATGAGCAGGTTGTAGATGGACAGGTCGAGGTTGTGCGGGTTGACTCCCAGGCCCACCGAGAGGGCGCCCTGCGGGTCGAAGTCGACGAGCAGCACCTTGCGGCCGTACTCCGCGAGCGCCGCGCCCAGGTTGATGGTGGTGGTGGTCTTCCCGACGCCACCCTTCTGGTTGGCCATCGCGATGATGCGCGCCGGCCCGTGCCGGTCGGTGGGCATGGGCTCGGGGATGGGCTTGCGCATCGTGTAGGCAGCCGGGTCCGCCGGACCCAGATCCGCGCCGAGCGTGGCCTGCTGCTCGCGGAGCTCCGACGTCCAGGTCTCGGCACGGTCACCGTTGCCAGCCATGTGTTCGTTGCCCCCTCCCGACGACCCCACCCGGCGTCGGAGCCGTCCGACGTCCTTCGCGGCGCCGCTGCGCACCCCGGTCGTGTCGCTCCAGGAGGTCCGCGCCGATGCCGACTGTACGCCACCGACCAGCAGGGGGTCGGGCACCGGCCCGGCGTGTCGGCGCCGACCGCGACCGGGTTCAGTCCCGGGCGCGCGGATGGGCGGTGGCGTACACCTCGCGCAGCCGCTCCACGGTGACGAGTGTGTAGACCTGTGTGGTGGTCACCGACGCGTGTCCGAGCAACTCCTGGACCACCCGGACGTCGGCGCCGCCGTCGAGCAGGTGGGTGGCGTACGAGTGGCGCAGGGTGTGCGGCGAGACCGCCGCGGGCCCGTCCACGGGCAGCCCGGCCCGGCCGGCGGCGGCGCGCAGGATGCCCCAGGCGCCCTGGCGGGTCAGCGCGCCGCCGCGGGCGTTGAGGAAGACCATCGGGGTGCCCCGACCGGTGGCGGCCAGGCCGGGGCGGGCCCGGACCAGATAGGCGCGCACCGCGTCGACGGCGTACCCGCCGATCGGCACCAGCCGCACCCGGCCGCCCTTGCCGCGCAACAGCACGGTGCCCTCGTCGGTGTCCAGGTCGTCCACCGCGGCGCCGACCGCTTCGGAGATGCGCGCGCCGGTGCCGTACAGGAACTCCAGCAGCGCCCGGTCGCGCAGCGCGAGGGGCGCGTCGTCGCCGGTCGCGGTGATCGGGCCGGCGGTCTCCAGGAGCCGGACCACGTCGTCGACGGGCAGCGCCCGGGGCAGCCGCCGGGGCGGGGTGGGCGGGCGCACGTCGCGGCTCGGGTCGGCGCCGGCCAGTCCCTCGCGCAGGGCGAAGCGGTGCAGGCCGCGGACCGCGCTCGCCGCGCGGGCGGCGGAGGATACCGCCAGCGGCGGGTGCGCGTCGTCGCCCGCGCGCAGCCGGGCCAGGTGCGACTCGACCAGGCCGGCGCCGACCGACGCGAGGTCGGCGACGCCGGCTTGGACCAGGGTCGCGAGATAACGGTCCAGATCCCGGCGGTACGAGGCCAGCGTGTTCGCCGACAGTCCACGCTCGACGGTGAGGTGGTCGAGGTAGCCCCGTACGGCACGGCGCAGCGCCGGCGTGGGCTCGTCGCCCACGCCGGCGCCGGTGTCCGTGCCGCCGGTCAGCCCGCCACCCTCAGGCCAGCGCCTCGGTCAGCGGGAGCACGTCCATGCCGTGCGCCTCGGCGACCGGGCCGTAGGTGACCTGGCCGGCGTGCGTGTTCAGGCCCAGCCCCAGCGCCGGGTCGCGGCGCAGCGCCTCGCGCCAGCCGTGGTTGGCCAGCTCCAGGGCGTACGGCAGGGTGACGTTGGTCAGGGCGTACGTGCTGGTGTTCGGCACCGCGCCGGGCATGTTCGCGACGCAGTAGAAGATCGACTCGTGCACCTTGTAGACCGGGTCGGCGTGGGTCGTGGGACGCGAGTCCTCGAAGCAGCCGCCCTGGTCGATCGCGATGTCGACGAGCACGCTGCCCGGCTTCATCCGGGAGACCAGCTCGTTGGAGATCAGCGTCGGCGCCTTCGCGCCGGGCACCAGCACCGCGCCGATGACCAGGTCGGCGTCGAGCACGGCCCGCTCGACCTCGTAGGCGTTGGACGCGATGGTCTGCAGGTGGCCGCGGTAGATGGCGTCGGCCGAGCGCAGCCGGGCGACGTTCTTGTCCAGCAGCAGCACCTCGGACTGCAGGCCCAGCGCGATCGCGGCGGCGTTCATGCCGGACACGCCGGCGCCGATGACGACGGTCTTGGCCGCGTACACGCCGGAGACACCGCCGGGCAGCACACCGCGCCCACCGCCGGTCCGCATCATGTAGAAGGCGCCCACCTGCGGGGCGAGCCGGCCGGCGACCTCGGACATCGGGGCGAGCAGCGGCAGCGACCGGTCGGGCAGCTCGACCGTCTCGTACGCGATGCCTGTCACCTTGCGGTCGATCAGCGCGTCGGTGCACTCCTTGGAGGCGGCCAGGTGCAGGTAGGTGAAGAGCACCTGCCCCTCGCGCATCCGGTGGTACTCCTCGGCGATCGGCTCCTTGACCTTGAGCACCAGCTCGGCGGTCTCCCACACCTCGTCGGCGGTGGCGAGGATCGTCGCGCCGGCGGCGGTGAACTCCTCGTCGGTGATGCTGGAGCCGACCCCCGCACCGGCCTCGACGAAGACCTGGTGACCACTGCGGGTGAACTCGTTGACGCCCGCTGGCGTGATCGCCACGCGGTACTCGTGGTTCTTGACCTCGCGTGGGATTCCGACCTTCACGATGCAGACACCTCTCTTCGGGGCTGCTCTCCCCCGACTGCTCGGTGCCGCGGCGGCCCCTTTGCCACCACGGTCCACCGGTCCCGCCGGCGGCAGTCTAGGCGCGCCCGGTGCCGCCGCGAGCCAGCACAGTGGCATCCGGTGCCCGGGTGTCCTGACGATGTGTCACGGCACAGCCGGGATTCAAGCGGTCGAGCGTCACCTCAGCCGACAGGACAACGTTTCACCATTATCGTCCCGTCTGTCGGGCGGCGGTGCGGACAGTCGACGAGTGGATCACTACTGTGTCCGCTCATGACCACTCCTCCGTACCAGCCCGGCTACCCCCAGCCGGGGTACCCCCAGGGCGTCTCCGACAAGAGCAAGATCGTCGCGGGCATCCTCGGCATCCTGCTCGGCACCTTCGGTGCCGGTCGGTTCTACACCGGACACACCAAGATCGCCGTTCTCCAGCTCGTCGTGAGCCTGGTGACCTGCGGCCTCGGCGCTTTCTGGGGCCTCATCGACGGCATCCTCATCCTGGTCAACGGCGGCACGGACGCGCAGGGCCGTCCGCTGCGCGACTCCTAGACCAGACAGCGAAAGGGGCCCCGCGGCTGACCGCGGGGCCCCTTTGGCGCGTACTCCCTCGCCGGCTGGACCGGCGGTGGCGCTCAGCGGGGCAGCGGCGCGTCCGCCCGGCGCAGCGCCGACCAGCCGGCGTCGCGGGCGCGGGCCGCGGCCAGCAGCCCGGCCACCGCGGACGCGTTGGTGATCTCGCCGGCCAGGACCATGGCCACCGCCTCGTCCAGGCCGATCCGGACGACCTGGAGGTCGGCCTCCTCGTCGTGGCGCTCGTGCCGCTCGTCGGCCGGCACCTCGGCGAGGTCGCGGGCCAGGAACACCCGCACGACCTCGTTGGTGAACCCCGGCGAGCTGTGCAGGTCGACGAGCACGTCGACCCGCCCGGCGGTGAGGTCGGCCTCCTCGGCCAGCTCCCTCAGCGCGGCCGCCGGCAACTCCTCGCCGGAGACGTCCATCAGACCGGCGGGCAGCTCCCACAGGTGCCGCCCGACCGCGTGCCGGTACTGCCGGATCAGCACCACCTGGCCGGCGTCGTCGAGCGCCACCACGGCCACCGCCCCGACGTGCCGGACCAGGTCACGCAGCCCGGTCCCACCGCCGGGCATGGTCACCTCCTCGGTGACCACGTCGAAGATCCGCCCCCGGTACCGCTCCTCGCGGGAGCGCACCTCGTAGCGGTGCTCCAACCCGCTCACGCCGCCGCCTCGCTGCGCTCGACGACGGCGTGCGGCACCCCGCTGAGCCTGCTGGTTCGCTCGCTGCGCTCGCTCACGAGGTGGACGCGGCCTTCGTCGCGGCGCCGTTGCGGGCGGCCTTGCGCGTCGTCGGGGCCTCCGCCGCCGCGTCCAGGTCGACAGGCAACTGGTCGGCCTGCGAGTACGTCACCGCGGCCTTGACGAACGAGGCGAACAGCGGGTGCGGGCGCGTCGGGCGGCTCTTCAACTCGGGGTGCGCCTGGGTGGCCACGAAGAACGGGTGCAGGCTC
This sequence comes from Micromonospora sp. DT231, assembly GCF_049847025.1. Taxonomy (NCBI): domain Bacteria; kingdom Bacillati; phylum Actinomycetota; class Actinomycetes; order Micromonosporales; family Micromonosporaceae; genus Micromonospora; species Micromonospora sp. DT231. The sequence goes on along the minus strand of NZ_JBNCNO010000001.1, from coordinate 23,597 downwards.
CGGTCCAGTTCGATGAACTCGACGAGCCGGCCGTCCGGCGAGGTGCCGGAGATGTGCAGGCCCGCCTTGGTCAGCGCGTCCCGGTAGGCGTTGTTCACCTCGTACCGGTGCCGGTGCCGCTCGCTGATCTCGGTGCTGCCGTACGCCTCGGCGACGATCGAGCCCTCGGTCAACGTCGCCGGGTACGCGCCCAGCCGCATGGTGCCACCCAGGTCGCCCCGGCCGGCGACGATGTCCTCCTGGTCGGCCATCGTGGCGATGACCGGGTGGGCCGCCTGCTCGTCGAACTCCAACGAGTTGGCGCCGTCCAGGTCGGCCAGGTGCCGGGCCACCTCGATGGTCATGCACTGCAGGCCGAGGCAGAGCCCGAGCAGCGGGATGCCGGCCTCGCGGGCGTACCGGGCGGTGCCGATCTTGCCCTCGATGCCCCGGACACCGAAGCCGCCGGGGATGAGGATGCCGTCCACGCCGGCCAACGCCGCGGCGGCGCCGGCCGGGGTGACGCACTCGTCGCTGGGCACCCAGCGCAGCTGCACCCGGGCCCGGTGCCCGAACCCGGCCGCGCGGATCGCCTCGCTCACCGACAGGTACGCGTCGGGCAGGTCGACGTACTTGCCGACCACGGCGACGGTGACCGTGTGCCGGGGCCGGTGCACCCGCTCCAGCAGGTCGTCCCAGCTGGCCCAGTCCACGTCCCGGAACGACAGACCGAGCCGGCGCACCACGTACGCGTCGAGCCCCTCCCGGTGCAGCACCTTCGGGATGTCGTAGATGCTCGGGGCGTCCGGGGCGGCGACGACCGCCTCGGCGTCCACGTCGCAGTAGAGCGACAGCTTCTCCTTGAGCTTCACCGGGATCTCCCGGTCGCAGCGCAGCACGATCGCGTCCGGCTGGATACCGATGTTGCGCAGCTGCGCCACCGAGTGCTGGGTCGGCTTGGTCTTCAGCTCACCCGACGGCGCCAGGTACGGCACCAGCGAGACGTGCAGGTAGAAGCAGTTGTCCCGGCCCAGGTCGTGGCGGACCTGACGGATCGCCTCCAAAAACGGCAGCGACTCGATGTCGCCGACGGTGCCGCCGACCTCGGTGATCACCACGTCGGGGAGCTGGCCGTCCTCGTCCGGGTCGGCCATCGCCAGGATCCGCGACTTGATCTCGTTGGTGATGTGCGGGATGACCTGGACGGTGTCGCCCAGGTATTCGCCCCGCCGCTCCTTGGCGATCACGTCGGAGTAGATCTGGCCGGTGGTGACGTTCGCCTTGCCGGACAGGGCCCGGTCCAGGAAGCGCTCGTAGTGCCCGACGTCGAGGTCGGTCTCGGCGCCGTCCTCGGTGACGAAGACCTCACCGTGCTGGAACGGGTTCATCGTCCCGGGGTCGACGTTCAGGTAGGGGTCGAGCTTCTGCATCACCACCCGCAACCCGCGCGCGGTCAGCAGGTTGCCGAGGCTGGAGGCGGTGAGGCCCTTACCCAGCGAGGAGGCGACGCCCCCGGTGACGAAAATGTGCCTGGTCGTCCGTGCTGATGGGGCCAAGGCCTGCTCCCGTGTCGTCTGTCGCGGTCATGGCAGACCGCCGTGCTTGATCAACAAAAGTGATCACGCGATCCACGGGATTCGACGGTAACACCTCCCGGGCGGGTACCCGCAGGCCGCACCCCGGCTGCGACACCACCGGGTCGTCCGGGCGCGGGGCCGCCACTCAGGAAGCGGCGACCCCGGTCGATGACCTGTCGACCTGTCGGGGCGGCGCGGGCGCCGTCGGGGCGGCGTCCGGCGTCGCCCCGCGCGCGGTCGGCCCGGCCGCCTCGTCGGCGTCGACCGAGCGGCCGTCAGCGTCGTCGTCGTCGTCGGCTGGAGGGCCGTCAGCGTCGGCAGGAGGGCGGTCAGCGTCGGCGGCGTCGGCGTCGGCTGGAGGGGCGTCGGCGTCGGCTGGAGGGGCGTCGGCGTCGGCTGGAGGGCCGTCGGTCGAGCGGTTGGCAGGTGTCTCCGGGGGCGCGACAGCCGTCGACGCGCCCGAGGGCGGTCCGCTGATCGGGCGGGGGTGGACCGCGCCCAGCGGCCCTCCACCCCGGGTCGGGCCGTCGTCCCCACCGACCGGACCGACCCCGCCGGACCCCGAGTCGTCGACGCCGTCCGCGCGGGAGCGACCCGGCAGCGGGCGGGTCCGGTCGGCCGCGTGGCCGAGGACCCGCAGCGACGCCAGGGCGGCCATCGGCACCACCAGGGCGGCGGCAGCGCCCAGCACGTCGAGTGCCGCGCCGTCGAGCACACCACCGAGCACGGCGGCGACCACGGTGCCGGCCATCGCGGCCCGGATCGCCGGGTAGATGCCGAACAACCGCATCAGCCCACCCCACGGCTGCAACAGGGCGAACCACACCAGCAGCCCACCCACCAACGCCAGCACGGTCAGCGGGCTGTTGACCAACGTCTCGAAATTCTCCGTGCTGGATCGGTGCACGGTGAACCCGCCGGTGCCGTCGCCGAGCGCGGAGAGGAACCTGCCCAGGCTGCCCCGTTCGGCCGCCGACCGCCGCAGGTCCACCACGGCGAACCCGATGCCGACCGCCAGGGCGGCCATGGCGGCCCAGGCCAGCCGGCTGACCGTCAACCAGCCGCCGGCGCTGATCACGGCGGCGACGCTCACCCCGGCGGTGAGCGCGATCGCGCCGACCGGGTCGGCGCCCAGGTACGGGCTGCCCACCACCACCACGGCGAGGCCACCCACCGCCACCATCACCGCGGGCCGCCAGCCACGGTGCAGCCGCTGGGCGAACCACCCCCCGGTCAGCAGCGCCCCGGCGAGGAGGACTCCCAGCCCCACGGTGCTCAGCCCGGCGTAGCGGCCACCCTGCAATGCGGAGTAGCCCACCACGCCGTTGAGCTGGAGGCTGGCCCCGGTGAGCACGTCCAGCCCGACCACGAGCGTGGTGAGGCCGGCCACCGCGCCCAGCGGGCCGAGGGTGCGCGCGTACCCGGGGACGAACCGGACCGCCGCGGTGCCGGCGGCCACCAGCAGCCCGGTGATCCCGGCGAAGAGCCAGCCGGGGTGCTCGCCCCGCCACCAGGGCACCGCGTCGGCCAGCAGCGCCGCCGGCACGGTCAACGCCACGGCGACCAGCAGCAACTCCGCCACCGCCACGATCCGCCCGGAGACGGCGGTCGGGCCGGTCGGCCCGGCGTGCGGGCGGGCCCGGCGCAGCAGCGGCAGGACCGCCAGCGCCAGCAGCACCTGCACACCGGCGAGCAGCGTGAAGAACCGGCCGGAGACGTTCCGCTGGGCGGCCGCCTCCCGATCGGCGTCGGCCGGGGCGCTTATGGCGTCGGCGAGGTCGGCCGGACGACCACCGGTGCTGACGGCCGGCCGGCCGAGGAAGAGACGTTCCGGCATCGGCCGGCCCAGCGCGGCGAGGGCGGTCGGCGCGAGGTCGACAAGTTGCAGGTACCCGTCGCGGCCGGTGCTGGCCGAGGTGAGCCACCCCCGCTCCCAGCCCGGACCGTCGGCGACCGCCACGTGCAGTCGCGACGGCGGGGCGGTGTCGGAGATCCCCGCGACAAGCACCAACGACCGCGGTGGCCGCGCGGCCAGCACCCGGGCCAACTGGGCGTCCGCCGCGCGGGCCTGCCCGGCGCGTGACGCGGGGTCGGTCCCCTCGACCGTGCCGAGGTCGACGATGCTCAGCACACACGAGCCGAGCAGCATCCGCGGGTCGGCCGGCAGCGCCGAGGCGTACCTGTCGACGCGGCCGAACGGTCGGGCGGCCGCCACCGCCGCACCCGGGCCCACGGCCACCGAGCAGCGGACCGACTCCGACAGCGAACCGGGCATGGCACCCCAGGACAGGCGCTGCTGGTTGTGCTGCACCACGCTCTCCTGGTCGGGCAGGTTCGCGCCGATGCCGTCGGGTTGTTCCACGGCCACTCCGGCCGGCGGACAGCCCTCGGGCGGCCGGCTGCCGTTCCACGCGGCGAAGCTGCCCGCGCCCAGGGTCAGCCAGCCGTCCACCGGGCAGGTGGGTCGGTGCGCGGAACGCACCGACAGCGAGCCGATTGACCCGTCCTGGGCCATCCGCCACAGCGTCGGGGTGCTCTGCGGATCGACGTCCTCCCAGCGCAGCCCGGCGATCCCGGCGAGCACCACGAAGTCGGCGGAGCGTTGCGGGACGCTCTGCGGTGGGCGGGCGGCCAGCGCGGTGACGCCGAGCGCCACCACGAGCACGGTCAACAGGGCGGGGGCAATTCGGCGCAGCATCACCGGTGTCCCGTTCTCGGGGCGTCGGAGTCGGGGGTGGCCGCCGGAGGAGTGGGTTGCCCGGCCAACTCGGCGTAGAGGTCGGCCAGCGCGGCCACGGTGTCCGCCTCGGTCGGCCACGTCGCCGCCCGTTCGGCGCCCCGCCGACCCAACTCGGCCCGCGCGGCCGGGTCGTCCAGCAGCGCGCGTACCGCCGCGTCGACCGCGTCCACGTCACCGGCGGGGACCAGCGCGGCGGCGTCGCCGACCAGCTCCGGCAGCCCACCGACAGCGGTGGCGACAAGGGGTACGCCCGCGCGCAACGCCTCCTGGGCGAACAGCTGCCGGGCCTCCCAGTCGCTCGTCACCACCGCGAGGTCGGCGCCGGCGAGCAGGTCGGCCACGTCGGTGCGGTGCCCCAGCAGGGTCACCGGCGCACGGGCCGCGGAGGTCCGGGCGGCCAGCGGCAGGTAGGCCGGGCCACTGCCCGCGATCACCACCACCGGCGGCGGGGTACGCGTACGCCAACGGGCCGCCGCGTCGATCAGCACGTCGTAACGCTTCTGCGGGTGCAGCCGACCGACCGAGACGATCAACGGCTGGTCCGGGCGTACGCCGAACTCGGCGCGTACCGCCGCCGGGCGTCGGCGCGGCGCGGGCAGGGTGGGCGCGGCGACCGGGGCGAGTCGGGCATCGGTGGCGCCCAGCGCCGTGGCCCGGGCCACCAGATCCGCGGAGGCGCCCAGGGCCACCCGGGCGCCGCGGGCCACCGCTCGTTCCGCGAGACGGGACATCGCGCCCCGCAGTCCGCCGGCGAGCACCGCGTTGTGCCAGGTGACGATCAGCGGGGCGGCGGGACGGGCCAGCACGGCGACCAACCCGGCACGCAGGCCGTGCGCGTGCACCGCGTCGACACCGGCGGCGGAGAGCACCCGCCGCAGGGTCAGCACCGCACGGGCGTCGGCCGGCGTCGGGCTGGCCGGGATCTCGACCGGCTCGAAACGCGCGCCCACACTCGTGAAGTCGAACTGCTCCTGGGTGGCGGCCGGCCCGCAGACCAGGACCGTCGCGCCGCCCGCGACGAGGCCCCGCGCCGCCGAGCGGACGTGCTGGCCGACCCCGCCGGTGCTGGACGCGAGCACCAACGCGACGCTGCCCGACCAGCCGATCGGCAGAGCTGCTTCAGTCATCGCGCTGCCGTCTCCTTCCCGTCGCCCCGCCGCGCGGAGGCCGACGTCGATCCGTCGCCCCCGCCCCGTGGCCCCCGCCGCCCCAGACGCCGCAGCATCCCGGCGAGCAGCGGTTGCACATCCCGCCGGTCGACGAACCAGACCACAGCGAGGAACACCGCCCCGACCAGAACCCCGGACAGCATGCCCTGACCGAGTGCCGCCGCGATCGTCGGGGTGCCGCCGCCCGGCGTGTCGAGCCAGCGGGTGAGGCCCCACCCGGCGAGCGCGGCGAGCACACCGGCGAGGCCACCAGCCGCCCCGGCCCGGGCCGCGCCGGCCAACGCCAGACGGCCGGCGCTACGCGCCACCGCCAGGAGCAGCAACGCCCCGAGGACGAGCATCCCCACCGAGTTCGCGGAGGTCACCGCGAGCACCCGGTCCCGAAGCGGCAGCACCGCACCGAGCGGCAGGGCCACGGCCGGCACCACCAGGAAGCCGACGGCGGTGGCAACCGTCGCCGCCCGCGTCTCCCCCCGGGCATAGAGCGCCCGGGTGAGCACCGCGAAGAGGCCGTAGCCGACCAGGCCGGGGGCGTACCCGATGATCGCGGCGGCGGCGGTCGACGCGGTGTCCGACGGGAAGAAGAAGTGCCCCACCGGCACGGCGGTCCCGATCAACGCGGCCGTGCCGAGACAGCTGAACAGGAGCACACCGCGCACGGCCGGCGCCAGGGTCGCCCGGTAGGTGTCCTCGTCACCGGCGGCCCGCGCCGCCGCCAGGGTCGGGTACGCCGCGATGGCCAGTGGCACCGCCAGCACCGCCCACGGCAGCAGGTAGACGGTCTGCGCCAGGTTGTAGACGCTGGGATTTGTCGCCGCGCCGTAGGTGACCCGGTTCAGGCTGACGATCAGGGCTATCTGCTGGGTGGCGACGGTGACCGCGCCGGCCACCGCCAACCCGCCGACCCGGGCCCGCGCGTCGGCCGTGAACCCGAAGCCGGGCCGCAGCCCCAGGTGGAGCTGGCGGACCGGGATCACCAGGGACAGCGACAGCACCAGCACGCCGAGGGTGGTGCCGGCGGAGAGCAGCAATTCCCCACCGGGGCTGACCCCCGCGACGGTGGCGTAACGGCCCTGCGTCGCGCCGAAGACGAGGTAGACGACGATGACGGTGAGGCTGGACAGCAACGGGGCGAGCACCGGCCAGGCGAAGCGGCGGTGGGCCTGGAGCACCCCGGCGAGCACGATGCCGATTCCGTACAGCGGTAGTTGCGGCGCGAAGACCCGCAGCATCCGGATGCCGCTCTGCTGCTGGGCGGCGGTCAGCCCGTCGCCCAGCAGCCCGATCACCGGCCCGGCGCCGACCACCACTAGCAACGCGAGCGGGACCAGCAGGGCCAGCGTCCAGGTCAGCAGCGCACCGGTGGTCCGGGCCACGGCTGTCCGGTCGCCCGCCGCGACCGCGCCGGCGAGCAGCGGCACGACGAGACTGGCCAGCGCTCCCCCGGCGACGATCTCGAAGATGAAGTTCGGCACCGCGTTGGCCACCACGTAGGTGCCACCGAGGTCGGTGTGCCCCAAGCCCAGGGTGAACACGGCGGTGCGGCCGAAGCCGGCGAGCCGGCTGGCCACGGTGAGGACGGCGATGAGCGCGGCTGCCCCGGCCAACCGGCCGGCGCCGGCGAGGGGTGCAGGTCTGGTCACGTCAGTCGGCGCGCCGGCCCAGAGCGTCGAGCTCCCGCAGCACCGGGGTCCGCTGGATCACCGCGGTGAAGCTGACCTTCTCGCTGGTGGCGGTGAGACCGGCGAGCAGCGCGAGCAGGCCGGCGCGCCCGAGCGGGCCGCTGCGGGCGGCGAGCGCGACGCCGAGCAGCGCCCCGAGCGCGTTCGCGCCGCTGTCGCCGAGCATCACGTCCTCGGCCAGGTCGTCGCGGAGCAGGCCGGCGGCGGCGCCGGCCGCACCGGCGGCGATCCCGCCGTGCGGGCCGCCGGTCAGCGGCGCGGCGAGCAGCAGCCCGGACTTGAGGGCGCGGCCCGGCCGCAGGTCGAGCAGGTTGAGCAGGTTGGCCGTGCCGGCGATCACGCCGGCGCCGAGCAGCACGTCGACGCCGCGGCCGAACGCGCCGTGGCGCAGCCGGCGGGGGTGCGCGGCGACGCGGGGGTCGGCGGCGAGCAGCGCGGCGGCACCCAGCCCGGCGGCACCCACTCCGACGACCTTGACCAGGCCCGCGGTGATCCGTCCCGCGCGCAGCGCGGCGAGGTGACCGGTGAAGCCCTTGGCCGCCTTCTGCTCCGGCCGCGCGCCGACCACGTCGTCGTAGAGGCCGACGCCACCGGCGCCGAGGCCGGCGACCAGGGCGGCCGCGCCGGAGGCGCCGCTGGTGGCGCCGAACGCGCCGACGGCGGTCGCCCCGGCGGCGAGCGCCGGGCCGGCGGCCAGGGTCACCGTGCGGCCCCGGAAGTTGGTGCGCTCCAGCGTCGGCCCGGCTGGGGAGACGCGTACCTCGCGCAGCGCGTAGCGGGCCGCGGCGGCGCCGGCACCGGCGATCAGCAGCCGGCCCAGCGTGCTCACGCTCCCGCCCCGCAGGGCCGCAGGCTCGCAGAAGCGTCGGTTACGGACACGGAGGTACGTCGTTCGCTCACTGGGGCAGTGTAGGCAACAGGCCGGAGGCGGCGTTGTCGCCGACGCCGTACTGGCCGGCCTTCTTCTCGGTGAGCTGCTGCACCAGGGCGAGGCTGGTGACCAGTTGGCCCTGCACGGTGTTGGCGTTGTCGACGGTCGAGATGGTCTGGGAGAGCACCGGGTCACCGCGCACCACGGAGACCAGGTTGCCACCGACGGAGCCCTTGCCGGCCACCACGATCGAACCGGTCCGGTCGAACTGCTCGGCGATCTTGACGACCGACTCGTCCCGCTTGTCGGAGTCCTTGTCGACGTTCGGCTGGCCGCTGACCACGACGACCGCCTCCGCCGGGCCGGTGACCTTGTTGCTGTCGGTGGTCAGGTAGCTGGCGTTGTTGTACGCGGCGAGCACCGCCCGCCGGTCGGCGTCGCTGACCGGCGCGGTGCCCTGGGCCCGGTCCAGCAGGACGCTGGCCAGCAGCGCGCTGGAGGTCTCCACACCGTGCCCGTTGCCGGGCAGGCCGGTGGTCTGCGCGGTCGGGCGGGCCGCGGTGACGGCCAACTCCAGCAGGTTGGAGTTGTTGTCCGGGTTGATGAACTTGTCCTGCAGATCGACCCGGCCGGTGATGGTGGCCCCGGCGAGCTGGAGCTTCTTGAGCACGCCCTCGGCGTGGTCGCGCCCGTTGGGCAGGGTGAGCATCAGCACGCGACGCCCGGACAGGGTGCTCGGGAGCACGAACTCGGACATCTTGTCGGCGAACTCCTCCTCCCGCCCGAGCTGCGTCTCCATGTTGTTGACCTGCTGGCGCCAGTACTGGTTGTCCTTGCGCAGCCCGGTGACCTGCCCCTCGAGCGAATCGGCGACCGGGCCGTTGAGAGCGGCCGTGCCGACCACCAGGCCGATCGCCAGAGCCAGGAACACCGCGGTGAGAGACACCACGTGGTAGCGGAAGTTGATCACGCTTGCAGCCTCTTGATCGGTCGGGAACTAGAAGAGCCGGTACAGCTGGAACACGAAATTGTCCCACCACTCGGCGACCACGCCCAGGTACGCCTTCCCGACGGTCGAGACAGCCACCGCGGACGCCATCGCCGCGATCGCCGACAGCACCAGCAGCAGCAACGAGGATCCGGAGATGCTCTGCCGGTAGAGCCTGCTCACACCCTTGGCGTCGACCAGCTTGCCGCCGACCTTCAGCCGGGTCAGGAACGTCGAGGCCATCCCGCCGCGGCCCTTGTCGAGGAACTCGACGAGGGTGGCATGGGTGCCGACCGCGACCAGCAGCGAGGCGCCCTTCTCGTCGGCGAGCAGCATGGCCAGGTCCTCGCTTGTCGCCGCCGCCGGGAAGGTGATCGCCGGGACGCCGAGACCGTTGACCCGGGGCAGGCCGGGCGCCCGCCCGTCCGGGTACGCGTGCACAATCACCTCGGCGCCGCAGCGCAGCACGTCGTCGGTGACCGAATCCATGTCCCCGATGATCATGTCGGGGGTGTAGCCGGCCTCGACCAGCGCGTCGGCCCCGCCGTCGACGCCGATGAGCACCGGCTTGAACTCCCGGATGTAGGGGCGCAGCACGTCCAGGTCGGCCTTGTAGTCGTAGCCGCGCACCACGATCAGGCAGTGCCGCCCCTGCATCTGCGTCTCGATGTCCGGCACACCCACACCGTCGAGCAGCAGATCGCGCTCCTGACGGAGGTAGTCCATCGTGTTGGCGGCGAACGCCTCCAACTGCACCGACAGGCCCTCCCGGGCATCGGCCATCGCCTTGGCGACCGACTCGGCGTCCTGCAGGCTGCCGTGGGCCACCGGCTCGTCGCCGGCGAAGACCGTGTTGCCCTCGAGGCGGACCTGGTCGCCCTCGCGGATCTGCTCGAAGACGCCCTCCCCGAGGTCGTCGAGGAGCGGGATGCCGGCGGCGACGAGCACCTCCGGACCGAGGTTCGGGTAGCGGCCGGAGACCGAGGGCTTGGCGTTGAGCACCGCGCCGACCCCGACCGCGACCAACGAGTCGGCCGCCACCCGATCCAGGTCGACGTGGTCGATGATCGCGATGTCACCAGGGCGCAGCCGACCGACCAGGCGTTTCGTCCGGCGATCAAGGCGCGCGGTGCCGAGGACTCTGCCCGGTTCGGAGTTCCGATTCCGGCGCAACGTGGGTAGACGCATCGTGACCATCCTGGCATGTGAGGCAGGCTTTTCTGTCGCGACATGCCTGAGCAGGGCCGCCTACCCAGGGAAGCACACGTCGGCACAAGCCGGTGTGCTTGCGCTCACAATACGCGGCGTCACAGCCGCCTTTCCTTGGCGGCCACGGCCAGCAGCTCCTCGGCGTGAGCGATACCCAGATCAGAATCGGGCAAACCCGCGAGCATCCGGGCCAACTCCCGAGCCCGCTCGGTGTCCTCCACGACCCGTACCCCGCTTGTCGTCACCGCGCCGCCGGTGTCCTTCGCCACCACCAGGTGCCGGTCGGCGAACGCGGCCACCTGCGGCAGGTGTGTGACGACGAGCACCTGGTGGCTGCGGGCCAGTCGGGCCAGCCGGCGGCCGATCTCCACCGCCGCCTGACCGCCGACACCCGCGTCGACCTCGTCGAAGACCAGGGTGGGCGGGCCACCCGAGCCGGCGAACACGACCTCGATGGCGAGCATCACCCGGGACAACTCACCGCCGGAGGCGCCCCGCTGCAACGGCAACGACGGCGCTCCCGGGTGAGCGAGCAACCGCAGCTCCACCTCGTCACCACCGTCCGACGCGACACCCACCTCGACGCCGTTGACCGACAGCGTCGGCTCGGCGCGACCGGCCGGGCGGGGCAGCACCGCCACCTCGATCCGCGCGTGCGGCATGGCCAACCCGGCCAGCTCGACGGTGACCTGGTCGGCGAACCGGATCGCCGCCTCCTGCCGGGACGCCGACACCCGCCCGGCCAGGTCGGCGACCTCCGCGGCGAGGCGCTGACCGTCGCGCTCCAACTCGTCGAGCAGATCGTCGGAGGTGTCCAGGTCGGACAGTCGGGTGCGCGCCCGATCGGCCCAGGCGATCACCCCGTCGACGTCGTCGGCGTACTTACGGGTCAACGCCCGCAGCGCCGCCCGCCGCTCGTAGACGTGCTGCAACCGGGCCGGATCCGCGTCGAGCGTCGCCAGGTACGCCGACAGCTCCGCCGACACGTCGGTGACGAGCGTCGCCGCCTCCTCCAGGCGGGCCGCCAGCTCACCCAGCGCCGGGTCGGTGCCCGACTGCGCCTCCAACGTGCGCCGGGCGGTGCCGAGCAGCACCGTCGCGTCGGGTGCCTCGTCGGCGGCCTCCGCACCACCCGCCACGCACTGCTGGGCGATCTGCGCGGCCGTCCGCAACCCCTCGGCGTGCTCCAGCCGCTGCGCCTCGGTCTTCAGCTCGTCATCCTCACCCGCCTGCGGATCGACCCGGGTGATCTCGTCGAGGCCCAGCCGCAACAGGTCGGCCTCCTGGTTGCGCTCGCGGGCGTTGCGCCGCCGGTCGGCCAGGTCGTCGACCACCCGCCGCCACCCGGTGTACGCCTCACGCAGCGCGTCGAGCAGCTTCTCGTGCGCGGGGCCGGCGAAGCGGTCCAGCGCGGCGCGCTGCTCGGCCGGGCGCAGCAGCCGCAGTTGGTCGGACTGGCCGTGCACGGCAACGGCCTGCTCGCCGACCTCGCCGAGCATCGACACCGGCATGCTCCGGCCGCCGACGTGGGCGCGGGAGCGCCCCTCCACCGTGACCGTGCGGCTCAGCAGCACCGAGCCGTCCTCGTCGGGCTCGCCACCGGCCTCGGTGATCCGGGCGTGCACGGCGTCGGCGACACGCCCACGCAGGCGCAACCGCCCCTCGACCACCGCCCGGCCGGGCTGGGCGCGGACCCGCCCGGCGTCGGCCCGACCCCCGAAGAGCAGGCCGAGACCGGTCACCACCATCGTCTTGCCCGCACCGGTCTCGCCGGTGATGACGTTCATGCCGCCGGTCAACGGCAGCGTGGTGTCCTCGATGACGCCCAGTCCGGTGATGCGCAGCTCTTCCAGCACAGCCACCGACAGTAGACGCGAGGCACGACAGTTGACCAGCCGACGGGCCCGGGTGCGGCCGACACCCGGCCGCCGTACAGTTCTGCCCCGTGCTGGATGTGATCGGCCTGACCTCGGCTGAGGAGGAGCTCTACCGCTGCCTGCTCCAGCTCACCACGGCCCGCATCGACGAGTTGGTCCGCCGGCTCAACCGACCCCGCGACCAGGTCGTCGCCCAGGTCGAGGCGCTGCGCGCCAAGGGCCTGGTGCAGCCCACCGACAACGACCCGGACGCGCCGCTGCGCCCGACCGCCCCGGACGTCGCCCTCGGCGCGACGCTCCTGCGCCGCCAGGAGGACCTGGAAACGGCCCGCCGACGGGTCACCCAACTGGCCGAGGAATACCGCTCCGGGCTGCGACGGCACCACGTCGACCACCTCGTCGAGGTGATCGCCGGCGCCCGGGTGCTCCGGGACCGTCTGCGCGATCTGCAGAATGCGGCACGCACCGAGGTGCTCTGGTTTTGCCGCGCCAACCCCCTGGCCATGGCTGGCCCGGAGAACGTCGAGGAGTTCGACGCGCTGGCCCGCGGGGTGAGCTACCGGGCCATCTACGAACGTGACCTGCTGCTGGAACCGGGCGCGTTGGCCGACCTGGCCAAGGGCGTCGCCGCCGGAGAGCAGGCCCGGGTCCTGGACCGGCTGCCGGTCCGACTGGCCATCGTGGACGCCCGCATCGCCATCTGCCCGTTGGTGCCGGACCGCGACGGCGGCGAACCGAGCGCCGCCGTGATCGGCCGCAGCCAACTGCTCGACGCGCTGCTCGCCCTCTTCGAGAGCCACTGGCGGGTGGCCACCCGGTTACGGCTCGACGATCCCCTCGCCGAGGCGACGACCGACAACCGCCGCCCGGATCCGAGCGACCAACCCAGCGACGGCTATCAGCCCGACGCCGACGAGGCGCGGCTGCTGTCGCTGTTCGTGGCCGGCGTACCGGACAAGTCCATCGCCTCGCAGCTCGGGGTGAGCCGGCGGACCGTGCAGCGGCGCGTCGCCGACCTGATGGCCGCCGCCGGGGTGGACACCCGGCCCGGGCTGGCGTTCCAGGTCGCCCGACGCGGCTGGCTCTGACCCGGCAGGGCCCGCCGTCGCCGGACGGCGGACCCCACCCGGGCGGGACGGCCGCAGCCGCCCCGCCCCGCGCGGGTCAGCGCAGCCCGTACGCCGCGAACACCGTCTGCTCGACGGTGTTCCCGGCCCGGTCGGCGGCACGGACCCGCAGCGACACCGTTCCGCGCCCGGCCGGCACGGTCGCGGTGTAGCGGGTACCCGACCCCTTTGTCGCCGCGGCGCGCCAGGTGACGCCCCCGTCGAAGGAGACCTGCACCCGGACGCTGGCACCGGTCGGCGCGGGCACCCCGGCGGGTTGACGCAGGGTCAGCCCGAGCTGGTGCGGCCGGTCGCCGCGTACCGTGCCGAGCAGGTCGGCCGGCACCCGGTAGTCCACCTGCAACAGCGACAACGGCGTGGCGGCGGCGCCCGCCGGTCGGGCCGAGGTGAACTCCCAGGCCGTGTCGGTCCGGGTGGCGTAGCGCCACTCGTCCGAGGACCGCTTCGTGGTCAGGTCGAGCCGGTAGCGGGCCCGACCCGCCGTGGTGGGCACCGGCGCCCACCCGCCGGACAGGTCGGCGATCTGCTGCCCGTCCCGGCTGACCCGGGCCTCCACGGTGTCCGACTCCTCACTCCCGCCGGCCACGCTGTAGTGCCCGTCGGCGTCGACGAACTCGGGCACCCGCAGGTTCAGGTTGTCACCGGTCCGGGTGGGAACCGGCGCGCCGCTTGCGGGTACGGCCGGCCGGACCACCGGGGCGTGCCAGGTCTCGGTCTCCCGGTCGTCGGCGGCGTACCGCCGGGGCGCCTGGTTCAGGCCACCGGCCAACTGCCCCCACTGCAGGTACATGAGCTTGTGCTGCACCCGGTGCTGCCACCAGTTGTCCCCGGCGCTGACGAACTCCTGCCGGGTGGTGCCGTTGCGGACCATGCGCTGGTCGTCGTTCCAGGAGTACTCCTGCCACGGACGCCAGCCAAAGCGCTGCTCACTGGCCCAACCCGCGCCCGTGTCGCCGTAGCTCGCGGTCACCTCGGCGGTGTTCTTCGCGGTCACGGTGTGCACGATCCGCTCCGGCACCCGCCCCTTCGACACCTGCCACACGTCGTACAGGTAGGGGCTGTCCACGGTCAGCGTCAGGTCCAGCACCGCCCGACCCTTCCTGGCCGCCGCGATGAGCCGCTGCCCGTCGTCGTAGGCAACCGCCATCGACGGGATCGGCAGACGGTCCCCCATCGGGCGCCACACCGTCCACGCGGAGAAGTCCGCCGGCCGAACGATCAGCACCGTGGCGGCGCCGGCGGCCGCCGCGGCGGCGATCTGCTCGTCCTCGGAGCGGTTCGGGTCGGTGGCGAGCAGCGCGGCGGCGCCCCGCACCCGGGTCAGCTCAGCGGGAGTTCCGGTGCCGGCCCAGACCAGCGCCATCTTCCGCCGGCCGGTCGGCGCCGGTGACGTACCCATCAGGTTGATGTCCAGCGGACCGGACACCCCGCTGATCTTCGCATCCACCATCGGGGCGACGAGCTGCCAGCGCGAGGCGAACTCGAACTCGCCCCGGCGCACCTGGCGGGTCGGCGTCACGTTCACCTGCTGGACAGTGCTGTAGGACATCACCCCGTGGTCGACCTGCCGGCCGTTGCCCAACACCCGGTGCACGTAGTAGCTGAGCGTCGCCTGCTGCTCACTGGGCTTCGGCGTCTCGATCCGTACCGGCGTGCCCTTGCGGGCGTCGAGCACGACGGTCAGGTCCCGGTCGACGGTCAGCTCCGGCTCGACGACCTCGGTCAGTTGCTCGTCCAACGGGGCGCCGTGCTCGACCATCGCGGTCAGCAGGTACGAGCCCTCCTCGACCTGCAGGGTGCCCTCGCCCGGCCACCAGCCCCAGAAGTCCGACTCGGGCTGCTCACCGAAGAGAGTCAACCCCGGCGAGAGGGTCAGCCGACCCTCGCGGTCCAACACCTTCACGGTCACCTGGTGCATCGGAGCACTGACGGTGAGCCCGACCGGGGTCCGCACGGCGACGCCGTCCGTACCGGTTGCCACCAGCCAGCCGCCGTGCGGACCCCGGGCCAGCTTCGCCGGGTCGGCGCGCAGCGGCACGGCCACGCTGCCGCCCGCCGGCACGGTCACCTCGCCGGAGGTGACGGCGACCCCGTCGGTCTCGGCCGCGCCGCTGTCCAGGTTGCGCAGCTCCAAGCCCAGCCGCAGGGTCCGCGCCGCCTTCGTGCCATTGGTGTACGTCACGGTCCGCTCGACCGCCGCACCGCCGGTGGAGATCCGGCCGAAGTCCGCGGTGGCCGACGCGTACACCTGCTGCGTGAGCGCCCGGGCCACATCGACGCGACCGCCACCCTGCTCGAAGACGGTCAGCGCCGGGTTGGCCTTCGTGGTGCTCACCAGCGCGTCCTTGAGCTTGGCGGCGTTCCAGTCCGGGTGTTCCTGGGCGAGGATCGCGGCCGCTCCGGACACGTGCGGGGTGGCCATCGACGTGCCGTTCGCGGTCGTGTACGCGTCGCCCACCGGCGTACCCATTGTCGTGCCGGCGGCCCGCGCGGCGACGATGCCGACGCCCGGCGCGGTGATCTCGGGCTTGAGGCCGTTGTCGCCGAGCCGCGGGCCGCGGCTGGAGAACTCCGCCAGGTTGTCGTCGCGGTCCACCGCGCCGACGGTGAGCGCCGCGGCGGCCGCGCCCGGCGAGCCGACGGTACGCGCCGCGCCCGAGTTGCCGGCGGCGACCACGAAGAGCGCGCCGGTCTCGGCGGTCAGGTCGTTGACGGCCTGGCTCATCGGGTCGGTGCCGTCGGTCGGGTCGCCGCCCAGGCTCATGCTGACGACCTTCGCGCCGGAGTGGGCGGCCCACTCCATGCCCGCGATGATGGACGAGTCGTAGCCGGAACCACCGTCGTCGAGCACCTTGCCGATCAGCAACGTCGCGCCGGGGGCCACGCCCTTGCGCAACCCGGCGGAGGCCGCGCCGCTGCCGGCGATGGTGGACGCCACGTGGGTGCCGTGGCCGTGCCCGTCGCGGGCGCTGCCACTCGCGGAGAAGTCGCGCGCCTCGGCGATCCGACCGGCCAGGTCGGGGTGGGTCGCGTCGACGCCGGTGTCGAGCACCGCCACCGTCACGCCGGCACCGTCCCGGCCCGCCGCCCAGGCGATCGGGGCCCCGATCTGCGGCACGCTGTGCTCCAGCGTCGGGCGGACCTTCCCGTCCAGCCAGATCCGCGCGATACCGGCGCCGAGCCTGGCCGGCGTCCCGGCGGCGACACGCTGCCCGGGCGCGCCGGCCAGCGTGGTCCACAGGCCGCCGAGGTCCCCCTTGCCGACCCGCAGCGCCGCGCCGTTGATGCTCTCCAACGGCCGGGCGTCGGTGGCACCGGCGAGCGGCTTGACCCGCCCCCCGGCCTGCTCCTGGTACCGCACGATCAGCGGCAACGCACCCTGCTCGGCGTCGCCGTAACCGTCGGCCGCCAAATCCTGCACCTCGAAGAGGTTGGCGTCGAGGACCCCACTGGAAACGTAGGGCAGGACGTCGCTGGGCAGGACCCGCAGCCGGCCGTCGACCTCCAGAGTCTGGAAGATGACCCGCTCACGCCCGGGTCCCGGGCGAACGGTGGCGGCGACCCGGCCCGGCGCCGCCGGCGCGAGCTCGACCTGGTCGCCGGTGATCAGGGTGACGCGGACGGGTGCCGCGAGCGGGGTGGGCGTGCCCGAGTTCGGGCCGGTGGGCCGGACGGGCGGGTCGGCGGACGCCGGTGCGGCGAGGCCGACCACCAACGCGCCGACCGCGCCGACGGCGAGCCAGCGGGGGGACCAGTGCATGCGATGTGCTCCTCTACTCCTGAAGGCCCGCCATCCGTAGATGAGGGCCGATCGGAGTCTGCGACGGAGCCTGTCACCAGGTCACTAGTCGCCAGCCGCCGCAGCGGCGACATGTCGTCAGGTGGACAACCGCCGTCCACCGACCGTGTACGTCGCGCTCACCGGCGGCTGCCGCGCCACCCGTGCACGGGAAGGCCGAACTTGGCGACCAGCCGGTCGGTGAACGGGCGGGCCCGCAACCGCACGATGCGCACCGGCAGGGCGCCCCGACGCACCGTCACCCGGGCGCCGGGTGGCAGGTCGTAGACGCGCCGCCCGTCGCAGGACAGCACGGCGAGGGTGGTGAACGGGTCGACGGTGATCACGAAGGTGGACGTCGGGGCGGTGACCAACGGCCGGCTGAACAGCGCGTGCGCGCTGATCGGCACCAACAGCAGCGCCTCCACCTCCGGCCAGACCACCGGGCCGCCACCGGAGAACGCGTACGCGGTGGAGCCGGTCGGCGTGGCGCAGACGACACCGTCGCAGCCGTAGCGGGACAGGGGCCGCCCGTCCACGTCGACGAGCAGTTCGAGCATCTGCGCCCGCTCGCCCTTCTCGATGCTGATCTCGTTGAGCCCCCAGGACTCGATGGTCGGCCCACCGTCGAACTCGGCCGTCACGTCCAGGGTGAGCCGCTCGTGGACCGTGTAGTTGCGACCCACGACGTCGCGCACCGCGCTGTCCAGGTCGTCGATCTCCGCCTCGGCCAGGAAACCCACCTTACCCAGGTTGATACCGAGCAGCGGCGCCTTCGCCGGCCGGGCCAGCTCGGCGGCACGCAGGAAGGTGCCGTCCCCACCGAGCGCGAAGACGATCTCGGCGCCCTCGGCGGCCTGCGGGCCGGCGACCGGCACCACACCGGGCAGGTCGAGGTCCTCGGCCTCGTCCGCGACCACACGTACCTCGAAACCCGCGTCGATCAGGTCGGCGGCGACCGACCGGGCGTGCTCGGTGCTGCGCCGTCGGCCGGTGTGGGTCACCAGCAGCGCGGTCCGGCTCATCGGGCCACCCGCCCGACCCGGCCCGGGCGGCGTCGCGCCACCGTCGCCCCAGCCCGGCCGCGTGATCCCCCGCGGGCCGACGCGGTCTTCTCGCTGCGCGCGTTCACCCTGCGACCTCCTCCGCCGCCACGTCCGGCACGTCGCCGGACGTCGGGCCCTCCGGCCCGGCCGCCACCACGGCCCGCACCCGCTGCGGGTCGGCCGGTGGTGCGCCTCGGCGCAACCATACGAAGAACTCCACGTTGCCGCTCGGCCCGGGTAGCGGGCTGGCCGCCACGTCGGCCAGCCCGAGGCCGAGCCGCGCCGCCGCCGCCGCCACGTCCAGCACCGCTTCGGCGCGCAGCTCCGGATCGCGGACCACACCGCCGGCGCCGACCCGGTCCTTGCCGACCTCGAACTGCGGCTTCACCATCAACGCCAGGTCACCGTCGTCCCGGGTGCAGCCGGCCAACGCCGGCAGCACCAGCCGCAACGAGATGAACGACAGGTCGGCCACCGTGAGGTCGACCGGCCCGCCGATGGCATCCGGATCGAGGGTACGGACATTTGTGCGCTCCAGGACGCGGACCCGCTCATCCGTACGCAGTGACCAGGCGAGCTGCCCGTAGCCGACGTCCACGGCCACCACCTCGGCCGCGTCGGCGCGCAGCAGCACGTCGGTGAAGCCACCTGTCGACGCGCCCGCGTCCAGGCACCGCCGGCCGGCGACGCGCAGCCCACCGACCCCGAACGCGGCCAGCGCGCCCGCGAGCTTGTGCCCGCCCCGGGAGACGTACTCCTCGCTCGGGTCCTCGCCGGTCACCAGCAGCGGATCGGCGGGGTCGACCATCGCGGCGGCCTTGCGCGCGACGACCCCCCGCAGTTGGACGCGGCCGGCCTCGACGAACGCGGCAGCCTGCTCCCGGGAGCGGGCCAGACCACGGCGGACGAGTTCGGCGTCCAGCCGGTTGCGACGTGCCATGGGTGGTTCTCCGGTCTGCTCAGGCCTGGTCGTCCCACTCAGGTCTGGTCGATGGTGGCGAGGGTTTCGCGCAACGTCTCGTAGGCCGCCTCGTACTGGGCGATCTGATCGGCCGGCGCCAGCGTCGCCGCGTTGGCCATGGCCCGCACCGCGGCGTCCACCGCCGGGTGCCGCGCCTCGTCGTCCCCGACGTCGGGCAGCGGCCCGGGACGGACGCCCACCGGCGGTGCGGGCCGGGCTGCTCCGCCGGCCGGCAAGCCGGGTCGGGCTGCTCCGCCGGCCGGCGGGCCGGGTCGGGCTGCTCCGCCGGCCGGCGGGCCGGGTCGGGCTGGGAACGCCCCGTTGGGTGCCGGGCCGGGCCGGGCCGGGAACGACCCGCCGGCCGGTGGACCGGGCTGGCTCATTCGGCGTCGCCCGGAGGCTGCTTGCGGACCGCCTTCTTGGCCGGCATGTCCGCCGGGGTGGGGGCCTCGTCGTCGGCGGTGCCGGTCGTCGCCGGCGGCTTCTTGGCGACGGCCTTCTTCGCGACGGCCTTCTTCGCCACCGCCTTCTTGGCGACGGCCTTCTTGGCGACCGGGGCACCGGCCGAGGCGTCGGAGGGCACCAGACCGGTGCCGGGGCGCGCGGCAAGCGTGGGGTCGGCCTGCGCCGTGCCGCCGGCGGTGGCCGGCGCGGCGGCGGTCGGCTCGGCGACGGTCGGCGCGGCGGCGGTCGGCGCGGCGGCGGTCGGCGCGGCGGCGGTCGGCGCGGCGGCGGTCGGCTCAGCGACGGTCGGCGCGGCGGCGGTCGGCGCGGCGGCGGTCGGCGCGTTGGCCGGCGCGGCGGCAGCAGTCGGCGCGGTGACGGTCGGCGCGGCGGCCGTCGACGCGGTTGTCGGCTCCACGGCGCGCGCCTCGCGGAGCTGCCGTTCCAGGTCGTGCACCCGTCGGGTCAACTCGGCCACCTCGTCGGCGGTGGCCAGGCCGACCGCGCCGAGGGTCCGGTCGACCTCGAATCGGACCAGTTTGGTCAGCGCCTCTCGGTTGGCGGCGCCGGTGGTGACCAGCTCCTCGCCGAGGGCCTGGAGCTGGGCGGCGGTCGCGCCACCGGAGCCGACGAGGCGACGTACCACGTCCTGGGCCTTCTTCCGGGGCGCCTCCGCGAGGCCCATGGCCAGCTCGAGGTAGGCGCGCCACGCGTCCTGCATGCCTGAGTCCTTCCACGGGGCGGGGTGTGCAGGTGTCACGCTACCGGGCACCCCGGACTGTGCCGTGCGGTACGGTGCCGAGGACGGCGTGGCGATCAACGAGGGGGAGATGTGGCCAGCGTGGACGAGTGCCGGCAGGCTTTGCAGGAGCTGGCCGCCCGGCTGGATCGCAACGCCGAGACGGTGCGCGAACGGATCGACCTGGACCGGACACTTGCCTGCCGGATCACCGATCTGGACACCGCCTTCCACGGCCGGATCACCGGCGGTCGGCTTGTCGAGTTGACCGACGGCGACGACCCCAAGGCCAAGATCGCGCTGAGCACGTCCAGCGACGACCTGCTCGCCCTGGTCCGCGGCGACCTGGACGTCACGAGCGCGGTGACCTCCCGCCGGGTGTCGATCAAGGCCAACCCGTTCGATCTGCTGAAGCTGCGCAAACTGCTCTGACGCGCCCGGTCAGGCAGCGGCGACCAGGCCGAAGCTCTCCACCGCGTGCGTCGCGTCCGGACCGATCGGGCGGATCTTCGGCAGCGCCGGCTCCGGTGCCGACCACGCCATCGCGCAGAGCGCCGCCAGCGCGTCAAGCGGCCGGCCCGAGCCGGCCAGTTCCAGGGTGCCGTCGCGGTCGGTGACGGACCAACCGCCGGTGTCCGCCGAACCCGGGACCCGCACGGCGACCGCCGGGTCGAAGAGCCCCGCCAGGTCCCTCGCCACGTACGTGGGACGCCGCTGCGGAGCCGCGGCCAGCAGATCCGGTACGCCGTGGACGCCGGTGAGCACGAGCAGACTGTCCAGCCCGGCACGGCGGGCACCCTCGATGTCGGTGTCCAACCGGTCACCCACCACCAGGCTCCGGCCACCTCCCGCGCGCCGGGCGGCGGTCTCGAACAGTGCCGACTCCGGCTTGCCGACCACCACGTCCGGGTCGCGCTCCAGCGCCGTCCGCAGCACCGCCACCAGTGACCCGTTGCCGGGCAACGGACCTCGCCCACTGGGCAGCGTGCGGTCGGTGTTGGTGGCGATCCAGAGCGCGCCGGAGCGCACCGCGATCGACGCCTCGGCCAGTTCGGCCCAGCCGACCTGCGGGCCGTACCCCTGCACCACCGCGGCCGGGTTCTCGTCGGCTTTGGTGACCGGCGTCAGGCCCACCGCGCGCAACTCCGCACGCAGGGCCTCGGCACCCACCACCAGCACCGGCGCACCGGCGGGCAGCCGATCCCGCAACAGCTCGGCCGAGGCCGCGGCGGAGGTGAGCACCTCCTCCGGCCGAGCCGGCACGCCCATCCCCGTCAGCAGGTCGGCGACCTCGCTGGATCGGCGGGACGCGTTGTTCGTGGCGTACGCCACCGCCCGTCCCTCGTCGTGCAGCCGGGCCACCGCCTCGACGGCACCGGGGATCGGCCGGTCGATCAGGTAGATCACGCCGTCCAGGTCGAAAACGACAAGGGTGTACCCGTCGACCAGCCGCTCCCCAGTGCCCCCGTTCACCGCTGCGTCGGCTCCGACTCGTCGCCCCGGGCGGGGGCGGTCTCGTCGGCGTTCACCGTGTCGCCGGACGTCGTACCGCCGTCGACAGCGGTGTCCGCGTCGTCGTTGCCGGCCTCGTCCGGGTGACGGTCCTCGTCCTCGTCGACGGAGTCCTCGTCGACGGAGTCCTCGTCGTCGCCAGGACGGCCGACAGCACCGTCCTGCTCGTCGTCGTCGAAGTCCTCGTCCTCGTCGTCGTCCTCGACGTCGTCGTCCTCGTGGTCCTCGACGTCGTCGTCCTCGTCGTCGTCGAAGTCCTCATCCTCGTCGTCGTCGCGGTCGTCGTCGTCTTCGTCGTCGCGGTCGTCGTCGTTCCCGCCGGTCAGATCGGCGTCCGGTTCGGCCGGAACCGCTCCGGGAGTACCCGGGCCCGCGGCGATCTCCTCGGCGGCCTCGTCCTCGTCGTCGCCCTCGATGACCACGCCGTCGAGTTCGAGCAGCCGCTCGGCGGCATCGGTCTCGCCCTCGGTGTCCACGTCAGCGGCACGGGAGAACCACTCGCGGGCCTCCTCACGTCGGCCCACGGCGAGCAGCGCGTCGGCGTACGCGTACCGCAGGCGAGCCGTCCACGGCACCGTGGCCTCGCTGGTGAGGTCCGGTACCTGGAGCATCGCGACCGCGGCGTCCTTCTGCCCGAGGTCACCCCGGGCACCCGCGGCGACGATCAGCAGCTCGATGGCGACGGCCTGGTCCAACTTCTCCCGGTCGGCGCCGCGGAACAGGTCGATGGCACGCTCCGGCCGGCCGAGAGCCCGTTCGCAGTCGGCCAGCACGGCCAGGTGGCTCTGCAGACCGCTCATCCGGTGGTACGTGCGCAGCTCGGCGATCGCCGACTGCCACTCCCCCGCGTGGTACGCGGCCAGGCCCACGGCCTCGCGGACCGCGGAGATGCGCGACGCGAGCCGCCGGGCGGCCAGCGCGTGCGCCAGCGCCTCGGCCGGGTTCTCGTCGATCAGCTGACCGGTCGCGACCAGGTGCCGGGCCACCGTCTCGGCGACCGGCTTGTTCAGCGAGAGCAGCTCAGCGCGGACGTCCTTGTCGAGGTCGGTCGCGAGGATGTCATCCGGCAGGGCCGGAGCAGAGCTACGCCCACCGTCGAACGAGTCGGAGCCGCCAGCACGGTCGTCGCGGCGGAACTCGCCCTCGCGACGCGGCCGGTCGTCGGCCCGGGAAGCACCCGCCCGGTCGCCGCCGCGGTAGCCGCCCTCGCGGTCACCGCCCCGGTAGCCGCCCTCGCGCGGTCCACTCGGACGGGAGCTGTCGCGGTCGCCACCACGGAAACCACCCTCACGGGGAGCACCGCGGTAACCGCCGTCGCGGGACGCGCCGCCTTCACGACGGTCGCCACCACGGAAGCCGCCCTCACGGTCGCCACCCCGGTAACCGCCCTCGCGCGGTCCACTTGGACGGGAGCTGTCGCGGTCGCCACCACGGAAACCACCCTCACGGGGAGCACCGCGGTAGCCGCCGTCGCGGGACGCGCCGCCTTCACGACGGTCGCCACCCCGGAAGCCGCCCTCACGATCACCGCCCCGGTAACCGCCCTCACGGTCGCCACCACGGAAGCCGCCCTCACGAGGCGCGCCGCCGTCACGCGGGGCGCTCGGCCGGGAACCGCCCCGGTCACCGCTCCGGAAGCCGCCTTCACGCGGGGCGCTGGAACGCGAACCATCGCGGTCGCCACCCCGGAAGCCGCCTTCGCGACGGTCGCCGCCGCGGAAGCCGCCCTCGCGGTCGCCACCACGGAAGCCGCCCTCACGAGGGGCGCCGCCGTCACGCGGTCCGCTCGGCCGGGAACCATCCCGGTCGCCACCCCGGAAGCCGCCTTCGCGACGGTCGCCGCCGCGGAAACCACCCTCACGGTCGCCACCACGGAAGCCACCCTCGCGGGGGCCGCT